>CAZFRU010000029.1:0-46358 GCA_964521385.1 uncultured Gemmatimonadaceae bacterium | reverse complement strand
CGTCACCCAGGACACGGTACGCCAGACGAGGCTCCGGGAACTCGTTACGCAGGAACCCGCTCTCGGGCAGGCGGTAGAAGCACTCGACCTCGAACTTCTGGAATAGCGATGACCAATCTCGAGCAACTCATGCAGATGGGCCAACAGCTGCAGGCCCGCATGTCGCAGCTTCAGGAAAGCCTCGACAAACAGACGGTCACGGCCACCTCGGGAGGCGGAATGGTGACGGTGACCGCGGGGGGCAAGGGCGAAGTGCGTCAGGTGAAGATCGACCCGGCGTGCGTGGATGCCCGTGATGTCGAGATGCTCGAAGATCTCGTGCTGGCGGCCGTCAGCCAGGCGCAGACGCGGGCTCGTGAGCTCTATGAGGCCGAGATGCGCAAGGTGACGGGCGGCTTGCCGATGCAGCTCCCCGGGCTGTTCTGAGCGGGGCTCCGGGCTCAGCATGTCGGTCATCGATCAACTGGCCGGAGAGTTCTCGCGACTCCCCGGCGTGGGGTCCAAGACGGCGCTACGCCTCGTCTACCACCTCATGAAGGCGCCGAAGGACGATGCACGCCGACTGTCCGCCGCCATCCGCGAGATGTCCGACCGTATCCGGCCCTGCGAGCGGTGTGGTAGCTTTTCTGAAGCCGACTTGTGTGAGATCTGCTGTAATCCTCGCAGGGACGAGTCGATACTGTGTGTGGTCGAGGAAGCCCACGAGGTGGGAGCCATCGAGCGAACCGGTACCTTTCGGGGGCGATACCACGTTCTTGGAGGGCATCTCTCGCCGCTCGACGGGATTGGTCCCGACGAGTTGCGGATCCCGCATCTGCTTCGGCGGGTGCGAGAGGCGGAACCGGTGCGGGAAGTGATCCTCGCCACCAGTTCGGGGGTCGAGGGCGAAGCGACGGCGGTTTACCTCGAAGGGCTGCTCCGGCCCGGGGGGATACGGGTGACCCGCCTGGCGCGGGGACTTCCGGTGGGAAGCGATCTGGATTACGTAGACGGCGGCACGTTGGCCGAAGCGCTGGCGGGCCGCAGGGAAATGTGAGCACATGGGAAATCGGTCGATGAACAGAACGCTCCGAGTCACCGGAATCAGCCTGCTCGCCGCGGCGGCGGTGGGGGCTCTTGCCGCATGGGTGATCCGCGATCAGATAAGCCGACACCGCAAAGAGCTCTTTTCTCCGCACGCCCTGCGGCGACTGGCGGCGCTCGGACACATGTCGCGTGCCGAGCCCTCGGTCGATCACATCACCCTGCTGCGGGACTTCCTTGCATGGGAGCCACGGCGCCTGTTGCGGAACCGAGCTCAGGTGATCCTGGAGCGCATGGAAGATGAAGCTGCGGGAATTCTGGCCGAGGTCGGTTGATGGCCACCTTGCCATCCCCCGGCGGCCGTCCGACTTTTAGGCCTGAGGGTTCGAGCCCTTCCGGCCGCCCGAAGCCGGCGACATCGTTCGCCGCTCCTGTCCGCTCGTATCCCGGGGGTCGTGGGTGAAGGGTCGCTCTTGCGAATGCACACGCTGTCTCGCTTCAGTCCTGATCTTCCCTCTGGTTCGCTGAGGAGCGTCGGCACATGTCGATGATCAACTATGCCAGTCGCGAGATCAACTGCAAGGTCGTGTACTACGGCACCGGTCTCGGTGGCAAGACCACCAACCTCGAGTACATCTATTCCCGAGTGAATCCCGACACCAAGGGAAAGATGATCTCGCTGGCGACGGAGACCGAGCGCACGCTCTTCTTCGATTTCCTGCCTATCGATCTCGGGTCGATCCGGGGTTTCAAGACCCGATTCCACCTGTACACGGTCCCCGGTCAGGTCTACTACAACGCCTCGCGCAAGCTGATCCTCAAGGGGGTCGACGGTCTGGTCTTCGTGGCCGACAGCCAGGAGGAACGTGCGGAAGCCAACATCGAGGCGATGCACAACCTGTACGAAAACCTCGAATCGTACGGGTACGACCTGGAGAAGATCCCGTTCGTGATCCAGTACAACAAACGGGACCTCGCCAACGCGATGCCGGCCGACGAGATGCGCGCCCAGTTGAATCCCATGGGTGTGCCGGACTTCGAGGGGATCGCCATCGAGGGCAAGGGCGTTTTCGAAACGCTGACGGCGGTGTCCAAGACGGTCGTCAAGTCGCTCAGCTAGCGGGAGCCCGGCGTGTCTGAGCGTCGCAGGCGGATTCCGAACATCATCACCGTTGGACGGATCGTGGCCTGCCCGATGGTCTACCTCCTGGTGATGGCCCCGGGCTCCGCCCTGCGCGTTCTCGGCTTCATCGGGTTTCTCGCGGCGGCGCTGTCCGACGTCTGGGATGGGTATCTGGCCCGCAAGCACGGGTGGATCACCGATTTGGGCAAGTTGCTCGATCCCATTGCCGACAAGCTCCTGTTGGTGGCGACGGTGATGCCGATCTACCTCATCTCGCAACGACCCGGTTCGCTGGGCGACGTGCCGCATCTGGGTCCGCTTCCGCTCTGGATCGTCGTCGTCGTCTTCGGGCGGGAACTCCTGGTCACGGTGCTCCGCCAGATTGCGAATCGCAAAGGGGTGGTGATCGCGGCGGGCACGTCGGGAAAGCGCAAGGCGCTGGTCCAGAACCTCTTCGTGGGAGGAATGCTCTTGTGGCTGCCCCTCGAGCAGATGGCTGCCGACCACGGCTGGAATCACGCCACCTGGACCGTGTGGAGCACCTTTCATCGACTCTGGGTCGTCGTGACGCTGGCCCTGGCCGTCTTCCTGACCGTCTATTCGCTGCTCGACTATCTCTGGAAGTATCGGGGCCTGTTCGGCGTTCGGGTGTGAGCGACCGTCACCGATGAAGGTCACGCCGCTCGAGGCCGTCGTGGTCACGGTCGGTGAGGAGCTCCTTTCGGGAGCGACCCTCGATTCGAACGCGGCCTGGCTCGGCCGACATCTCTCGCTGCTCGGCGTACGGGTACGACGGCGCTTCACGGTCGGTGACCGGGACGACGACATCGCCGAGGCGGTTCTCGACGCCGTCCGGGGTGCGCCCCTGGTGATCGTGACCGGAGGACTCGGACCGACGGAAGATGATCGCACCCGCCCAGCGGTGGCTCGCGCGCTGGGTGTGGAGCTCATCGAAGATGCCGCTCTGGTCGAGGCGCTCCGGGCTCGTTACGCCGCCACGAAGCGTGGCCCCCTCACGGCCGACCTTCGGCGCGTTTGCCTTCGACCCCGCGGTGGCCGGGTCTTCGTCAACCCCGTGGGGGTGGCGCCGGGTCTGGGGTTTCCCCTCGACGGCGAGGCGGGGCGGCGATGGGTCGTGCTGCTGCCCGGGGTGCCGCGTGAGATGCGCGCCCTGGGCGACGGCCTCGCCGGTTTCATTCGCGACGTGTTCGGCTCGGCGCTGCGGCCGTCCATGAGCCGTCTCCTGCACACGACCGGTCTACCGGAGTCGGTACTCGCGCCCCGGATCGAGGCTGCGCTGGGGGATGTGGGGCTGCGCAACGTGGAGGTGGCCTACCTCCCCGATCTCACAGGCGTCGACCTGCGCTTCACCACCTACCTCGACGGGGCCGACGATGATGAGGCGCGGGCAGTGGCGATCCTCGATGCGGCCGAAGCCGTGGTAGACCCGATCCTGCGAGGCTATCGGTTCAGCGCTTCGTCGGGCGACCTGGTCGAACCCCTCGCCTCGGCCCTGGCCCGCCGGGGCTGGGTGCTGGCCACCGCGGAAAGCTGCACAGGGGGGATGGTGGCCGAGCGGTGGACGGCGAGACCGGGCGCGTCCGAGACCTTCGTGGGCGGAGCGGTGGCCTATGCCGACGCCGTCAAGGAAGGCTGGCTCGGGGTGCCCCCTGAGGTGCTGCTGCGCCACGGTGCGGTCTCCGAGCCGGTGGCCCGCCAGATGGCCGTGGGTGTCTGCGAGGCGCTCGACGCGGATTGCGGCCTGGGAATCACCGGGGTGGCCGGTCCGGACGGAGGCACACCCGAGAAGCCGGTGGGCACGGTGTGGATCGCGGCGGCCGTGCCCGGTGCGGCTGGTGAGGGCCGCAGGGTCGAGGCGGTGCACGAGGTGTTTGCGGGCGACCGCGAGGGGATCCGGATTCGGGCAGTCCAACGTGCGCTCCACCTGTTGTTCGGCCTCGTCGATGACGGGGGCGGCCGATGAACGCGCGCGCCCATGACCCGACGGCACCGATCTTCGAGCGTCCCGATGGTGCGGTCCTGCAGGGTCGGGTCTGGAATCCCCCCGCCGGGACCGAGGTGGTGGGGCGCATCGTGGTGGTGCACGGCTTCAGCGAGCATGCGGGCCGGTACGACGGCCTGGCCGGCGTGCTGTCCGCCGCCGGGTACCGGATCGTGGCGTACGATCAACGAGGCCACGGCTCGAGCTCGGGTCGACGAGGCGTCATGCACGACTTCGGCGAGTTCGTCGACGACCTGATCGCCGTCCACGACTGGACGCTGACCGAGGTCGAAGCCCCGGGAGCTCCGATTCTCTTCGGCCACTCCTTTGGCGGGCTCGTGTCCCTGCGCGCCCTCCAGACGCGCGCGGCCCCCTGGCAGGCGGCGATCTTGTCGGCGCCGTGGCTCGCGACGGCGCTCGAGGTGCCCCTCTGGAAGCGCCTGGCCACGCCGGTGCTCGCCCGGGTCGCTCCCCGGTTGACTCTGGCCAACGAGATTCGGCCGGAACGGCTGACCCGCGACCCTGCCTTCGCTCGAGCCTATCTCGACGACCCGCTGGTCCACCATCGGGTGTCGGCCGGCCTCGTCTCGAAGGTCGCGGAGGCGCAGCGGATGGCGCTCGTCGAGCAGCTGCCCGAGGGACTGCCGTTGCTGGTCCTGCTCCCCGGCGACGACCGGGTAACCGATGTGGGTCCGGTCGACGAATGGTCACGTGGCCTTTCCGGCGGGCAGGTCCGGGTCGAGCGCCTGGCCGGGCGTCGCCACGAGCCCCACAACGACCTGGGGCGCGAGGAGGTGTTCGCTCTCGTCGTTGCCTGGCTCGCCCTCCTGCAACAGGCTTCCAGCGCGGGGGGCTGAACAGCGCCTCGACGAATGGGTATCTTCTTCTTCCGGGCCGGGCGGGACCCCGATCCCCGCCATGAACCGTGTCGAACCCTACAGGGACAGCCATGACTGATTCGAAGTCCACTCCCCCCCCCGACCTGTCGGATCTCGAGTCCTCGACCGAGGCCGACGCCACTCTGCGCGCCGATCCTCTCGATGTCCCCTCCGCCGCGCCCTCGTCCGGAAATCCGACCCCCGAAGAGGTCGAGGAAGCGCTCGCCGAAGCCGATCTCGACGACGAGTTGGACCGTATGGAGAGGGAGTTCGCGACCCTGAACGATCGGCACCTGCGCCTGGCGGCGGAGTTCACGAACTACCGGCGCCGGGTCGAGGGTGAGATGGCGGGCACCTGGGATCGCGCTCAGGCCGACCTGGTGAGGCGGTTGCTCGACGTGCTCGACGACCTCCAACGCGTTTCCCTGCTCGACCCGGACGAAGAGGCGGTCACGGTACAGTCGATCGTCGAAGGCATCGATCTGGTCGAGCGGAAGTTCGTGCGGGCGCTCGAAGACGCGGGCGCAGAGGTCCTGTCCCCATCCGAGGGTGCGATCTTCGACCCCGAGCAGATGGAGGCCATGATGCGTGTGCCGGTCGACGACGAGGATCGCGACGATACGGTAGCCAGCGTATTCGCGAAGGGCTATGCGTTCCGGGGAAACCTGGTGCGGCCCGCGCGGGTGAGCGTCTACAAGGTCGACTGAGGCGAGCATGGCGGCGTCGAAAGACTTCTACGAGGTGTTGGGTGTCTCCGACAAGGCGTCGCCCGACGAGATCAAGAAGGCGTATCGCAAGCTTGCGAAGCAGTACCATCCGGACGCCAACCCGGACGACCCCAAGGCGGGTGATCGGTTCAAGGACCTGGGTGAGGCCTACGCCGTGCTGTCGGATGCCGACAAGCGGAAGCAGTACGATCAAATGCGTCGTCTGGGGGCCTTCGGCTTCGGCGGCGGTCGTTCGGCACCGGGGGGTGGCGAGCGTCGGAGTGCGGGTGGTGGCGCGGGGGGGATCTCGTTCGACGACCTCCAGGGTTTCGGGGGGATCGGCGACATCTTCAGTTCGATCTTCGATTTCGGCGGACGAGGCAAGGGTGGCACCTCGACTCGCGCGGGTGGGCCCCGCAAGGGCCAGGATGTCGAGTACGTGGTCGAGATCTCGTTCGAGAAGGCCGTGGGCGGGGGCAAGATCTCGATCGATGTGCCCATCACCGAGGAGTGCGCCATCTGCTCGGGTTC
This sequence comes from uncultured Gemmatimonadaceae bacterium, assembly GCA_964521385.1. Classification (GTDB taxonomy): domain Bacteria; phylum Gemmatimonadota; class Gemmatimonadetes; order Longimicrobiales; family Gaopeijiaceae; genus Gaopeijia. The sequence continues at coordinate 40,094 of CAZFRU010000029.1, read as the reverse complement.
AGGGGCGGCGCCGGGATCGGCCATCAAGACCTGCGCGGAATGCGGGGGTGCAGGGCAGGTGAGCTTCGGGCAATCCGGTTTCGCGGTCAAACGCCCCTGTCCGGCGTGCATGGGACGAGGCAGGATCCCCGAGAAGCCGTGCACGGCGTGTGGTGGCCGGGGCAGCGTGCGTCAGTCGCGGAAGATCCAGGTGACGGTGCCCAAGGGGGTCGACACGGGCACCCGGCTCAAGCTCTCGGGCCACGGTGAGCGGGGCGCGGGAGGCGGGCCTCCGGGAGACCTGATCCTGACCTTCAAGGTCCAGGACCATCGTTTCTTCCAGCGCGAGGGGCTGAACATCCATGTGACGGTGCCGATCAACATCGTCCAGGCGGCGCTGGGATCGAAGATCAAGGTGCGCACCGTGAGTGGTGCGAAGGTGGTGCTCCGGATTCCTCCCGGAACGCAGCCGGGCACGCGCTTCAGGATCCGTGGCCAGGGCATCGAGAAGGGCGATCGTCGGGGCGACCAGATCGTCGAGGTCAAGGTCGAGGTGCCGGACGATCTCAGCGGAGACGCGAAAGAAGCGCTCGAGCAGTTCAGCGCCAGTGCTGAGCTGAAACACTGACCCTTCAGGGGTGTGCGGCCATGTCAAGAACCATTCTCGACGACGACCTGGACCGATGGGAGGTCTTCGCATCGACGGGCCCGTCGGGATTCGCGGATCCTGCGACCCTCGTCTTTCGCTGTGTGTCCGATCCAGACCGGCCCAGCCGCGGCGTCATCGTCTCAGGCGACAAGTCCGAAGCCGAAGCCGCGGTGTTGTCGGTGTCGACGACCGATCTCAGGAACCTTCTGGCTCGAGCGGTACCGCTCAGCTGACCTGTACGTCTCCCGTCGTCAGCGTATGCGACCACCGCCGAGCACGGTTGCGTCGGCGTCGAAGACGACCGCGGATTGCCCCGGAGTGACGGCGCGTTGGGGTTCGGTGAAGCGATAGCAGGCCCGCTCCTCTTCGCGCTCGACCACGACGGCTTCGGCTCCAGCGGCCCGGTGTCGGATCTGGACCCATACCCTGGTGCCGACGGCGGGCGCCGGTGCGAGCCAGTTGAGGTCTGCGACCCTCACGGTCGCGGAGGCCAGCTGGTCGGCTGGACCCACGACCACCTCGCGAGTGTGCGGGCGCACCTCGAGTACGAACACCGGCTCGGTAAACCCACCGCCGAGGCCCTTCCGCTGCCCGACCGTGAACCCTGCGTAGCCGTCGTGTTCTCCCACGACCCGGCCGTCGACGGTCACGAGGTGTCCCCGCTCGAGAGCGGGATGGCGCGTCGGCAGCCGCTTCTGCAGCAGGTCGCGATAGTTGCCGGTCGGGACGAAGCAGATCTCCTGGGATTCGGGCTTCTCGGCGGTGACCAGCCCCAACGCGCGTGCGCGTTCCCGTACCTGGGGCTTGGTGAGATCACCGAGCGGAAAGAGAAGCCTGGGCAGGAGGTCTGCCGGGAGTCCCCATAGAAAATAGGCCTGGTCCTTGTTGGCGTCGGCGCCACGGCGAAGGCGGCTGCCCTCGGAGGTGTGCGCGATCCGAACGTAGTGCCCCGATGCGATGGCTCGGCAGTCGAGCTGTTCGCCGCGGGCCATGAGATCCCTGAATTTGGTGTTGGCGTTGCACCGTACGCAGGGATTCGGGGTGCGGCCCAGCGCGTACTCGCTGACGAAGTCGTCGATGACGTCGCGCGTGAAGTCCTCCTCGACATCGAACACATAGTGGGCGATGCCCAGGTGATCGGCGACGCGCCGGGCGTCGGCGATCCCGTCGAGTCCACAACAGGTCCTGCTGGACGTCGTGGTGCCGGTGTAGCAGAACGTCTTCATGGTGACGCCCACCACCTCGTAGCCCTGTTCGACGAGCATCGCCGCCGCGACGGACGAGTCCACACCACCCGACATGGCCACGAGCACCCGATCACCTCGAGCGGCGGGACCCGACGGCGCAGGCGCGATCACAGCGCGACCCCGGCGGTTTGCAGGCGCCCCACCACCCTGAGGGTGATTGCGGCTGCGCGCTCGACGTCGTCGTCCGTGGTGGTGCGGCCAAATGAGAAGCGCACGGTCGCCGGGAGGGCGTCGTCGCCGTACATCGCGGCGATCACATGGCTCACCTGGGCCGACCCGGAGGAACATGCCGACCCCCCTGACACCGCGAGCCCGTCGAGGTCGAGCGAGGCGCTCAAGACCTGTGGATCCACATCGGGCACGCCCACGCTCAACAGGTGCGGTGAGCGCGGGGCTTCGGCTCCGTGCACGCGCAGCCCCGGGATTCCTTCGCGCAGACGGAGTTCGAGGCGATCACGCAGCCCCGCGAACCGAGTCGCCAGCGCCGGCTGCTCGGCCACCGCCAGGGTGACGGCTTCGGCGAGCCCGACGGCCGAAGCGACATCGGGCGTACCGGGCCGCAGCCCGCCTTCCTGCCCTCCGCCGTGGAGGCGCGGAAACAGATCGGTGTCGCGGCGCACGAGCAGCGCGGCCGCGCTCCTGGGGCCGTAGATCTTGTGCCCGGACAGCGAGAGGCAGGCCACCCTCACATCGGCGAAGTGCACGGGGATCTTGCCCACGGCTTGCACGGCGTCGGTGTGGACGGCCACCCCGTGGGCAGCCGCGCGACGAGCGACCTCGGCGATGGGTTGAATCACCCCCACCTCGTTGTTGACCCACATCAGCGATACCAGACAGGGGGCGTGCGCCAGGGCGCGCTCGAGCTGCTCGAGATCCAGGGTACCCCCCCGATCGACCGGCAGGATGATGGCTCGCCCACCGTGGCGTGCGACCGAACGAGCGGTATCGAGGACCGCCTTGTGTTCCGTCGCCCCCGTGACCACGACGGGCGTCTCACCGCGGCCACGGGTCGCATCGACGCGACCGAGGATGGCCAGGTTGTCGGACTCGGTTCCGCCGCGGACGAAGACCACCTCCTGACGCCCGGCGCCGAGGGCGTCGGCGACGCGCGCCCTCGCCTCCTCCAGTGCCGCCTGGGCTGTCCGTCCCCAGCGGTGGGTCGAGGACGGGTTGCCGAAGTGGGTCTCGAGATAGGGCTCCATCGCGGCCCTCACTTCGGGCCGCAGCGGCGTCGTGGCGGCGTAGTCGAGATAGATCGGATCCATGGGGTTAAGTTATCCAGTCCCGACCGATCCGTGCACCGCCCCCATCTCATGCCGCCGACCGAGACGACGTTTCCCGAGGGTTGCCCTCCTGCGTTCCGCGCGACCGTGCACGGCATCGCCTTCGCGGGCCGGGAGCGGCATCTCCGCAAGCTGGTACGGGGTGACCCCGTCCTGTTGATTCCCGATCCGCCCGGTCCCGCTGAGCCGGGCGTATGGGTGCATCTCACCACGGGGGAGCCTATCGGGCACCTGCCGCCGGAGATCGCGCTCTGGCTCTGGCCCTGGCTCGCGCGAGGTGGCGCCGCCGTGGCGAAGGCGGCTGCGGTGCATGGCGATGAGGTGCCGTCGTGGCGACGGCTGGTGGTGGAGGTGGCATGCGCGGGCGCCGAATGACCGGGCCCGGCGGGGCGATCCTCTTGTACGACGGGTTGTGTGGGATCTGCGACGCTGCCGTGCAAGGCGTGTTGCGTGCCGATCGCGAGGGGCGGGTCCGCTTTGCGGCACTCCAGGGCGAGTTCGCGGCGGCGCTGATGCGGCGGCATCCCGAGCTGGAAACGGTCGACTCGTTGATCCTGGTGCGAAGCGACGGCCAGGGGGGTGAACAGACCTACATTCGATCCGACGCCATCGTGCAGCTGGCCACACTCCTCGGAGGCCCATGGCGGGCGCTCGGGCTGCTGAGGGTCCTGCCGCGGGTGGTGCGGGACGCTGCCTACGACCTCCTGGCACGGCATCGACACCGTCTGTTCCGGCGGCGGGAGGAGTGCCGGGTGCCCACCCCGACGGAACGCGACCGGTTCCTGGACTGAGCGAGTACGGCGGGGTGCACGCACCGGCGCCGACATCAGACCAGGGAGGCATTGCCCGGGGGTTCGGCGGCGTGCAAGATGGGGCATGCTACCACTCGAAATCGATCCCACCAATCTGGGCGACTCGGTCCTCGCCCTCCTGATCTCGTTCACACTCGCCTTGCCGCTCGCCTGGAATCGCGAGCACAGGACCCGACTCGTCGGCCTGCGCACCTTTCCCCTGGTGGCCATTGCCAGTTGCAGCTACATGCTCATCGGCCTGCAGGTCGCAGGCGGTGATCCGAATGCGCTGTCACGGGTGATCAACGGCCTCATGACCGGTGTCGGCTTCGTCGGGGGTGGCGCAATCCTGAAATCGGGTGCCGACGTCCAGGGCACCTCGACCGCGGCGGCCATCTGGGCCACCGGAGCCATTGGCGCGGCCGTCGCCCACGGCCGGGTGGGGCTCGCGGCGGCGATCGCGGTGATCACCTTCCTGACCTTCCTGATCCTGACCCCACTGGGGGATCGGATCCGGCGGGAGGAGCGGCGGGGGGGGAGTGGACTCCGGACGGGAGCGCCCGACGACGGGCCTCCTTGATTCAGAAGGACGGTACCGACAGCCCACCGAGGGTGTCGACCGAGTTCGTTTCCCGTGTCCGGAACGGCTCTCCGTAGGCCACCCGAATCCGTGAGCCGCTCGCCGCGGCCTGGGCGCGGATCTGATCTGCGAGAGTTCGGCTGCCCCCCGGAAACACCTCACCCGCCTGCGCCACCCCGGTGAACTGCGAGCCGTACGCGCGGATCGCCTCGAGCTTGCGCTCGATCTGCGCCGTGATGTCGACCACGAACGAGGGCGGATCGGCATCTTCGCGAAAGGCGGTTGCGTGCACCAGCTTCAGGGGGCGATGCCGCTCGCCGGGGGCGTCGAACTTCTTCAGCCCGGCCAGGAAGCAGGCATCCCACACCAGTTGTGCCGCCACGCGATGATCCGGATGGCGACCCTCCGTCCAGTGCGTGACCACGATCCGCGGCCTCAACTCGCGCACGATCCCGGCAATACGCGTACGGGCTTCGACGGTGTTCTCGAGCCTCGCATCGGATAGGCCCGCGTTGCGCCGCACGGCGAGCCCGAGCACCTCGGCCGCGGCGGCAGCCTCACGGGCCCGAAGCTCGACCGAGCCGCGAGAGCCCATCTCGCCGCGGGTGAGGTCGAGGATTCCCGTGCGTTCGCCCGCGGCGGCGCTCTTCGCCAGCGCTCCCCCGCACAACAACTCGGCGTCGTCGGGGTGGGCGAAGATCGCGAGTACGTCGAGGGCGTCGGTCATGATGGGGTCGGCTGCGAGATATGGGCGCCTACTCGGCGCGAAGGGCCTCGACCGGCTCGAGTCGAGCAGCGCGATAGGCCGGGAGAAGTCCGAACAACATACCCGTGAGGGTCGCCGAGGCGAGCGCCGCCCCGATCGACCACAGGGGGATCCGAGCTGGAATCGGGGTGAAGTGGGCGGTGGCGAAGGCGAGGGCCCCACCCAGAATCAAGCCTGCTGCCCCCCCGAGCATGGTGAGTACCCCGGCCTCGACCAGGAACTGCCAGAGGATCTCGCGACGGGTCGCCCCGAGCGCTTTGCGCACGCCGATCTCGCGGGTGCGTTCGGTCACCGAAATCAGCATGATACCGATGACACCCACCCCGCCCACCAGCAGCCCTGCGGAGGACAGCGCCAACATGACGAGAAAGAAGACCGCGGTGAGGCGATTGAAGGTCTCGACCAGCTGGGCCGAGGCGAGCAGGGCGAAATCATTGTCCTCGCGAGGCCCCAGCCCCCGCATCGTGCGCAGCGTTGCGATCACCTCGTCCTGCGCTTCCGAAAGCGAATACGTGGAGTCGGGGACGATCAGGATCTGGGCCTGGCTGTCGTCGGCCTTGAGTCGCTTGAGAGCCGCCGTATAGGGCAAGACGATCCAGTGCTGGGCCACCGAAGAGAAGACGTTGTCCTCGGGCTCGAAGACGCCGATGACCCTGAAGTCGTCACGGACGTTGCGAAAGGGGGTCGACAGCCGCACGGACTTGTCGATGGGGTCGCGTTGGCCGAAGAGATCGAGCGCGAGATCCGACGAAATGACCACCACAGCGCGTGAGTCCTGAACTTCTGCCGGGGTGAAATTGCGTCCGGCCATGAAGTCGCCCGGAGTGTATGCAGGCCATCCCGAGGAGTAGGCCTGGGCCAGGATCCCGTTCAGCGTCTGTTCTTCGAACTGGATGTTGGTTCCCGTTCCGAAGTTGTAGAGCGCTTCGCTGATGGTAGGCAGCCGAGCGAGGCGGTCGGCCTCGGCAGGGGTGATCACGGGCTTGTTCCACCAGGGCGCCCGGTCACCGGCGTCGCCGAAGCGGACGGCGGTGAAGTCGAAGCGCACCACGATGAAGTTGTTGGGGCCCGCCGACTCGAAGGCCTCCATCACCGACGAGCGGATTCCGGTGATCAACGCGGCCATCGTCACCACCACCGACACCCCGATCCCGACACCGAGAATCGTGAGGCCGGCCCGAAGCCGGTTGGCACGGATCGCCTCGAGGGCAATCACGATGCCCTCCTTGAGCGTGGTGGCGAAACTCGCTCCCCGTGACCCCACCGTGGGTCGGCTCACTCTATTCGTACCTCAGCGCGTCGACGGGGTCGAGCTTCGACGCCTGTGCCGCCGGATAGACTCCGGCAATCACGCCCACGGTGATTCCGAGAGCTACACCGAGGCCGACCCAGATCGGTGCCACGGCGGCAGGAAGGGGTGAGATGGCGCTGACGAAGCCCGCGAGGGCGATGCCGGCGCCCACCCCCACCAGGGCCCCCACCGTCGAGAGGGTTGCCGACTCGATGAGCACCTGACTCAAGATGTCCCGACGGCGTGCGCCGAGCGCCTTGCGCACACCGATTTCACGAGTCCGTTCCATGACCGATACCAGCATGATGTTCATGATCACGATGCCCCCGACCACCAGGGAAATCGCGACCAGGCCCGGTAGAGCGGTAAACAGGATGGCCGAGATGCGGTCCCAGAAGCTCAATGCGTCATCTGCCGTCTCGGCTGAGAAATCGTTCGGCTCCGAGGGGCGGAGGCGGCGCCGTACCCGCATGATGCCCTCGACCTCCGCCTGGACCGCCCGGATCTCGGATGTTTCCAGCGCCTGCACGAGGATCTCGTCGACGTAGCCCCTCGGTGCGACCAGCGAGCGGATCGGAGAGCGCGCCGGGGCGATCAGTTGATTGTCGAGCGATTGGCCGAAGAGCGTCCCCTTCTCTTCGAGCACGCCGATCACGCGGTACGGAAACCCGAGCACCCGCACGCGTCGCCCGATGGGATCGAGGCCCTCGAACAGCAGGTCGGCGGTCTGCGACCCGAGCACCACCACGGGCAGTCCCTTGTCGGCCTCCTGCTCCGAAAAGGCCCGCCCCCGGGCCACCGTCCAGTCTCGCATCACGAAGATCTCGGGCGAGACCCCCAGAAACTGCACGTTCGAGACGGTGCGGCCGTTGTCGGCCGTGATCTCGCCCCCCCCGCCAGACGATACGCCGACCCGGGCGGGAAGGGTGAGGCCCGCCCGGATGGCGGCGGCGTCGTCTTCGCTGATCCGGGGTCGGCGTGCGCGGGCTCGCCACTCTTCTTCGTCGACGTTGATGTTGACCTGCGGGGTGCGTCGCACCGTGATCGTGTTCACCCCGAACAGCTGTGCCGAGAAGTCTTCCTTGATGTACCGGTCCATCCCCTCGACGATGCTCACCACCACGATGAGGAACATCACCCCGATGATCACGCCCAGCACGCTGAAGAAGCTCTTCAGCCGCTCGGTGGCGATCTGGTTCATGGCCAGGCGGATGCCTTCCCAGAACTGCATAGGGGTCTCCGGTCTCCCTGGAGGATGTTGAGGAAGTGGACCGAGCCTAGGTGCCGGCGAGTTCGCGCGTCGCCTCGACCCGGCGCACGGGATCGCCGTCGCGGAGATCCCGGATCGTCTGGTAGGGCCCCGACACCACGGTCTCCCCGGGTTCGAGTCCCTCGATCACTTCGAAGTACTCGTCTCCCGCAATCCCGACCACCACCGCTCGAAAGGTCGCGACTCCATCGAGCACCACGAACACCCCTTCGATCTCTGCAGCCTTGCCCTTGGCGTCGACCGCCGTGGTGTCTTCTCGCACCGTGAGAGCGATGATGGGGACGGCGACGGCGTCGTCTCGCTGGTCGATGACGATATCGGCGGTGGCCGACAGATCGGGGCGGAGGTTGGTCTCGGACCTGTCGAGGGTGAGGACGACCTCGAAGTCGATGGCGGCCTGCTGCCCGGACGAGGCCGTCTGGGAGGGCGGTCGGATCGCCGAGTTGCCGATCTCGGTCACACGCGCGCTGAACACGCGGTCGGGAAAGGCATCGATGCTGATCCGTGCCGAATCTCCGAGAGACACCCGCGGAACGTCGGTCTCGTCCATCTGCACCACCACCTCGACGATGGACAGGTCGGAGATGGTGAGCACGAGTGACCCCGGGTTGTTCATGGTGCCCACCACGACGGTCTCGCCCACATCGACGTTGAGGCGCGTCACCTTGCCGTCCATCGGGGCCCGGAAGACCGTCTTGCCCAGGCGGTCCTCGGCTTCTTCGAGCGAGGCTTCTGCGACCTGTACGCCGTATTCGGCCGAATCCATGTTGGCACGAGCCACCTCCAGATTCGTCTCGGCGTCTTCGACCTGTTGCCGACTGACCAGGAGGGTGTCTCGCACCCACAGGCCACGGATCCGGTCGTACTCCCGGCTCTGTCGGGTGAGGTTGGCGCGCTGCTGTGCGGCCTGGGCTCGCGACTGGCTGACGCTGGCCTGGGCCCGTGCCCGGGCGGCTTCGAGCTGGGTGCGGTCGAGTCGGAGCAGTACCTGACCGGCACTCACGTCGTCGCCCTCGCGCACCAGCAGTTCGGCCACACGGGCCGACACGTCGGAGCTGATGTCGACCGACCGCCGGGCTCGAATGTTGCCGCTGGCCGTGACGCTCGCCACCAGATCACGCCGGCCGATCTCGGCCATGCGTACCTCGATGCCCCGCCCGGAACTTCGATTGAAGCTCAGAGCGGCGGCGCTGCCGAGGACGGCGACGACAGCGAGCCCAACAAGTCCCTTGCGGAGACCATTCATGGATTGACGCCTGGTTTGATAATCAACGGACGCGGAGTGGCTGACCCACCACGGCTTCGAGATTGGTGAGCGCATCGTGATAGGCGTAGATCGCGTTGAGGAGGTCACGATCGGCCTGCACCTTCAACGTTTCGGCGTCGACGAGGTCGAGGAAGGGGATCAACCCCACCCGGTATTGCTCACGGGCCAGCCGAAGCTGCTCGTCGGCGAAGACCTGGTTGCGCTGTTCGAGTTCCACGCTGCGGAACCCGGTCTCGACCTGGGCCAGGCGAATCGAGACATCGGCCTGCAGGGCGAGTTCCTGCTCACGCAGCTGGTACTCGGTATCGTCGAGCTGGGCCTGGGCCGTCTCGACCTGGCGCTGACGGCTGAAGCCCTGGAAGACGGGCAGGCTGAGCGAGAGCGAAGCGCTGGGGGGCGACGAGGTGAAGTCGAAGGGGAACACATTGTTGTTCGAGATGATCCGGGCCCGGTCCGCGTCGGTGAACATCAGGCCAGAGCAGTCGAGGGGGGGCAGGGGATCGGCGAGGCGCGAATACAGCTCATTGGTGGCCTGACAGTTGGCGAAGCTCCCCGCCGCCGACGCCTGACCCTGCGCGACCAGAAAGTCGGTGTTGCTCGCTTCCCGGGCGAAGCCGCTCCAGCCCACGCTCATGTTGAGCGACGGGAAGTACGATGACCGCGCTGAGCCGACACCTTCGCGGGCGATGTCGCGCCCGAGTCGGCGGGACTGGAGGTCGGGGTTGTGCGAAAGCGCCAGGTCGAGCAGCTCGGGAGCGGTCCATGCGGGTGGCTCGACGTCGAAGTCGGTGGTGAGCGCGACGGCGGGCGAGGGGCGGAGTCCGATGATCTGGAGCAGGCGGTAGGTGGCCGTGGCCACTGCGTTCTCGGCCTGGATGAGCGCCACTTCAGCGCGACCCACCTGGATTTCGGCCTGGGTGACGTCGAGACCGGTGGCCGATCCGACCTCGGCCTGCCCCTGCACGAGGCGAAGGTTGAACCGCGCACGCTCGAGCTGTTGACCGGTGAGTTCCACCCCTTCCTTCTGGCGGAGCACCTCGAGGTAGTTGAGGGTGACCTGGGTCTCCAGGCCGACCCGTGCCTGATCGATGAACGCGTCCGCCTGCAGTCGCGTTGCCTTGGCTTGCGCCAGGTTGTAGAGGGTCGCCCCATTCAGCGAGTAGTTCAGGCCGAGGCTATAGCCGCTGGTGTAGTAGTTCGGCTGTTCGCCCACCCCCAGATCGGAGAGCGTGAGGTTGCCGATCCGTTGGGAGCCCGTCCCCTGCCAACCGAGGCTGCCCGACACACTGGCCGAGGGCAGGAACTGCCCGTAGGCGGCCCGCACACCCCAGTCGGCAACACCACGGTCGTTGAGCGACGCCATGTACGAGGGATTGTGACGACGCGCCAATTCGAGCGCCTCGTCGAGCGAGAGGAAGGACGGTGCGGTGGGCACACCTTGAGCCGCTGCGGCGCCACTACCGGCGAAGAGGGCGATGAGCGCGAATGCGAACAGGGTGCCGAGCGTGCGCTGCGCACGCTGCGGGTGCACTGGGTGCACGGGGACCTCCGGATGGAATCGGGTCACGGCCAACGAGACGGCGGGGGCTGCCGATACAAGGTAGGGACAGGGGAGAGATCGCAGGAGGTCCCGGCGCGAATCCAACGCGCCTGCCATCGCCGTACGGAGTCCCTCGCTCCATGGTTTCAACGCTGTAAGGATCGGGATACGGGCCCCCGGAGCGGTTCCTTCAATCGGGCTTCATGATCCGGCGGGGACCCGTTCGGCTCGAAACGCGGCTTCGGGGATCTCCACCCGCAACACCCGACCCTGATCGTCGACCCAGAGGTCGCGAACCGCTCCACCGCCCTGCAGGCGGATGTGACGGGCCTGCACCTGGGCGTCGCCGAGGCGAAAGGGCTCGACCTCGTTCGACACCACCTCGAGACGCGCTTGCTCACCGGCGGCGGGAATCAGGATGACGATGGGGCCGCTCCCCTCATCGACGAACCGCGCGACGAAGTAGTACTGATGCGCCACCTGGTCGTCGAGCACGGCCATGCGTGCCGAGGCCCGGTACTCCCGCTGCAGCTCGCCCTCGGGCGAACTCATCCGGCTGACGTACCGGCTCCCGTTGAGGACCACCGAGAGTTCGGCGGTCCGAGCACCCTTGAGCTCGTTCTGGTACGAGGTCGGTACGAAGTCCGGGCGTGCGTCCAACACCGGGTGCATCTCGGTGCCGTCGAAGGTCACCGTCGCCGTTGCCAGGATGCGGGCATCCTGACCCATGCCCACGCGATGGATCGAAAAGGTCTCACTGCCCACGTCGCGGCCGTTCACGAAGAGCGAGAACCGTCCTTCGTCGAGGACCACGTTCTGGGCCTCGAGCCCGCCGGCGACGGCGAGCGATGCGACGGCCAGGGCGGCACTCGATACGGTGAAGCGGGGCATTCGGGCCATCATGGAACGATCCTGATCGGGGAGCACACGGAGACGCTTCTCCTACCCGTGCGGAGGGGTCAAGATCCTGCTGCGCGTGTGGTCAGGAGGGTGCTGAGGTCGTCCATCCAACTGGTGAAGATGGCTCGGCCGCGGACCGCGCTGGCGGCGCTGGGGCGTCCGATGACGCCTCCGGTCGCCTCCGGGGGTGTGAGGGGACGTCCGCGGGCGTACTTTCGGACGACACGGGGCTCGGGTGGGGCGTCGTGGACGGCATCGGGACGAACCAGATCCGGCCGCAGGTGCAGGAGGAGGGACGTTTCGATCTCGCCCGCGTGTTCGGGTTCAGGACGTCCCGCCCTGTGTCGGGACACGTCGAGAGCGAAGAGATCGATCACCGTCGTTCGCGCATCGGAGGTAAGCGCCATGAGTAGTGCGTCCATGTGCGGCTCGCTCCTGCTGGCCGTCACCACGAGGAAGTCGGTCACCCCGTGATCTTCCCACGAAGAGAACAACTCGTTGATCGCACGATGAAGCGTCTTGCGACGCAGCCCGGCCGTGCCGGGAAAGTGGCCGGAGCCGCGCAGGTTGACGCCGTAGGCGAAGGTGGGAGCCCGCAGGATGCCCAGTTGCCGCGACAGGTGCGCGACCACCTGTTCGGCGATCAGGGTGCCGGCCCCGAGCGGAAGGTGGGGGCCGTGCTGCTCCAGCGACCCGACCGGGATCAGCAGGCGGGGGTCGTGCGCGAGGCGGCGGCGCACCTCGGGCCAGGGCAGCCGATCGATTGCGGACTCGTCGGGTCGGGGCGGATCCGAACGGGGTGGGTCCGTCGGTCTGGACATGGGGACCTCGCATGAAGGACTCGGGTCGAATTCTGCTTCGAGCTCTGCCGTGGGCCGCGCTCCTGGCCCTGGCCACCTGGGCGCGCTGGCCCGGGCCGATCTGGCTGGTCGTGGCGGCCGGCACCGTGACCGCGGCGTTGATTGCCGGGCGCTACGGTCCGGTACGGCGAATCGTCGGTCTTCTGGTCGTGTTGGTTGGGGTCCTCGTGGGCTTCGGTGTGCAACAGCGGGATGTTCACCTGACCCGGTCGTGGGATGCCTACTGGAGTGATCGCGAGGCCGTCGTGGTCGAAGACCTCGATCGACGCCTCGGGCAACTCCTCGACCGGACCATCGCCAATGTGGGCACTCTCGCCGACGAGGCCGCGTCCGGCAACCTCCCGGACCTTTCGCGGATGGCGGTGCTGCGAGGTGGCGCCGGACTCTCGGCCCTCGCGTTGTACGACGGCGACGGTGTGCTCCGGATCTGGGATGGGATGCATCGGGGTCAGGTTCCGCAGGCCGTGAAGCTGGGGGAGCAGCCCTACGTGTTCGGTGAGGCACCGCTGTTCTCCTATCTCTATGTCACCCGACCGGTGGCCGGCGGCGGCACTGCGGTCGGTGCCTTGCTGCTCCGCACCGATCTTCCCGGTCAGACGGGTGACGACCAGGATTTCTCGTCGCGGTTCCACGCTCGCACCGGGGAAACCCTCCAGCTGTCGACTCCGGATCGTGCCCGTGCGGCAGGCGTGTTCGACTACATGCATGAAGACAACGCCCTGTTCAGTCTGTCCGTCCAGCGACCGTCCCAGGCCGCGCGGCGGGCCGAATTGCGCGCAAGGGGCCAGTTCTGGGTGACCGCCGCGGTACTGGCTGCGTGGTTTCTGCTCGGGCTCGCCGCCGATCCATCGGCACTGCGAGGCACGCCGGCTCTGATCGTGGGCTTCATGCTGGCTCTGATCCTGCCGGTCCACGTGGTGCCGGGGCTTGCCGCGCTTTCCGGGCCAGGCGACGTCCTGCTCTTCCCGGCGGGTACGTTGGCGCGCCTGATCGTGACGCTGGCCTTCCTCGTGGTGGCGGCGGGGGGTGCGCGGCCCTGGCTCTGGCCCAGGGTCCCCATGGCGGTCGCCGGCGGGGCAGTCGCCGTTGGATTTCCGCTGGTCGCCAGGGGATTCGGGACCTCGGCGTCGGTGGGGTTCCTCGCGGGCACCGAGGGTGGATGGGTGGCCTATCAGGTGGCCCTGACCGGGGCCTTCGTGCTCCTCGCCTGGGGGGCCATCGCACTGGGGCGGGGTGAGGGAAGAACACGGCACCGACCGGCGCTGGCGCTCGGGATCGCCGCAGCGCTTGCGGCGATTCTCGCCTGGCTCGTGGTCCACGAGGCATCGGCTCCGGTCTGGTTCCTGTCGCTGTGGGGACTCCCCCTGGTGATCGCGCTGGGAATCGGTCCGCGTTCCGAGGAGAAGGGCCGTCTCGTGGCCTGGACGGTGGCCGTGGGGCTGGGTGCGTCGGCTGCGATTCCCATCGCCTGGGGGCAGCGGCTCGAAGCGCGCCTGACGAGTGTCGAGTCGCAGGTGGATCGTCTGGGGACCGGGGTCGATCCGTACCTCCAGTTCCTGCTGGAGCGCCTGGCGGAGGCGGTCGATACGCTCGACGCGGGGGGTGCTCCTCCCGCCGAGCTGTTGTACCGCGGGTGGCGCAACAGTGGACTCGCCGAAGCCGGATATCCGGTGTGGATGACGCTGTGGAGACCCGGGGGAGAGCTCATGGACGAGGAGCTCCGCATCGGCATGGGTGGGGTGGATCGCCCGGTCGTGGCCAACCGATTCCTCGGGTCGGCGTCGGCATCGGACACGGTCACGGTCCACCGCTTCGACTCGTTTCAGGCGCACTACATGGTCCAGGTGCCGCTCGCTGCCGGGCGCACGGTGACTGCCGTGGTGCCTCCGCTCGGGACGACGGGCGCGGAATCGTTGCTCGGACCGCTCTTCGGCAGTCTGGGGCCCAGCCAGCCCGAGTCCCTTCGTCTGATTCCGCTCTCTCCCAGCGAAACGGACACCCCCCTGCGTGAGTTGCGCTGGACCCGTCGTGCGGGCGTGTGGAGAGGGGAGGTGGCCGTCGACATGGCCGGGTCTCTCTACCAGGCGCGGTACGAAGTCCCCGTCGCCGGTGCGGGTGTACTGTCCGCGCGCGGGTCGCTCCTGCTGGTGTTCGACCTCATCGTCCTGACCCTGGCCTGGTGGATCGGGACGAGGTTGTCGGGCGGCACGCGCCAGCGGTCGAGCGCACGCTTCCAGGGGCTCACCTCATTTCGCGGACGTGTGACCCTCGCCCTCTTCTCGTTCTTCGTCCTGTCGAACCTGATCTTCGGGAGTCTGGCCTATCGCACCATCGCCGGGGCCTCGCAGCGGGCGGCACGCGTACTCGCCGAACGGGCCGCCGGGGAGGCGGCCGGGAGCTATCTCGACGTCGGCGGCGACGTCGACCTGCTGGCCAGCAGGGTCGGTATCGATGTCCTCGAGTACAAGGACGGCGAACTCCGGGACGGTTCGGTCGAGGAACTCGTCTCGCTCGGGCTGTACGAGGGGTGGGTCCCCTATGCGGTCCATCGGTCGCTCGTCTCCCGTGATGTGCTGTCGCAGACCGCGTCGACGGCTCTGGGTCGGTGGGAGTACGTCACGGCCTACCGCCGGCTCCCCGACGGCGACATCATCGGCGCCCCCGTACCGCTCCAGGCCGGGGCCACGGCGATCCAGAGTCGGGATGTGGCCGAGCTTCTCACGGCTGCGGTCCTGGCCGGCGGGGCGCTCTCCTTCCTGCTCGCGCTCCTGGTCGGGCGAGCCCTGACCCGTCCCATCGAGACCTTGCGAATCGCGTCGGAGCGGGTCGGTGGGGGCAATCTGGGGGTACGCCTCCCCGACGAGCGGCACGACGAGTTCGGTGCGGTGTTCGTGGCCTTCAATCGAATGGTGCGCCGTTTGCGGGGCGCGCGCCGTGATCTGGTGCGTACGAGTCGCCGCACTCAGGCGATCGTCGACGACGCGGCTACCGGGGTGCTCGCCTTCGACGCCGAGGGCACGGTGACTCTGGCCAACCCCACCGCCCGCTCCCTCCTGGAAATGACGATCTCGATCGGTGAGCCGCTGTCGTCGGGAGAGGAGCCCGCGCGGGAGTTCGTCCGGTGGGTGGACACCTACTTCCGGGACGGACTGGGGGAGGCCTCGCTCGAGTTGCAGCTCGGCGAACGCCGCGTGCGGGTGCGCGCGCGCCGGATTTCCCACGCGGGACCCCTCGCTGGAGCGGTGATGAGCCTCGAAGACGTGACCGACGAGTTGCGCACCGAGCGGATCCTCGCCTGGGGTGAGATGGCCCGTCAGGTGGCCCACGAGGTGAAGAACCCGCTGACCCCCATCAAGCTCTCGGTCCAGCATCTGCGCCGTGCCTGGGAAGACGGGCGCGCGGACTTCGGTGACATCCTGACCCGCAACGCCGACGCCATGCTTCGCGAGATCGATCGGCTCGCGGCCATCGCCACATCGTTTTCTCGTTTCGGCGCGCCCCGCGCGGCGGGTGAGGAGCCGCTGTCGAAGGTGCAGATCGGCAGCGTGGTCCGTGAAGTCCTCGCGCTGTACGGCGGTGGCGAGGGATCGGTACGCTTCTCGGCCGTCCTCGACCCCGATCTGCCCCTCGTGCTCGCCCGGGACTCCGAGGTCAAGGAGGTGCTGGTGAACCTGCTGGAAAACTCCCGGGCCGCCGTGAGGGCCGGCGGCGAAGTGCGTGTCGAGGGGCACCACGAGGATGGTGTGGTGGTGCTGCGGGTGGTCGACGACGGGATCGGGATCCCCGAGGCCTTCCTGGGTCGGATCTTCGAGCCGCACTTCTCGACCCGCTCGGCCGGCACCGGACTGGGGCTTGCGATCGTCCACCGGCTGGTCACCTCGTGGGGGGGTGAGATCCAGGTCGAGAGCAGGGAGGGCGCCGGGACGGTGGTTGCCCTGCGATTGCTGGCGGTCGACGCACGAGGGTCTGGTCCGGGCGCATCCGATACCACAGTATTGGAGTGAGCGATTCGTTTTCCTGCGGCGGAGTTGTACTGTCCCCCGATGACCGACCATCTCGTTTCCTGGCCGGCGCCCCACGCACCCCTGGTTCCGGCGCCGCCCACCGCCGATCCCATTCTCGACCCTGAAGAGTTTTCACGCTGGTTGGCGGAGCGGGCCCGACCCCTCCGGGAGCGCTGGCTGACAGACATCCGGGGCCGAAACGAAACCCTGGGCAACGGTGTCGACGAGTTGCTCGAGGCCTTTCTCGATCAGTTCCTGCGGATCCTCCCGCTGACCCTCGGTCCCTTCAAGGACGAAGCCGAGGCACTCTGGACCCAGGCGGCTGAATTGTTCGGCGCCTTCGCGGCCCAGCGGGGTCTCGCGGCGGGCGAGGTGATCGAGGAATTCCAGGCTCTTCGGGAGTCGCTGATTCGCCTCCTGTGGGCCGCGCCCCCCGTCGACAAGCCGTCTCGCATGGCGCTACGCGAGGTGCTCCGGTTGAATCGCGTCATCGATCGTGGCGTCACCCACGCCAGTGTCGGCCACACCGACGTGCTGTTCTTCGCCCTCTTTCAGGGCTCGGGCGCGCCGGAATCGCTGACCGACGACGTGCGCTACGAATTGCGTGAGCAACTCCACGCCATCGAGACCGAGGCGCGGGCCCTGCGAAACATGCTGAATCGACCCTGATCGGACGATGATCCCCACGCCGGACCGGGGTGACATGCCGCCGGAGGAATTTCGCCGGGTCGGGCACGAGGTCGTCGACTGGATCGCCGATTACCTGGGGAATGTGGGTGAATACCCCGTCTTTCCCGACCTCGCTCCCGGTGCGGTGCGCGCCCGGCTTCCGGACGAGGCTCCGGAGCGAGGCGAGAGCATGGACGCCGTGCTCGCCGACTTCCGCTCGATCGTGGTGCCGGGGCTCACGCATTGGAATCACCCGTCATTTCACGCCTGGTTCGCCAACACGGCATCGGGCCCGGGGATTCTGGGCGAGATGCTGGCAGCGGCGTTGAATGCCAACGCCATGGTGTGGCGGGCCTCCCCGGCCGGCACCGAACTCGAAGAGCAGGTGCTCGCCTGGCTCCGCGGTATGCTCCACCTTCCAGAGCCGTTCGTCGGGGTGATCAACGACACCGCCTCGTCGAGTTCGTTGTATGCGTTGGCCGCCGCCCGGGAGGCCGGCCTGCCCGAGGCTCGCCGCGACGGCCTGACCGCTGCCCCGCAGGGACGTGTGTACACCTCGTCCGAAGCGCACTCGTCCATCGAGAAGGCCGTCATCACACTGGGCCTCGGTCGCTCGGGGGTGCAGAAGGTGGACGTCGACGATGCCTACCGCATGAAGCCCGATGCCCTGCGTGCCGCGATCCGTGCTGATCGCGCAGCCGGATTTCGCCCCCTCGCGGTCGTGGCGACCATCGGCACCACCTCGACCACCTCGGTCGATCCGGTGGCCGCCATTGCCGATCTGTGCGAGTCCGAGGGGCTCTGGCTCCATGTCGACGCGGCCTATGCGGGACCCCTGGCGATGGTGCCCGAGCATGCGCCCCACTTCGTCGGGTGGGACCGCGCCGACTCCATCGTGGTCAATCCGCACAAGTGGCTGTTCACCCCGATGGACTGTTCCGTGCTGTACTGTCGGCGCCCCGAGATGCTGCGCGCCGCCTTCAGCCTCACGCCCGAGTATCTGCGGTCACCCGAGCAGGAGGTCGGCACCAATCTCATGGACTACGGGGTGGCGCTCGGTCGCCGGTTCCGGGCCCTGAAGCTCTGGTTCGTGCTGCGCTATTTCGGGCGCGACGGCATCATCGCTCGTCTACGCGAGCATTGCCGGCTGGCCGGGCTCGTGGCGGACTGGATCGAGCAGGACCCGGAGTGGACCCTCGCAGCACCCCATCCCTTCGCAACGGTCGTGTTTCGATGGAGTCCGCCGGGGTGCGACTCCGAGACCCAGGACCGGCTCAATGCCGAACTCCTGGAGCGGGTCAACCGCACGGGAGACGCCTTCCTGTCGCATTCCCGTCTCGACGCGCGCACCGTGCTCCGTCTCTCGGTCGGAAATCTGCGCACCACCGAAGACCATCTGCGACACACCTGGAAGGTGCTCCTGGCCGAAGCCCGGGCTCTGCTCGTCCGCGCTACGCCGACCTGAGCCGCACGAGTCGCCGGAGTCGCCGGAGTCGCCGGACCCCCGCGGGGGTTGCGACCTCAAGCCTCGCGGACTTCCCTCGCCGTGTCGGACATGGCCTTCTTCGCATCCGCGAAGAACATCATCGAGTTTTCGAGATAGAAGAGCGGATTGTCGATGCCCGCAAAACCGGGGCTCAGACTCCGCTTGACGACGATCACGTTGCGCGCGTAATCGACGTTGAGGATCGGCATGCCGGCGATGACCGAGTCGGCGCTGCGGGCATCCGGATTGACGACGTCGTTCGCGCCGACCACGAGCACCACATCGGTGTTCTTGAAATCGTCGTTGATCTCATCGAGATCGAACAGCTTGTCGTAGGGAACGTCGGCCTCGGCCAGGAGCACATTCATGTGCCCGGGCATGCGACCGGCCACCGGATGAATCGCGTAGCGCACGTCGATCCCCCGCTCGGCGAGCAGGTCCATGACCTTCTTCAGTTCGTGCTGGGCCTGTGCCACCGCCAGCCCGTAGCCGGGCACGACCACCACCGACTGCGCATAGGCCATGATCATTGCGGCTTGCTCGGCGTCGATGCTGCGGACGGGCTTCTTCTCGCCAGAGGCGAGGGCCGCCTTCCCCCCGGCCTGACCGAAGGCGCCGAAGATCACGTTGGCCAGCGACCGATTCATCGCCTTGCACATGAGCATCGTGAGGAACAACCCGGCAGCCCCCACCAGCGCGCCGGAAATGATCAACACCATGTTGCCGATGATGAACCCCGCCGCCGACGCCGCGAGTCCCGAGTAGGAGTTGAGCAGTGAGATGACCACCGGCATGTCGGCGCCGCCGATGGGAATCACCAACAGGATTCCCAGCAGCAGCGACAGGCCGCTGAATACCAGGAACGCCATCAGCGGGCTCAGACCGAAGAGCCCCACGGCCACTCCCGCCACCGAGGCGCCGAGGACCGCGATCGCCAGGAAGAGCAGCGCGTTGAACGGCTTCTGCCCGGGAAAGGTGATGGGGTTGCCGGAGACCATGCCGTTGAGTTTGCCGAAGGCGACGATGCTCCCCGAGAAGGTGACCGCCCCGATGAGCATCGAGAGGCCGATGGTGACCCCCGTGCCGGTCGTCATGGCGAAGTCGCCATGCTGCAGGCGGACGAATTCGGCTGCCGCCACCAGAGCCGAGGCCCCACCACCGAAGGCGTTGAAGAGCCCGACCATCTCGGGCATGGCGGTCATCTTGACGGTCCGTGCGGCCACGGCACCGATCCCTCCGCCGACCACGATCCCGATCAGGATTCCGGCCCAGCTCACCACCTGGTTGTCGACCAGGGTGGCCACGATGGCGACCAGCATGGCCGCCGCGGCGAGTCCATTGCCGTGGCGGGCGGTGGCGGGCGACTGCATGCGCTTGAGGCCCACCACAAAGAGAACTGCAGAGGCCAGATAGGCCAGTTCGACCATGGTCGAGAGATCCATTCTTACTCCTGTCGTGGTCGTGCCGGGTCAGTTTTTCTTGAACATCTCGAGCATGCGGTCGGTCACCATGAAGCCACCCACGACGTTGATCGTCGCCATGGCGATCCCCACGATGCCCAGAATCTCGACCGTGAGCGTATCGGCCGATGCCGTGACCACGAGGGCTCCGACGATGGCGATGCCGGAGATGGCGTTCGCCCCCGACATGAGGGGTGTGTGCAGCGTCGGTGGGACCTTGCCGATGAGTTCGCGCCCGGCCACGGTGGCGAGCACGAAGACGTAGAGGCCGATCAACATCTCACCCATGTGCAGCTCCCTTCGAAGCATGGAGGCGGTCGCGGGTCGGCTCGTGACGCACTTCACCCCCATGCGTCAGGCAGGCCGGCCCCAGAATGTCGTTGTCGAAGTCGAGGTCGAGGACGGGTGTCGCATTGTCGCCCTCGGCCTTCACCATCTCCATCAGGAGGGTGGCGATGTTGCGGGCGTACATCTGGCTCGCGTGATAGGGAAGCGCCGAGGGAAGGTTGGTCGGTCCCAGGAGGGTGACCCCATGGGCCACGACGGCTTCGTCCGCTTTCGTCAGCGCGCAGTTGCCACCCGCCGTCGAGGCGGCCATGTCGACGATCACCGAGCCCGGGCGCATCGTGCGCAGCATCTCCTCGGTGATCAGCAGCGGGGCGGGGCGCCCCGGAATCTGCGCCGTCGTGACGACGATGTCGGCATCGTGGATGTGGGCTGCGATGAGCTCGAGTTCCTTCTGGTGTTGTTCCTCGCTGAGAGCCTTGGCGTAGCCTCCTTCACCCTCGGCCGACACGTCGTGTTCGGCTTCGAGAAAGGACGCCCCGAGACTCTGCACCTGTTCCTTCACCGCCGGACGCACGTCGAAGGCCTCGACCCTGGCCCCCAGACGCCGAGCTGTGGCGATGGCTTGCAGTCCGGCCACACCGGCACCCAGGACGAGGACCTTGCCGGGCCGGATCGTGCCCGCTGCGGTCATGAACATCGGCAGCGCCCGCCCCAGGGTGTCGGCGCCCAGGAGCACGGCCTTGTAGCCGGCGAGATTGGCCTGGGACGAGAGGGCGTCCATGCGCTGGGCGCGGGTCGTCCGCGGGATCAGCTCCATGGAGAACGCCGTGGTACCTCGTTGGGCGAGCGCCTCGACCATGTCGAGATGGGCGAAGGGCGACAGGAATCCGATGAGCACGGTCCCCTCGGGGATCGTCGCCACCTCGTCGAGGCTCGGAGGGGCGACCTTGAGCACGACGGCTGCACCCTCCATCACGCTGCGGGCGTCGCCCAGGGTGGCCCCGGCCTCGACGTAGTCGGCGTCGGGATAGTGGGAGGCCAGCCCCGCCCCGGACTCCACGGCGATGGTGAGCCCGTTCTTCTTGACGAGTTCCTGGACGAGGGCGGGGATGAGGGCAACCCGCCGCTCACCCGTTCCCGTCTCCTTGAGTACCGCGACCTTCATGAACTCGCACCTCGTGCTGGAATGAAAAAACGGCTCCGCTGAACCTAGGGCAGGGGCGGAGCGCCTGCTACTTCCGCGGCGACGGGCGGCAACCTAGGGGCCCGGCCCCCGGTGTCGCAACGCCGATCCTGATCGGGTGTCACAATGGGGGGACCGGTCCGGCACCTTTGCGAAGGAATCGGATCGCGAGGTCCATGGCTGCGGCCTCACGTTGGAGCATGCGGAGCAACTCCTCGGCCGATACGGCGTCCCCGCCACCGACACGCTCCATGAGCCGGGTGAGGCCCAGATTGCCCAGAGAGCTCGCCTGGCCGGCAAACCGGGTCGTGAGGGTCTTCACCTCGTCCGGCGAGGTTTCGTTGGTGAGTCGCTTGGCCGATTCCCGCAGCTCGCGCCGGGCGCGATCGAGGAGCCGGACGTACTCGGCGTCCTGGATTGCGAGGCGCCCCAGCACCACGTCGAGGGGCTCCCAGCGCCGGTAGGCGTTGAACGCCTTCACCAGTCGCGGAGAGATTTCCGGTACGTTGACGGGTTTGCGGAAGTAGTCCGATGCCCCGGCGGCCAGCGCCGCCTTGACCGAGTCCCGGTCCGACATGCCTGAGCATACCACGACGGGGATGTCGGGGTCGGGGCCTTCTTCCCGCAGGCGCCGGACGAAGTCGAGGCCGCCTCCATCGGGCAGACTGAGGTCGGCGATCACACCGTCGATCGGGTATTCCTCGAGCGCCGCCCATGCCTCGGCCACGGTCGAGGCCCGGGTGTTGAAGTACTGCAATTGGTGCACGACGGTCACGAGCAGGTGGGCGACCACGGGGTCGTCGTCGAGAACCAGGATCAGGCGCATGGGGGGTGGTCAGGGGGATCGGGTGAGCGGGAAAGGTGGCTAGCATCGCGGCGCGGCGCTACCGGCTGCCGTGGTCCGGCGACACGCCGCACCCGGCCATCCCCATGCCCGGCCCAGCGGCCGACCTTTGCCTCATGCTCGCCCGCATCCCCACCGCCGCGCTTCAGGGTGTCGACGCCCTCCCCATCCATGTCGAGGTCAGTCTCGTCTCGGGGCTTCCCACCTTCACCATGGTGGGGCTGCCCCAGGGTGCGGTGCGGGAGGGGCGGGAGCGGGTGATCGCCGCGCTGCGCCATACCGGGTGGCGCCTTCCCGCACGCCGGGTCACGGTCAACTTCGCGCCGGCCGATCTGCGCAAGGCGGGCACCGCGTTCGACCTGCCGGTGGCCGTGGGATTGCTCGTGTGTGCCGAGGTCGTGTCGGCCGCCTCGGTCGAGGGTTGGGCCTTCGTGGGCGAACTCGGCCTCGACGGCTCGGTGCGCCCGGTGCGTGGCACCATGGCACTGGCTGCCGGATGTCGGGACGCCGGCATCGAGCGCGTGGTGGTCGCCGAAGCCAACGCACCCGAGGCGGCGCTCATCGAGGGGATCGAGGTCTGGGCTGCCCCCACCCTGCGAGCGGTAGCCGAGCATTTCTCGGGGCGGGGGGGCCTCCGTCGGGTCGGGCCTGTCCCGCCGGGTCCGGGGTCGCCCGGACAGGGTCCCGACCTGCGAGATGTGCGCGGGCAGGCGATCGCGCGGCGCGCACTCGAGATCGCGGCCGCCGGCGGACACAACATCCTGCTCATCGGTCCCCCCGGCGCCGGCAAGACCCTTCTGGCCCGTCGCTTGCCCGGCATTCTCACCCCGCCGAGCCACGAGGAGCTGCTCGAAGTCACACGGGTGCATTCGGTGGCCGGACTCGTAGCGCCGGGTTCGGTACCCCCCGCCGTGCGGCCCTTTCGCTCACCCCACCACACCGTATCCCACGCGGGTCTGGTCGGAGGTGGGTCTCCGCCGCGCCCGGGCGAAGTGAGCCTGGCGCATCGAGGGGTGTTGTTCCTCGATGAGCTTCCGGAATTCAGTCGGTCGGCCCTCGAGGCTCTGCGGCAGCCCCTGGAGGACGGGGTCCTGACGCTGGCCCGGGCATCGGGCCACCTGACCTTTCCGGCGCGCTTCGTGCTCGTTGCGGCCATGAACCCCTGTCCGTGCGGCCACCACGGCGACGGGTCGCTTCGCTGCGTGTGCGATCCGTCGGTGGTGGTCCGCTACCGGAATCGGGTCTCGGGGCCGGTCCTGGATCGGATCGATCTGCATGTGAACGTGGCCGCCGTCCCGCTCGACGCGCTGCAGGGGCCCGCCACCGGAGAGGCCAGTGCGCCCGTACGGGCGCGGGTGGAGGCGGCGAGCCGACGCCAGACCCAGCGCTTTGTGGGCACGCAGATTCTCTGCAATGCCGAGATGGGGCCCGAACTGATCCGGCGCCACGTCGGGGTCGGTGCGCCGGTAGCGCGCCTGCTACAACACGCGCTGCAACGTATGGGGCTTTCGGCCCGTGCGTACCACCGGATCCTGAAGGTGGCACGCACCATCGCCGACCTGGACGGAGTCGACGAGATATGCGAGCGACACGCGGCCGAGGCGGTGCAGTACCGCGAACTGGATCGCGGTTGAGGGAGCCGAGCGCAACACCGTTCCGGTGTGGGCGCGGGTGCGCTTCGCATCTATCTTCTGCGATGCCTCCGTCTCATGGATCTCGCGCCGGGCACGATGCCTCGGTACCGGCGCTCGTGCTCGCCTTTGCGGCCGTCTACGTCATCTGGGGCTCGACCTACCTTGCGATCCGCTTTGCCATCGAAACCATCCCGCCCTTCACCATGGCGGGGGTGCGGTTTCTCACGGCAGGCGCGCTGTTGTATGCCTGGGCCCGCCACCGTGGGGTTCCCAGCCCCACCCGGCGGCAGCTCCGCGACGGGGCGATCGTCGGTGCGTTTCTCTTGCTGGGGGGGAATGGGGCGGTGGTCTGGGCCGAGCAGTGGGTGCCCTCGGGACTGGTGGCCCTGCTGGTGGCGACCGTGCCGCTCTGGATGGTGCTGCTCGATTGGCTCTGGGCGGACGGGTCACGCCCCACCCGCGGTGTCGTCTTCGGGCTGGTCTGGGGCCTGATCGGCGTGGGATTGCTCACGGGCGGTCTCGGCTCGGAGTCACTGTCGCCCCGCGCGTTGGCCGGTGGGGTCGTGGTGCTCGGCGGATCCCTCTCCTGGGCAGCGGGGTCGATCTACGCCCGGTCGGCCCGGGTGCCCACCGCTCCGCGCATGATGACCGCGGTACAGATGATCGCGGGTGGTGGCATGCTCACCGCTCTCGGGTTGGTTTCAGGGGAGTGGGCCCGGATCGACGTGGCGGCGATGTCGCTCCGATCGATCGTGGCGCTGGCCTATCTGATCGTCTTCGGAGCCCTGGTGGCGTATTCTGCCTACATCTGGCTCCTGGGTGTGACGACCGCCGCTCTCGTGTCGACCTACGCCTACGTGAATCCGGTCGTCGCCTTGCTTCTGGGGTGGGCGCTGGCCGACGAGCCGCTCAGCCCTCGAACCCTCGTCGCGGCTGCCGTGATCCTCTCGGCGGTGATGGTGTTGAATCGGCTGGGGCGTCGCAGGCGAAGTGTCGGCCCGCCGAGCACCGTGGCGAAAACCGCATAGATTCGAGATCATGGACCCTGCCTGCCACTATCTGGACTTTGCTGCGACCTCGGCCCTGCGGCCGCCCGAGGTGGTCGAGGCGGTAACGACCTATCTCATCGGGTGTGGGGCCACCCCCGGTCGCGGGGGGTACGGCCGCGCGCTCGAAGCGGGAAGACTCGTCTATCGAGCGCGCCGCGCCGTTCAGGAGGTGCTGGGCCTGGCCGACGTGCCTGGAGAGGTCGTCTTCGGGGCTCACGCGACCCAGGCTCTGAACACCGCGCTACGCGGTGTACTCGAGGCGGGCGATGTGGTGGTGGTGACCGACTTCGATCACAATGCCGTGCTCCGTCCGGTCCATGCGTTGTCGAATGAACGCGGGGTGGTGGTCCGTCGCGTGCCGGGGCGTCTCGATGGGACCCTCGACCTCGAGGCGCTCGACCGGGCGCTCGACGGCGCTCGCCTGCTCACCGTGAATGCCGCCTCGAATGTGCTGGGCACCCGTCTCGATGTGCCCGCGCTGGTACGCCGGGCCCGTGATGCGGGCGCGGTGAGCCTCGTCGATACCGCGCAGACGGCCGGCCACGTCGAGACCGACCTCACCGGTGCCGACCTCGTGGCCGTCACCGGCCACAAGGGGCTGCTCGCACCCCAGGGCATCGGTGCGCTCTGGGTGAGGGAGGGCATCGAGGTCCGCCCCCTGTTGCATGGGGGCACGGGCGGCAACTCGCTCGATCCCGAGATGCCGGCTCTGCTGCCCGATCGCCTCGAAGCGGGTACCCTGAATGGTCCGGGGATTGCGGGACTCCTGGCCGGTTGCCATTGGATCATGGCACAGGGCGTGGGTACGCTCCACGCGCGGAGCGCCCGCCTGCGACTCCGACTGCACGATGGGCTCGCGGGGCTCGCGGGAGTTCGGGTCGTCTCGCCGCGGGATCGGGCAGGCATCGCCATCGTCACCATGGTGGCGGATCGCCACGACCCCGCATCGCTGGCGCATGGCCTGGATCGCACCTTCGGGGTCCAGGCCCGGGCCGGCCTGCACTGCGCTCCCCACGTGCACCGCCTGCTGGGCACCGAGACCAGCGGAGCACTTCGGTTCTCACCGGGGTGGTGCACGACCGAAGCCGACATCGATCGCGCCGTGGAGGGTGTCGCCCGTCTGACGGGTTCCCTCGACGGCTCGGATCCATAAAGATACCACTGGCCCTGTCGGTCCACGCCACCCCGCTCGTCGGTTGCCATGCGTCTCTTCGTCGCCCTGAATCTGCTCAAGAAGGAACGGATGCGGATCCATCGTGCCGCCCAGGCGCTCCGGGAGCGGGAGCTGCCGGTCCGCTGGACCGACCCCGACGACTACCACCTCTCCCTGAAGTTCCTCGGCCAGGTGCGTCCCACCCGCAGGGGCCCCATCGAACACGTGATGGAGAAGGTCGCGGCCGAAACGCCGACCTTCGAGGTCACCATTCGGGGCTTCGGGGCCTTTCCCACGATCCGCAAGCCGCAGGTGCTGTGGGTGGGGGCCGAGGCGACCCCCGAGTTGAGATGCCTCAAGCAGGACCTCGAGTGGGGGCTGGCCGCGGTCGGATTCGAACGGGAGACGCGCGCGTTCCACCCACATGTGACGTTGGGTCGGGCCAGCGGCGCCGATGGGGCCGGGGCGTTTCGCGGACTCGACGAGGCGGTGGCGCTACTGGATCACACGAGCACCTTCACGGTACGGACGCTCGACCTCATGCGCTCGAAGGCAACCCGTGCGGGACCCCTGTACACCGTCGAACGTAGTATCAAGTTGACGGGAGAACGCTGACCACCGCGGCTTCCACGGGCGGCAGGCCGCTCTACACGCACCAGGGGACACGATGAAGGGATGTCTGCGAAGCTGCTCCGGCACCATCGGCCTTGCGGTGGTCGTGGTCGGAGCCGCGTACGGGGGGTGGAAATGGGGGCCGGCCGTGTTCCCGCGGGTAGAGTCCTGGCTCGGCGAGACGGCGGCTGAAGAGGTGGCCTCCCGGGAACCGTCGGCCGCGTTGGCCGAGACGACACTCGACCGCGTCGATGCCTTTCTCGAGGGTACGGGTGCCGAGAGCCGTCTCGAGTTGACCGGGTTGGAGCTGTCCAGTGTGATCCGGTATACCCTTCCGGGAATCATTCCCCCCGGGGTGGACATGCCTTCGGTGACCCTGGATGGGGGCAAGGTCTACCTCGTGGCGCGGGTGGCGACGGCGGCCTTTCCCGACCTGCCGACGCTGGGTGAGGTCTCGGACCTTCTCCCCGACACCGTCGCGATTCGCATGAGGGGTGTGCTGGTGCCGTTCAGTGCCGGGGTGTCGGCCTTTCATGTCGAGCGGGTCGAGGCCGAGCGTATTCCGTTGCCGTCGCGCGTCATTCCCTCGATCCTCGCGGCACTGGGTCGGACCGAGCGCGATGGGCTGCCGCCCGAGGCCATGGCGATCCCGCTCCCCACGGGGCTCGACCGGGCCTTCGTCGAGGGTGATCGCCTGATCCTGCTGGCGGATCGGTAGCCGGGCGTGGCGCGTATCCTGATCATCGACGACGAGGCGTCGATTCGCCAGGCGCTGGTCCAGCTCTTCGAATACGAGGGCCACGAGGTCGCGTCGGCGGCCGATGGGCACGACGGCCTCGACCTGCAGCAGTCGTTCCTGCCCCACGTCACCTTCCTGGATGTGAAGATGCCGGGAATGGATGGCCTCGAGGCGCTGGGTCGCATCCGCAAGGCGGAGCCGACCGCCGTCGTGGTCATGATCAGTGGCCACGGAACCATCGACACCGCCATCGAGGCGACGCGAAAGGGGGCCTTCGACTTTCTCGAGAAGCCCCTCGACTCCGACCGCCTCCTCGTCACCCTGCGCAACGCCCTCGATGTCCGGGGTCTTTCGGCCAAGGTCGAGGCCCTCGAACAGGAGATCGAGAGCCGGCACGAGATCGTGGGGGCGTCGCTTCCGATCCGGCGGGTCGTGGAGCGCCTGGAGCGCGTCGGCCCCACCGAGGCCCGGGTGCTGATCACCGGAGACAACGGCACGGGCAAGGAACTCGTCGCCCGCGCGGTCCATCGGCTTTCGGCACGAGCCGATCGGCCATTCATCGAGGTGAATTGCGCGGCGATCCCGTCGGAACTCATCGAGTCGGAACTGTTCGGTCACATGAAGGGGTCCTTCACCGGGGCGGTGGCCGATCGTGCAGGCAAATTCGAGCAGGCCGACGGCGGCACGCTGTTTCTCGACGAGATCGGCGACATGTCGCTGGCGGCGCAGGCGAAGGTGCTGCGTGCCCTCGAAGAGGGACTGGTGACCCGCGTCGGGGGATCAAAGCCGATCAAGGTCGACGTGCGGGTGGTGGCTGCCACCAATAAGGACCTCGAGGCCGAGATCGCCGAGGGTCGATTTCGCGAAGATCTGTTCTATCGCCTGAATGTGGTGCCCGTCGAGGTGCCGTCGCTGCGGGAGCGTCGAGACGATATCCCGATGTTGATCCGGCATTTTTCCGAGCAGATGGCCCGCAAGGACCGCCTCCGGCCGCGGCCGTTCTCGAGCGAGGCGGTGCGGCGACTCCAGGAGCTCGACTGGCCCGGCAACGTGCGCGAGCTACGCAACACGGTCGAACGGCTGCTGATCCTGGCCTCCGGGCCGGAGGTCACTCCCGACGACGTCCATGTCCTGGTCTCGGGCCGCGTAGGCGAGGCGGCGCTGGGCGCCGACCTCTCGTCGGCGGCCACCTTCAATGAGTTCCGGGAGCGTGCCGAACGCGCCTTCATCCTGCAGAAGTTGCGTGAGCACGACTGGAACGTGTCCGAGACGGCCCGGACGGTGGAGATGCCCCGATCCAATCTCTACAAGAAGATCGAGAAGTACGGACTGGTCCGAGAGGACTGAGCCGGTGCCGGGTCAGCGCTCCGCCCGAATGTCCACCCGATATCCGGCAGGTAACGCGTAGAGGGCTGCCAGTGCGCTGAAGTCACGGCGGGTGAGACGCGTCGCGGTGTTGTACGGATACATCACGTCGTTGGGGTCGTCGGAATGGGGAAGACCCAGGACATGCCCCATTTCATGGGCCGCGGTGAGCCGCAGCCGGGGGAGTTCGACGGGTGCGCCCGTGGGCGTATGGGTCGCGAGCAGGAAGTCGATCACGGTGAGGGCGTCGGTGCCCGCTCCAGAGGTCCAGCGCACCGTCGTGCGCCCGATCTCGGCCTCTGCGAGCGACGAAACCCACCGCACCTCGAAGTCGACCTCGGCCATGCGGTTCGTCGTCTCGATCCGAAGCGGGATCGGACGCCCTTGCCATCTCCGGATTCCCGCAGCCGCTTCGCGTTGCAACGCTCGAGCCCGGGCCGGATCGGCATCGGGGGGGAGGGGGACGCGGATCCGGAGCACGGAGGTAGAGTCGGGCCAGCGAATCACCCGGGGGTCGGCAGACTCGGCCAGACCACTGCAGAGGTACGCAGCCTGTCGGCACGCGGAGGAGTCCATTTTCACCACGCGACCGTCCTCCTCGTCGGTGGGCGGGACGTCGAGGGCGGGTGCTCCGGAGGCGTGCCTGCCCTGCGGCGCGGGTGATCTGATAGCCCAGAAGATCCCGGCGAGGCCGAGCAACAGCAGGAGTGAGACCGACGTGCGCATGCCTCCAAGGTCGACGTCCCACCGACTGCGGGGCAACTCCATCGACGGCGACCCCCCCGGTCGGGCGCCTCCCGGTGACCGCCGGGAACGCCTTCGTGGACCTCCGGGTACCGGGTTTCGTCAGCGGGGTCCTCCAAGGGGCCCGACCGAACGGGGATGGACGCCGAGGCGCGTTCTGGATGGAGGGACGACGTTTGGCCGAATTGCGAGATCGGATCGTCGACGAGAGGGGATCGCCCTCGGTGTTTCGCACGCTCTGGGAATGGACCCGTTCCATCGCGGTCGCTTTCGTGTTGTTTCTCGTGGTGCGCGCCCTCGTCGTCGAGGCATTCAAGATCCCCACGGGTTCGATGGAAGGCACCCTCCTGGTGGGCGATTTTCTTCTGGTCAACAAGGCGGTCTACGGCGCCGAGATTCCCGGCACGGGCTTGCACCTGCCGGCCCTCACCCAGCCGCACCGTGGAGACGTGATCGTGTTCAACCCGCCCCACGAGCCCACCAAGAACTACGTCAAGCGGTTGGTCGGTCAGCCGGGTGATACGCTCGAGATGCGGGACAAGCGGTTGTTCGTGAACGGCCGGGAGGTGACCGAGCCCTATGTCCACTTCATCGACTTCTCGGGCGACGCCACGAATTCCGATATGCGCCGGTGGCAACGCAAACATGTGATCGCCGCGCCCGCTTCGTACACGCCGTCCCGCGACACCTGGGGCCCGCTGGTGGTGCCCGACTCATCGTTCTTCGTCCTGGGCGACAACCGCGACAACAGCGAGGATTCACGGTATTGGGGCTTCGTCCGCCGCGACCAGATTCGCGGGCGTCCCTGGTTCGTCTACTATTCGTTCGACCCCGGATACGCCGGGGGTATACCATGGCTGAAGGGTGTACGCTGGGGCCGCATCGGCCATCGCATCCACTGACACGGCCCGGATCCGTTCGGCCCGGTCCCCCCGGTCGGCTCCCGCAGCCGGGTGTGGTTGCGTGGGAGCGTCGGCCCGCGCATGATTCCAGAGGTTCAACCCCGGTCGCTCGCAGGCGAGTCCTGCAGGGACCGTTCGGGTCGACGCTGCTCCCGTTCCCTGAGCCCCTCACGTCGTAGCCATGTCGTTCGCCTCCCGCCGCGGGGCCTTCAGTCAAGGGTCTCTCGACCAGTACCTGAAGGAAATCTCCCAATACCCGCTCATCGATCGGGCAGAGGAGGCGCGGCTGGCTCGGGGAATACGGGCCGGTGAGGCCGAGGCGCTCGACAAACTGGTACGGAGCAACCTGCGCTTCGTCGTCTCGGTCGCCAAGAAGTACCAGAACCAGGGCGTGCCCCTCTCCGATCTCATCAACGAGGGCAATCTCGGCCTGATCCGGGCGGCTCACAAATTCGACGAGACGAAGCGAATCAAGTTCATCTCGTATGCGGTCTGGTGGATTCGGCAGGCGATTCTCCAGGCGCTGGCCGAACAGAGCCGGATCGTGCGCGTACCGCTCAATCGGGCCGGTGCGCTTCACCGCATCGGGAGGCGCAGTTCGTCGTTGTTGCAGGAACTGGGGCGTGAGCCGACCGTCGAGGAGATCGCGCGGGAGCTCGACATTCCGGAATCGGAGGTCGAGAAGACGCTGGCCATCAGCCAATCCCATCTCTCGCTCGATGCGCCCATCACACCGGGGGAGAACAGTCGGCTACTCGACTACCTGCCCGACCAGTATTCGCCCGGCCCTGAGGACGAGGCCTACGAACAGGCACTTCGGAGCACGGTCGAGGCGACCCTGTCG
Source organism: uncultured Gemmatimonadaceae bacterium (assembly GCA_964521385.1). Taxonomy (GTDB): domain Bacteria; phylum Gemmatimonadota; class Gemmatimonadetes; order Longimicrobiales; family Gaopeijiaceae; genus Gaopeijia. The sequence goes on along the minus strand of CAZFRU010000029.1, from coordinate 8,695 downwards.
ACGCTCAGCGAGCGGGAGGCGAAGATCTTGCGGCTCTACTTCGGCCTCGACGACCAGGATCCCATGACCCTCGAGGAGATCGGGACCATTCTGGGGATCACGCGTGAGCGCGTTCGGCAGATCAAGGAAAAGGCGCTCGGGCGCCTGCGCCACGTCACGCGTGCGAAGTTCCTGGAAACCTTCATGTAGGCTCCCGGGACCCGCACCCGCGGCGTCTTGCATTCCCTTCGGGCATCCCCCTCTGGAACGGCCCCCCCCCGCACCCCTCACCGGGGCTTGCTTCCCCGCCCTCGCCCCCGCCTCCGAGGCGTTGACACCCCCCCGCCTCAGAGATATCATTCAAAGCTCTATAGTCCATAGCCTGCAGGCAGACATGAAGACGTATACGCCAAAAGCCGACGACATCCAGCGGGGCTGGTGGATCGTGGACGCAGCGGGAAGACCGCTCGGACGCATCGCCACCGAGATTGCCCGTATCCTACGGGGCAAGCACAAGCCCATGTACACACCTCACCTCGACACGGGCGATCATGTGATCGTGATCAATGCCTCGCAGGTGGCGTTGACCGGCAACAAGGCGGACCAGAAGACCTACTTCCGCCATTCCGGCTACATGGGGGGCGAGCAGCACATCCCGTTCAAGCGCATCCTCGCCACGCACCCGGATCGGATCATCGAGATGGCGGTCAAGGGCATGATGCCCAAGAACGCCCTCGGGCGGAACATGGCCAAGAAGCTCAAAGTCTACGCCGGCGCGGTCCATCCGCATCAGGGGCAGGCGCCCCAGCCCCTGGATATCTGAGGAGCACCGAACGAATGCCCGAAGTGACGAAGATCCAAAAGGTCGGTCGCCGCAAGACCGCCACGGCCCGCGTGCTGTTGCGCCCGGGTACCGGCAACTGGTCGGTGAACGGCCGCACCCTGCAGGAGTACTTTCCCCGCCCGACCCTCCAGGCCCGGGCCGATGAGGCGCTTCGGGTCACCGAGACCGAGGGGCAGTACGACGTGACCGTGCGCGTGAACGGCGGCGGACTCACGGGGCAGGCAGACGCCGTGCGCCTCGGCCTCGCCCGCGCGCTCGTCGAAGTCACCGAAGATCATCGGGCCCCTCTGGGACAGGGGGGTCTGCTCACGCGGGATTCCCGCAAGGTCGAGCGGAAGAAGCCCGGTCGTCCGAAGGCCCGCAAGCGGTTCCAGTTCTCGAAGCGCTGATCGCTTCGTCATCCTGATCGGGGCGTATATCGGCCCCACGAATAAAGAGAAAGCGATTCATGGAGCAGGTCGGTCTCCCCCAGTTGCTCGAAGCCGGTGTCCACTTCGGGCACCAGACGCGCCGTTGGAATCCGAAGATGGCTCGATTCATCTTCACGGAACGCAACGGTATCCACATCATCGATCTCCGCAAGACGCTGGATCTCCTGCAATCGGCCCAGAATGCGGTCCGGGGCACGATCCTGAAGGGTGAGCGGATCCTCTTCGTGTGCACCAAGAAGCAGCTCCGCTCGATCATCGAGCAGGAGGCCGAACGCTGCGGCAGCTTCTACGTCACGGAACGTTGGCTGGGAGGAATGCTCACCAACTTCCAGACGATCCGAAAGCAGATCCGTCGCCTGAAGGAGCTCGAGCGGGGTCAGGAAGACAACGCCTTCGAGTTCTATACCAAGAAGGAGCGGCTTCTGCTCGATCGCGAACGGACCAAGCTCGACAAGTACCTGTCGGGGGTGAAGGATATGGGACGCCTTCCGGGCGCCATGTTCGTGGTCGATGCGCGGCGTGAGCACATCGCGGTGAAAGAAGCGGCACGCCTCGGGATTCCCGTGATCGCCATCGCCGATACCAATGCCGATCCCGACCTGATCGATTTTCCGATTCCGGGCAACGACGACGCCATTCGCGCCGTCGGCCTGCTCACCAAGGCCATTGCCGACGCGGTCGAAGCCGCGCGCCGCGACGTGCCTGAAGAGGAGCGGGCGGCCCCCGAGGCCGAGGCCACGACCTACTCGACCGAGACCGGTGAAAAGGCGGCCGAGGCCGACAGTGAGCGCACCAAGCGTCGTCCGCGGCGGAAGCGTCGTCCACGGCCCGAGGTGATCGCCCAGCATCTGAAGACCGGTGACGACGACGGTGCGGGCGCCGCTGCAGACGACGACGGTGCGGCAGACGTCGCAGAGGACAGCGGCGGAGACTGACCGCCCGTCGAACAGGCTCTGCGGAGCCGATCGAGGCGGCAGTCGGCCAGGGACCAGCCTTCGGGCCTCCCCGGCCACTTCCGCCTCTTTTCTTGAAATCTGAACGGGCGGACACCGCCCGAACTACCTGTGTGCACGTGAGCGAGCGAGAGTGAGATGGAGATCAGCGCAAAGCAGGTGAAAGAACTCCGGGACCTGACCGGTGCCGGGATGATGGACTGCAAGAAGGCCCTTCAGGAGACGGGCGGCGACCTCGACCAGGCCGTCGACCTCCTGCGCAGTCGGGGTGCCGCCAAGGCTGCGAAGCGCGAGGCCCGGAGCGCATCCGAAGGCACCATCGGAACCTACGTCCACCACTCGGGAAAGGTGGGGGTGATGCTCCAGCTCCATTGCGAGACCGATTTCGTCGCCAAGACCGACGACTTCATGAGTCTGGCTCGCGATCTGGCCATGCACATCGCGGCGGCCGCTCCGCTGGCGGTCTCGGCCGACGCCATCTCCGATGACGAGATCACGCGCGAGAGGGGCGTCTACATGGCCCAGGTCGAAGAAGAGGGCAAGCCCGAAGCGATGCGGGAGAAGATCGTCGAAGGCAAGATGAAGAAGTGGTTCAAGGATGTCGTCTTGATGGAGCAGCCCTTCGTGAAGGACCCGGACCAGACCATCGCCGAGCTCGTGACCCAGGTTTCGGCGAAGACGGGTGAGAAGATCGAGGTGGCCCGCTTCGCACGCTTTGCGATCGGCGGCTGACCCCGCCTGCCGCGCACAGGGAGCCCATCATGGCCGAAGAGGATCGACCCGTGTTCGGGCGCGTACTGCTGAAGCTGTCGGGTGAGGCCCTGGCGGGCGACCGCGGGTTCGGGATCGACCCCCCGGTGGTCGATCGCCTCACCGACGAGATCCGTGCGATCCACCACATGGGCGTGGCGCTCGGGGTGGTCATCGGCGGAGGGAACATCGTGCGCGGTGCTCTCGCATCGCAGAAGGGCATGGACCGGGTCCAGGCCGACTACATGGGTATGCTGGCGACGATCATCAACGCCCTCGCCGTCCAGGATCTTCTCGAACGCAAGGACGTCGAGGTCAGGGTGATGACGGCGATCCGCATGGAAGAGATTGCCGAGCCCTACATCCGGCGCCGTGCCATGCGGCATATGGAGAAGGGACGGGTCGTCTTGTTCGCCGGGGGCACGGGTAATCCGTACTTCTCGACCGATACCGCGGCCGCCCTGCGGGCCATCGAGATGGAGGCCGACGTGGTGATCAAGGCCACCAAGGTCCGCGGCGTGTTCACCTCGGACCCCACCAAGGACCCCGACGCCGAGTTTCTTCCCACGGTGAGCTTCCACGAGGTGATGGCACGGGAACTCGCGGTGATGGACGCGGCGGCGGTCTCGCTCTGCAAGGAAAACACCCTCCCGATCATCGTTCTCAATCTCGAGGACCGGGGGGCGGTCACGGCCGCGATTCGAGGAGAACGGGTTGGTACCCTGGTCTCGTAGTCGCAGCGCATCCCTCCTGTTATTCTGATTCGTCGCCCCAGCACGCATGGTCTCGGAGGCCCCCTATGCCGTCGTTGAAGGAAGCCAGATCTCGCATGGAAGACGCGCTCGAAGCGCTGCGTCGGGACTTCGCTACGGTGCGCACGGGCAAGGCCACGCCGGCTCTGCTCGACACCGTCAGGGTGGAGGCGTATGGTACCAGGATGCCCCTGAACCAGGTGGCGACGGTGCACAGCCCCGATGCGAGTCTCCTCGTCGTTCAGCCCTTCGACAAGTCGCTCCTGACGATGATCGAGAAGGGCATCCAGATCGCCGACCTCGGGTTGAATCCCTCCAACGACGGCAACGTGATCAGGGTTCCGATTCCGCCGCTGACCGAGGAACGGCGCAAGGAGTACGTGAAGCTGTTGCACAAGATGGCCGAAGAGGGACGGGTCTCGGTCCGTCATGCCCGCAAGACCGCGCGCGACGAGCTGCAGAACCTCATGAAGGACCATGAGATCGGTGAGGACGACGGGCACCGGCAATTGGACGAGGTCGACAAGCTCACCCACGATTTCACCGGCCAGATCGACGAGCTTCTGAAGAAGAAGGAGCACGAGGTCATGGCCATCTAGGGCCGGACCACCCCCGATGTCGTCTGACTCTCTCGAACGAATCCACCGTGGCGGTGGCGTCCCACGTCATGTGGCTGTCATCATGGACGGCAACGGACGTTGGGCGGTGGGTCGGGGTCTACCCCGACATGCCGGACATCGCCAGGGCATGACCGCCGTCCGCGAAGCGGTCGAGGGCGCCCTCGAGGCCGGCGTCGAGATCATGACGCTGTTCGCCTTTTCGACCGAGAACTGGCAGCGTCCCAGTACCGAGGTCGGCGCGTTGATGGGCCTTCTGCGGCTCTATGCCGAGAAGGAGAAGCGTGAACTGCGGCGGCAGGGGGTCGAGGTGCATGTCCTGGGTGAGTTGCACCGCCTCGACGAGGGCACCCGCAAGTCGGTCGACGCCATCATCGAGGGCACCCGCGGGGGTGACAAACTGCGTTTGAATCTGATGATCTCGTACAGCGGGCGCGAAGAGATCGTCCGAGCCACCCGGGCGCTGGCGCGAAGAGCGGTTTCGGGGCGGATGAGCGCTGAAGACATCGACGACGAGGCGCTCGAGCAGGAGCTGTTCACGGTCGGTCTGCCCGACCCCGACCTGTTGGTGCGCACCTCCGGCGAGTTGAGGATCTCCAACTTCATGCTCTGGCAGCTCGCCTACACCGAGATCCACGTGACTCCCGTGCTCTGGCCCGACTTCACCCGTGAAGACCTGTTCAGGGCCGTGTTGGACTTCCAGGGACGGGAGCGCCGTTTCGGCCGAGTGACGGCAGGCGAGTGAGAGCGCCGGGCGAGTTGCTGCGCCGGGTCGCCGTCGCCGCGGTGGGGATTCCCGTGGTGGTATTCGCACTGCGGCAGGGCGGTTGGCTGCTCGGGGGCATGTTCGCCCTGTTCGCGGTGGTGGGGGCGGCCGAGTTCTTCGCTCTGGTGCGCGCCCGGGGCGGTCGGCCCTTCACGGGTGTCGGAGTGGCGGCTGCAGCCGCGCTGGTCCTGGCGGCGACGGCCCTGCCGGCCTTCGACCTCTTCGCTCCGGTGGTCGCCGCCGTGGCGCTGGGCCTTCCCCTGCTGCTCGTCGGGGCGTCGATCTGGCGACGCTGGCCCGAAGGCTCTCCACTGGGGGATTCGGCAGCCACCTTGCTCGGGATCGCCTACACCGGTGGGGCACTCGCCTTCGTACCGCTGTTGCGTGGCCTTCCCGATGCATTGGGAGTCACCACCGACCCGTTGCGTGCGGCCAGTTTCGTGCTCCTGCCCCTGCTGACGACGTGGGTGGGCGACTCCGCCGCCTATTTCGTGGGGCACGCGGTCGGCAAGACCCGGCTCGCGCCCCGGGTGAGCCCCGGCAAGACGGTGGAGGGCGCCGTGGCAGGGCTCTTCGGTGCCGTGGCGGCCGCAGCATTGGTCGCCTGGTGGGGACCCTCCGGATTCGAGGGGGCCCGCCTGTCGATCCCCATGGCCATGGGTCTGGGACTGCTGCTGGGCGTCGCTGCCCAGGCCGGTGACCTGGCCGAGTCGGTCCTCAAGCGCGAGGCCGGGGTGAAGGACTCGGGGCATCTGCTTCCGGGGCACGGGGGCGCCCTCGACCGCCTCGACGCGCTGCTGTTCGCCTTTCCGCTGGCCTGGGCGCTCCTTCAGCTTCCCGGTGTGCTCCGGTGATCCGCATCGCCCTGCTGGGTGCCACAGGATCGATCGGACGCTCCACCCTCGAACTGGTGGCTCGACACCCGGATCGGTTCGAGATCGTCGGCGTCACGGCCCACCGCTCGACCGCCGCGCTCGCCGAGATCGTGTCGCGCCTGCGTCCCCGCAGGGCCGTGGTGGCCGACCCGAGCGCGCTCTCGGCGGCCGGGCTCGCCGGCCGTCGCGGCGACACCGAATGGCGTGGCGGTGCCGATGCCGTCTGCGAGTTGGCCGCTGACGCGGACGGCGACGTGGTCGTCAACGCCATGCTCGGGGCGGCCGGGCTGGAGCCGACCCTCGCGGCGCTCGGGGCGGGCCACCGGCTCGCGTTGGCCAACAAGGAGTCGTTGGTGGCCGGAGGCCCCCTGGTGATGGAGGCGATGCGACGGGGCGGGGGGAGCCTGATTCCCGTCGACTCGGAGCACTCGGCCATCCTCCAGTGCATCGCGGGCTCACCGACGCGTGCGGTACACCGGGTGGTACTCACGGCATCGGGCGGGCCCTTCCGCGACTGGACCGTCGAGCAGTTGGCCCAGGTGGGCCCCGAAGCGGCGTTGCGACATCCGACCTGGGACATGGGCGCCAAGATCAGCATCGATTCGGCTACGCTGGCCAACAAGGCGCTCGAAGTCATCGAAGCCCACTTCCTGTATGGCCTCGACTACGACCACATCGACGCCGTCGTGCATCCCCAGTCCATCGTGCACTCGTTCGTCGAATTCGTCGACGGCTCGGTGCTCGCACAGGTGGGGACCCCCACCATGGAGCTTCCGATCCTCTACGCGCTGACCCATCCCGAGCGGGTAGCCGACCCCGTCCTGCGGACCTTCGATCCGGTGGCCAGTTCGCCGCTGTCGTTTGCCCCGATCGACCATGAGGCGTTCCCCCTGTTCGGGCTCGGGATCGACGCAGGTCGACGTGGCGGTTTGGCTCCTGCGGCCTTCAATGCAGGGAACGAAATCGCCGTCTCGGCGTTTCTTGAAGGACGGGTGTCGTTTCCCGCCATGGCCGAGGTGGTCTCGGCGGCGCTGGTTGCGGTCGGAGAAGACCGCCCGGGATCGGTGGACGACGTCAGGAGAGCGGATCGGGAGGCCCGCGCGGCCGCCCGGGCGCGATTGGCACGACTCGAGGGATCGCTGGCATGACCATCATTGCAACCATCGTGGTGCTCGGAGTACTGATCTTCGTGCACGAACTCGGGCATTTCGCCGCCGCCAAGTCGGTGGGAATCGAGGTTCAACGGTTCTCCATCGGGCTGGGACCGCGTCTTTGGGGATTCAGGCGGGGAGAGACCGAGTACGTCCTGTCGGTCATTCCGCTGGGCGGGTACGTGAAGATGGGGGGGATGGACGACGAGGTGATGGAGCGCGTCGAGGGGGGAAGCACGGCCGCAGAGCCACGCACGCCGGGGCCCCGCGACTTCGACAGCAAGCCCTTGTGGGCCCGCGCCTGGGTCATCTCGGCGGGGGTGATCATGAACATGCTGTTCGCGCTCGCCGCCTATTCGTTCGTCGCCGGCTACTGGGGTGTGCCCCACGCCGAGACCACACGGGTGGGCGTGGTCCATGCCGCCCTGTTGCCGCCGGGAGGCGAGTCGCTCGTCGATGTTCCGGTGGGATCGTTCATCGAGCGGGTGGGGGAGCGGCAAACCGAGCATTGGGGGGACGTGAGTCTCGGGCTGTATCAGGCGACGCCGGGACCCCTCACCGTGGTGACGCGCGACCCCTCGGCGTCATTCACCATCGAGATCCCGGCCGCTGAAGAGGCGCGGCTGCGATTGGCGCAGGCGCTTCAGCCGTGGAAGGATCCGGTGATCGGCGGTGTGAGCCCCGGCTCACCTGCCGACCGAGGCGGGCTCGCGACCGGCGACCGTATTCTCTCGGTCGACGGCACAGCGGTCACGACCTGGTGGGATTTCCAGGCGATGGTGCAGGCCCGCCTCGACAAGGAAACGTCGCTGGCACTGGAGCGTGACGGTCGTGAGATCATTCGTCTGGTCACCCCTCAGGAGAGCAGCTTCGACGACCCGGCCACGGGAGAGGTGCGCACCGTGGGCGCCGTCGGCATCGTCCCCCTCGATGCGCAGGTCTACGAGAGTGTGTCGGTAGCCCAGGCGCTGGGCTACGGCTGGGATCAGACCGTGGCGGTCACGGGGTTGATTCTCGGATTCCTGCGAGACCTCGTCACCGGAGGGGTTTCGCCTCGGTCCATGGGCAGCATCGTCACCATCGGAGAGGTTTCGGGACAGGCCGCGGCGCTGGGCATGGATGCGTTCCTGAGCTTCATGGCGCTGTTCAGCGTCAATCTGGCCGTGCTCAACCTGCTGCCGATCCCGGTGCTCGACGGGGGACACCTGCTCTTTCTCGCCATCGAGGCGGTGCGTGGACGGGCTCTGACCATCGAGCAGCGCCTGCGCTGGTCGAATGTGGGATTCCTGATCGTGATGGGCATCATGATCTGGGCGCTGGGCAACGACGTGTTGCGGCTGTTCGGGCTGTAGTCGGCACCACCTTCGTGTCGCAGGTGAGGCGCCGAGACGAGGGACGGGGTGGTGCCGGTCCGGCCTGCCTGGCGTCTCTGCCTGGCGCCTCTGCCTGGTGCCTCTGCCTGGTGGATTGGCACGGCAGACCCGGGCGGACCCCTTCGTCAGCATGCGCCACCGCCGGAAATGCGACAAACCCGCGCCGGAAAACGTCTCGAGTCGACTTTCCGGCGCTGAGCGCCG
>CAZFRU010000028.1:0-59694 GCA_964521385.1 uncultured Gemmatimonadaceae bacterium | reverse complement strand
GGCGTGCGTCGAAGTCGGCAAGCAGCGTGAGCATCGCATGCTCGGCCACGCCGATGCGCCGCGCCAGATCGGCGATCCGCTCACCCAGCAGGAAGACCTCGTCGTCGGGGTCGGTGCAGTCGGCCTCGGCCTCCTCCTCCGCCTCCAGCGCGAGCCCCGCCCCCTCCTCGGCTACCTCGGGCCCCGAATCATAGTCGGGTCGTGCCTCGCGCACCCACCAGCTGCGACTGCCCTCGGTGCCTGGCAAACCCAGCCTTCGATCCCAGGCCAGCTCCGAATCCAGCCCCCGATCCCACACCACTTCCACCCCGATCCCACCCATGCGCCACCTCCTTTACATCCAGCACCCACCGTCATGCGAACACATCAAATATAACGGCTGGTTTCGGGACCTCTTCGGGCATCCCCAGAAGGCCCTTCGAGGGGTTTCGAGGCTTCGGCGGGTGGGGTAGGCCCACGATGGACGCTCAGCCGCTCACCAGCCGTCAGGACGGACGCCTCCAGTGGGCATCCCGGACGAGCCCTCCCCCTCCATCGAAAATCCGTCCATGGCTGGATGGGACACATGTGCTCGCGGATTGCCGAGGCCGGGCGGAGATCCAGAACCGACCGAGTGCGGTTGATCGACAGGTCAGGGAAACACCTGGACCCGCAATAGTGAGAACACGCCCCGGCTCGTCAGCCCGCCTCACAGAGCCGTCCGAATCACACTGACCGGGTCGGTACGCACGGCCCGCCAGGATGGCGCGACGGCTGCGGCCATCGCAATCAGGAACAGGACCCCCACAGCCACCGCGAAGGTGGGAACGTCGGAGGACTCGATGCCGTTGAGGAGATGGCGGATGAGCCTGCCCCCGACCAGGGCGAAGGCCACCCCGACGGCTGCCCCGCCAGACACGGCCATCCCGGTCCTGAACAGGACCACCCGCAGCACGTTCGCGTGTCCGGCACCCAGTGCGATGCGTATGCCGATCTCCGCGGTGCGACGCGACACCGTATAGGCGACGGCGCCGTAGATCCCGACTGCGACGACGCACAGCGCCAGGAGGGCGAACCCCCCCATGAGCGCAATGCCGAACCGTTGCGGAGCAAGGACCGATTTGACTTGATCCGATACCATGCGCGGACGGAAGAGTGCGCTGTTGGCCGGCATGAGGCCCGGCGCCGCACGATTCAACGTTTGCTGGAGAATGCCTATGGCCGCCCGCCCCCGATGGGTCCGGACGACAAAGGTGAGGGGTCCACCGCTGAAATCCTCCTGCGCAACGGGCACGAAGGCGAAGGGAACTTCGTCATCTTGAAGGTCCCGGTACTTCGTGTCGCGCACGACACCGACCACCGTGTAGGTGAACCAGACCGGCGCATAGTCCACGAAGCGAGCGTGCACCTCCTTGCCGATCGGCGACTGCCCCGGCCACAAAGCGCGCGCGGCCGACTCGTTGAGGATGGTTACGCGCGGAGCGTCGGGGCCGTCCTCCCTGGTGAACGGCCTTCCGGCCAGAACCGGTATCCCCAACGCATCGAAGTAGCCGCTCGTCACATTGTTCGTGCCCATCCTCACCGTGTGCTCTGCCGGCTCACCGCTCTCGTTCAATGCCGGTCCGGCCGCAAAAGGCTTCGAGTACGCGGGAGCGAGAGGGACATGCGTGGCAGCGGCGGCCGCGAGAACCCCGGGCTGTTGCTCGAGCTCACTCACCACAGTACGGATTTCGGCGACCGCATCCACATGTCGCCCCTCCCTTCGTGCGTCCACGGTCACAGCCGCCAGCGGGTCGGGATCGAAGCCGAGGCCCGTCCCGAGTCCGGTGATGATGGTGCGGAGCAGGAGTCCCGCGCCGATGAGAAGCACGAGAGAAAGGGCCACTTGAACACCGACCAGGGTTTCTTGCGTCAGCCATGATCGTGGCGTGCTTCCGCCACCATGGAGAACCCTCAGGGTCCGAGTCCGGCCGGCACCTGCAGCGGGCCACACTCCGAATGTGATCGCGGTCACCAGCGACACCACGAGCGCGAAGACCAGCGCTCGCCCATCGATATCGACGTTGACCTGGCTCAGGACGACGCCCCCGGGGAGGGTGAACGCGGCCAGCATCTTGAGGGTGGCAGCCGCCGTGCCGAGACCGATCACTGCTCCAGCTCCGGCGAGAAGAACGCTCTCCATGAGGAGCTGACCCGCAAGGCGGCGCGCACCGGCGCCCAGCGCCATGCGAATGCCCAATTCCTTCCGCCGCTCGTCGCCCCGCACCACGAGCAGGTTCGCGATGTTCAAGCAGGCGAGGAGCAGCGTCAGCGCTGCCACGCCGTACACCAGGCGCGCAAACCGCCACAACTCCGCCCGGCTCTCCCGGGAGGTCGTCGCTGTGGCCAGGGGGACGACCGTGATGGAGGGCGTTTCGTTCGGGGCTCCCAGCGACGGGTCCATCGCGGGCGTGTGAGCCAGAACCCGCTCGATGTCTGCCGCTGCCTGGGCGAGGGAGGCTCCAGGTGCCAGACGCGCGAGGATTCGGTACAGGGGAAAGCTGCGGTTCAGACCATCCGGTCCCGACAAGAGCGGTAGCTGCAGCGCCGAGATCATCGACACAGGCGCCCACATGTCCGGGACGGCGTCCAGATAGACCCCACGGAACGCACTCGAAGCCACACCGATGATGGTCAGGGGCTGCCCGCGCACATGGATTGACTTGCCCAGCACCGCCGGGTTTCCCCCGAAGCGCTTCTGCCAGTATGGGTGGCTCAGCACCACGACCGGGTTGGAGCCGGGGGCCGAGGGATCGTCGGGTAGAATGGTGCGGCCCAGGGCAGGTCTCACCCCCAGTGCCGTGAAGTACTGGTCGGTCACGAACGCCACGGTCGGAAACCCATGCTCGCCCGCATACTCGGAGGCGAGGGGGGTCGAGTAGGATGCTCCCACACCAGCCAACGTGGCGCTACTCACAGCGATATCCTCGTACATGCCATAGCTGGCACCCGCATTGGACCCGTTGCTGAGGCTGCGAGAGATCGCCACCAGGCGGTCCGCATGCGGAAGATCGAGCGGGTGCAGCAGGACCGCGTCGACCAGGCTGAAGATGGCCGTATTGACGCCGATCCCCAGGGCGAGGGTCGTGACGACGGCACCCGTCAGTATGGGTCGGCGGCGGAGCGCGCGAGCCGCGAGCCGAAGGTCATGCATCGATCACTCCCCCTGCCCACCGCCCCCTGAGGCCGCCTGTACGTTCTTCTCGAACACGATCTGCTGGGTCGGCGTCAACACCTCTCGCACCAGCTTCTGATACCTCAGCTGGAGCTCGCGTGCCCCCATCACGATCGCCATGTCGTCGCCGAGAGCCTTCAGCGCCTCGAACTCCTCGACGTACTTCGTTTCGAGAGCCCGCACCTGCTTCTCCTGCGGCTCGGTGAGGTCGATCCGCGTGGGTTGGGTCACCCAGAGGTGAACCGGAGACGCGAGTTCCGCGCGACGCGTCGTGTCAGCCGGCGTCTGGGCCTCGACCGCAGACGGGGTGAGGCACGCGACGAAGAGAACCAGACCCAGTGAGAGCGCTGCGAATCGAGGCCACATGGCTCCTCCGCTGGAAGGGGGGTGTCTACGCGGATGGTACGACATCACTGATCTTGGCGAGTCTAGCGGGCCGCTTTGCGCAACCGCTCGACCAATTCCGTGGCCCCCAGACCGCCAGTGGCGACGCGGTCGCCGATCTGGAGCGCCGGTGTCCCTCGCAAATCGACAGACCCTGACGCGTATCCTCGATATCACGCTTGTGGCGTGCGCCGTAATCACAACTTGGACCATCCTGTCCGTCGAAACCGGCGGCTCCGTCCGAGGAAACGCGCGGTCCGTGAGAGCATTTCCGCCTCCGACGCTTGGTGTGAGGGTGATGACCCGCCCCCGAGGGCTTCATGGCGAAATACCCACCTCGATAGCGAGCCCCTATGCCCTGTAGACACACAATCAGGTGCCCCCCCCCGTCCAAAAAAGCGGACATGTCTGAATCCTCCGCCGCTCGTGCCACATCCCGAAGCCGCCCAACGCCTCTCGCAACCTGCTTCTCGACAGCCTTTATACTGATCCCCAGCTGCTGTGCCACCTCGCGATGCGAAAGGCCCTCGAGAAACACCAGCGCACAGACGAGTCCACATTGTGGCGGTAGCGAGGCAACAAGCCGGGCCACCTGGCGGCGTCGCTCAACCCGGTCCTGCACCGCGTCGGGGAGGGGGCGATCGTCTCGCAACAGTTGAGCCCGTACCTCGTCGAGTCGCACGTTGAGTGGTTGGCGAGGCCGCTCCCGCTCTCGGAGCATATTGATCGCCTCATGGCGGCCTGCTGTCCGGAAGAATGCAGCCCGGTGGGCGATTCGGCTCCAACCACCGTTCTTGAGGAGCCGAATGAAGACCCGCTGAGCGGCATCCTCAGCGTCCTCCCGAGCATGTAGAACGTCGTTCGCAGCATCGCGCACGATATCCCACCACTCGCGATACACATCGGCAAAAGCACGCGCGTCGTCCATGGTCGGTCCGAATACGGAGGACGGAGCTGGCACTGATGGCTTCGGCTGCCTGCGCCAAACCCAGTATATGCGTAGTCTACTCCCCTCCACCCTGACGCGCCACGATTCTGAAGGGCCTTCAAGCGCCTCCCGCTTGCCGTGTGGTGGACGCCGGGGGGGAGGAGCGGCGGCTCGTGGACCGCGAGGGCGAGGCCCCTGGGGAAGGACGTGTTCTTCTCCAACAGCCCCTGAGGCGCCTCCTCCCTGCAGGAGCGAGCCGGGGGGCAGCCCCGCCTCGCCGGCGGGGTGGGGATGGCCGGGGCGAAGGTTGGTGCCGGCAGCCTCTTTCTTTCGGTCCGGAAATCACCAACCGGTGCCAGACCCACATGACCTTCAAACTGTCCTTCAACGGAGTCTTCCTTGCGGGAGCGGCCGAGGGCGCTCGTCTTTCCCGACGGAGTCCCCGCGCGATGAAGAGGCCATTTACACAAGAATCGGACACCCCCGACGGCGTTGTCCCCTTTCCCACCACGGAACCCGCGCACCCGCAACTTCAAGTGGCAAGACGGGGATGCACTCCGCCGCTGACTACTTGCTTTTCAGCCGACCTGGAAGCTCGTCACCGACCACGGGTTCCACGTCTGGGGCATCGCCCAGGGCACGCAGGAAGTCCTCTCGGGAACCTCGCTTCGCCCTCTCCTCCAGGTACGCCAGCGTATCCAGGGCCGAGATCTTCTCCGCCACCGCCGTAGCGATGAGCTGGTTCATCGAGATCCCTTCCCGCTTGGCCAAGTCACGCAGCCGCTCATGCAGCGACTCCGGAAGCCTGAGGCTCAACGTACTCATTCCGTTCTCTCCAATTCCACGAGGTACTCCCCGGGACTCACGATCCGGATCCCAAACCTCTCTTCCACTCCCCGGAAATCCCGCCGGTTGTGGGTGACGATCCGCGAAGCCTGACTTCCAACCGCGGCCTCCAGGACCATCTCGTCCCCGGGATCCGGCAGGTGCGGGCGCCACAGGAAGAAGATCTCCTGGTGCTCCCCCTCCTTGCACAGGTAATTCAGAACCGGGTCCACACCGGGATGATCCCGTCCAAGCTTCCGCCGTAGGGCCGACTCGTATTCCAGCACCAGAGGGACGGACAAGCACACCCGGAAGGGCGCTTCTCCTGCGACCATCCCCAGGAGGCGATTCGATGCACCCCGCTGCGACAGGAGTGCGGCGACCACGACGTTGGTGTCCAGAACGACTCGATCCATACAGTATCATATGTGATACCACTGGTCGTCACGCAAGGGTCCCACGCCTACACTTCACGGGTGCACCAACACTCCTGCCGATGGCCTGCCAACTCACACCCCGTCTTCGGTACGGCTCGAGGTTCGGATGGCGCGGCCATTACGATGAGGTGCCGCGGACCCGCCGGCGGGATACCGGTGCGGTGGCCGGCCTGGCGGACGGCTCTCTGAAAGGCGGTGGCGCTACGTTGTCTTCGTCCCCTCCGTCGCGTCTTGGGATCGACAGTGAGCTTGGGTGAGGGGCAGGCCCAAGAGATCCTATTCGGTCTACTGGCCGTCCGGCTCCCGGTGCGTGGCGGTCCGGCCAACGACCAACAGCACAGCGACCTGGACGAGGAGGACCACGGCGCCCATGGCCACGACGTCCCAGCCGAAGGCAAGGCCGGACTGCAGGGTGCCGATGGTCGAGCTGACGGCCCACGTCAGGGGGAACAGGACCAGCATGTTGGGGATGAACGCGAAGATGATGCCGAACACCAGGCCGATGGCCGCGAACCCCAGAGCAGCAGTGAACGGCACCGACCCCACGTGATACAGACCGAAGGCTGCCGCAGCCAGCAGAGGTGCAGGCAGCCACCCGAATGCCTCACGAGAGCGCAGCTGCAACCAGCCGTAGACGAACAGCGGCTCCCAGAGGATCAGGCCGTTGTAGGCGAGGTGGGGCCACAGGTCGACGCCGGTGTCCCCCGCCAGGGTCAACGCCTGAGGTAGGCTCCCCGCGCTGAGAAAGACCGAGACCCCGACGGCCCACCACAGTTTGGTGCGTGTGAAGCCCAACCTCGACAATCCGCCGTCGCGGCATACCACCAGGGCGGGCACAAGAGTGGCCAGCACGATGTTGCCGACGACGAAGTACACCAGCAGGGCCCAGATGGGGTGCGTCTCGGTCCATCGTGTGTTGGCGAAGTAGACGGCCCACATTGCGGGCACCGTGGCCAGGGCAATCCAGGTGGCGCGTGTGGGATGGAAGCCGACGACGCCCACTTTCGGACGCTCGACCACGGTTGGTTGATCGCTCACCATGACCGCACCCTATCCGCGAGCCGGCGCACATTCGTCGACCCGGAGAACAATGGCGGCCAGCTCCTTGTGGACTGACCATGAGCACGTATCTGCAGAACGCTTCTCCCGGCGACACCATCGTGATTCGTTGACACGTCACACCGGTTGACGAACATCAGGACATTCCCTCAAACTGCCGGTCCCCGTTGTCAGTCGGCAACCCCGAATGGGGCGAGCCAGCAGCAGAGCTTCCGCATACTCACCGACTGGTTCTTGGTAGGCACAGATCATCATCTCCTTCCATGGGCCCTTGGTGTCATCTGGGCGATGGGACTTTGATCGTGATCCTGCTCGTCGTCTGGGTGATTTTGTCGGTCGTGGGGTTCGTGTTCAAGGGCTTGCTCTGGCTGGCCGTTAGGGATCGTGCTGTTCGTTGGCACCCTACTGGTGGGCATTCTTCGCCACAGTGTCGGACGGCGCTCGTAGGCTTAGGCTAGCTTGTTGCGAGTGGTCCACGTGGTTGCCCGTTTTCGGGCACATGGAGGGAGAAGGTCGATATGACCGCTGGTGAAGGAATCAAGAAGACCGCAGAGGGGACGAAGAAGGTCACGGACCGCGTCGTGGATGCTGTGGAGGACAAGGTCGCCGACGTGACGGACGGGGGTGCGGTCCATCGGGGCGCTGACAAGGTCCGCGGGGCGGCGAGCCACGACAGCGAGTCCGAGAAGAAGTAGCGAGCCCGGGAAGAAGTAGCTTGTTCATGGTGTGTGCGTGACGGGGACACACTCCGAGGACCATCGCTCGTCTGTGTCGCGCCGTGCGGCGGTCATCGTCAATCCGGTGAAGGCGGAGGTGGCACATCTGCGTTCCGCTGTCGCCCTCGAGGAGAAGAACAACGGATGGTTGCCGTCCGTGTGGTTCGAGACGACCGTTGCTGATCCCGGACAGGTGGCTGCGCGAGCGGCGTTGGTGCATGATCCCGGGGTCGCGATCGCGTCGAAGGCACGAACCAGGCAGCCCAGCAGCAGCGGCAGCTTCGAGCTCGTCGTGAAGCGGGCGAAGGTCATCCGACTGTAGCCCAGCACCATCACGAAGACGTAGAGCCTCTTTCGCTCCCCGCCCACCTCGATGGTTCCGCATTCGCCCCAGTGAATCTGGGCCCGCTGAGCCGGCAACGTCTCGAAGCGCTCCGTGACTCGCCGGACCATCTCCTGCTTCAGCGGCCGCACGACCTCGCGCAGGATCGTGACTCCGCCCGTGTACCCCTGCTTCCTGATCTCCTGGAGCAGCACCGTGGCCGGGAGATCGAACCGTTTCAGCCGGGCTCGGATGTAGTCCGTGAAGGCATCCAGCTTCGAGGGCCGGGGCGGCCGGGGCTTCGGGATGAAGGCGAACCCGAGGTTCTGGAGGCCGACCTGGGTTCGATTCGTGGCGGACTCCCCTCGCAGTGGATCCCGCGTTCACGGGCAACTCCGATATCGCCGTTGAGATCGGGGAAACGAACGTTGACAATAGGCTGAATGTCGCCGATCGTTTACATCGACCGAGATGTACACGAACGCAGACATTCAATGATCATCTCAAACACTCGTGAACTCGGCCTACTCCTCCGCCAACGGCGAGAGGGACTCGGCCTCACGCAGTCCGAGGCCGCCGCGGAGATCGGCGCGTCACGCCAATGGATCATCCAGATCGAGGCCGGCAAACCGACGGCCGAGGTCGATCGGGTGCTGAAGCTGGCTCGGGTCCTCCGGCTTCGTGTCGACGTCCGAGAGATTGGGGTGACGGACCGTGCCTGAGGTACTTCACCTGCTCCTCGGACAGGATGTCGCAGGGAGAATCGAGCAGCAGGACGGGCGCCTGACCCTTCGCTACGAGACGGAGTGGCAGCGCGCACCGCTGGCCTACCCTCTGTCGACGGCGATGCCGCTCGTGCTGACCGAGCACCGGGACGAGGCGGTGCGCCCGTTCCTGCAGGGTCTGCTGCCCGACGACCCCGAGGTGCGTCGGCGGTGGGGCCGGAGGTTTGGAGTCTCGGGCAACAACCCATTCTCGATTCTGAGCCACGTGGGTGAGGACTGCGCCGGGGCCTGTCGATTCGTTCGCGAGGAACGTCTCCGCACCGTCGCCGAAGGCACGGACGACCGCGTCGAGTGGCTGAGCGACGACGACATGGAAACCCGCATCGCCGAACTCGAGGCCGACCGCACGGACTGGCTGCTGGCACGACACGGAGGATACTTCAGCCTCGCCGGGGCTCAGGCGAAGTTCGCCGTCCTCCAGGCTCCCGACGGCCGATGGGGGATCCCGCATGGTCTCGTTGCGACGAGCCACATCATCAAACCGGCCATCCCGGGACTGCCGGGGATTCTCGAGAACGAACAAGACACCCTTCGGGCTGCGGCAGACACGGGATTGAGTGTCGCGAGTGCCGAGGTGCGAAGCTGGGGTGCGCGCCGCGCCCTGGTCGTGAAACGCTACGATCGGCGCCGCGCCGGCGATGGCACGCTCAAGCGGATCCACCAGGAGGATCTGTGCCAGGCCCTCGGCATGCCCCCGGATCAGAAGTATCAGAACGAGGGGGGACCGAGCCCGGCCGACATCGCCCGCGTACTCCGCGACCACTCGACCCGCCCCGAAGCAGACGTGCAGTCCGTGTTCGATTGGCTGCGTTTCAGCCATGAGCAGGCCTCGACCGACGGGCATGCGAAGAACGTCTCTCTACTCATCGAGCCCGAGGGACAGGTGCGGCTGGCTCCGTTCTACGACATGGCGTCGATGCATCCGTACGCCGATCAGATCCACCCGAGAGAGCTGCGTATGGCGATGAAGGTCGGCGGCGAGTACCGGTGGCACGCCGTGCGGGACCGGCACTGGGAGCGGTTGCGGGAGGAGATGGGGCTGGGGTAGCAGCGATCCTGGAGGAGGTGCGGAGATCCAGAACGCGGCCGAGTGCGGTTGATCGAAACGTCAGGGAAGGCGGCTCAGGCGCTGAGTTCCGCAAAGCGGGTGATCTGCTCTTCCGAGGCGATCACCAGCAGCCGCCCGCCACGCGGCAGGACGGTATCGGCGCCGGGATCCGCCTCCAACTCGCCCTCGGCGGATTCCACCCCGATCACCGTCATGCCGGTCCGAGCACCCACCCGCGCTTCCGACAGCGTCTGGCCGGCCAGTGCATCGGGACAGGGAAGCTCGTGGAAGCGTGCGCCGAGGCCCAGGAAGACGGGCGGCCGCTCGTGGAGAACGGCCATGATCGACTCCACCGCGAGGCTCGTGTAGCTGAGAATCTGATCCGCTCCGGCCCGGTGCATCGCCACGATGTTCCGGTCGTGCGTGATCCGACTGACGATGTGGGTCTCGGGACTCAGGCGGCGGCTGTATGAGGCCAGGAAGATGTTGGTCGCGTCGTGGTTGGTGCTCAGCACGATGGACGGCGCCTCCTCGATGCCCACCGCGTCCATCACCGACCGGTCGGCGGCGTCGCCCACGATCAGCCGTGCCGGCAGCTTGCCCGCTCGAGCGGCGACGGCCTCGTCCTGCTCGACCATGTGCACCTGGATCGAGCGAGCGGCGAGCGCGCGGGTCACCGCTTGACCCACGGTGCCTCCGCCGATCACCACCACGGGGTTCCAGTTCATGTCGTAGATCGCCAGAAACTCGTCGAGCCGCGTCATCGCCATCGACGACCCCACCACCACGACCAGGCTCTTCCGCCCCAGGGCGAGATCGGGGCGGGGCGGATGAAGCACTCCCCGATCCCATACCCCCACCACACTCACCCCGGCCACCGCCCGCAGCTGGCTCTCGGCCAGAGTGCGGCCCACGAAGGGGGTCCCGTGCGTGGAGAACTCGGCTACATGCAGATCGCGGTAGGTGCCCAGCCGATGCGCCTGGTTCTGCCCGGCATTCACCCGGTTGGCCAGCTGCTCCCCGAGCTGCGCCTTGAGGTGGAGCACCCGGTCGCAGCCCCCCAGCTCCAGGATGTCGACCGAATGCTCGCGCTCCGCGAGTGCGACGATCTTCACCTCGGGCGCCACCTCGCGGATCGTGAGCGCGGCGTTCGTGCTGGCTAGATCGTCGCGGTTGAGCACCACCAGCCGGGCCCGTTCCACTCCGAGCCTCGTCCAGGTCTCGGCACCATCCACATTGCCTCGAAACGCGGGGACCCCGTCGAGCACCAGTTCGGTCGCCCGAGGGCCGTCCTCCTCCAGAATCACGAACTCCACCCCCGCCTCGGTGAGCCGCGGGGCCAGCGCCTTCGCCACGTCGTCCCACTGCGCCAGCACCACATGACCCGCGGTACCGGGCCTGACGGCGAGCGGTGCCCTCACCCGGAGGCGCGCCTCCAGCCAGGGGGCGTAGAAGTACCGGATGAAGGCGAAGGGGAGCACGATCATCAGCAGGATGATGCCGGAGAGCAGCACCACCACACTGAACACCCGGCCGAGATCGCTCTGGAAGGTGATGTCACCGAACCCCAGGGTGCTCATGACGGTGAGCGTCCAGTAGAATCCGGTGATCCAGGAATGCTCCTCCCCCTCCACCTGCCACATGATGACGTGGAAGATCACGGAGTAGACGGCGATCACCGCCGCCAGGAAGAACAGAAAACGGGCGAGTCCCGCCATGTTGCGACGGAGCTGGCCGTCATCCAGCGCGTATCCGAGGTGCCCGCTCAGGAACTTCATGGGTCTCGACCGGTCGCCTCGATCAGCCGCGCGGTGCCGCCCCGCAGCTCGAAGAGCCGGGTGGAGAGCAGCTGGGCGACGGCGCGGAGCCAGGGACGCAGATCCCGGTCGGTCATCGAACGCCCTCCGGGAGGCTGCAGATGAATTGGTGGATTATCGCCGCGTCCGGCTGAAATCGGAAGAAGAAGCGCCCCCCGCCGCATTCCTCCCATCACCAACGCCGCTTGCCCAAGGGGGGCATCCCCCTGATGATGTGCGCTTGCCTGGGCCCAATGGCCCGCCCCTCGACCTGCCTGCGGAGTAGTTGGAATGAGAAAGCCGTGGGTGCTCCTTGAGATCGTTCGGTGTGCACTCGTGCTCACCCCGGCGCTGGCCGCGCCCTTTGCCGCACCTCTCTCAGCGCAGAATCGGTCAAGCAGCGACGGCGGCGTCCAGTACCCCGTGGATCCCACGACCATCCCCCGCCCCACCCTGACTGCGCTTCGTACCGACGCGCCCATTCTCATCGACGGGCACCTGGACGAAGCGGTCTGGCTTCGAGCCGACTCCTCCACATCGGACTTCATCCAGGTGCGGCCCAATCCAGGGTATCCGGCGTCGCACCCCACGGTGGTCCGCGTTCTCTACGACGAGAAGTATCTGTACGTCGGGGCTACCCTCTACGAAGACGAACCCCACGCGCTCGTGGTGCCGGGGTTGGAACAGGACTACTCCACCGGTGACTCGGACATGTTCGCTGTTCTCCTGGACACCTACCACGACAAGCAGAACGGTTTTCTGTTCGCCATCAACCCCGGGGGCGCCGTGTTCGACGCCCAGGCCTTCAACGACCAGCGCGACCTCGTCGTCTCCTGGGAGGGGGTCGTCGAGGTGCGCACGTCGGTAGGCGACGACCGGTGGACCGTGGAGTTGGCCATCCCTTTCAGCACCCTCCGCTACAACCCCATCCAGGGCGAGCAGGTGTGGGGGCTGAACTTCTCCCGGCGCCTACGTCATTTCAACGAAGAGACCAACTGGGCGCCTACGGAGCGGCAGTACAAGGCGTACAAGTTCTCGCTGGCCGGGACACTCACCGGACTGGAGGACCTGCCCAAGAGCCGCAACCTGTGGGTGAAGCCCTACGTCCTGGCGAGCCGCACGTCCCTCCAGTCGGCCCCCGACGCGGTCAATCACGGTGACGGTGGGCTGGACGTGAAATGGGGCCTGACCCCGCGCATGACCCTGGATCTCACGGTAAACACCGACTTCAGCCAGGTGGAGGTGGACCAGGAGCAGGTCAACCTGGACCGATTCAGCCTCTTCTTTCCCGAAAAGCGCGACTTCTTCCTGGAGAACGAGGGCACGTTCGCGTTCCAGGACATCAGTATGCGCAACTACAAGACCGGGTCGTCGCCGGAGAAATTCAAGCTCTTCCACTCCAGGCGCATCGGCCTCTCTCCCGACCGCACTCCCCTGCCCATGGCCGGGGGGGCGCGACTCACGGGCAAGGTAGGAGATCGGGTTGAGGTGGGATTCCTGGAGATGCAGACCCGCACCGATGGCCCCCTGGAAACACCGGGGCTCTTCCCTGCCGAGAACTTCGCGGTGGCCAGGGTGAAGACGCTCCTGGGCAATGCCTCGAACCTGGGCGTCATGTTCGTCAACCGGCAACAGACCGCGGGTGCCGGCGAACGGAACTACAACCGCAGTGTGGGCGTGGACGGAAGCTTGACCATCAGCAGCAAGCTCATCGTGTCGGCGTACGCCGCCCACACGGACGAAGCCGATCCCACGGGGAACAGCCGCGACGCGGCCATGCTGCAGGCAGCCTATCGAGGGCCCCTGTGGGACATCTCGGTCCTGGCCAAGCACATCGGCGACGACTTCAACCCGGGACTCGGATTCGTGGACCGTAGGGGTGTGCGAAGGTTGTACGCCACGGTCGGTGCACACCCGCAACCCGGGAGTACGCGTCTCTACGAGTTCAACCCCTATGTGGAGACCGACTTCTATACCAATCTGTCCGGGCGCCTCGAAAGCCGAACGGTGACCGGCGCCTTCAGTGTGGCCTTCACCAGCGGCGACATCATCACCGTGCAGGCATCGGATCGCTCGGAGCACCTGTTCGAGGCCACCCCCATCGCAGGGGTGACCGTCTCTTCAGGTACCTACGAATGGCGGGAAGCGCGGGCCAGCTACCTGGTGGCAGGTAGCAAGAAGCTCTCGGGAACGTTCTCAGTGAGCGGCGGTGACTTCTACGACGGGTCTCGCCTCAGCTTCAGCGCGGCGGCGCGCCTGCGACCCAGCCCCCACCTCACCGCCGACCTGGGCATCAACCGCAACGACCTGACGCTCAACGGCACCGATTTCACCGCCGACGTCTACTCGGCCCGGATTCGGTATGCCAGGGACGTCCGGACCTTCCTCATGGGCTTCGTCCAGTACAACCAGACCACAGAAGAACTCATCAGCAACGTCCGCTTCAACCTCATCCATGCACCGCTTTCGGACCTGTTCCTGGTATTCACGGAGCGGCGATCCCTGGCTGACGGGGTTTCCGACGCGGTGCTGGAGCGGGGCGTGACCTTGAAAGTGACGAGATTGCTGGCGTTCTGAGTACGTTCGCCGATGAACGGTGCCGGCTCCGTCGCGGCACGGCAGGTGCGGAGCAGGCACGGATGGTCACCACGCTCGTCACCGGTTGCGCCGGCGCCTCGGCGACTGCACCCTGACGTTCACCGCGTCCACCCACTTCGAGGGTTGCTCCATGTCCGCCCGCCGCCTCGCCCCAGGGGCACTCGTGTTGGCCTTCCTGGCCTTCGCCGCTGTGCCCCTGTCCGCCCAGCGCCTCACGTCACCCCAGGACTTCTTCGGCCACCAGATCGGGGCCGACTACCAGCTTCCCAACTACACCCGCTTCGAGGCCTACTGGCGAACGCTCGCTTCCGAGTCGCCGCGTATGGTGCTCCAGGAGATCGGTCGGACCGCCGAGGACCGTCCGCAACTCATGGCCATCGTCACCTCGCCGGAGAACCACGCCAGCCTTGCGCGCTACAAGGAGATCTCCCAGCGGCTGGCCCTGGCGGAGGGTCTGTCGGAGGAACAGGCCAGAGCGCTGGCGAAGGAAGGCAAGGCGGTGGTGTGGATCGACGGGGGCCTGCACGCGTCGGAGGTGCTGGGGGCCCAGCAGCTCATGGAGACGGTGTGGCAGATGGTGAGTCGCAACGACGAGGAGACCCTGCGCTTCCTGGACGACGTCATCATCCTCTTCGTCCATGCCAACCCCGACGGCCACGAGCTTCTGGGCGACTGGTACATGCGGGAACCCGACTCCCTGAAGCGCACCACGGGCGGCATCCCCCGGCTCTACCACAAGTACGTGGGCCACGACAACAACCGTGACTCGTACATGGTGGCCATGCCGGAAACGGAGAACATGTCCCGGCAGCTCTACGTCGAGTGGATGCCCCAGATCATGTACAACCACCACCAGGTGGGGCCTGCAGGCGCCATCATGTTCGCGCCCCCCTTCCGCTATCCCGCCAACTACAACATCGACCCCCTCGTGCTCGCGGGCATCGAGCAGGTGGGCATGGCCATGCAGGCTCGCTTCCTGTTCGAAGACAAACCCGGCGTGACCATGAAGGAGGGCGGTCCGTTCTCGACGTGGTGGAATGGCGGCCTTCGCACGACCGCCTATTTCCACAACATGATCGGCATCCTCACGGAGACCCAGGGCAACCCGACCCCCATTCAGGTCCAGTTCATCCCCAGCCGGATTCTCCCGGACGGGGACTATTTCATGCCCATCGCTCCCCAGCCGTGGCACTTCCGTCAGTCCATCGACTACGAGGTCACGGCGAATCGCGCCATTCTCGACCATGCATCCCGGAACCGGGAGCATGTGCAGCTCACCATGTGGAGGGCGGCCAGCAACCAGATCGAAAGGGGGAGTCGGGACAGCTGGACCCTCACCCCGACCCGGGTGGCGCGCCTGAATGAGGCCCTGGAGCGGGACGGGAACGAAGAACGCTTCCTGGGCCCGCAGACCGGGGCGCTGGCAGGCTACTTCTCGTCCGGCGTTCCCGCCCACTACTTCGATTCCGAACTGCGCAGACCCGAGGACCGGGATCCCCGGGGATACATCGTGCCTGCGGACCAGGCGGACTTCCCCACCGCCACGAAGTTCATCAACACGCTCATCAAGAACGGAGTGACCGTCCAGCAGGCGACGGCGGCCTTCTCGGTGGACGGGAACAGCTACCCCGAGGGATCGTGGGTGGTGAAGAGCGACCAGGCGTACCGGCCCCACATCCTGGACATGTTCGAGCCACAGGATCACCCCAACGACTTCATGTACGAGGGCGGTCCCCCGGTAGCACCATACGACAACGCCGGCTACACACTGGCGTTCCAGATGGGCGTGGTGTTCGACCGGATTCTGGAAGGATTCGACGGACCCTTCGTGACCGTGAACGGCCCTCAAGCGCCTCCCGCCGGCCGCGTGGCGGACACCGAGGGCGCCGCGGGCTTTCTGCTGAGCCACGCTGAGAACGACGTGGCCAGGGTCACGAACCGGCTTCTGGCTGAAGGTGTGCCCGTGCGGTGGCTGAAGGAGACGACGTCGGCCGGGAGCCGCACCTTCCCGCCCGGCACGGTCTTCGTCCCCAATACCGGCAATGTGGCGGAAAAGCTCCGGGAATGGGCCTCGGAACTGGGTGTCGACGTTCAGGGCGTGCCATCGGCCCCCGGGGTTCCGGCCCTCGAATTGGGTCGTGTGCGGGTGGGGCTCTGGGACGAGTACGGCGGATCCATGCCCTCGGGCTGGACCCGGTGGCTGCTCGAGCAGTTCGAGTTTCCCTTCCAGGTGGTCTACCCGAAGGCGCTGAACGGGGCCGATCTCCGAAGACAGTACGACGTTCTGATTCTTGTGACCGACGCCATCCCCGAAGGGGGCGGCGGGGGGAGCGGCTACGAGATCTTCGGTGCCGCCCCGGAGAACATCCCCGAGCAATACCGGGAGCGGTTGGGCAGCATCACCCTGCAGGAGACGGTTCCCAACCTGATCCGCTTCATGGAGGAGGGCGGCACCATCATCGCGGTAGGCACCTCGGTGGCTCTGGCCCGACACGCCGGACTCCCGGTGGCCAACCATCTGGTGGACGGCGAGGGCGAGGCGCTGGGGGAAGACGAGTACTATGTGCCCGGATCGGTGCTTCGTTTGAGGCTGGACACCTCCCGTCCCGTCACCTGGGGCCTGGCGGACGAGGTGGACGTGTTCTTCTCCAACAGCCCGGTGATGCGCCTCCTCCCTGCCGCAGCGAGCCGGGGGGTCGTCCCCCTCGGCTGGTTCGACTCACCCAGCCCACTGCGGAGCGGGTGGGCCTGGGGGCAGCACCGCCTCGACGGCGGGGTGGGGATGGCCGAGGCGAAGGTTGGTGCTGGCAACCTCTTTCTCTTCGGTCCGGAAATCACCAACCGGGGCCAGACCCACCTGACCTTCAAACTGCTCTTCAACGGGATCTTCCTTGCGGGAGCGACCGAGGGGCGGCCCATAACATGAGGCCGCGGTAGGTCGTCCCCAACCGACGGAGTGCTTTCGATCATGAGCAGGGATCCGAAGCCCAACTTCTCCGACATCGACGCGTGGGGCGCCTCCCACGTCGGAAAGAAGCGGAGCACCAACCAGGATCATTTCTTCGTGGGTGCGCTGGCCCGCGGTGTCACCGTGGACCGCACCAGCGTCGTCCATGAGGGGAGCATTCTCCACGCCGAGCGACTGGCGTCCCTGGCCGTGGTGGCCGACGGCGTAGGCGGGAGTGGGGGAGGAGAAGAAGCCGCTCGCGTCGCCGTGCACGACCTGATCTCGTCGGTATCGAGGTTTTTCCACGATGCCGCTCGCGTGGAGTCCCAGGATCCCGACGTCTTCTCGAGGCTACTCCAGGACGCGGCGCTGGCGTGCCACGATTCCCTGCTCCAGCGGGCTGAAGAGGAGGGCGGTGCGCGCCGCTTCTCCACGACGCTGACCCTCTTCCTGGGCCTCTGGCCCCACGCCTACCTCCTCCAGGTGGGCGACTCGCGCTGCTATGTCTTCCGCAACGGCGAGCTCACCCAGATCACGCGGGACCAGACCTTCGCCCAGGACCTGGTCGATGGCGGCGCCCTCACCCAGACCGCGGCGCAGAAGACGCGGTGGGCCAACGTGCTGTCCAGCGCCATCGGCGGGGGTGAAGCGGCCCCGGTGGTGACGCGGGTGGTGCGGGACTGGGGTACGGTGGTGCTGCTGTGCAGCGACGGGCTCACCAAGCACGTGTCCGACGAGCGCATCGAGGAGGTGCTCTCGTCCATGACCAGCGCCCGTCAGGCGGCCGAGCTGCTGGTCCAGAACGCCCTGGACGACGGCGGCAGCGACAACGTCACCGTCATCATCGGACGGACGCTGCGGCCCGGCGAGACCGGGGGAGCCGAGTGACGGAGGCGCATACCGACCGTCTGGCCGCTGCCCCGGCGGATCGCTACGCATCGCCCGCTGCGACGGCCTCCGCCACCTACACCGGATAGCGCTCGACCCCTTCCGCCTCCGCCGCCCGACCCAGCGCCTCGTCGAGCGTCGCCAGTGGAATCCCCCGCCGCAGGCACAGTTCGAGATAGGTGGCGTCGTAGGTCGTGAGGGCGTGGCGGAGAGCCAGCGTGGTGGTCGCCTCGAAGGCCGAGCGCCGCTCGAGCGGCTCCACGACGACGGGGAGCGCCTGAAGGAAGCGGCGTGCCGCGGCCGCATCTTTCGAGTCCATGCCGTGCCGCCGCGCGGCGACCGCCAGAACGTTGGTCACCTCGATCGGCCACAGCGCGGGCACGACCGCCTCGCTCCGCACGAGCTGCTCCAGGACGGAGTCCCCGTACGCGCTCGCCTCATCGGCAAAGCACCACGACAAGGCCACGGAGGCATCCAGCGTGAAATTCACCGACGACCCTCGTCGAGGATCGCTCGGACGCTGTGGCCCTCGCCGAGGGTACACCGCCGTCGCAGGTGCAGGAGTCCCGCCGCGGCTTCCGCCGCCGACAACAGCGGTTCTTCGACAACGGGCACCAGTCGTGCCACCGGACGCCCGTGGCGCGTGATCGTGAGGTGTTCCCCGCCCTCCACACGTTTGAGAAGGGCCGGCAGGTGCGTCTTGGCTTCGTAGGATCCGATGGATTCCAAGGGTGTCTCCCGAATGATTGTCCGACTGGTCTTAGACTAGTCCGATTTACATGTGGAGTCGAGATCCGGCGAGTCCTCTCCCGCTCTTGCCGCTCGAAAGCGCGGGTCCATTCGAGCGGGAATGATGACAGGGAGCGGGGGCCTCGTACCTTACCGATGCGGGGGCCTCACGCCGTTCGAGGCCCGTCCGCGACCACCTTCCCAACGGGAGTAGATGATGCGCGAGGATCGAGTGCTGGTCGAAGCAGAGTTCAATCGCAAGGTCCGCGACTACTGGTTGCTCTCCGGATCGATCGTCTGCGTGGTGACCGTCGTCGGCATCGTGATTCTCCCGATCTGGCTCTTGGTGGGCCGCTTCCTGACCGAGCGGTACCTGGAGCGGATGACCTGCACCCTGACCGAGCGTTCGCTGAAGGTCACGCGGGGAATCCTGGTACGGAACGAGATGACGGTGCCGCTCGACAAGATCACCGATGTGGGGCTCGTCGAGGGTCCCATCATGCGGTTCCTCGATCTGCAGGCGGTGAAGATCGAGACGGCGGGGCAGTCCACTGCCGGGGCCGCGGTCCAGCTGGTGGGGATCGTGAACGCGCGGGGGTTTCGCGATCAGGTACTGGCGCAGCGTGATCTGGTGTCCGACCGCCACGGACCGCCCCCGAGTCCGACCGCGAGCACTACAGAGATTGGATCCGATGCCGGGGCAGAGGGCACACAGGCCCTTCTGACCGAGATTCGGGACGCGCTCGTCCGCATCGAAGGCAGGTTGCCGCGGGGCTGAACCCCCCGCCCCCTACGCCCCGTAGGTCCACAATGTAAACCGTATCACACCAGTCTCGATCGGAGTGCAGCGCGTGGCGAACAACGGATTCCTGGGCGAGTTCGAGCACATGGTCCTGCTTGCGATCCTCCAGTGCCGGGACCACGCCAACGGCTACGAGGTCCGCAAGGAGCTCGAGGCATCGGCCAACCGGACGGTGTCGAAGGGCGCCTTCTATACCACCCTCGACCGTATGAAGTCCAAGGGCTTCGTCACCTGGGTCACCCGCACCCCCGAGAACGGCCCTTCCACCCTGCCCCAGCGCCACTTCACTGTAACGCCGAGCGGAGTCGGAGAGCTGCGTCGCTCGCGCACCGCGCTCCAGAATCTCTGGAGGGGGCTGGACGAGATTGCCCAAGCGCCGTGACGAGGCCCGAGAGACCGCCCCGCGGAGCGGATTGGCTGCTGCGATGGATGCTCCCACCGGGCGACGTGGGACTCAGTATCATTTCGGACCTGCACCTCGAGTTCCTGGACGAGCGGGCACGGCGGGGAGATACGTGGGCGCGGGTGTGGTACTGGCGAGAGGCGGTAGCCCTGTCCGCGCGCTATGCGTGGGCCCGATCGGAGCACGGAAACCACCCGGGAGGGGAACTGATGGAAGCTTTGATGGCCGACCTGCGCTTCGCGGTGCGCATGCTGTTCAAGACACCGGGGCTGTCGTTGGTGGCGGTACTCACCATCGCGCTCGGAGTGGGGCTGACGACCCATACCTACAGCACGCTCGACGGCACGGTGCTACGCGGCCTGCCGGTACCCGGAGCCGATCGCCTGATGTTGGTCGACGAGCGGATCGATCGCCTGGGCATCGAGCAGAACGGCGTGCCTCTGCACGACTTTCTCGATCTCGCGGACCGTCAAACGGTCTTCGACGAATTGGCGGCCTACCACTGGACATCGCTCAATCTGGCTGGCGACGAAGCGCCACCCGAGCGGGTCCAGGGCGCCATGGTCTCGGCCAACGCCCTCGCCCTGGTGGGCGTGCCTCCGCTGCTCGGACGGGTCTTGCAACCGGGTGAAGACGCTCCCGGCGCACCGCCTCGGATCGTGCTGTCGTACGCGCTCTGGCAGAATCGCTACGCCGGCGACCCGGCGCTGATCGGTCGTACGATCCGGGTCAACGGCGAAGCCACCGAAGTGGTCGGCGTCATGCCCGAGGGATTCCGGTTCCCATTCGATCACGTGGCGTGGATGCCCTTCCGCTTCGACCCGGCAACGGTGCCGCGCCGCAGCATCTCGCTCGAGGTGTTCGGGCGGCGGCTCGAACACGTCTCCGACGAAACGGTGGCTGAAGCTCTGGGCCAGATCTCGAGAGATCTCGAAGCGATCTACCCGGAGGACAACGAGGGCGTGCAACTCTGGGCGGCCCCCTTTGCCGAGCGGTACATGCCCCCGCAGATCACGGGGGTGATGTTCCTGATGCTGGCCGCGACCTTCGGCGTGCTGCTCATCGCCTGTGCCAACGTCGCCAACCTCCTGCTCGCGCGCGCGTCGGCGCGGGGTCGTGAGGTAGCGATCCGCACGGCGCTCGGCGCGAGCCGCTCTCGAGTCATCCGCCAGCTTCTCGTCGAGGCCCTGGTCATCGCCCTCATCGGAGGCGCTCTCGGGGTCGGACTCGCCTACGTCGGGATCGAGCTGTTCAACGGGGCGATCATCTCGATCGAAAAGCCCTATTGGATCGACACCCGCCTCGATCTGCCGGCCCTGCTCTTCGCCCTGGGTGCGACCCTCGTCGCCACCCTGGCCGCGGGCACGCTACCGGCGATCCGAGCGTCGGGCCTCGCGGTCGGCGAGGTGCTCGGCGACGAAGCGCGGGGATCGTCGTCGCGCCGGCTCGGTCGTCTGACCTCGGCGCTCGTGGTCACCGAAATTGCCGTGTCGTGCGGACTGCTCATCGCATCGGGTCTCATGATTCGCAGCGTCGTGAATCTGAAGAACCAGGAGATGGGATTCGATCCCGCGCCGGTGCTGACCGGTCGGGTGGTACTCCAGAGCGCCGACTACCCCACGGCTCACGATCGTCGTGCGTTTTTCGAAGCACTCGAGGATCGACTCGGGGCCGAGCCCGGGGTCAGGAGCGTGGCCCTCGCATCCGACCTCCCGGCCCTGGGCGCGGATCAGTGGTGGGTCATGGCCGACGGCGAAAGCTACCCGACCGACGCCGAGGTGCCGCTGGTCAATGGCAGTGTGGTCACGGCCGGTTTCTTCGAGACCATGGCGATGCCGATCCTCCGCGGGCGTGACTTCGAGCGTGGCGAGGTGTGGGCGAGCGCCGAGCCCGTCGCCATCGTGAGCGAGAGCTTCGTGCGCCGGGTTTTCCATGAGCAGAACCCCATCGGCGCCCGGGTGCGCATCGGTCGCTCGCAGAGCACCAATCCCTGGATGCGGATCGTGGGGGTCGTACCCGACGTCCATGTGGGCGGAGGAGTCGGGGGCCTCGGCGACGACCGACGTAGCCGGGAATCCATCTACGTCCCGCCATCCGTCCTCGACGTCTCGTCGCTGGCAGCCGCCCTCCGTACCGCGAACGAGCCCACCGCGCTGGCGCCTCGCCTGCGGGCGACCGTCACGGAACTCGATCCCAACCTGCCGGTCTGGGATCTGCAAACCATGCCCGTCGCCATCCAGAGGGCGACCTGGGCGTTCGGGTTGTTCGGATCGCTCTTCACGATCTTCGGACTGGCCGCCCTCTTCATGGCGTCGGTCGGACTCTACGGCGTGATGGCCCACTCGGTGGTGCAGCGACGCCAGGAGATCGGTGTGCGCATGGCGCTCGGCGCGGCGCCGTCGCGGATCCTGCGTATGGTGCTCGGTGAAGGCACGGCCCAGCTGGGAATCGGGATCGCGCTCGGCCTCCTGCTCGGATACGGGCTGGCCAGGCCGCTCAGCTTCGTCACGTACGGGGTCAGCCTGACCGACCCGTTCCTCTACCTGTTCATTCTGGGCACCCTGGGGGCCGTGGGGCTCGTGGCGTGCCTCGTGCCCGCCCGCTCCGCCACCCAGGCCGACCCCGCGACCGCCATGCGACCGCAATAGAGCCGACTTGAGAGGGAAGCATCGGGTGGAACCTCGACCTATCCAAACGCATGCCCAGCTTTCATTCTGTAGCCGCCGATCCGCTCGCTCCGCTCACACCTGACCCGAGGACTCACATGACGCCGACCTCCGCGGCCCGCCACCTCCTGCCTGTGCTGGCCCTCTCCCTGGCGAGCCTGTTTCCGGCCACCGGCGCGGCCCAGGCACCGACGGGTCACACACAGGTGCTTTCGGCCAACCCCTTCGGTCTCCTGCTGGAGCTGTTCAACGCCGAATACGAACGGGCGGTCGGCGACGAGAGCACCATGGGGGTCGGCGGGTCTTTTCTCGATATCGACAACGACACCTATGTGAATTTCGACGCATTCTGGCGCTACTATCCCCAGGGGAGGCCGCTCGACGGGTGGGCCTTCGGTGCGAAGGTCGGCATCACCAGTGTGAACGACGGCACCTACGCCGGCTTCGGATTCGACGTCAACCGCAGCTGGTTGATGGGCGCCAGCAACAACTTCTACGTGGGGATCGGATTCGGACTCAAGCGCCTGTTCGGGACCGGCGACGCCAGCTTCGACACCATCTTCATCCCCACCTTTCGCATCGTGAACATCGGGTTCGCGTTCTGACGGCAGAGGGAAGCCCCGAACCGGAGCCCGCAGCCACGACCGGATCGCCCCCCGGGTTTCAGCCTCCTGCCGGGAACGCGCACCCACTCTCGGCCGTATTGTTCGTGACCCCCAAACGACCGAGTCCAGATGCCATCGTTCCCCGCCTCCCCGCTACGCGCAGCGGTCTGGCCCGAAGACCGACCGACGCTCCTGCCGGTGCTGCCGCTGGTCCATGTCGCGTGGTCCGACGGCATCCTCACCCCCGGCGAGCGCCGCGTGTTTCGCGAACTGATCCTCGAGAGCCCTGCGCTCGAGGCTGAAGACCGCGAGGCCCTCGAGCCCTGGCTCGACCCCCACAACGCACCCTCACCGACGGCCGTCTGGGAACTGCGCGAGCGGATTCGAGCGCTGGCCGAGCCCGCGACCGCCGACTCGGTCTCGCTCACCGAGCTCGGCTACGACATCGCCCGGGCGTCGGGAGGCCACCGCCGTTGGCAGGATCCTGCGGCGCGGAACGCACTCGCAACCGCCGAGGCCGCCCTCGGGGTGTTGGGACGCGAGGCCGTGCGCAAGGTGCTCGCGCCCCTTCCCCGCCCTCCAGGGCCCCAGCCGGCCGCCTTGTTCGATGCTCCACGGCTGGCCGCCTTTCTCTCCCACCCCGAGTCCGAGCTACGGGAGAGGATCCTCTCCCTGCTCGCCGAACCGGTGTTCGAGATGGGCCTCGAGATCGACCGCTCCACCCACCGCGCGCGTGTGCTCGCGGCGGTCGAGCGCCTGGCCCAGGAGGGGCTGGGAGCCCTGAGCTACCCGACCGAGTACGGCGGGGGCGGCTCTCCGGTCGCGGCCATCACCGCCTTCGAGACGCTCGCGTTCGGTGACCTGTCGGTGGTGGTGAAGTACGGCGTGCAGTTCGGGCTCTTCGGCGGCAGCGTGCTTCAGCTCGGTACGACGAAGCACCACGCGCGCTATCTGCGCGACATCGCGAGCCTCGATCTACTCGGCTGCTACGCCATGACCGAGATCGGCCATGGCTCGAACGTGCGCGACCTGGAGACGTTGGCCACCTGGGATCCCGACGTCGACGGCTTTCGTATCCAGACGCCACACGAAGACGCGGGCAAGGAGTGGATCGGCAACGCCGCCCTGCATGGGCGCATGGCCACCGTCTTCGCGCAGCTCCACGTGGGCGACGAAGCGCACGGCGTCCATGCGTTTCTCGTGCCGATCCGGGATCTCGACGGCGCCCCACTCGAGGGCGTTCGCATCGAAGACGACGGCCCCAAGATTGGGCTCAACGGCGTCGACAACGGACGGATCTGGTTCGACGACGTGGTCGTGCCCCGCGACAACCTGCTCAATCGCTTTGCGCAGGTCGGCGCCGACGGGACGTACTCGAGCGACATTTCGTCGTCGGGCCGACGGTTCTTCACCATGCTGGGCACGCTGGTAGCGGGGCGCATCAGCATCGCTGCCGCCTCGGTCAGTGTGGCCAAGACAGCGCTCACCATCGGCGTCCGCTACTCGGCGCGCCGCCGCCAGTTCGGACCCGAGGATCAGAGCGAAGTCCCGATCCTGTCGTACACCACGCAGCAGCGCCTGCTCTTTCCGAAGCTCGCCGCCACCTACGCCCTGCACTTCGCGGTGCACGATCTGATCGCTCGCTACGACCGCCACCTCACCGGCTCGAGCAACGCCGACGAGGGGCGGGAGATCGAGGTCCGAGCGGCAGGCCTCAAGGCCTACGCCTCGTGGCATGCCCTCGACAGCCTGCAAGCGGTACGCGAGTCCATGGGCGGGCGCGGCTATCATGCCGGCAATCGCCTGGGCCGTTTGAAGGGTGACGCCGATATCTTCACCACCTTCGAAGGCGCCAACGTGGTCCTGCTGCAACTCGTGGCCAAAGGGCTCCTCACCCGCTTCAAGGAAGAGATGGGTGATCTGCGGCTCTGGGACGCCGTGAAATACGTGGCAGAGCGGGCCCAGACCCGGGTGAGTGAGCTCAACCCGGTCATCGTCCGGCGCTTCGACGAAGATCATCTGCGTGACCCCGCCTTCCATCAAGCGGCCTTCCGGTATCGAGAAGACCGACTGCTGGGGTCGGTGGCACGACGGCTCAAGGACCGCCTCGACGACGGAATGGATTCGTTCGAGGCCATGAACGAAGTGCAGGATCATCTCGTCACGCTGGCCATGGCCCACACCGAGCGCGTGCTGGTCGACAGTCTGGTCGACGGGGTCAAGCGAGCCCCGACGCCCGGGCTTTCGGAGGTGCTGCGCACCGTCGCTGCGCTGTTCGCGCTCTCGCGCCTCGAGGCCGATCGCGCCTGGTTTCTCGAGGCCGGCTATGTCGAACCCGCCAAGAGCCGCGCCATCCGGGCCCAGGTGAACCGGCTCTGCGGCGAGGTGAGCGACCACGCGCAACTCCTGGTCGACGCCTTCGCGATCCCCGCCCATGTGTTGAACGCGAGAGACGGCTGATCGACGTTCGTCCCGGGATCCGCTACCCCCCCAGAAAAACATTTGTTGTGTTTGGAATCGGATCGTTCCCAGATTTGAGGTATGGGCCGCCGCTCGGGACGGCCACCACGATTCGGGTACGGGACCCCAGTCATCCGGAGGTATCGGGGATGCTTGCTAGACCATTGCTCTTGACTGCTGCCGCACTCCTGGCAGCCGCGCCCATTGCGGCGCAGGACTACGTGTGGGCCACCGATCGGCCCGACGCTGTGGCGCCCGCCGGCATCGTCGGCGACCGTACGCTCCCCGCCGGGACGTTCGAGCTGCGCTACAGCTTCACCAACAGCAGCTTCGACGGCGTGCAGTTCGGCAACCAGATGGTCGCACCCATCTCGGTTCTGGACTTCTACGACACGACACCCTTCCAGCGCCGGGACCGCACGCACCGTCTCGTGGCGGCCTTTGCCGCGGGCGAGGGGATGACGCTGTTGATCGACGCCAACTGGGTCGATCGCAATCGCGACATCGCCGATGAGGAGTTCTTCATCACCACCAACGCCAGCGGGCTGGGCGACATCACCGCCGAGTTGCTCGGGTCGATCTACGACCAGAACGGCGTCAAGGTGTTGTTGTCGGGCGGAGTCGAGCTGCCGGTGGGCAGCACCAGCGAGCGCGGCAACCTGCTCGTGCTGCAGGACCAGATGCTGCCCTACGAGATGCAACCCGGCTCCGGATCGATCTCGGTCGTGCCCGGCGCCACGGCGCAGATCCAGAACGAGTGGGCCACGGTGGGCACGCAGTTGAAGGCGCGGCTGCGCGTGAACGACAACGACCGCGACTACCGCCTGGGAGACATGGTCGAAGCCAAGTTCTGGGCCGGCTACAAGCTGAACCGCTTCTTCGCCGTGACCTCGGGTGTGCGGGCCACGAGCTGGGGAAGCATCGGGGGCGTCCCCGATGATGTCGATATCGGACGCGATCCGGGTGAGGACCCGGTGTTCGCGGGCGGCAAGCGGGTCGACATTCCCCTCGGGCTCAACGTGTTCATGCCCGAAGGCAGCCTGACCGGGCACCGCATGTCGCTCGAGTTCAGCTGGCCGGTGCACCAGGACTACGACAACTTCCGCGTCGCCGCCGACTGGGGCTTCTCGGTGGGGTGGCAGAAGATCTTCTGAGCACGCCCTGATCTACCTGCAGACTGACAGGGGCGCTCCCGCTTGGCGGGGGCGCCCCTGTGTTGCGTGGCAGGCCAGTCCCGCACGCCCTCAGTCGTCGACGGCCTCGACCAGGTGGTAGCTCTTCTTGCCTTTGCGCAGCACCAGGAACCGTCCCTCGATGAAGCGCTCGATGGTCACCGCCTCCGCGACGTCTTCGGCTCGCACGCTGTTGAGGTAGATCCCCCCGCCCTCGACCGCTCGCCGTGCATCTCCCTTCGAGGTACACAGCCCCGAGTCGGCCAACAGGTCGAGCAGCCCCATCCCCGTCCCCCCAAATGCCGATCGCGGCACGGACGACGACGGCACGGCGGCGAAGAGCTCGGCGATGTCGTCGGCAGCAAGCCCGTCGAGCGACCCACCGAACAGCGCGTCGGTGGCCTGGAGCGCCTTCTGCAGCCCGGCCTCACCGTGAACGCGTCGCGTCACCTCTTCCGCCAGCGCCTTCTGCGCAGCCCGTCGGTGTGGCTCGGCCTCGGTGGCGGCATCGAGCGCCGTGATCTCGTCGCGCTTCATGAGCGTGAAGAAGCGCAGGTACCGCCCGGCATCGTCGTCCGACACGTTGACCCAGAACTGGTAGAACCGATACGGCGAGGTCCGAGCCGGATCGAGCCAGACCGCCCCTGCTTCGGTCTTGCCGAACTTGGTCCCCGATGACGTGGTGACCAGGGGCGACACTGCGCCGAAGGCATGGCCCCCGCTCACCCGACGCACGAGATCGACGCCCGCCGTGATGTTGCCCCATTGATCGCTGCCGCCCATCTGCACCGTGCAGCCGTCTTCGTTGAACAGATGCAGGAAGTCGGCGGCCTGCAGCAACTGGTAGCTGAACTCGGTGAAGCTGATCCCCTGCTCGTCGCTCTCGAGGCGCCGCCGCACCGACTCCTTGCGCAACATGGCGTTGACCGAGAAGTGCTTGCCGACGTCGCGCAAGAAGTCGAGCACGTTGGTCTGGCCGAGCCAGTCGAGGTTGTTGCGCATACGCGCCGGGTTCGGCCCGACGTTGAAGTCCAGAAAATGCTCGAGTTGGCTCCGGATCTTGCCGGCGTTGGCCATCATCTGCTCACGGGTGAGCAGCGGTCGCTCGAGGCTCTTGCCCGACGGATCCCCCACCAGCCCCGTGGCGCCACCCACGAGGGCGATCGGGTGGTGGCCGGAACGCTGTACGTGGACCAGCACCATGATGGGCAGGAGCGAGCCGACATGCAGTGAGTCGGCCGTGGGATCGAACCCGATATACACGGTACGCGGGGCCTCGGCGAGGTGTTCGGCGGCGCCTTCGGTGGCGTCGTGCAGCAGCCCGCGCCAGGCGAGTTCGTCGAGTACGGACATGGCACCAGAGGCCTGTTGAAGATGGGGGGCGGGCGGAGCGCCGCAGGCAAAGCCGTGGCCCCCTAGGGTATCGCCGCCCCGGCAGGGGTCAAGGGCGGACTCGGCTGGACACACGACTGTCCCCCCAGGAGGACGCCGACCGATTCGGCTTGCCGGGCGCTCCACCGTGCCGCACCACCGGATCAGCGCACCCCGCAACACGATCTGCCGCCGTCACCCGCCCTCGCGCCGGTTGGCACCCCGCTTGCCTTGCTCTCGTAGGGAGGGGAGCAGGCTCCCTGACCACCCGCTTGACGATCAAGTGCCCCGCTCGCCCCGGCCCGGCGCGCAGGGATCGAACCCGGGCCGAACGAGGGGGATGACGATGAGTGGCGGACGAACGATGCTGAACGGTCTCTTCGGACTCGCCGTGGGCGTGGCGATGATGGCTGTGACGGCTCCCCTCGAGGCCCAATGGCGCGACCGGGACGATCGCTATGGGCAGCCCCGTGACATCGACCGGGGTGCGGCCCGCACCTACATCGGGATCGCCCTCCTGGCGGGCAACCCCGTGGGTGAATTCGGCCGCAATGTCGACGACGGCTTCGGGCTCAACGTCGAGGGCCGCTTTCCGGTGGTCTCGACCGGCGCCGTGTCCCTGCGGCTCGACGGCGGATTCCTGGTCTACGGCAACGAGAGCCGCGGAATGTGCTTTCCGGTGCCGGTGGGGTGCCGGATCGGGGTGGAACTCAACACCACCAATTCGCTGGCCTACCTGGGGCTCGGCCCCGAGGTCTCAGCGCCCGGACCCGTGAGCCCGTACGTCAATGGTTCGGTGGGTCTATCGTATTTCTTCACGCACTCGTCGCTGTCCGGTGCCGACGACTACGAGTCGAATTTCAACACGACCAACTACTCCGACCTCGTGACCACGCTACGCTTCGGGGGTGGGGTGCGATTCGCGCTGGGCCGTACGGGCGGCGGCCCCTTCCTGCTCGACCTGGGTGCCCAGTACCATCGCAATGGTGTGGCCGACTACCTGAGAGAAGGCGATATCGTCGATCATCCCGACGGCAGCATCACACTGTATCCTCGGCGCTCCGAGGCCAACCTCGTCACCTTCAATGTGGGGGTGTCGTTCGCGGTGGGCGGAGGACGGGACCGCGACGACGGTCGGGGCCGTGATCGGGATCGGCGACGGTAGGGCCAGCTCCACACCGCCGACCCGGCCGACCGCCCGGAGCACAGCGCTCGGAGCCCGGCGCTCGGAGCACACCGCCCGGAGCACAGTGCCCGGAGCACGGCGCTCGGCTGACGGCAGCACCGCGGGTGGTTATCATCGTCGCCATGTCCACCTCATCACCCCTTCCGGGCTGGCGTGTCTGGGTCATGGCCGCCCGCCCCCGGACCCTGCCGGCCGCCGCCGCCCCCGTGTTCATCGGCATGGGGCTGGCGGCATGGCGCGACGTGTTTGCGCCCGGCCCGGCGGTGGCGGCGCTCGTGGGGGCATTGTTGATCCAGATCGCCACCAACCTCGCCAACGACTACTACGATTTCGTGCGTGGGGGTGACACCGGCGCGCGGGTCGGGCCCACACGGGTGACCCAGGCAGGGCTGGCCACACCCGGCAGGGTAAAGCAGGCGATGCTGTGGGTGCTCGGGGCGGCGCTGGTCGTCGGAGTCTATCTCGTGTGGGTCGGCGGATGGCCCATCGCCGTGGTGGGGGTGGCGTCGCTCGCCTGCGCGGTGGCCTACACCGGCGGCCCGTTTCCGCTGGCCTACCACGGCCTGGGTGATCTCTTCGTGTTCGTGTTCTTCGGCCTGGTGGCCGTGGCCGGTACGGTCTGGGTTCAGGCCCTCGAGCTCTGGCCCGAGGCTCTGTGGGCCGGGGTCGGCGTAGGCGCGCTCAGCACCGCTATTCTCGTGGTCAACAACCTACGCGACATCCCCACGGATCGGGTCGCCCGCAAACACACCCTGGCGGTACGGCTCGGTGAGCGGGGTACCCGCGCCGAGTACATGACGCTGCTCGCGCTCGGCGCCCTCGTGCCCCCCCTGGGGATCGTCTGGTTCGGGTGGCCCGCCGCGACGCTGCTGGCGCTGGTCGCGCTGGTGGGAGCCGTGGCTCCCCTGCGCGCGGTCTTCACCTTTCGTGAGCCACGCCAACTCCTGCCGGCCCTGGGCGGCACGGCACGGGTGGTGGCCCTCTACGGAGCACTGCTCGGTAGCGCGCTGGCCTTCGGATGATCGACTTCCTGGCCGAGGCCGTAGCCGCTCGGCCCGACGCCGTGGCCGCCGACGACGGCGCGCACCGCTGGAGCTTCGCCGATCTCGACACCATGGCCGCTGCCGCGGCCGCCGCCCTGCGAGGCCTCGGTGCAGGGCCCGACCGTACGGTGGTGATCGAGGGCGACCCGTCGCTCGCCCTGCTCGCGGCGCTACATGGGGCGTTTCGAACGGGAGCGCTGGTGGCACCACTGAATCCGCGTCTGACCGCTACCGAGCGCGACGCCGCGCTGGCCGTGCTGCGACCGACGGTCGTGCTCGACGACGCGACACTCGCCGGGCTCGGCCCGGACCTGCTGCAGGCCACCGATGCGGCCGCGGCGGCGCTCGCCTGGACGGACGCGCTGGCGGCATCTCCTGCCTCACGCTCCGCCTCACGCTCCGCCTCACGCTCCGCCTCACCCGCGGGCCCCTCACCGAGGGCCGCCACCGCAGCCCCGGGGGCCGCCCATGAAGTCGCTGGGGAACCCGCCGCCTCCGTGCTCTGGACCTCGGGCACCTCGGGTACCCCCCGAGGTGTGCTCCTCACCGAAGCGGGGCTCCGCGCCAGTGCCGAGGCCAGCCGCAGGCATCTGAAGCTGGGGCCCGACGACGTCTGGTACGCATCGCTCTCACCGGCCCATGTGGGCGGCCTGGCCCTGCTCACCCGCGCCGCAATCCTGGGGAGCCGGGTCGCGTTGCGGGGTCGGTTCTCCACCGCCGAGCTCGATGCACTCATCGAATCCGGGGCGGTGACGCATGCATCGCTGGTCCCCACCATGCTCCTGCGCCTGCTCGATCACCGTGACGGACGCCCTCCGCCCGCCACCCTGCGTTTGATTCTGCTCGGGGGGGCATCTACCCCGCGCGCCCTGCTCGAGCGCGCGCTCGCCGACGGGTACCCCATCGGGCTCACCTATGGGCTCACCGAAGCCACCTCGCAGGTGGCGACCGCGCCGCCGGATCGGGTCAGGAGGGCGCCCGACACGGCGCTCCCCCCGCTGCCGGGCGTCGAGCTCCGGATTGCCGCCTCTGGCGAGATCGAAGTGCGGGGCCCGACGGTATCGCCTGGACTCATCACGGGCCAACCCCTGGCCGGCGCCGACGGATGGCTCGCCACCGGCGATCTCGGCACCCTCGACGACCGGGGCGACTTGCGGGTGCTGGGGCGACGGTCGAGCCGTATCGTTTCGGGCGGGGTCACGGTCGACGCCCACGAGGTCGAAGCAGCGCTCGTCGAGCACCCGGGCGTGGCTGCGGCGTGCGTCGTGGGTCTGGCCGACGAGAGCTGGGGAGAGCGCGTGGCCGCGCTGATCGTTCCCTCCCGCGCTGCCCCCCTCGACCTGGAGGCTCTGCAGCGTTGGGTCGACGAGCGCCTCTCGGCCGCCAAACGCCCACGAACGATCCGAGCGGTGGAGGCCCTGCCCCTCAACGCCAACGGCAAGGTCGACCCCGTCACGGTACGCGCCCTGTTGGCGTCCCCCGGACTTCCGTAGCCGGGACCTCGCGGCGCCCCCAGGGGTTTGCCCCGTCATGGATGCCGATCACTTCAGGGAGTTGCTCTCCCACTGGGCGGCCACCGTGGGGGTGATCGCGGTGCGCGACGACGGGCGCGTGTACGGTACGACCGTCACGTCGTTCACACCCGTTTCGGCCGATCCGGCGCGGGTGCTGGTGTCGCTTGGACCCAATGCACAGGTGCTGCCGTTCCTCGCCGACGGCGTGCGCTACACGATCAATCTGCTCGACGTGGCCCAGGAGCGCGTTGCGGCCGTGTACGCCGACCCCTTCCCGGTGGGCACATCGCCCTTTCCCGAGCAGGGCGACCCCATCCTGAATGGCGCGCTGGTCACGCTCGTCTGCGAGGTGGTGTCGGTGGTGCCCGTCGACGCAGGCACCCGACTGATCGTCGGGCGTGTGGTCGACGGGCACGCCCTCGATGACGGGAGCCCCCTGCTATGGTATCGGCGAAGCCCTACCCGACTCGACCCCACCGAATGAGGCGACACCTCACCACGGCAGCCAGGGGTACTTCCTGAAGTCGGGATCGCGCTTTTCGAGGTAGGCGTTCTTGGCTTCCTGCGCCTGCTCGGTCATGTAGAACAGCAGGGTGGCGTTGCCGGCGAGTTCCTGGATGCCGGCCTGGCCGTCGACGGCCGCGTTGAAGGCGCTCTTGAGCAGACGGATCGAGAGCGGGCTCTTGTCGAGAATCTGCTGCGCCCATTCCCACCCTTCGGCTTCGAGTCGATCGACGGGGACGACGGCATTGACGAGTCCCATGGCGAGGGCTTCCTCGGCCGAGTACTGGCGGCACAGATACCAGATCTCGCGCGCCTTCTTCTGACCCACGATGCTGGCCAGGTAGCTCGCACCGAAGCCGCCGTCGAAGCTGCCGACCTTCGGCCCCGTCTGTCCGAAGACCGCGTTCTCGGCCGCCAGCGTCAGGTCGCAAATGACATGCAGCACATGGCCTCCGCCGATGGCGTACCCGGCCACCAGGCAGATCACCGGCTTGGGCATGCTGCGAATGTAGCGCTGCAGCTCGAGCACGTTGAGGCGGGGCAGCCCGTCGCCTCCCACATACCCGGCGTCGCCTCGTACCCGCTGATCGCCGCCCGAGCAGAAGGCATACTTGCCGTCGGCAGCCGGACCTTCACCCGTCAGCAGCACCACGCCGATCTCGGGGTCTTCGCCCGCATCGCGAAACGCGTCCTGCAACTCGAGCAGCGTCTCCGGCCGGAAGGCGTTGCGCACCTCGGGCCGATTGAACGCGATACGCGCGACCCCGCGCGATTTGCGATAGGTGATGTCGGTGTATTCGCGGGCGGTGGTCCACTGGGGTGGGGCGTACGAATCGGCCACAGCTATCTCCTAGGATCGTGATGAAATGTTGGATGGATCGGGGTGAGCGGCGTGCGCAGCCTTTGCGGCCCGCAGCGCCCGCGCCGTCGAGGCCTCGTGCCCGGCGTGGTTGGCATGCCGATCCGACGAGACCTCGAGCACCACCGTCGTCCCCGTCTCGAGGGCCGCTCGCACCGCTTCCGGCAACTCGGACACCGCTACCCGGCGATGCGCCACCCCGTACAGCGCCGCGCCTTGCGACAGATCGGCCCCGTGCGGGGTGGCGAAATAATCGGTGAACAGGGGCTCGAGATCACGCACGGGCAGCATGTGGAAGATACCGCCCCCGTCGTTGTTGACGACCACGAAGACCACCCGGGCATCGGCCTCCCGGCTCGCCAACAGCCCGTTGATGTCGTGGAGGAACGCCAGGTCGCCCACCAGGGCGACGGTCATGCGACCCGTCCCGGCAGCCACACCCAGCGCCGTCGACACGATGCCGTCGATGCCGCTGGCTCCTCGGTTGCCGAAGACGGGCAGCTCGTCGTCTCGCGCGCCTCCGTACGCATCGACGTCACGGATCGGCATCGAGTTCGACACGAAGAGGGGGGTGTCGGGCGGCAATGCATCGACCA
The DNA here is from genome assembly GCA_964521385.1 of uncultured Gemmatimonadaceae bacterium. Lineage (GTDB taxonomy): Bacteria > Gemmatimonadota > Gemmatimonadetes > Longimicrobiales > Gaopeijiaceae > Gaopeijia. The sequence continues at coordinate 25,858 of CAZFRU010000028.1, read as the reverse complement.
CCGACGCCGCGAGGTGCCCCTCGTGCACCGCCGCGCCATCATCGCCGTCGAGGGCCGCCGCCCGGGCTGCCCCATCGAGGCGCTCCCAGCGCTCGCGCCACCCGGCCGCCGAGCGGGCCACGCGACTGTCCAGGCGTTCGACCGCGTCGAGCGGGCAGGCCGTGATCACCCGCGTCGCCCGTGACTGGTGGTCCTTCCAGCGATGGCCCGCATCGATCACCACCTGCGGGGCGTCGCCGTGCCGGTCGAGCCAGGCCAGCAGGGCGGCCGAGGTGGGGGCGGCACCGATGCGCAGGACGAAGTCGGGGCGTAGCTCCTGCGCCAGCGCCTCATCGCGCAGCACCAGATCGTACGCCCCCGGAATCACGGCCCCGAAGGTGGGTCCGTGTCGCCCTCCCGACAGCACATCCGCGAGCAGCGGCACCCCCCAGGTCGCGGCCAGGCGACGAAGGCGCGGGCCGAGACGAAGGGCGTCGGGATGCGGGCCTGCCACGATCACCCCAGCCGCCGCCCCACCCATGGCCGAGGCCAGCTCCTCCAGCTCGTCGTCACCGGCCCGGGGTCGCCGCACCCCGATCTCGACCCAGGGCACGCCACCGGGCCGCCCACTCAGACCGGGCTCGGCCGACTCGGGATATCGGTCGGGCAGATCGCCCGGCACCGAGGTGGGCTCGAGAGGCTTGGCGAGGGGCACGTTGAGATGGACAGGCCCCGCCGGAAGCCCCCGGGTCCCCGCCACCGCCCGCGCGACCAGGGCACGCAGGTGCCGCAGGGCGGGGTCGCTCACCGTCGGAGCCGGCAGTTCGAACTCGAGGCGTGGATACACACCGAAGATGCCGCGCTGCACGATCACCTGGTTGGCATCGGCGTCGCGCAGGTGAGCCGGGCGATCGGCCGTGACGAGCAGGAGCGGGCTCTCGGCTTGTGCCGCCTCGACGACGGCGGGAAGCAGATTGGCGACGGCCGTGCCCGATGTGGTCAGCACGGCCGCAACCCGCCCCGACGCCTTGCCGATCCCCAGGGCGAAGAAGGCGGCCGACCGCTCATCGACGAAGACGCGCAAACGCAGCGGGTCGACCCCCTCGGCGCGCTCCGCCGCCGCCAGGACGAGCGGAGTCGAGCGCGATCCCGGGGCCAGGCACAGATCCCGCACCCCGGCCCGCATCAGCTCGTCGATGATCACCCGGGCCCAGACCGTGTTGCGGTTCACCCGACCTCCGCCTCGTCCAGCCGTGCACCGCACGCTTCCAGGGCACGCAGCACCGGCTGGAACTTGATGGCAGTCTCGTCCCATTCGCCCTGCGCCGTCGATCCGTCGACGATCCCCGCGCCCGCGAACAGACGCCAGCGGCTGCCGTCGCCCACGGTGGTGCGCAATGCAGGTACGAAGTGCCCGTCGCCGTCGGCCGTACACCACCCGACCGGCCCCGCGTACCAACCCCGCTGGAAGGGCTCTTCGCGGCGCAGCAACTCGAGGGCCGCGTCGCGCGGCACCCCGCAGACCGCCGGCGTGGGGTGGAGGGCCTCGACCATGTCGAGCACATGCCGATCCGGGGGGACGCGCGCCCGGATCTCGGTCTCGAGATGCTGGATACGGGCCAGTGTGAGCACGTGGGGCTCGTCGCCGGCGCGGATGTCGGTGGCCACGGCCGCGAGTCGCTCGACCATGTCGTCGACGACCAGGCCGTGCTCGGACCGGTCCTTGCTGCTGTCGAGCAGGCAGCGGGCAAGCCGCGCACGGTCCGCGTCGTCGTCGCCCACCCCCACCGATCCCGCCACGGCGGTGGCGTGGAAGATGCCGCCGCGCACGGTAGCCACCGCCTCGGGCGCCGCCCCCACCAGCGCTCGCCCGGGCACGGGCTCGAACAAGAAGACGTGAGTGCCCGGATTGCGCACCCACAGCGTCTCGGTGAGTGTCACCGGCGGAACCTGGCCGTCGAGCTCGATGTCGAGGGTTCGAGCCAACACCGCCTTGGTGACCTGCCCTCGCTCGATGGCGGCCAACACCGCCTCGACCGCTCGTCCCCACGCATCGCGTCGGGTTGCCTGCACGCGTCCACCGCACCCGCCTGTGGCCGGGTCGGCTCCGGGCCTGGTGGCAGCTTCCGGAACGCTCAGCGACGCAGCCAGAGCGCGCACCTCATGCTCGAGTCGCTCGGTGACGGCGTCGGCCTGCGCCTCGGGCACCAGAGCCTGCAGCCGTAGGCGCCCGCGCCCCGAGGCGTCGCCGGTGAGTTCCATGGTGGGGAGATGGAAGCAGGCGGCTGGAAAGTCGTCCCACGAGCCCTGGGCACCATGGTCGTCGCGAAACGCAAATCCCCCATAGAAGCGCACACGCACGCCGGGAGGCGACGGAGGCAGCGCACGGACCGCGTCACGCACACGCTCAAACCGGTGCGGCCCACGGGCGATGATCGCCGACGTGATCCCCCGGTGGGCTACCCACCGCTCACCTCGCGCCCAGAATCCCCGGGCCTCGCCCTCTCCCCGGCGCAGAAACTCCCAGGGAGACCATGCCTGCACGGGCACCGTCGCCGCCACCAGGCGTCGCGTGCCCCTCTCGATCCCGGCCGTCACTCCTGGCGGGCCTCCGCCTCGTCGAGAAGTAGGCGGATCCGGTCCAGTTCACCGTCGTCGACGTCGTGGGCTGCCACCAGATGCAGAACCAGCGCCGCGGGATCGCCGCCGAACAACGAGCGGGTCAGGCCGCGCACCATCGAGTCGCGCACCTCTCCCCGCGACACCCGCGCGCGGTACACGTACTGGCGACCCTCCTGGCGATGCGTCACCACTCCCTTCTTTTCGAGCCGTGACAACAGCGTCGCCACCGTCGACAGAGCGAGACCGCGCGTCGACTGGAGCGCCTCGTGCACCTCTGAGGTGGACGCTTCTCCGTGCTGCCACAGCACGTCGAGCAGCTCGATCTGGAGCTCGGTGAGTGGGTTCGTATCGGTCGTTCGTGGCCTCGTTTTCATCCCCCACGCTGTCACTGTGGAGCTTGCGAGGCAATGCCCAGCGCGCGCTATCGCATCGACACGCCAGGAGCGTGGAGCGTCGCCTCGTAGCCGAATTCCTCGTCGGCGATGGAGGTGCTGCGGTCGACCCAGAGATCGACCGGATACCCGAGCACCGGATGATAGGTCACCCGCAACTGTGCGACGCCGGTGGTAATGGCCTCATCGACCATGGTGAAGAGCCCGGCGACCGTGGGATACCACGGCACGAGGTCGGCGGAGAGGGGCATGGGGCCGTCGTCCGTCTCCACCCACGACGCCGTTCGGACCCCAGCGCGCACCTCGACGGTGACCGTGCCCAACGGTTGGCAGAAGCAGAGGCGCTCCAGTGCGAGGTCGTAGTCGGCCATCCCCGAGGTGGCCCACAACCGGCGTGCGCGGGTGAGGTCGGCCGCCGCCCCGTCCGACCCCGAGTCGAGAATCCCACATCCGCCCAGGGTCAGAGCCACGGCACACACCACCAAAGCCGTCGCGAGACCTCGACAAGGGGCCCTTTTCCTACCGTCCATCCCATCCTCCAATCTCTCGCCAGGGATCCTCCTGCCCCTTCCACTCGTATCAGGAACGACTGTAGATCCGTCCACGTGACATATGCATTCGCTCCGGAGTCCTTCATGAGCCGTTCCCGCGCCCTGCTGCCTTTCCTGACGCTCACCTTCGCCGCCTGTGGCGGAGGCGACGGTGCCGACCCGGCCGCGCGCGCCGCCGCCGGACCGATAGGCGAGGTCGCCACCGGTGTTCCCGATGGGACCGATGTCTGGCTCGCCCAGATCTTCGACGTGGTGGGAGGCGGAATCACCGTGGCCGAGCCCCGTGACCTGACCAGCCGCCCCGGATACGACAATCAACCCTCGTTCGGCGCCGACGGCACCCTCTATTTCGTACAGCAGGAGGGCGATCGCACCGACATCTGGCGGTGGGACCGGGGATCCGACACCAAGCACCGGGTCACGGTGACGCCCGACGAGAGTGAATACTCACCCACGGCCATGCCCCGCAGTCAGGGGATCAGCATGATCAAGGTCGAGGCCGATTCGACCCAGCGCCTCTGGGCCGTCGACCTCGACGGTTCGCGGCCGCGGCTGCTGCTCGCCGACGTGCAGCCCGTGGGCTACCACGCATGGTTCGATGCCGAGACCGTGGCGGTGTTCGTGCTGGGTGACCCCGCGACGCTGCAGGTCGCCAACGTCAATGGGGGCGAGGCGCGCACGGTAGCCGAAGACATCGGGCGTTCGCTCCAGACGGTTCCCGGGCGCCGGGCGGTGAGCTACGCCCAGATTCTCGCCGATGGCCGCTCGATGATCCGCCTCTGGGATCTCGACGAGAACCGGGCCGTCGACGTGGCCCCCTCGGTCGAGGGCGGCGAATTCCACGCCTGGACCCCGGGCGGCATCCTCCTCCAGGGATCGGGCACGGAGATCTACGCCTGGATCGATGGCGCCTGGGCGGTGATCGGGGATTTCGCGCCGCTGGGCCAGACGGTCTCGCGCCTGGCGGTCGACCCGTCGGGAGAATACATCGCGATCGTGGCCGAGCCCGTGGGCGACGGGACGGATGACGAAGGCGGACAGTAGCTGGCGGCCCCTCAGCTCCAGCTGCGCCAGCTCTCTTCGGCGAGCCCGATGGTGAGTTGGTTGCCGTTGCGCACGAGGGGGGTGCGCAGAATGAGGGGCTCGTCGGCGAGAATCTCCAGCCAACGGTCTTCGCCGTAGTGCGCCTGACGAAGGCCCAGCGCCTGAAAGCGCTTCGAGTCGCGGTCGATGAGCGCGTCGACGCCGAACTTCTGGGCGAAGCGCTTCAACTCACCCTTCGATGCGGCGCGCTGCTTGAGATCGACCATGTGGAGGCTGATCCGGCGCTCCTTGAAGAAGCGCTCGGCTTTGCGGGTCGCCTGGCAGCTTCGCGTCCCGAAGATCTGGACCGTGGTGCCAGCCACCTGCGCGGCTCCGCCTACCGGTAGTTTCCGAACTGGAGCGCCACGCCCCAGTCGCCGGCCTTGAGGAAGGCCATCACGGCCTGGAGCTCGTCGCGCGAGGGTGAACTCACCCGCAGCTCCTCGCCCTGGATGGCGACCTGCACCTTCTTGAAGCCCTCGTCCTTGACGGCCTTGACCATCTTCTTGGCCGTCTCCTGATCGATGCCCTGCTTGAGACCCACCGTCTGCCGACCGCGACCGAGCGTGCCCACTTCGGGATCGCGCTCGTCGAGGTTCTGAATGGGCACTCCGCGGCGAGACAGCTTTTCGCGCACCACCTGCAGCACCTGGCCCAGCCGGTACTCGTCGTCGGCCTCGAGCTTGAGAATCGCTTCCTTGCGATCGAACTCGATGGTGCAATCGGTCCCCTTGAAGTCGTATCGGGTCGCAATCTCCTTCAGCGACTGATTGACGGCGTTGTCGACCTCCTGCAGGTCGACCCCGGTGGACACGTCGAATGAGTTGGTCTTGGCCATGGATCGTGGTGTGTTCGGGGATTCCTGAATGGGCGCCGAGCGGGCCGCGGCTACGAAGGTAGCGGTCGGACCCGCCCGGCTCCACCAGCCTCCGGGATCCCGCGCTCGGCTACCGGCGACCGAATCCCCTGGGCGCCCGGAAGGCACCGCTGAGCAGGCTCGCGTCGAACCCTTCGACGTGCCCACCGGTGGCCTGACGATAGAGCGCTGCGGTGTAGATTCCCTGCAGGGCCGAGGCCACGAGCCCAAGGACGATGTACCCCATGACGCCGAACGCCACGATGGGCAGGATCACACCCGCGCCGGCGCCCAGCCAGGCCGCCGCCACGAGCATCGTACCGAAGACCAGCGTCCACGACAGTCCCATCAGCATCACGGCCCAGCTCATGCCGAAGCTCGCCACCATCTGCTCACCCCAGGTGCGCTTGAAGAGCTCGGCGCTCTCCTTCACCGCATCGATGGGCCCGACATCGCGGGTCACCAGTACCGGCACCGCCAGATAGGTGGCCACCGTCCAGCCGATTCCCACGAATCCCACCACGATCCGGCCGATGAAGCCCACCCGCTCCGAGATGAAGCGCAGCACCATGCCGACCGTCGCAGACAGGGCGGCGTAGCCCAGAATCGTGCCGAGCCGGTCCATGGCGATGCTCATCCCGTCCGACACCGTGGGGTCGCCCCCCTCGAGCCGGATCATCGCCGCGCCGACCAGCGCCGAATTGAAGAAGAAGATGATGGTGTACTGGACCAGGTAGAACAGAAACCCGAGCGCGTATCCCAGGTAGCCCGCGCCGCCGCCCTCGGCCAGGGCCTGCCAGGCCCCCGTCCAGGCAATGGGCACGATGAAGGTCAGGGCGACGAGCACGGTGGCGATGCCCGACAGGGCGGGAAAGACGAGAAGCTCCTTGTCGAGCTTCAGCACGTTGGCGCTGGCTTTGACCAGGGTCCACGAGTTCGAGAATGATCCGGCCATCGACACGACCTCCGGGGAAGCAAGAGAATCCAGTGCTGCCTCACCCCCACTGTACGGCCCAGGGCGGGGATTCTTCAATGGTGGCGATCTTCTGCCCGACGACTCAGTCCAACCCCGCCACCGCTTCGAGAAATGCCGCGCCGTACCGCTCGAGCTTGGCCGGGCCGATGCCCGGTACGTCGAGAAGCTGGTCGGGGGTCGAGGGGCGCCGCGCCACCATCTCGCGCAGCACCTTGTCGTTGAAGACGATGTAGGCGGGCACCCCCTCGCGGTCGGCCAACTCCTTGCGCAGCGCCCGCAGAAGCTGGAAGGCGGCCTCGTCGGCCGGGGTGGCATCGACCTCCGCAACCGGCCTGCCACGGCCGCCCGGCGACGCGCTCGGCGTCCGCTTGCGGGGCGCAGCGGCCCCCCTCGTGCGCGCCGCGATCGAGCGTCCCGTACACACGTCGCACGACGCGTCGCACGGCCCCATCACTTCATCGAAGTACCGCACGACGGCCTGATGCCGACAGGCGCCCCGTTCGACGAGCTCGAACAGGTCGACGGTGGCCTGGCGCTTGCGATGCCAGACGTCGGGATCGTCGATCTCATTGAGAAAGCGCTCGTGCATCTTCACGTCGGCCCACGAATAGAAGAGCACGCAATCACTTTCGAGCCCATCGCGCCCCGCGCGGCCGAACTCCTGGTACCACGACTCGACGTCCTTGGGCATGTCGCGGTGGATGACATAGCGCACATTCGACTTGTCGATGCCCATGCCGAATGCCACAGTCGCCACCACCACCTCGACCTCGTCGCGCTTGAAGCGATCCTGATTGCGGGTACGCACCTCGTCGTCGAGTCCGGCGTGGTACGGTACCGCCCGCACGCCCTGGCCGATCAGGAAGTCGCAGGTCTGCTCCACCGCCTTGCGCGACAGGCAGTAGACGATGCCGCTCTCGCCTTCGTGCTCACGGATCAAGGCCAGGATCTCGTTGCGGGTGTTGCCCCCCGTCCCCTTCTTGCGGCACGACAACGTGAGGTTCGGCCGGTAGAACGAGCCCTTGTACCCGGCCGGTTTGCTCATGCCGAGTTGCCGCAGGATGTCGACCGCCACTGCGCGGGTGGCCGTGGCCGTGAGGGCGAGCACGGGCACGTCGAGTTCCTGCTTGAGTCCCTGCAGACGCCGGTAGCTCGGCCTGAAATCGTGCCCCCATTGGCTGATGCAGTGGGCCTCGTCGACGACGAGCAAGGAGATGGGGCAGCCCTGCACGAAGTCGCGCAGCCGGCCGTCCAACGCCTCGGGCGCGAGGTACACCAATTCGTAGACCCCACGGCGCAGGTCGTCGAGCCGGCGGCGGCGCTCGTCGAAGTCGAGGGTCGAATTGATCGCGACCGCCTTGAAGCCGAAGCGCTGCAGCGCGTCGACCTGGTCTTTCATGAGTGAGATCAGCGGCGAAATCACCACCACGGTGCCTGGCAGGATCCGGGCCGGAAGCTGGTAGGTGAGCGATTTGCCGGCCCCGGTGGGCATCACGCCGATGCAGTCACGTCCATCGAGCACGGCGTCGATGATCTCACGCTGCCCCGGTCGAAAGTCCGGAAAGCCGAACACCGAACGGAGTACCTGACGGGGATCGGCGCGGTCGAGACCAGGGTCGAACGAAGTCGAAGGCTGCACGGGCACGGCGAGGTGGATGGAAGTTGGCTGAGGGCGCCTTGAGGGTAACGGGCGATGTGCGACGCTGGAACCGACCCGATGCGCCGCGGTACTCTCTCCAGTCTCCACACCCCTCCCCCAATAAGGAACCCTACATGCGTCGATTTGCCGCACTGGGTCTGTTGGCGGGCGCGCTGAGTGTCGGAACTGCCATTCCCGCTTCGGCCCAGGACCACACCTTCCTGGCCGAAGGCACGATGGCGCCCGACATCGAGTTCACCGGTGCCACGCGCTACGGCACCGTCGGTGACCTCCGACTCAGCGAGTTCCGCGGAGAGACCGTGATCCTGGCGTTCTTCTTCCGTGCCCGATCCTCTGGCTGAACAGTTCAAATGCAAGCGTACCGTGATCAGTACGCACGACTGTTCCATGACGGTCAGAATGTGGTTCTGATCGGAATCTCGAACGATTCGCCCGAGGAACTCGCGTCCTGGGCGAAAGACGACGACTTCCAGTTCCTCTTCGGGAGCGACGCCGAGAGCGCAGGATACGCGGCATTCGGCGGCAACCCCCGCGACAACGGCATGGTGGGTAGCCGCGCGGTCATCGTCGTGGCACCCGACGGCACCATCGCCAAGGTGATGCCGACCTTCAATCAGGTCGACCCGGCGGCCTATGCCGAACTGGGTGCGGCCATCGACGCCGTGACACCCGATCCCGACGAGGGAAACTGACCACCTCAATCCAGAACCGGAGTCCCGTATGCGCGTGGTGAAATCGACCCTCGGCCTCGCGGCGGTCTTGATGTGTAGCGCTCTCCTGGCGGAAAACGTCCAGGGACAAACCGTCTTCGGCGCCGAACTCGTACTCGCCGACGACCTGGACCTCGGCATCGGCGGACGGACCATGCATGATATCGATGCGTTCAGCGACGACGAGGACTCCGTGTTTCGGGAGCTGCGGTTCATCGGCGAGTTCATCTACTACCTCGATCCGTTCGACCATTGCAACGCCTGCGGCGCGTGGGAAATCGACGGAAACGGCGCCGTGCCGCTCGACCTCGGCGAAGCCGATCTCTACGCCGGGGCCGGGCTGCACATCACCCGTTTCTCGTATGATTCGGCCATCGACGTGCCCGGGCTCGCGTTCAACCGGTCGAACACCGAAGTGGGCCTGAATCTGCTCGGTGGGCTCAACTTCGACCTCGGCACCCTGTCTGCCTTCGCCGAAGTCGGGATCCAGCTTGGCGGAGCCGAGCAGTTCACGATCAAGGGCGGAATCGCCCTCGGCGGGTCCTGATCCCGGATCCTGACGCTCCATCTCTGTGCCAGCAGCGGCCTCAGTTCGTGAGGGGCCGCTGCTGGTCAGACGCCCCCGCGAGCTGTCTCTGGACCTCGCCCACGAGGTCCTGGTCGCGGCCCACTCCTGAGTACACCACGGTACCCGACCCGTCGATGAGCATCACGATCGACGTGGTCGCCGCGTTGTAGGCGCGGACCGCCGCCCCGTCGCCGTCCCACAGATACGGATACCCCGCGTCGTGCTCTTCGACGTGGCGCTTCACGCGACGCTGCGACTGCGCCACCGCCACCGCCACCGCCACGACGTTGACCTGGTCGCCATAGTCGGCGTGGATCCGGTCGAGTTGCGGCTGCAGCGCTTCGCAATTCTCGCACCAGGTAGCCCAGAACTCGAGCAGGGTCAGCTTGCCGATTTCCAGGTAGTCGGCGAGGTCGACCGCGTTGCCGTCGAGGTCTTCGAGGGCAGCACCGGGAGCGGTGGCGCCGACGTCGAGTCCAACGCCCTGAGCGGCTGTGAGCTTCGGCACCGTGAGGGTGACGGTGAGCGCCACGAGCGCCTGCATGAGCAATCGCGTGCGTCGGGTGCGGTCGAAGGTCAGATGGTTCATCGAGCTCCTCACAGGTTGTATCCGGCCTTCACGAAGTAGTATTGGGCCACGCCGAGCATGATCACGGCAGCGGCTCGCTTCATCCACACCATCCAACGTCCCGACCGGGGCAGCGCCGCGAGGGCTCCTGAAAAGAGACCCACGACCACGAGCAGCGTGGTCATGCCCATCGAAAAGACGAAGAGATAGACGAACCCCATCAGCCCGGCCTGCGTGGCCGCCACCCAGGTGAGCACCACCGCGAAGGCCGGCGCGCCACAGGGGGCCGCGACCACGCCCGAACTCATGCCCAGCAGAAAGACGGCTCCGTACGAGCCGCCTTGCTGGTTGCCCGCCCAGGCCATCAACCGTTTGGGGACCGGCACGGGCAGGACGTCGAACATCACGAGTGCGAACAGCAGGAGCAGGTTGCCGATCGCCAGTAGCGCCCATGGACTGGCGCTCACCGATCCGAACAGGGTGCCGCTCAGCCCCGCGACCAGGCCGAGTGCCGCATAGAGCAGCGCCATCCCCGTGACATACGTCATCGTGAGCGACAGCGTGCGCCACCGGGTTTGATTCTCCTGCGCCGTTCCCGAAATGACCGAGACGGTGATGGGGATCATCGGGTACACGCAGGGAGTCAGGCTGGTCAGGACGCCCGCCCCGAAGAGGGTCACCAGCGCCAGCGCGGGGCTGGCCGACAGGCTCTCGGACAGACTCTGCGTGGATCCGAGTTGGGCGAGGAGAGAGGGTAGCATGGCTCCCTACCAACCCGTCCGGGGGGCGGCGGGTTCCTCGGGTTGCGTCGCCGGATCGGTCACCACCGGCGATCGACCCTCGCAGATGACCTCAGAGCACCCGTCGCCCTTGGATGACCCGGACCAGGACGATGACGATCGCGGCGACCAGGAGAATATGGATCACGCCGTTCATGGTGTAGGCCGTGACGAGCCCGAGGGCCCAGAGGACGAGGAGGACGACAGCGATGGTCATGAGCATGATGAGGTGTTCCTTTTCCCGTTCAGGGCAACGTTGAGACACGGGGCCCCAGTGAGAATCAACGCAGGTAGCGGTAGAGCCCGATGAGCCCGATCGTCCCGCCACCGAGCATGACGATGGTCCCCGTATCTCCGTCGATGAGCGAACCCACCACCAGAGCCGCTCCGCCGACGACCATCAACGCGACAGGCCCGCGCCGGCCGCCCTGGGCCTGCACCGGCGCCATGAATAGGCCGGGGGCCGAAGCCGGCATGAGGCGAAGGCCGAGGGCTGTTTTATCGCTCGCGGGCAGAAGAAGGCGAGGGCCGATGAGCCCACTCTCGCTCGCAGACCGGCGGAGGAAGTCGGGTGCGGGCGTAGTGATGTGCGCGATGGTGCCGACTGGCCACACAGCGACATCTGCTCGGGGCCCCTGCTGGGCCGACATCGGCGCGGCCATGGTGAGCGCTACGCCTGCGGCGACAAGCCAACTGTGTCTAGCGGACATTGGAGGTACTCCCTTCATGGACATGAAATCCACCTCCAAGAAGGATCGCGATCGGCGTGGCCCGGGGACATCGCCCGAAGGTGTGAAAAGCGGCGGAGGTGTCCCGCCCGGACGCTGGCCCGCGGGGACTAGTCCGATCGGGCCACGGTTTCCAACGCGGCTGTACTGCTTCGGGCTATACCTCGCATTCCACACGATCGGGCGATGGGCCCCGGCGATCGCGTGCGGTAGACTTGGACATCGGTAGTTGTCGCATTCACGCGTTCACGGAACGACCATGCGGATTCCCACAGTCATAGGTGTGGTGCTCATCGCTGTCGGCGTACTGCTCTTCATCGCAGGAGGCTTCACTTCGAGTCGTGACGTCCTCGATGTCGGCGGCCTGACCGTGACCACCGAGGAGCGTCATCCGGTGCAACCCTGGCTCGCCGGCGCGGTGGCCCTCGCCGGTGTCGTGCTGCTCGCCACCGACGCCCGCCGCAAGTCATAGAGATCAGGCCAACAACCTCTCATGCGGTGAGCGGAACAGGGCCGTCGGATCCCACTTTCAGTAGAGGTACCCATGAACATCACGGAATCGTCCCCCAGAACAGCGCGTAGAATGAGGCAGGCCCTGCTGGTCAGCCTCGCGCTTGCGTTCACTGGGTGTGGTTGGAGCAGCAAGTCCAAGGGCACTGCAGTCGGCACGACAGCCGGCGCGGCCGCAGGGGCCGTGGTGGGGAAGCAGGCCGGGTCGACCGCGCGCGGGGCCATCATCGGCGCCGTCGTGGGTGGCGCCGCGGGCGCCATCATCGGAAACCGGATGGACCAGCAGGCCAGGGAGCTCGAGATCGCAATCCCGGGCGCGACGGTGGAACGGGTCGGCGAGGGGCTGATCATCACCTTCGCTTCGGGGCTTATGTACGACTTCGACTCCGACGCCATTCGTACCGAGGCCGGGCGGAACCTGCAGAGCCTCGCGACCAGCCTGAACAAGTACTCCGCTACGCAATTGCTCATCGTCGGTCATAGGGACGCCCGCGGTGCCCCCGCGTACAACCAGGATCTATCGACGCGGCGCGCCAACTCGGCATCGCGGTATCTGGCGACGCGGGGCGTTGCCGTGAGCCGGATCCACACCTCGGGCAAGGGTGAAATGGAGCCTGTTGCGACGAACGACACCGAGTTCGGACGTCAAACCAACCGTCGCATCGAGGTGGCGATCTACACCGTTGCCCCGGACGGCACGCACTCGCGCTGATTGGCATTCCCCCCGCAGCGGACGGGTAGAGGAGGCTGCGAGGGCTCGGCGGGCGGGCGTTTTCGCGGGCCGCTGATTTGCAAATCACGTCGCGCAAAGTACCTTTTCTCAGTCCCCACCTCTGGGGGAGTGCGCTGAGGAGCCCGCCGATGAGCGACCCCTTCGAGACCGAAATCGCACCTGCCACCGGGACCGACCGTACCGGGTCGCCCGAGGTGATCGCCATCGCGGTGATCGAAGACAATCGGCTGGTGCGGGACGGCATTACGGCCCTCTTGAATCAGGTTCCCGGCCTGAGCGTCGTCGCGGGGGCAGCCAGCGGCGACCTCTCACTCCTCGAGAAGGTGAACCCACAGGTCGTCCTCCTCGACCTCGGCCTGCGAAACGGCGACAGCCTACGCGTGGCGGAGCGCGTCGGGCGGGAGTTTCCCGACTCCAAGGTCATCGTGATGGACCTGCTACCGGTGCACGAAGACATCATGGAGTTCGTCCACCTGGGCGTGCACGGCTTCATCATGAAAGACGCCACGCTCGACGATCTGGTGCGCACGATCCGATCCGTGGCGAACGGGACCCCCGTGCTGCGCCCCCAGATGACGAGTTCGCTCTTCTCCCAGATCGCCAGGGTGGCGGTGGAGAGTGGTCGGAGCGAAGCGCTGGATTCGGTGCGAATGACCTCGCGTGAGCGGCAGGTCATCAACCTCATCTCGGAAGGGTTGGGGAACAAGCAGATCGCCGCGCGCCTCCATATCTCGATCCATACGGTGAAGAGCCACGTGCGCAACATCATGGAGAAACTCGCTCTTCACACCCGATTGCAGATCGCCGCTTACGCGCATAAGGCACAAGAGGGCCGGTAGGACCCCTCGTCTGGTCCTTCCGAACGATACCTGATTGAGCGATACCTCCGGATATCACTCGCGACTATCGTTCCAATAACAGGTCCCGCCCACGGCTATGCCGCCTGAATTCAAGGGGCCTGGGAACACGCGAGTCGCCCATGCCGCATGAGCCGCCGCCTCGGGGGGCCAAATCCTCCTGGGCCTATGCCTACCAGATCATGCCTCCTCAGCCGGAGGACCGGCTGCGCGCCGTCAAGGCCCTGCTCGATCAGGAGCGCAAGCAGGCCACACTCGGCGAGCGTACCTGGGAAGGCCGACTCGTCACCGAGCAGCAGGCTACGCACATCCTGATCGTGAGTGACAGCCCCGACCAGGACCTCGAAGCGAACCGGCGACTGGAAGCCGAACTGCAAGGGCTCGAAGTGGGGTTCGCCCTGACCCTCCCCATGTCCGTGACAGACGAACCGGTCCCGCCGGCCCCCGACCCGACCCTGAGCATTCCCGATCCACCGGGCAAGCCGGGGGGGCGCCTTCCCCCCAAGCCGTGATGCAGGTCGATCTCCGTCAGGAAGGAGATGCCCTCATCGCCAGTCTGGCCGGTGACTGGAAGATGGAAGACCCCACCCCGAGCTTCGACGGCCTCGTGGAAAGCCGGTCTGCCGGGCCCACAGTCGGAGCGGTCGCGTTCGACACCACCGCACTGGGCGCCTGGGACAGTAGCCTGCTGGTGTTCCTCTTGCAGGGCAGGGAATATTGCGAAGCCCACGGTTTCGATTTCAGAACCCATACCCTGCCCGAGAACATCGGCCGTCTCCTCGATCTCACCCGGGCGGTGCCGGAGCGCGATCTCGAGCGCCGGGAAGCCGAGACGTCGTTCCTCGCGAGGCTCGGGGCATACGGGCAGTCCTCGTTCGACGGCTTTCTGGGCTCGGTAGCCTTTACCGGCGAGGTAGCCGCGAGCCTCAGCAGGCTCCTCCGCTTCCGGACACGAATGCGCTGGCGTGACTTCTGGGTGGTGGTGCAGTCGAACAGCTCGGGCGCCCTCCCCATCGTCACCCTGATCGCTTTTCTCGTCGGTCTGATCATCGCCTTCCTGGGCGCCGTCGTGCTGCGTCGCCTGGGCGCCGGCTACTACGTGTCCTACCTGGTCGGCTACGGCATGCTGCGGGAGATGGCGGCCCTGATGACCGGAATCATCATGGCCGGGCGGACCGGCGCGGCGTTCGCAGCCGAACTCGGGAGCATGAAGATCTCCGAGGAGATCGACGCCCTCCGGACGCTCGGGATCTCACCCATCGACCACCTCGTGCTGCCACGGGTCCTGGGCATCTTCGTGATGATGCCCCTGCTGACGATCTATGCCGTGTTCGTCGGCGTGCTCGGAGGATTGATCGTCGCGGTCAGCCTTCTGGACCTCAGCCCCACTCAGTTCATCGGGGGGCTGTTGACGCCTCTGACCCTCTCTGACGCCCTGCTGGGAATCTTCAAGGGGACGGTCTTCGGCCTGATCATCGGCATCAGCGGGTGTATGCGCGGCATGCAGGCCGGGACCGATGCCGGCGCCGTAGGTAAAGCCGCGACGTCCGCCGTGGTGACCGGGATCACCTGGATCATCGTGGCCACCGCCGTCATCGACTGGCTTGCCGCACTCCTGGAGGTCTAGTGGGCAACGCACCGTGCATCGAGATCCGGAACCTGACCATGGCCTACGGCCAGCGCGTGATCATGCGGGACCTGTCGTTCGACATTCGGCGTGGGGAGATCTTCGTCGTCATGGGAGGAAGCGGCAGCGGCAAGAGCACATTGCTGAAACACATCATCGGGCTGAACAGACCGGCCCAGGGAACGATTCGGTTCGACGGCCAGGATTTTGGCGCCGCGGACGACGAGGCCCGGAGAGGCATTCTTCGCCGTATCGGCGTGACCTATCAAAACGGCGCGCTGTGGAGCGGATTGACGCTCGCCGAGAACGTGGCCCTCCCTCTCGAGGAGTTCACCACCCTGGGGGCTGAAGCCGTGGCCGAGATCGTTTCGTTGAAGCTCGCCCTGGTGGGGCTACGAGGCTTCGAGCCGCTGTATCCGGCCGAGATCAGCGGCGGAATGCGCAAGCGGGCCGCGCTCGCGCGCGCGATAGCGATGGATCCCGAGGTGCTCTTTTTCGACGAGCCTTCATCGGGGCTGGACCCCATCACCGCGAGTCGGCTCGACGACCTGATCCTGCAGATCCGCAGCAGCTTCGGCACCACCATCGTCGTCGTCAGCCACGACCTCGCCAGCATCTCGAAGATCGCCGACCGCGCGCTCTTCCTGGACATCGAACAGAAGACCATGACAGCGCTCGGAAGTCCGAGCGACCTGCGCGAGAATCCCCCGAGCGAAGAAGTGCACCGATTCCTGACACGCAGCAGCGGAGCCCCGGACACGTCGGTGTCCGAGCATCGCCCAGCGAGGACGTATACGACATGAGTGCGCGCGCAAACCCCACCCTGATCGGCCTGTTCATGATGGGAGCCATCGTCCTGACGGTGGTGGGCCTGGCCTCGCTTGCCTCCTCTTCCTGGCTGACCCACCAGTCGACCTTCGTCAGCTACTTCGAGGAATCGGTCAACGGGCTGGAGGTCGGCGCGGCTGTGAAGTTTCAGGGTGTGCCGGTCGGCCAGGTCACGAACCTTCTCATCCAGATCGGCGAGACGGACAAGAGCTTCCAGGTGCCGGTGCAATACAACGTCGATCTCACGAGGCTGACCTCGGTCGGTGGCGATTTCATCGACTTGAACGATGCGCTCGTGTTGCGCCAACAAATCGATGCCGGCCTCCGTGCCCAGCTCCAGATGGAGAGCCTCGTCACCGGCCAGCTGTACATCGAGCTGGTGTACCGCCCCGAAACGACTGCGCTCAAGCTGGAGTCCCGCCCCACGGCCTATCCGGAGATTCCCACGAGTCCATCGCTTCTGGCGGCGTTCGGAAGCCAGGCGGGCAGCGTCGTGGACGACGTGCTCAAGATCCTGATCCGGGTCAACGACATGCTGGTCTCGGTGAACGTGGAGGAGATCAACCGATCCGTGGTGGCGTCGGCGGGGGCCGTGGAGCGCCTGGCGAGCTCCCCAGGACTCCAGGCCGCCATCAACGGCATCCCGGCGATGACGGCGCAATTTACCAGTACCATGAGCGGATTGCAGGCCCTGGTCGAGCGGCTCGACGAAGCGGTCGGTCCGCTGCAGGGGCAGATGGAGCAGACGAGCGCCGAGTTGAACCAAACCATGGTTACGATGCGGCAGGCGATGGAAGACGTGCGAGGACTGCTGTCGGCCGACTCGGGGGTGGGCTACCAGTTGGAGGGAGCCATGGCCAGCCTCCAGGAGGCGGCCGAGGCGATGCGCACCCTGGCACTCTCGCTGGAACGCAATCCCGACATGCTGATTCGAGGGAGGAAGGCCGGTGGGCGCTGAAATGAGACATCCGACAGGCCCCATCCGTGGGATCGGCCTGTGCCTCGCTCTGGTCCTCACCTCGTGTGTCAGCCTCGGCAGAGCGGAACCGCCCCAGGAATACTACGTCCTCGGAGCAGACACACCACGCCAAGTCCTGACCTCGCCTCCCGACTTGGCCAGCGTGACCGTCGGCGTGCGCCGGCTCAAGCTGGCCTCGTACCTCGCCTCGCCGCTCCTGGTGGTGCGCCGCGGGCCAAACCAGGTCGGCTTCACGGAATTTCGCCGGTGGGGCGAGCCTCTCGGTGCCGGGATCAACCGGGTGGTGGCCGGCGGCCTGTTGGCGCGGGGGTTCGGCGATGTCGCCGTGGCCCCGTGGTCGGTCCAGTCACGGTTCGACTACCTCGTCCAACTCGAGGTGGAGCGCTTCGAGGGGCTGGCGCCCGACGAGCCCACGGCGACGGAGGGAGGGGTCCACCTGCTGGCAACGTGGGAGATCATCCGGCCCGAGGACGGAGTCGTGCTCGCGCGCGGGACGACGGACTACCGGAGGTCGGATTGGATCGTAGGAGACTACGCCGGTCTGGTGAGCATGCTCGACAACGGTCTGGATGTTCTGGCGGCAGAGCTGACGGCCACCGTAGTGGGGCTCCGCGGGGGTTGATGGGGTTCTCGGCTCGATTCGAGATCGGTCAGCGCCGGAGCGTGATCCCGAATTCCACGGTGCGGAACGGCTTCCCATAACAGAACGGATAGTAGGTGTCCTGGATGCACAACGTGAAGTCCGGGCGTTCACGACGCGACGCAAGGGTCAGGGCCCAACGCTCGCGCACCGATACGGTGGCGCCCCCCACCACCGTCCAGGCGTTGAAGGTCCCGTCGGGCGCCCGCCCGAAGTCGGTACCCGTCTCGGCGCCGGTCCAGACCCCGTCGAGCCATGCCCGCGACCACATCAGCGCACCGTAGACGTGCAGCCAATCGCCGAGGGGCATGGTGGCCTGGGGGCCCACGGCCGCCGTCTGAAAGGTGAAGCGCGACGAGAAGTTGTCGAGCTGGCACCCCGGTGAATCCGGCGGGATCAAACTCTGACAGGTCGAGGTCTCCCACGATTGATCGTCACGGTGGCGCCGATAGTCCAGGCGCACGCCGAGCCAGCCCCACACCGGCACCACCAGGCCGGCGCCCAGGACCGTCGGGTCCTTGAACTCCCGGTAGTCCGACGACGACCGGCCCAGCGAGAGGGTGAGCTCCTGCGCGACCGCGAGTTCCGGGGCCACGCCGACACCCACCCCCGCCCCGATGAGTGCCAGCGTGAGTCCGATTGCCCGCTCCGACCTGCTCCTCTTCATCCGCCCCTCCAGGCTCGACGATCCAACTCACCCTCTATAGACGACCCACTTCGCAGGACGTGACACGACGTCCTCACGCCAGGGTACTCGAGAGGACCACCCTGCCCCGTGGCGTCGTGATACGGACTTCGAGCGCGGGCTCACCGCGTACGACGTCGACCGGCAGGCCTTCGCCACCCGGCGCCGCCATGATTTCGAGAGCCTGCTGCACCAGGTCGACATTCGGGTGGGTCACGCGCAGCCCGGTGACCCGGCCGCCGATGCAGCCGGCAGCGGCCAGCGACACCGATGGATGCTCCGAGGCGCCCCAGTCGATGACAAAAGGCACCACACCCGAGAGGCGGTCGGCAGCAGGATCGCTCAACACCCATTCGAGGACCGTTCCGTCCGGGCGGGCCCGCCGACCCGGCGTCAGGGCGCCGAGGTCGACCCCCGCTGCCGCCGCCCGCGCCGCGACCTCGGCGGGCCGCGCCACCCGGACCGCCCAGGTGACCAGGGCGCCCTCCCCGGCCCGATCGACACCGAAGAGCCGCCCGGAAGGTGGAGCCGGGGCTTCGGGGTCGGGCCCCACCACCTCGAGATAGGCCTGGTCCTCCAGACCCAGGAGGGCGTTGTGGGTCCCCCACGCCGGATGCCGCCCCCCTGGCTGGGGGCGCACACCCACCGTCGATGCGATCGAGGCGACGCCGATCTCGAGGTCGACGGTCGCGAAGACGAGATGGTCGAGTACAAGGTGGAGGGGCATGATCGGCGGAGCCTTCAAGGGGACGCAGGGGATTCGTCACGCACCCGTCACCGCTACCCCAGGCTGCCATGAACCGCCCATCCCTCGTGATCGCCCTGCTCGTGGCTCTCGGGGCGGGACTCTGGATAAGTCGCTCGCGCACTCCCCCGGTGCCGCGCACGCTGGAGCCCGCCGATGGCCCCGACCTGAACGCGGTCGATACCGGTCGCGTGGCTGTGGGCGACATCGCGCCCGACTTCGAGTTCCTCTCGGACCCGGGCCATCGGGTCATCGGCCGGTACGGCCTGCGCAACGCGGATGACGAGCGTGGGATTCTGCATCCCACCACCTTCGTGCTCGACCGCGACGGGGTGGTGCACTGGGAGTTCATCGAAACCGACTACAAGGTGCGACCGACCAACGAGATGATCCTGGTGCCGCTGCGACTTCTGGAGGAGCGGCGAGAGACACGCGAAGCTGGACGTTTCGGGGGGGATCATCCCATTCTAGGGGCTGCCGATCCCCGTTCTGTCTCTTCAGGAGTCTCCCATGCGTGCACCCACGATCGCCCTCGTCTCCCTGCTTGCCGTCGGTTCACTCGCGTGCGGGGGCGACGCCGCCGAAGAGGCCGCGCAGACCGCCGCCGAAGCCATGCAGCAGGCCGCCAACGCCATGCAGAATGCGGCCAACAGCATGGGCAATAACGAAGGCGACTCCAACGCCACCCCCCTCGACGCCCAGGCGCTTCAGGACCTGATGCCCGAGGAGCTCGCTGGCATGGATCGCACGTCGTCGGAACGTCAGTCGGTGGGCGCGGCAGGGATTCAGATGGCCACTGCCACGGCGAAGTACGAGGGCGACGGCAGGACCCTCACCGTCAACCTGATGTCCGGGGGCGGTCTGATGGCGGGACCGGCCATGGCCTTCGCCATGGTCGACTTCGATCGTTCGACCGACGACGGCTACGAGCGCACCGTCACCCTGCACGGCTTCAAGGGCATGGAGACGTACGAAGAGAACGGGGACTACCGCCGCGCTGAGATCACGCTGCTGGTCGGCAACAACGTGATGATCAAGCTCGAGTCCGAGGGCATGACCATGGACGAACTCGAAGACGCCCTCGACGACCTCGACCCCGAGTCGATCGGCTGAGACCCGAGGCTCGTGGGCTGAGACCGCTCAGCCCCAGGGCCAGGCGTCGACCGTGACGCCCCGGGCCTCGAGCAGGAGTTCCAGCATGCGCTGCCACGACTCCCACGAGGTGGTGCGGCTGTAGATCGAATTCGTCTTGTGGGCGATCACGAGATCGACCGCGGGCAGTACGGTGATCCACTGGCCGATGGCGCCCCGCCCGGTGTAGGCCCCCGCAAAGGGGCCCACCGCGCGGGGTCCATCCCACACCCACCACATGTAGCCGTAGCCGAAGTAGCCGTCGCGGCGACGGACGGGGTTCATCTCCTCGAGCGGGGTGGTCACGCTCGAGATCCGGGCCAGCCAGTCGCTCGACATCACCTGCGCATCACCCCAGCGGCCCTCGCGCAGCATCAGATAGCCGATGCGGGCCATGTCACGCGTCGAGATCCACATGTGATACGCGGGATTCCGGGACACGGTCAGGTCGCCGGTCTTGTTCTGCGCTGCTCGATCCCAATCCTCGAATTGGAGAGGGATCGCGAGTTGCGATTCCAGTTCGTCGTAGATCTCGCGTCCCGTGAGCTGCTCGAACACGGCCCCGGCGGCATTGAAGTCCCAGTTGTTGTACAGCATGTAGGTGCCGGGCTCCTGCGAGCCGCGCTCAGGAGCGTTGGCCAGGTCGTCGCCGCTGTTGGACGCAGGGTGGTAGATGCCCGAGCGGGCGGTGATCAGGTCGCGCACGGTGGCGCGCTTTTCGATCTCGAGCAGCCCCCCGATGTCGTCGAAGCCGATCTCGGCCAGGGTGGCCTCGAGGTCGATGGTACCGTCTTCGACGTAGGTGCCGTAGAGCATGGCGAGGATGCTCTTGCGCACCGAAGCCAGATAGCTGAGCTCTTCGATGTCCCCGTAGTCGAAGACCACCCGACCGCGATCGACCACCACGAGCCCGGTGGTGTTCGCGCTGTCACGAATGAACGCGAAGGTGCGTTGGAGAGCGTCGGCCGACCACCCGTAGTCGGCCAGGTCACGACGGGCGACCTCTTCCCACTCGGCGCCCGGAAATACGGCGTCGGTCTGGGCGGCGGCCGGTAGGCAGCCGGCCAGGAGGGAAAGGGTGAGGACGACAGGGGCAAGACGCATCAGGGACTCCGGGAACGGTTCGACGACGGCCCGAAGGTACGCCTCAGCCTCCGACCCCGCGAGTGCGCCGCAGGGTATAGACACGGACGCGCTCTACGCCGAGGACGTCTCTCCACAGACCGAGAACCCGGTCACCCGCGATCGCGAGGATCTCGGTCTCCGGCGGTGCCCGCACTTCAGCGATGAGGCGCGCCTCGCCGTCGACCACGAGCCAGCGTGAGCCACGGCTGTCGGCGTCCCAGCTCTCGACCCAGAGTTCGTCCGCCCCGGCGGCGATCAACGACTTCAAGGCGGGCGTGTGTGCGGCCACGGGCATCCCGTCGACCCACTCCCCGATCACTCTCTGGTCGTTGGCGCTACCTCCCACGCGGAGCATCGATTCGGCGTGGCGAGCGAGATCCTCGGGGGTCACCGCACGGGGTGACGCCGGAACCGACCCGACGCCGAGGTCGCGGCCATCGAGGCCCAGGACACGAATGCGAGGTTGGTCGGAACTGGCGAGAAACAGGCGCCCGGAGGCATCCGCCAGGAGCAGCCGATTGGGGGGGACGTAGGGGCGGGGGATCGGCACACCCCCCTCGTCGACCCGCCCCGAGTCGGCGGGAAACCACCCCAGCGTGTCGGGCCGCCCACCATCGGGTGGCACCCGCACGAGCCCGACGGTCTGCCGGTACTCGCCACGGACCCGGCCGAACAGGCGCTCCTCGCAACGCACAACGACGGAGCCGTCGCTGAGCAGTCCTCCGATGCGGGGATTCCAATCGGGTCCACAGGCGACCGCCGCGTCGACATGATCGTCGCCGAGCACCCGGCCGCCCTCGTCGAAGCGCGTACGACGGCCCATGGCATCGACGACGACCACCACCTCGCCCACCAAGGCCAGGTCGAGGGGCCCCCGGAACTCACCCGGCCCGTCACCTTCGCGTCCCAGGTCCCGCCGAGGGGTACCGTCGGACGCGAAGCGCCGTACCGCCGCTGGCGATGCATCGAGCACGAACACTCCGCCGTCGGGTGCGAGCGCCGCTGCGATCACGCGGCCGAACTGATCGGTTGGGTCGTTCGTCGATGTGCCGATCTCGAGGAGAGGGACCGGGTCGATGATCCACGTCGCGGGTTGGGCGCACACAGGAACGGCGAGACCCACCGCCAGAATCATGGCCCAGGTGCAGCGACCCCCGCGCATGGTGATGCTCATTCGGCCCACAGGCTCCGCACGGGGTCGACGCGCGCAGCCCGCCGTGCGGGGACCCAGGCCGCGACCAGAGCGACGCCCAGCAGCAGCGCGGGGGCGACGATGAAGGCCAGCCGATCACGGGGGGGGGTTTGGTATAGCAGCGACTCGAGCACCCCTGCCCCGACCAGGGCGACCACCGCCCCCACCACCACCCCCGTGCCGGCCAGGACCAGGGCGCGTACGAGCACGAGACGAACGACCTCACCGCTCCGGGCCCCCAACGCCAACCGCACGCCGAGTTCGGGCACGCGACGCCGAACCGCCTGGGCGGTGACTCCGTAGATTCCGACCGCAGCCAGCACGAGGGCCAGTGCGGCGAACAGTCCGAAGAGGAGCATGAGGAACGCCGCGTCGGCCGACGCCGCTTCGACCACCGAGTCCATCGAACGAAGCCGAGGTAGGGGCACCCCACCGTCGACATCATGGACGGCCGCGGCCAGTGCTGGGCGCAGTCCTTCGGTGTCCCCTTCGAAGCGCACCACGACCTGTCGGGTGCGTCCGATATCTTGCGGGAACGGTTCCCACACCTCGGGATCGGGCGGAAGGCCCAGGGAGCGTTGCCGTTCATCGGCCACCACACCCACCACGGTCCGCCAGACCGAGTTCTCGGTCGGCTCCCGGTCGAAGGTGATCTCGCGACCGAGTGCCGCTTCGCCGGCGAAGTGCGTGGCGACGAAGGTCTGGTTCACGATCGCCACCGGTGGGCCGTCCAGTCCGTCGCCCGGAGCGAAACCGCGTCCCTCGATCAGCGGCACCCCCATGACGTCGAAGTAGCCCGGCGTCGCGGTGCGGTGCCGCACCTCGAAGGCGAGCTCTCCCGGAGCCCAATCGCGGGCCACGAGCTGACTCGTCCAACCGGCGAACGTCAGCGGGATCCCCGAGGTCACGGCGGCGCGCCGCACCCCGGGAATGGCCTCGATGCGTTCGACGATGTCGCTCCAGAAGCCGAGTAGGCCGGCAACGTCCTGGTACCGCGCCGCCGGCGCCGACAACTCGAATGTCCATACCCCCTCAGGGTCGACACCCGAGTCCTCGCCCTGGAGGCGCGCGAAGCTCCGCGTGACCAGCGCAGCCGCCAATACGAGCACGACGGCCAGTGCGGTCTGGACGGGAATCAGACCCTGTCCGAGCGAGGCCCGCACCCCGCGTTTGCGTGCGAGGGTGCCTCGGGCGGCTCTGAGCGCAGGTCCGAGTCCGAAGAGCAGCGCCGCGGCGAGCGACACACCCACTGCGAACACCAGCACGGCCCCGTTGAGTTCGACCTCCGTGGCCCCGGCGATGCCCAGTGGGCGCAGCCGGCTCAATACCCGAATTCCGCCAACACTGAGCGCGATCCCCAGGGCTCCTCCAGCCGCCCCGATCAGGAGGCTCTCCACCAGAAGCTGACGCGCGATGCGTATCGACCCGGCGCCGACGGCCCTTCGGATCGCGAGTTCGTCGGCCCGTCCCACCGCGCGGACGGCAAAGAGATTGCCGACGTTCACGCAGGCGAGCAGCAACAGCACGCCCACCGCGGCCATGAGCATGCGGAGCGGGCCGGCGAGGTCGCCTGCGAGCCACGCGCGCAGGGGAGTCAGCCCCGCGAACATGTTGCTGTTGAGGGTGGGGTGCTCCCGCTGGAGTTGGAGAGCCACCGCATCGAGTTCGGCCCGTGCGCGCTCGACCCGCACCCCGGGAGCGAGGCGCGCGATGGGAGTCACGAAGTGGGCACGACGAAACCAGGCTTCGTCTCGAGCGGCGCGGTTCCATGCGTAGGGCCTCCAGAGGTCGACGCCCTCGGCCGGAAACCGCACCCCCGGCGGGAGTACGGCGCGAATCCGCGCGGGGGCTCCGTCCAACTCAAGACTCCGGCCCACGGCGTCGGGATCACCCCCCAGCGCCTCGCTCCAGAAGCCGTGACTGACCACCACCCAGCCTTCGCCTCCCGCCCAGCTGTCGTCGAAGTCAGGCAGCGTGCCCAGCAGCGGTTGCACCCCCAGCACCGAGAAGAGATTGCCGGTCACCTCGATGGCGGTGAGTTGGCGGGGTCCGCCATCACCGGTCCAGGTGACCCCCCCGAGAGAGCTGCCGCGGTAGGCGGCTACGTCGTCGAAGGCCTCCACACGCTCGCGCCAGTCGAGCACGTTGGCCGGTGCCGCGTCGGCCTGGTCCCACCCGAAGTCGGGATTCCGCTCCCACAGTCCGACCAGGCGATCGGGCTCGTCGAACGGCAGTGGGGCGAGCAGGACCGCATGTACGCCGCTGAAGATCGTGGTGGTCGCCGCGATCCCGACCCCCAGGACCGTGACCGCGACGACCGTGAATCCCCGCGCCCGCACCAGCGACCGCGCACCATACCGAACGTCCTGAATCCACGTCTCCATCCGCCCCACCTCCTCTCGCACGATGAATCGACCCACCCGCCCTCGCCACGCCGCGCGCACGGCGCCCAGCCCTTCCCTGCAGCGGTGCGCCCCCAACGCCCAGGGGCCGCGTTGCTCGGCATCGGCATCCCGCTGCCGCGCTGTCGCGAGCCAGTCGTCTCCATAGGTGCGGCGCACGCTGTCCGCTTGGAGGCGCACGAGCAGTCGCAGCCAGAGTTCGCGCATGTCAGCCCTCGCCGGCGGCCCGCAACGCCTGCACCGCTGGTTCCCTGAGCAACGCCGCCATGCGTTCCACCTCGGCGCGCGCCGCCGCCCGCCCCTGCGAGGTCAGTGCCCAGTACCTGCGCCGCCCATCGGCGTCGGGAGGGGGGGGCTCGGCCGGGGCGATATGGCCCTCGCGCTCGAGGCGCTGGAGCGCGAGGTAGAGCGCGCCGGTCGACGGGGTCTCAGCCCCCTGCGTGCGCTCCTCGATCGACTTCAGTATGCCGTACCCGTGAAGGGGCTCGGAGACGAGCGACACGAGGATCTGAAGAGACAGCGGAGTGAGCGGCGACGGTGTCATGGATTCGGCCGATTAAGTAAACGATATATGTATCTGTCGCTTAGTTATCGGAGACGCAAGAGGGGAGGGCGGGTGGCGCGGCGGCGGCGTCAAGTGAGTCCACCCGGCAGAAACATCACAAGGTCGCCGCCGCCGGGGCGGCGGCGTCATCTTTCTGCCATATGCGGCGGTGAACATCCCACCAGGGCGGATGGCGCAACGGCGGCGTCACGTAGGTCCACCCGGCAGAAACATCACAAGGTCGCCGCCGCCGGGGCGGCGGCGTCATCTTTCTGCCATATGCGGCGGTGAACATCCCACCAGGGCGGATGGCGCAACGGCGGCGTCACGTAGGTCCACCCGGCAGAAACATCACAAGGTCGCCGCCGCCGGGGCGGCGGCGTCATCT
>CAZFRU010000027.1:26590-61157 GCA_964521385.1 uncultured Gemmatimonadaceae bacterium | reverse complement strand
TGCCCGTACCCGCCGATCCGAACACATTCCGCCATGCGCGACGAGCGGCCCCACCTCTACTTCGACTTCGTGGATCCGGGATCGCTCCTCATGCACCGCCGCCTCGTCGCCCTCGACGCACCCTGTGTGCTCGTCGGCTTCGAGTTGCGCCCGCCCCCTGAACCACTGGTGGAACCGGGGGATCCGGCGTGGCGCTCCTAC
This sequence comes from uncultured Gemmatimonadaceae bacterium, assembly GCA_964521385.1. Classification (GTDB taxonomy): domain Bacteria; phylum Gemmatimonadota; class Gemmatimonadetes; order Longimicrobiales; family Gaopeijiaceae; genus Gaopeijia. The sequence continues at coordinate 60,956 of CAZFRU010000027.1, read as the reverse complement.
TGGAACCAACTCGCCCCCGCTCTCGAGCGAGCCGAGATCCAGCTCGGATCGCCGAGGCTGATTCCACGGACGCGCAAGGCGCACGAACTGGTGCTGCACGCCGGGACCAGGGGTCTCGGCCTGCCCGTGCGGGACCGGGTGTGGCGCGCCTTCGTCGAGGCGGGGGTCGACATCGGTCGCATCGACCTGCTCCTCGGCATCGCCGTCGAGGTCGGGTTGGACCCGACCGAGACCAAGGCGGTCCTGGACGTGGACCGATGGCGGGACGAGGTAGAACAGATCCGGGTCGAAGCGCTGAAGGTGGGCGTGCGGGGGGTCCCCACGCTCGTCCACTGCGGCAGACGGCTGGAAGGCGTGCACGACCCCGAGACGATCCGCGCATACCTGGAAGACAGCGGTTTCCGATGACCCACCACCCACAGCGAAACATGGCCGGATACCAGAGAAAAACCGCCCTCTCACCCTCCGACGTCATGGGTCGGGCCGAGACCTTGCTACCCGAATTGCTGGGGCTGGGCCGATCGAAGGCGTCGACACACTCGGCCACATGGTCGGGTGAGGAAGGCGTCGTGACGCTGACGGCCCATCGCCACGGGCCCTACACCGACGTCGTCGCACAGACGGACCGCCTGCGCACGTCGCGAATGGACTACGAAATCCAGAAATTCCTGAACCACCTGCCGTACGAACCGGGCGATCAGGGCGGTCCCGGGTCCGGAGAGCCGAGTTGAGTCCCATGGAATCGTTCGAAGATCTGAACCTCGGCCCCGATGTGGTCGAGGCCCTGGCCGCCGAAGGGATCGAGCGCCCCACCGCTCTCCAGGCCGCGACCATTCCCATCGTGCAGAGAGGCCACAATCTCGTGGCCATCGCAGGGCCCGGAGCCGGCATCCTGGTGGCCGTCGGAGCGCCTCTCCTGGTTCGCCTCGACGCGGGCGAAGGGACGACGGTCGGGCTCATCCTCACCCCCACGCGCGACCGGGCACGTGCCCTGGCGGAGACTCTGGGGCGCCTCGCTCTCGCCACAGGACACCGGGTCGCCGCCCTGGGGGCACCCTGGGCCTTGCCAGAGCGGGCCTCGCTCCTGGTGGCCACCCCGGGCGACGTGATGGAACGGCTCGCCGGTGGAGGCCTCACCCTCGAGGGTGTCGGTGCGGTGGTGGTCGACGGTGCAGCCCATCTCGAGGAACTCGGCGCCATGGACGATGTCGAAGCGATCGTCGACGCGATCCCGCCCGAAGCCCAGCGGGTAATCGTCACCCTACCGGCTACCCCCGGTGTGCTCGACTTCGTGGGCCGCCACGTGCGCCGGGCCGTCACCGTTCCCCCCCAGGACGCCGAGGGCGCCGGAACCCAGGTACCCCGCCGCGGGACCGTGGCGGTCCGGGTCGTATCGGGTGAGAAGGATGATGAAACGGCCGCGTTGGCCTACGACCTGCTCATGGACGATGTGCGCCACCTCGTGGTGTTCGTCCGCAACGAAGATGTGGCGGCCGATCTGGGTGACCGACTGGCGCTGCGCGGCTTCGGTGTCGGTGCGCCCGGAGACACCGACGCCCCGGTCTGGCTCGTGGTCGACGATCTGCGCGGGCGCCAGGCCCTGGACGCCCTGCCCACGGGCGATGGCGCCGCGATCAGCTTCGACGCCCCGGCCGACCCGGACGCCCTGGATCGCCGCCATGGCGGAGGGCACGGAGGCACGATCCTGATCGAGGCGAGAGAGACCGCCCATCTGCGCGACATCGCCGCCCGCACCGGCTACTCGCTGGCCTTCCAGCCCACACGGACCGGCCCGCTACCCCGCCCCGGAGGGCTGCCCCAACTGCTGGCGCAGGTCGAGGCAGCCCTCTCGTCCCAGGACGTCGAGGCCTACGAGCTCGTGCTCGAGCCGCTCTTCCAGCGGTATGGGTCGGCCGCGGTGGCCGCGGCGGCGGTGGCGCTCCTCCGACACCGTCCTGTTCCCATCACTCCCGTGGCGCCCACCGGCCCCACCGGCTCCGCGCCGGAGGCGATGACGATGTTGTTCGTCAGCCTCGGTACCAAAGACGGCATCAAGGCCGGCGATCTCGTGGGAGCGATCACCGGAGAAGCCGGCATCGCCGGAGAACAGATCGGCAAGATCGAGATCCGTGAGACCTTCTCGCGGGTCGAGGTGGGTCGCACCGTTGCCGACACCGTGATCCGCGCCCTCAACGGCACGACCGTACGCGGGCGCGCGGTGCGCGTCGACCTGGACCGGAGCGAGCGGAGCGGGTCCGACCGATCCCGATCCGGCGGGCCGCGGGGTGGCGCCGGCGGCGGAGGACGACGACCCGGCGGGTGAGCCCGTGAACGTCTTCGCCCGGCGGGTCGCCTTTTCGCTCCTCTTCCTGGGATTCCTCGCGGTCCTGGGCACCGTCGGATATCGACTCATCGAAGGATGGGCCTGGTCCGACGCCATCTACATGACGGTCATCACCCTGACCGCCGTGGGCTACGAAGAGGTACGGCCGCTCTCGCAGGCGGGCCGCACCTTCACGATGATCCTGTTGGGCGGCGGCATCACATGGATGGGGATCTGGTTCGCCATCATCACCTCGCTCATTGTCGGATTGGACCTCACCCACGTCTTTCGGAGACGACGTCAGATGAAGCGGATCGCCGCCCTGAAGGAACATGTGATCGTATGCGGCACCGGACGCACGGGCCGTCAGGTGATCCACGAGCTGGATGGGCTCGCCGCTCCATGGGTGGCCGTGGAGCGGGATCCGACGCGGGTGGAGGCGCTCATGGCCGTGCATCCCGACGGGCTCATCGTCGAAGGCGACGCGACCCACGACGACACCCTGATGGGGGCGGGGCTCCACCGGGCGCGGGGGCTGGTATCGTGCCTGAGCGCCGATACCGACAACCTCTTCGTGTGTCTGTCGGCCCGGGACCTGAATCCCGAGCTGACCATCGTCGCCCGGGCCTACGAAGAAGAGACCGTGGACAAGCTCTACCGCGCAGGAGCCACGCACGTGGTGAGCCCCAACGTGAGCGGCGCGTTGCGAATGGCCTCGGTACTCCTGCGCCCTTCGGTGGTGTCGTTCCTCGACATCGCCACCCGCTCCTCGGAACTCGCCCTGCGAATGGAACAGGCCGAGATTCCCGCCAGGAGCCGCCTCGCCGGGCAGACCCTCGCCCAGGGCCGGATCCCGCAGGAAACGGGTCTGATCGTGCTCGCCCTGCGCAAGGGTGGCGAGGAGCACGACGGGCGATTCGTATTCAACCCGGTGGCCGATACCCGCATGGACCCCGGTGACGAACTCATCGTGCTGGGCACCGCCGAACAAATCGAGACCCTACGGGTGTACGTGGCGAAATAGGGTCCCACGGCCACGCACAGCCCTCGAGTCGCGGGTACGCGCGAGTAGCGGGTACGCGAAACGCCCCGCCGGAATCGATCCGGCGGGGCGTCGTCGCGTTCCAGGGGTCGGATGCGTCAGACCTCGGCGCAGTCCCTCCGGCGCCGGCAGAACATGCGGTAGACGAAATATCCGAGCGCCAGCCAGAAGACGATCTTCAGACCCAACAGCATCATACCGAACACCGTCCCGAGCAGCGGCAGCAGGAGCGCCGCCAGCAGCTTCATGATCACCAACCCCAGCACACCACCACCGAACATTGCTGCGTACCGCATCTCGACCTCCGGAATGAGCGACTGATACCGGGTCATACGGACGAGTCGCAGAAAAGGTTTCGACGCCCGAGCCCATGGACTTGCTCCGAAGTCTCGCTTCGGTACGAGCCGTGAAGGAGTCCGATGCACCCGCGTTCGGCACCGGACGCGGGCCCGATCGGATGCGCCGATCGGAGTCTCACCTCCCCCTCGGAGGATTCCCATGCGTCACTTCTTCGCCCCGCAGTCGCTGCGCCTCGCGCTCGTCGCGATGCTCGCGCTCAGCGCCACCCTCCTCTCGGCACAGGCCGTCTGGGCCTGTGAGGCCACCAACGAGTTCGACCTTCCACGCCCGTGCACCTTTCTCGAAGAGCACGGCGAGTGCCTGGTGAGTGCGTACGATTCCCTCTACGAGTGTGAGGACAATGCGGAGGGTTGGATCGACCTCGGCGTCTGTCATATCGCAGTCCAGGTCGATCTGTTCGCCTGCAACATGGAGTTGCCCTTCCGCCTGCTCACGAGGGTGCTCGGCGTCCGCTGACGCGACGACGGGCCCGGTCGCAGGCGAGCGACCGGGTCCGCGTCCCATCCAACCATGGCCCAACCTGCCCGGGAGACCCGAACCTCTCCCGGTCCCCAACCGGAGAACCCATGTCGTCGGTGAAGCTACCCCCCGACCCCTGGCTCGGCGTCGTCCTGCGGCGCCTGCTCGTGGTCTCGGTCGTCATCCTGGTGTTCGCTCATTTCGCCTCCCCTACCGGGCTCGACGTCACGCTGGCCGAAGAGCACGCGCCCGACTCCGCGTCATGGGTGACGTTGCCGATGGCCACCACCCCCCTCACGGGCGCGGGCGACGGGATGCTTCTTCCGCCCTTCGAGATCGATGATTCGGAATCGTGGACGGGTGGTTGGGCGCTGCTCGACCGTGCCGCGGGAGAAGTGCTGGTCCTCGACACCCTCGGAGCCGTGGTGCGCCGAGTTGGGCGCCGGGGTGCGGGCCCCGGCGAGCTCGAGCGCCCCCTCGACGTGGCGGTGGGGCCCGCCGGGTCCGTGGCGGTTCTCGACGCCACCGGGCAACGGCTCGACCTGTTCCCCACCAGCGGCCTGCCCCTACGCGTGGCCCTCACCGCCCACGAATGCAAAGGCACCTTCGGCGATGACGTGGTCCATCACCGCGAAGTGTGGTGGGTGCTACGCCGCTGCTTTCAAGGCATGGCCGTGGACATCGAGGTGGTACGAGTGACGGCTGGTGGTGCATCGGAGATCGTCACCCGCAGGCACCTCACCAGCATGTCGGTCGATCCCCTGCTCACCCCCCTGATCGTGGAAGCCGGAGGGACTCTGTACGTGGGGAACAACCGGGAGCCGTGCCTGGCACCCGTCGAGGACTCGTCGAGTGGAGCACCGCTCTGCCTGCCCCAGCCACCGCCGAGGGCCATTCCCGATTCGGTGGCCCAGGAGCTCTTCGGTGACCTGGGTCAGCGAGCCGCCGCAGTGGGACTCGATCTGAAGTTGCCCACCCACTATCCCGGGGTCTTCGCGACACGCCGCGGCCCAGACGGACCGGTGATCGGCCTGATCCGCGCAGATCGCTCCGATGCCTGGGCCTACGGGCGAGGCGACAGCCTTCGCGTCGTCGAGACCAGCGCCGGCGTCCGAGCGATCCCCGGTTTGTCACACTGGCTGCTCTTCCGCGACGACGTCGCCGGACTCCGCCTCTGGACGGTGCCCGTCGTCCACTGAAGCTCAAGCCGGCTCGAGCAGCCGGAGCAGCTGTCCGCGGCGGATCCTCTCACTGGGCGCCAGAATCGCAGCCGCCTCGATCACGTGCGCGAGCTGGCGCACATTTCCCGGCCAGGGATGGCCCTCGAGCAGATCCCGGGCATCGGGGTCGAGGAGGAGGTCGGGCAGACCGTGCCGCTCCCGGGCCGAGGCGAGGAATCGGCGAGCGAGAGGCACGATGTCGTTCGGGCGGTCGCGGAGCGGAGGAAGGGTGAGTGTGAGGAGCGCGATACGGTGATAGAGGTCGGCTCGAAACCGGCCGGCGTCTCGATCCTCGGCCAGCTGCCGGCAGGTGGCCGACACCAGTCGAAAGTCGACGGCGATGGCCTGTGAAGCCCCGACCGGTCGAATGCGGCGGTCCTCGATGGCGGAGAGGAGCTTGGCCTGCTGCGGTCCGGGCAGCTCACCGATCTCGTCGAGAAAGAGCGTGCCGCCCTCGGCCGACACCACCAACCCCTCTCGGTCCGCATGCGCACCCGTGAAGGCGCCGCGCGCGTGACCGAACAGTTCGCTCTCGAAGAGCCCTTCCGGCAGTCCTGCGCAGTTCACGGACACGAAGGGACCCGCACTCCGCCGACTCGCCCGGTGGAGGTGGCGGGCCAGGAGCGACTTGCCCGTACCGGTCTCACCCTGGATCAGTACCGACGCATCGACGTCGGCCGCCCGCCGCAGGAACAGGCGGACCGGGGCGAGGGCGGGGCTTCGCCCGAAGAACGAGGGGAGCGGTGAGGAATCGGACATGCCGACCAGGCCGAAGGGAAGGGCCTGCACGCGGCCCGGAACACCCTTCGATTCTCGTCGCTGGAAGGGGGCGGACCCATGGCCCGTCCGGTCCTCGGGGGATCGGCTCGGGAGCCCGAGCCGACGATACTACTTGTACCGGTACGTCACCCGACCCTTGCTGAGGTCGTAGGGCGACAACTCGACCTTCACCCGGTCGCCTTCGAGCACCCGGATGTAGTTCTGCCGCATCTTGCCCGACAGATACGCCAGCACCTCGTGTCCGTTCTCCAACTCGACCCGGAAGGTCGCGTTGGGCAGGACTTCGTTGACCGTACCTTCGATCTCGATCGCTTCCTTCGCCACGTATACTCCGAAAATGGGGATTCTACCACCCTGTATCGTACCGCCGGCAGGGCTTCGAAATCAACCGCTTCCGCCGCCGTTCCACTGCACGGCGCCTCTGGTCCGGCATTCTGGATCACCCGATCTTGCGTCCATGTACAATCAATTTACGCGCGAGCACGAGAGGGCATTACGCGACGACGTGGCGGCAGGGCGTCGCCCTTCCTGCCCCGTGTGCGACGTGCCGATGGACGTACAGGGGGTCGCACCGCGAGCCGATGTCGCCTATGTGCGGGCTCGTCAGTGGCTCCGCTGCTCCACATGCGGGCGCTCTCTGGTGGTCGACAGCCCGCGCCGGGGTTCGCAGTGACCCGCACACGGAGGGCGACGGTTGCCTTGGCGTCGGCCAGACCCGAGCTTGCCCGCCAACGTCGATCCTCTTTGCCGGAGTTGTCCTTCGTGGTCTTGCCGCTTCTGCTCTCCCGCGCCCCGCGCGCGACGTCACGCATGCTGATCGGCGCGGTCCTCGCCCTGGCCGCCCTGGTGCCCGGTAGCGGGCACGCGCAGACACCCGCTCGTGCTCCACTGGTCCTGGGGATCGACGGCAGCACCCGGGCGATGGGGCTCGGCGGCGCCTTTCAGCCCGGAGAAGGGGATCCGGACGCGGTGTTCGTGAATCCGGCACTCGCCGCCCTCGCGGGCGGCTTCTCGCTCGGCTGGCACCGCTTCGACACCGAGAGCACCGCCCTCACCCTCTCCACGGCCCGGGAGTGGTACGGCGGAGGCATCTTCGGCGGTGTGCAGGTGCTCGATTGGGGCGGTGGAGAGGGCCCTGGCACCTATGCGGGCGGGGTGGACGGCCTCACCAGGGAAGGGGGGGCGGGCGCCGCCGACGTGGCGCTCTCGTTGGGCTACGGCCGTTCGCTGTTCGGTCTCCGGGCCGGCATCACCGGCAAGTACCTGCTCCAACGCGCCGGTGCGTCGAATGCCGCTACCATGGCGGTCGATGTCGGGCTCGCTCGACGGCTGGGACCGGGCTGGATCCATCTTGCCGGCCGCAACCTGGGAGCGCCCACCACGTGGGGCACGCGCGAGGTCGACCTGCCGACCGAGGTGGGGCTGGGATGGGGATCGTACGGTCGACCCCTGGGCCCTCTGGATGTGGGCGCCGCCGCCGAGGTCACCCGCCGGGCCGACGGCGAGGTGATCTTCGGGGGTGGACTCGAGTTCGGATACTGGCCGCTTCGGGGCCGCACCTTCGTCGCGCGGGTGGGAGCGCGCTCCATCCCCGAGGGTGACGCGAGCCCGCTCACCCTGGGCGGCTCGTACTGGGGTGACGATCTGGTTTTGGACTATGCCTACCAGCCCGTCGAGGGTACCGACGGGATCCATCGTATCACCCTGGGGTGGCGGTGACCCCAATTGGCGGCACCGTCCTGGGCTGGCGCTGACCCCGAACGGCGGCACCGTCTGGGCTGGCGCTGACCCCGAGCGGCGGCGCCGTCCTGGATGGGCCTATCGTACCCGCGCCCTCCAGAAATCGGCTCCGAGGTTCGAAAACCCGAGATCGTCGACCACCACCTCGCCCGCCACCGCTCGATCGAAGACCAGACGGACCGCGGTGAGGCGCGACAGGTCGAGAGCGGGTGCACCCTCGGTGAAGTCCGACAGCGGAATGTGGTAGGACTGCAGGACCAATTCCGACAGGTCGCGCGTCTCCTGGTCCTTCCGACGCAGGATGTGGATCTCCAGGGGACGGCGGATCGGACCGTAGGCCGACAGCGGTACCGAACCCTTCACCCCGGCGGCGTCTTCGATCTCGATCGAGAGATCGACCGGAGGCTTGGGTGCGTCAGGGTCGGGGCGCGAGGTCCGAGCTCGCGGCGAGCGGGTGGCGGCGGAATCGGGCTCGGGCGCGTCGGGGTCCCGGGGCGGCTGTCTCGGAGCCGGAATGCGGTCCATGGCCGACAGCGCCACCGTCAGCGAGTGCGAGCCGTCCAATCCCCATTCCCGGGCCAGCCCGCTCGGCAGTGAGACTTCGAAGCGGGCCGTGGGTCCCATCTGCGTGGTGTCTTCGCCCGCAAGACGGTTGTTCCAGGCGAGGCGGAGCGCCTGGTTGTCCTGGGAGGCCGAAGTCGTGGCCCGGTTCGACGACCGCAACAGCAGCCTCTCTTCCTTCCAGGTGGCCACGCTGTCTCCCCGCAGCACGACACCGTCGTGTGATCCCGTGGTGACATCGACGTCTTCTTCGAAGGTGGCCAACGCCTGGAACGAGCTGTGTTGCAGGCGCGTGATGTACATCGTGCGAGGGAGCCATTCCCCGATCACGCGATGGTCCCTGAACATCGGTAGCCACCGGCGATCCCCCTTCAGGCTCGCCTCGAGAAAGGCCGTGACGTAGAGCTCTGCGAAGCGCCGCTGATCTTCACGGGGAACCAGATACCGCAAATCGAGGATGCGGGCAGAGCGCGGGCCGTTGTCGAACGAGTTCCAGACGGTGTTCCACTGCCCGTGGTTGGCCCGGTACATGTAGATCGCCGACTTGAAGTGGTCCTGCCCATCGGTGTAGGTCAGACGATCCCAGATGCGCAGACCATGGAAGCTGGTCACATCACCATCGTGCGATCCATGGAACACCAGGTAGTCGACGTTCGCGAGGGGTAGCGGACGACCGGTCGGCAGATACTGGCCATCGACCGGGGCGATCGAGACCGCCGCCCGGATATCGAAGTTGAAGTCGAACTCGAGCGAGGCATCATCGGGATAACGCGACAGTCGGTTGAAGGCCGCGGCCACCGGTGCGGCCTCGCCACCGCGGGAGTGTCCCATCACGGCGATCCGGCTCATGTCGACCCGCCCCTGCAGGGGTCCCGAGGCGTCGTCATTGAACCCGCGCCAGGCTTCGAGATGCTTCAGCAGCAACCATCCCCGAGCATCGTTCTCGCCCCGAATGCCCCCATTGATGAAGTTCATGTCGACCGAAGCGAGAATGAACCCGCGACTCGCCAGGAGCTCGCCCAGGTAGTCGTAGCCCGGGTCGCTGTAGTCGGTCATGTCGTGGTTGCCATGCACGACCAGGACCAGCGGAAACGGTCCGTCGCCGTCGGGATACCAGACCCGGGCATTGAGCGGCATCTCCCTGGGAGTGAATCCCCAATACTTGTTGCGGTCCTTCGCCGCCGACCCCAGGTCGACCAGCTTCGAGCCGTCGACCGCTTCGGTGACGAAGGTGACCGAGTCGCGGTACTCGGCTCGATTCTTGTCGGACCCGCTTCCGTAGTACAGCGTGCGCACGGCATGGGGCCCCGGTGCACCCGGATCGGGCGCATCGAGCACCTGTCGCGACAGTACGGTGTCGGCATCGGACGGCGTCAACTCGAGTGTACCCCGACACCCGCCGAGGGCGAGCAGCGCGGCGAGCGCAGTGGCGACGGGGGTGCGGACCCGAGTGCGAGGAGTTTCCAGAAGATCTCTCATGGGGCAGAGGCAGAAGCGAATCGATGCGGACCGGCGGATGATAGGCCCCCCGCATGGACCGCGCCAAGGTGGCCGACATCTCGACCCCGGCCCAGGGTGTCGGTACCTTCCCTGCTCGCCACCCGACCGCCCGACACCCAGAGCTTTTCATGGCCAACCGTCACGCGACCATCAAGACCAATCACGGTGAGATCGAAGTCGAGCTTTTTGAAGACAGCGCGCCCAGGACGGCGGGCAATTTCATCGCGCTGATCGAGAAGGGCTACTTCGATGGCGTGATCTTCCACCGGGTCATCGATGGCTTCATGATCCAGGGTGGAGACCCCACCGGCACCGGCCGGGGCGGGCCCGGCTACACCATCGACGACGAGTTCGGCCCCGGACTGAAGCACGCCGACGAGGGCTATCTGTCGATGGCCAACTCCGGCCCCAACTCGGGGGGTTCGCAGTTCTTCATCACCCTCGCCGCCACCCCCTGGCTCGACGGCAAACACGCCATCTTCGGCAAGGTCGTCGGGGGTATGGATGTGGTGCGCACCATCGGCAAGCTCCCGACCGGCATGGGCGACCGGCCCAAGGACGATGTGACGATGGAGAAGGTGACGCTCAGCTGAGGTCAATGGGCACGGGTGTCCGAGCTGGACGTCGAACTCGTGCCTGGAACGGAAGCCGGTCTCTGACCGGGACGTGGCGTTCGCCAGCCCCGTTCCACCCTCGGGAGCGCCCCCTCCTGGATTCGCTCCAGGAGATCCCTCGTTTCGGCCATGGGCTCCAGATCGAGTTCCCGGCGCAGCACTTCTTCGCAGGCATGGTACTGTCGCACGGCCAGCGGTCGATCGCCGATGGCCCAGTGGCAGCGCATGAGCTCTCGATGCACATGCTCGAGAAATGGATTGATGTGAAGGAGCTGGCGGCCCCGCGCGACGGCGGTATGAAAGTCACCGACGGCTCGGTAGTGGACGAGCAGACGCTCGAGAGCCGATTGGGCCTCTCGACGCAGCCGTTCTCGAGGGCCATCCGACCAGTCGTCGTAGATCTCTGCGAGTAGATCTCCGCGATAGAGGGCGCGCGCTGCCTCGAGTCGCTCGACATCGTGCGCAGAGAGGGTGGCGCCAACGACGGACGGCAGTCCGGAGACGGCTTGCTCGAACTCGAGCACATCGATCCAGACGGCTCCCGTGAGCCCGACGTGGCACCCTGCGACCGACACGAGCTCGTCGGACTCACGCCCCAGGGCTCGGCGCAACCGCCACAAGCCGTTTCGTAGCGTCTTCTGTGCTGCGCGGTCGGTACGGTCTCCCCACAGCCGCCCGGCCAGCACGTCGCGCCGAAATTGCCGGCCCGGCTCGAGGGCGAGAAAGGCGAGGAGTGTACGGGAGGTCGGGCCGGGAAGGAGAATCCGGCGGCCCTGATCCGTGGACAACTCGAGTCCGCCAAACAGACGAATGTGGAACACGTGGATTCCGGAGGTTCGTGTCACGACCACCGGACTGGAGAGAGGCCCTCTCCTACGCTGCCTCGGACGGATCGCGTGGTACCGACCTCGTCCGAGCGAGTCCTGAAGTTCGACAGTACATCGGCCCTCGATGAGGAGGCAAGTCTCACGAGACCTACGCCAGGACACTCGTCGGACGCCGGCGAGACGCCTGCGGGACAGGTGCAGGACAGGGGCCGAGGAGATTGCGGGTGAGCGCGCGCAGCCGTCCACCCCCTCTCCTGGAGGATCCCATGCCTGAGCACGACGCCATCATGCAGCACGCCAACGACGTGCCCTGCTGCCCGGAACTCGAACCCGGCCCCATCTGCGACAGTCTCGATTTTCGCTATCGCCTGCCCTGGCGTCTGAAGGACGGGCGTGTCGACCTGATCCTCCACTTCAGGCTCGAGCGTTGTTCGGGCCCGATGGCACTCGGCGATCTGGTCTACAGCACGACGCTCTTCCCAGGCGAGCGGGTTCGCCTGTTCACCAGCGATCGCCATAGCCGCTGGACCTACGATGCGGCCACCCAACTGGCGTACCGTCACGAGACCACCTCGGAGGAGTCGTTCTACACCTGGGGCATGGCCCGCTCGATGAGTGACCTGACGGTGAGCGAGTCGGGCAGCGTCTCGAGCCGCTACGAAGAGGACTGGTCGTCGGGCGGGGGGGGAGCGTCGGTGAGTCTGTTCGGGATCATCGACATCGGCGGCGGCGGGGGCGGAGGCAGCTTCGACGCCGAGTCGACCAGCCAGTTCGCACGCAATCTGTCCACCCATGCCGAGGCGTCATCCAGCTACGTGGCGGCAGGAGTGCGCGCCCAGAGCAGTACCGCGGTGGGAGAGGTGCAGACCCGCGCGCATGCCGAGGGCGAGTCCGAATCACACCTCGAGTCGTCGTCGCGGACCTTCAGGAATCCCAACCGCTGCCATGCGGTCACCTACTTCTTCTATCAGCTCATGAAGAAGCAGACCGTCCGCTGGAAGCTGGTGGCGATCCAGCGAGCGTATGCGGATCCCGCTGCTCCGACCACACCCGACCGCACGATCCGTCCCGACCTCACGGGCCAGGTGCAGGTGCGTCCGCAGGTCGTCCTGGCGACGAGTGAGGCCCGTCTGCAGACGGAGCGGGTCGCCCGCGAGGCGGCCCTCGAGCGCGAGCGCACCTCGTTCACGGGCATGCTCGACGTGGCCTCGTTTCGGACCGTGAAGGCGATCCGTGAGCCCACACCGGTCGGACAGAGACAGGCGACGCTCAAGGCCGTCGATGCCGATCTCCAGAAGGCCGGGCTGATCAAGGCGAACGGTGAGCCCACCGACCGCCTCGTCGCCGAGGTCTCCTGGTCGCGCGAGGAGTGGCTCCCCACCCCCGGGCTCCTGGTCAAGGGATGCCTCGACGACTGCGGGACCTGTGAGCCGGCCCTGGCCGACGAGATGGAGCTCGACCTCAAGCGCAAGGAACTCGAGAACCGGCTGCTCGAGCGCCAGATCGAGTTGTTGGATCAGGCCCAGGAATACCGCTGCTGCCCGGCGGACGAAGAAGAAATCGACGACGTCTGACCAAAGGAGCACGACCATGGCAATCGCACTGCAAGGCACCTGGAACGTTTCGGTCAAGGCCAAGAACGCCGCCTGGCCCCAGCGATTCGTCATCGAGGGGTCCAGCAACGGCAAGGACGGCACCTACGGCGGCACCACGGGCGCCGCCGACATCCTGGTCACCGGCGACCAGTGGGGCGTCACCATTCAGAACAACCCCACGGGTCCGGTGACCTGGCGCGATTCCCGGGCTCGACTCGGGAGCTTTCGCGTCGAATCCGGCTTCTTTCGAGCGGACATCCAATCGGACGACGGGGGCGGCGGGGCGGACGAGGACTTCGACGACCTCGTCCTGACGGTGTCCAAGCCCCTGAGCGACAGCGAGTGGATCGTCTACGGTACGGCGCGCTCGTACAAGGGACACTGCCGGTTCAATCCCTGCTTTCCCTATCCGTGGATCGTGGTCGATACGGCCGCCCAGCTCAGGCGGCTCCTCGCCTACGCCGAGTTACGACCCATCCTGGAGCGAGCCTACGGTCCCGACGTGGCGAAGCTGGCGGAGCGTGAGACCTTCACGCCCCTGCTGCTGTCGCGCGGCGGGGCTCCGCAGGGAGGATTCTCGGTCGCAGGCCAGACCGAGGCGGTGCTCAAGACGAGGGGAAAGTCCAAGGAGGCGAAGCTCGAGGTGGGCTCGACCGCGACCGTTCGTGCGGCGGCGTCAGCCGACTTCGCGGCCACCATCACCGTCGCCGAGGCCGGCATTCTCGATCGCCTTCGGCTTCTCCATCCGTGCGAAGTCGACCCCATCGCGCAGGCGTTGCTCCGCTTCGTGGAGTATGACCGCACCGACTCCGAACTCGGCGGCGGTCCATACACCGGGTTCGGCGATCGCGAGACGCTGGGCGTGACCGCGACCGACGAGTCGGGAAACTACCTGTTCAGCTTCGGCCGAACGCTGGCGCAGCTGATCGAGGAATCCGTCGAGGACTCGCCTGCCGGTGGCACCGCCGCGGTGGAAGCACGCCCCGACCTGCTCATCCAGTTCGTGGACGCGCCCGACGGCGTCGCCGTCCACGAGACCGCCCCGTACTACAACATCCCGAATGTCCGGCGCATCAACCTGTGTCTGCCGGTCCGCGCGCTGGTGCCGAAGCCGTGCCGGGGTGACCGCGTACTCCAGTACCTGGGTGATATTCCCATCATCAACAACCCGGGCTCGACGCTCCACGCCGACGGCACCATCACCAACACCGCGGCGTCCGAGTCCGGCCCTGCCATCGCACGGGGCGCATGGAACGGGCTGTTGGACATCATCGGCTGTTTCGAGGACTCGGTGGCGCCGGTGAAGCACTACGTCATCTGGGTCCGGGCCGGGAGCGGGAGCTGGAATCCGCTCAGCGTGGGGGCCAGCGGGCTACGGCAGCAGGGCTCGGGGGTGTGGCTCCCCGAATCGTGGGGGGCAACCCCGACCGCACTCGCCGTCGGCACCCTGCCCGCCTACCGGAACATCGAGCTCGAGTCGGGCTGGTCGCTCGAAGCCCAGCATCGCAAGGCGCGGGTGAACCTCGCGTCGCTGCTCACGCCAGGGCTGGCTCGCAAGGTGGAAGATGTGCGCTTCGTGATCCGCGGGTACGATGCCAGCGGCAACTACGTACCCGGTACCTACGACACCATCAAGCTGCGGGTCGACGCTGAGCCCAGCACCGGAGACATCGAATCGATCATCGTGCCGGGGACCCCCGATCCCGGCGACTGCGGCATGCTGACGCTTCCATCCGACACCACTCCCCTCCTGGCGAAACTCCGTGTGCTCGATCCCGACGGCTTTCTCCACAGCTGGTCGTTGAGCGCGGTGCGGGGATCGAACCACGCCGTGGGCCTCACCGACAGTGCGACCGCGTCACCCCCTGGCGGCGCCTATCCGGGCGCGGTGGTCGACACCCGCTACTACGGCACCTCGGAGCGACCGACGTCGGATGTCGAGGGCTACGTCACCCTGAGCATCGTACCGCCCGCCAGCGGTTGGCTGGGTGGAGTGCCCTTCTGTGGCTACAGCTTCGAACTGAGCGTGCGAGACCGCACCACCAACGGCAAGACGACGGCCTCGTCGCACAAGATCTGGGACGAGGTGCTCGGGTTGTCGTCGAGTTGACGGCACGAGACCGGTCGTGGCCCCCCGTCCAGGCGGCGGGGGGCCGAACGGTCGCGCACGAGAGACGATCGACTACGAGATCGTGACCGTGCCGCCTATGCCCGGCAGGTGAAGATCATCGGCGATCAGCCCCCGTGCCGTCCACGCGGCACGGGTCCGGGCCGGTGGCTCCAGCGGATCTTCGTCGGTGAGTCGAAACGTCCCCCAATGCATGCCGATGAATCCGCCGACACCGCCCAGATCCTGGTACGCCTGGACCGCTTCTTCCGGGTTCATGTGGGCATGGCGCATGAACCAGCGGGGTTCGTAGGCTCCGATGGGCAGCAGCGAGAGGGCGAACGGTCCCAGCCGGCGACCGATCTCCGCGTAGCCTGGGAAGTAGCCGGAGTCGCCGCCGAAGTAGAGGCGACCGGTCGGCGTGGAGATGCGGTACGACGCCCAGAGCCGTTCGTTGATGGCCGTGCCCCGCCGGGTCCAGTGCTGGGCCGGCGCGGCTGTGACCTCGACGGCAGGTCCGCTTCGGGTCTCGATCCGCGCCTCCTGCCACCAATCGAGTTCGGCTACCCCGCGCACGCCTCGGCGAGCGAACCAGTCGGTGTAGCCCAGAGGGGTGATCCAGGTGAGCTCGTCACCGAAGCGGCGAGCCAGCGAGCGCACGCTGGGTTCGTCGAGATGATCGTAGTGATCGTGCGAGAGCACCACCACATCGACGGGCGGCAATTCGTCGATCGTGAGCGGTGTCGGCAGGAACCGCGACGGCCCGAGGAACGAGATCGGTGACACGCGTCGACTGAACACAGGGTCGGTCAGCACCGTGACCGCGCCGATCTGGAGCAGAAAGGTGGCGTGTCCGAGCCAGGTGACGCGGAGCTCGTCCGGCGCGGCCCGAGGGCTCCCCGGCTGCGGTACGGCGGTGGGAATGGCGTCGGCGTGGGGATCAGGTGCTCTGGACGAGCCCAGGCGCTGCCATTGCCACCGTAGCATGTCCCAGATCGTGCGCAGATCCTCGCCCTCGTCGAGCCAGGGCGCGCGGAAGCCACCGCCCGGGCGGTGGTGGTCGGGAATGCCCGTCACCTAGCGCCGTGTCACCGCAATGGCCGTGGTCGCATCGACCGGCACGATCAGGTACTCGTTCGTGCTCTCACACAGGGAACAGATGGCGTGATTGCTGTCGACCACCTCCATCGGGGCGACCATACCGCAGGCGTCGCAGCGCGCCGTCAGCGAGCGCGCGTCGTGGGGCAGATGGCTCTTCGCCAACCGTACGCCCATGACCAGTCCGGGGCGCCCCGTGAGCGGACACGCGCCCTCGCTGCACCCCTCTCCGAAGTCGAGGCAGACCACGTCACCGCCTTCAGGCAGGTTGGCGTGGCCGGTGCGGTGCTCGGTGGTGACCGTTAGGCGCACCTGATGATTGCAGCCTGGGCAATAGACCCTCGAGATATCCATGTCGGTCATGTCAGCTTCCTCCTGAGCGCTCCCGCGCCCGCTCGATGAGGTCGGCGTAGCGGTGCTTCATGTCGTCGGACGGAACCTTGAACAGAGGGCACAGTTCACCGGTGCAGGTGTCGCCGTGCTCGAGGCAGATCAAGTCGGATGTGGTGGGCTCGCGGCCCGCCGCGACGACGCGGGGATCCACGATGACCCGCACCTTGCGGTCACATCCAGCGCAATAGGCCAGTTTCGCGTCGATGGTCATCGAACCTCCTTTGGGCGTCAGCCGCGGTGTACGATCCGGATTCCGGATCGGCGAGAAGAAGCGGGCGAGGGCGAAGCACCGCCCAACGCGAATGCCGCCGTCGCAGCGGCATCAGCCGTACGTACGTCGGGCGCGCGCACGGTGATGGTATGCAGTGCCGATTGGTACGGGGCACCGGTGGCGGGGTCGAGCAGGTGATGATACCTCCGCCCACCGTACTCGAAGTAGCGAAGGTAGTCACCCGAGGTGGCCAGGGCCTCGTCTTCGACGTCGAGCGTCTCGATGATCGCCTCGGGTCGAGCCGGATTGCGCACACCCACCTTCCACGGCTCACCCCGAGCTCCGACGCCCATCGCCATGAGGTCGCCGCCGACGTTGACGAGCCCACGAAAGACACCGAAGTCCCGGAGTGTCGCAACGGCACGGTCGACCCCGTAGCCCTTGGCGATCCCCCCGAGATCGAGCGCTGCCTCGGTCCGCCCTCTGCGCAGCACCGGAGCGTCGGGCGTCCCCTCGGCTTCGAGCGCCCGCCATAGGGACTGGTCGGCAAACGACCGCTGCACGTCGCGCGACGGGGGCCGGGCCCCCTGAGCGGGATCCCATAGCTCGCTCAGTCGTCCGAGACATGGATCGAAGGTGCCTCGGCTGTCGGCGGCCCAGGCCAGCGCGTCACGCACGACCTCGGCCGTCTCGGGTGAGACGGCGATGGCGCGCCCCTGGGTCGAGGCATTGAGCCGTCCCACATCGGAGTCGGTGCGGAATCGACTCATCAGTTTTTCGATGCGGTCGAGCTCGGCGATGGCCGCGGTGATCGCCTGCCGTGCGCCGGCTTCGTGACGGGCGGGCACCGCGATCTCGCCCAGGGTGCCCATGACCGGAAAGGTCCGCCGCACCAGTCGCTCCTGCGGCCGCACCAGCCCGGGCGTCACCGCCACCGCCAGGGCGCCGACGCCCAGAGCGAGAAATCCCCGCCGATCGAGGTGCGCGTCCGTCATGGCTGCGTCCCCGGGTCGTCGACATCGCAGGAGCCACAATCGCCGCCGCAATCGCTGCAGGGACGGTGGGTGAAGGGCAATACCGCCACCAGCGCGAAGAGCAGCGCCATCCCGGCGATCCCCAGGATCGTAGTCCAGTCCATGGTGCCCGCCATCATGAGGTGAAGAGGCCGGCAAAGCCCATGAATGCCAGCGACAGCGTACCGGCCAGAACCAGCACGAGTCCCATGTTCCGAGCCACGGCAGGCACCTCCGACAGCTCGACCCGCTCACGGATCGAGGCCATGAGGCTCAGCGCCAGCGTCAGCCCTGCTCCGGCGCCGAGGGCAAAGGCGAGTCCCTCGACGGCTCCATACGACCGGTTCGTCTGGAAGATGGCCAGGCCGAGGATCGCGCAGTTGGTCGTGATCAGGGGCAGGAAGATACCGAGCTCGCGGAACAGCACGGGACTCAGCTTCTTGATCGCCATCTCGACGATCTGCACCAGCGACGCGATCACGACGATGAACGAGATCAGCCGCAGGTAGGGAGCATGTACCAACACGTAGGCGTTGAGGAACGAGGCCGTGAGCGAGGTGATCACCAGTACGAAGACGTTGGCCGCGCCCATACGCACCGCCGTGCCGACCTTGGCCGTTACGCCGAGGAATGGACACAGCCCCAGGAACAACACCAGGGTGAAGTTGTTGACCAGCATGGCCGACACGAAGATCCACAGCAGCTCGCCCATGTCAGTCGCCTCCCGCCGTGTCGATCGTCACGGTCACACCGTGGGGCCAGTGCCGAGGATGCACGGGGACCGTCTTGCGGTCTTCCCACCATGCGAAGATCAGCAGCAGTACGCCGAGGGTGAAGAAGCCGCCCGGGGGCAGGATCATGATGACCCAGGGCTCGAAGCCGCCGCCGAACAGGGGAATGTCCAGGAAGGTCCCATTGCCCAGCACTTCGCGCACGGCGCCCATGAGGAACAGCGCCACGATGAAGCCGGCTCCGGTGCCCGCCGCGTCGAGGAGCGCACGACCCACGGGCCGTTTCGACGCAAACGCCTCCTGCCGTCCCAGGATCATGCAGTTGACCACGATCAGCGCGATGAAGGCACCGAGCGCCTTGTGGATGTCGGGGACCACCGCCGCCAGAATCATGTCGGCCATGGTCACGAAGGTGGCGATGATCAGGATGTAGGCGCTGATCCGCACCTCAGAGGGAATCCACGACTTGAAGCTGGACACCAGCAGGCTCGAGCCCACCAGGACGAAGAAGGTGGCGAGACCCATGGCGAGGCTGTTGGCGACGGTGTTGGTGACCGCCAGCGCCGGACAGAGACCCAGGAGCTGCACCAGGACCGGATTCTCTCGCCAGACACCGCGAAAGAAGTCTTCGCTCGGAGTCGTGACGCGCGGGCTCATGGCGTACCTCCGTCGGTCGACGCCGCAAGGCCACTCCGCCACAACCCATGCACCCGGTCTCCGACCGCACTCAGACGATGGTTGATGATGTCGATCACCGCCCGCGAACTGATGGTGGCGCCGGTGATCATGACCACCTCGCCGGGGGCGCCCGAGCCCGCCCCCACCTTCACACCCAGCAGGGGTGACTGCAGGCCACGGAACGCTCCCACGAAGGTCGAGTCCTTTTCGATCTTGTCGCCGAGCCCTGGTGTCTCCTTGCTTTCGAGCACCTTCATGCCGAGCACCATGCCGGAGCCGGGGTCGTAGCCGAAGATCAGCCGGATGATGTCCTGGAAACCCGGTTCGCCGGCGGCGATGGCCACGCCCAGGGGGCTTCCGTTGCCATCGAAGCCGACATAGACGCGATCCGCTCCAGCGGTGTCGGCGTCGGGTGCCGGCATGTCGGTGAAGGCATCGTCCAGCAGGAAGAAGGTGCGCGTGGTCTCGGGGCCGCCGAGCACTTCGCCCACCGCCTCACGCAGCACCCGTGCCTGGTGCTCGAGAATCTGCGGCTCGCTCCACTGGTGGACGAGGACGATGAAGAAGCCAGCCACCGCACCGGCCAGCGCGAGCGTCGAGATCAGACGGAGCGACGAACTGCGGGGCCGTTGCGGTGGGGGTGGCGGACCCCCGTGGGATCCGGGCGTGGGGGACGACCCGACGGACCCGGACACCGAGGGAAGCGGAGTGCTCACGAGGCCCCCTGCCTTCCGGTCCCGAACACTCGCGGCTGCGTCGCGCCGTCGATGAACGGTACCCACGCATTCATCAGGAGGATCGCGTACATCACTCCTTCGGGCAGTCCACCCCAGAGGCGGATCAGGACCACCAGAGCGCCGATGCCCGCACCGTAGATCCAGGCCCCTCGATGCGTCACCGGTGAGGTGACCATGTCGGTGGCCATGTAGACGGCTCCGAGCATCAACCCACCCGAAAACAGCATGAACGGCGCACCCGGGTAACCGGCCGGATCGATCGCGTGCATCGCGCTGGAGAGACCTGCGACGACGACCAGTATACTCACCGGGATACGCCAGTTCAGATAGTTCTTGTAGACCAGATAGAGACCCCCGAGCAGGATGAGAAGCACCGAGGTCTCACCCAACGATCCGCCGGTGGTCCCGATGAAGAGGTCCATCACCGGCGTGCCGACCTGTTCGAACTTCATGAGGCCGAGCGGAGTGGCACCCGATACGGCATCGACAGTGCCCGACGATAGCGGTGCGGCGAAGGTGTTGCCGGCCAGCGCCCCCCACCCCTGCCCGGGCACGGGCCAGGTGGTCAGGGCGATCGGAAACGCCGCTTGCAGGAACGCCCGCCCGACCAGGGCCGGATTGAAGACGTTCTGACCGAGGCCCCCGAAGAGCAGCTTGCCGAAGCCGATGCCGAATGCGCCCCCGAGCGCGGCCATCCAGAGGGGAAGCCCCGCTGGGAGGGTGAGTCCGAGGAGGAGTCCCGTGATCGCGGCCGATCCGTCGCTGAGCGATCCGCCTTCTCCGAAGAGCCGTTCGGCCCCCATCGCACCGAGGGTCGCCGCTGCGATGACCAGGAGCGCGCTCGGTCCGAAGTACCACGCCGACGCGACCACCACCGGCACCAGCGTCGCGACCACCGTCCACATGATTCGCGCCGTCGAGTCGGGGCCCTTGAGGTGGGGCGAGGCGACCAACTCGAGCCGTGTGAGATCGGGGGTGGGTGGAGGTGTCTTCACGCGGCTTTCCCTCCATCACCGGGTGCGGGAGCCGTGGCGGCTTCCCGTGCCCGTTGTTGCTCTCGGCGTACCGCACCCTTGGCGAGCGCGAACATCTGCGAGAGCGGAATGTTCGAGGGGCATACGTACGAGCAGGAGCCGCACACCATGCAGTCCATCAGATGGTCCTCGACCATTTCAGCGTACCGCCCGGCCTGAGCCTGCTTGCCCAGGAGCGACGGGTTGAGAAACACCGGGCAGGCGTCGAGACAGTGTCCGCAGCCGATGCACGGGTAGACGCGACGGGGCTTCGCCTCGGCGTCGGTGAGGACCACGATGCCGCTGGTGCCCTTCAACACGGGCGCATCGAGGTCGGCCTGCGGGGCACCCATCATCGGCCCCCCCATCAGCACCTCACGGGCGTCTTCGGTGAGTCCGCCGCAGAACGCCAACACGTCGCGCAGCTTCGTCCCCACCGGAATCACCAGGTTGGAGGGCTTTCGCACCCCGGGCCCCGAGACGGTGACGATGCGTTCGATGAGCGGATAGCCCGTCTCGAAGATCTCGGCGATCGCCGCGATCGAGCCGACGTTCTGGACGACCGCACCCACCGTGATGGGCAGCTTGCCCGATGGCACTTCGCGGCCGGTGACCGCCTTGATCAACATCTTCTCGGCGCCCTGCGGATATTTCACGCGCAACGCCACCACGGTGATGTCGAGGTCTGGTGGAATCGTCTCCCGCAGGCGAGCCACCGCATCGGGCTTGTTGCGCTCGACACCGATCACGGCCCGGGACACGCCGAGGCACTGCATCATGATCCTCACACCGAAGTGCACCCGCTCGGGGTGTTCGACCATCACCCGGTGGTCGGAGGTCAGATACGGCTCACACTCTGCTCCATTGACCAGCAGGACCTCGACCGTCGCACCCTCGGGAGGCGTCAACTTCACATGGGTCGGAAACGCGGCCCCCCCGAGTCCCACCACCCCCGCATCCTTCACGGCCGCCCGCACCTGCTCGGGGGTGAGGTCGTCCCAACGAGGGATCAGGCGAGGCCGCGGAATCTGGGCGCTGTGGGGATCAACCGCGATGCGCACCGCTTCCGCCTGGGAGCCGTCGGGGTGGGGCCACCATTCCACCGCCGTCACGGTGCCCGAGGCCGAGGCGTGGATCGGCACCGAGATGAAGCCCTGCGCTTCACCCACCTTGTCACCCCGCTCCACCCGCTGCCCCGGCCGGACCAGCAGCCGCGCGGGTGCCCCGGCGTGTTGCCGCAGCGGCAACACGATCTCGTCGGGGAAGGGCATGCGGCGGATCGGGATAGCCGCCGTGGCCTCCTTGTGATCCGGAGGGTGCACTCCGTGTCGGAATCCCCCCTTCAGCCATGCCTCGAATGGCAGGGTCACCACTTTCGCTCCTCGCGTCGGGGCACCTTCAGTTGAACCGTTCGGCTCGCTTGATCCACTTCTCGAGGTCCTTCTCCTTGGGATTCAGCGGCGTGCCGGGATGGATGATCTCCGCCGGACACTTCTCGGCGGCCTGCACGAGTTGAGCGAAGGTGCCGGCCCGGGGGTCCTTGATGTAGGCCTGCTGCGAGGCGTCGTAGGCGAACATCTGCCCATTGATCTGTGTGCACTCGTTGCAGGAGGTACACATCGGCGTGTCGATCCAGGGCTCCAGGGCCAGGTCGTCGTCGTCCACCTCCGCCTCGGGCACCGATGCCGGAGCGGAGGCCACCTCGACCACCGGGGCCGTCGCCACCACACCCCCGGCCGCCGCCCCGGCCGACACTCCCGCACCGTTGCCCGCACCGTTGCCCGAACCATGGCCCGAACCGTTGCCACCGGCTGGGCCCCCGACGTCGACTCCCGCGACGTCGGCTGCGGTGACGGGAGCCAGGGGTGACGCGAAGGCCTGCGTGAGCAGGTCCTGGACGGTCCGGTCTCCGCCACCGTGCGCCAGGAGCCCCTGGGCCATACGCCGCGCCACGGCCGCAGGGAGGTCGGACTTCAGCCGGGCGAGTTTCGACTCGTAGTCGAAGCGGAGCTTCTCGACCTGTGCGGCGAAGCGTTGCTCGGCTTCGTCGTGCATGCGTTCGCGCACGTCGTCGGGCACGTCCAGTCCGGCGAGTTCACGGAGCTGGTGCCAGAAGTTCAACCGCTCCTCGGCCAGCGTCACGATTTCTTTCGACACCGAGACGCGGGACCGACACCGGTCGGCATCGAGCGTCCAGATGTAGGGCCGGCGACCCACCCGCTCGTCCACCGTCAGCGCCAGGAATTCATGGAACAACACATGGGCGTCGTCATCCCAGTCGTCTCGCTCGAGCACCTTGAAGTGCTTCCGGAAGCGGGTCTCGGTAAACGCCCAGTCGGCGATGGTCAGCGGAAAGTCGGCCTTCTGCTCGGTGCCCTCGTCGTCGACGAAGCTCAGCGAGTAGGTCGGCCAGGTGTCGTCGATGGCGGGGTTGCCCTCGAGCGTCAGGCAATCGGCGATGTCTCGCCCGCCGTCGGGATCGTAGGTGAGGAAGGGGAACGCACGACTCTCGAGCGCCAGGCGGGCCGCATCGGGCGCCCACTCGTCAGGCGTTCCGTGCTCCACGGGGCAGGGCGTGTAGATGTTGAAGACGGCGGGCCGTCGCGAGTTGAGACCCTTCACCACACCCGCCATGAGATGCGATGCCAGCGCCTGCGAGGACTGGTGCACGAAGACGCCGCGGTGGGCCAGGGCAATGTACGACAGTTCCTTGCGCACCTCTTCCTTGCCGCGCTGCGCCACACCCCACGCGCTCATGTCGGCGATCTGGCCGGTGAAGCCCGACGTACAAGCCTGACCCCCGGTGTTCGAGTAGACCTGCGTATCGAGCACCAGTACCCGGATCGGTTTTCCGCTGGCCATCAGACGCGACAGATTCTGGAAGCCGATGTCGAGCATCGCCCCGTCACCACCGATCGTCAGGATCGGCGGGCAAAGCTTGAATTCCTCATCGTCGAGGCCCCTCCAATCCAACTCGCCCAGGGCCTGCTCGTCGACTTCGGGATCGTAGCGATCCTCGATCAGCGCCTCGGCTCGACGCACCTGCACGAAGCCGTCGACCATCTTGCGCATGTGCCCTTCGAAGACGCCCACGCCGATGGAGGGTGCGTCCTGGAAGAGGTGGTTGACCCAGGGGAAGGGGTACGGATTGTAGGGGTAGGTGCTGGCCCACACCGACGAGCACCCGGTCGAGTTCGTGATGCCCACCGGAGCCCGGCCGCGACCACTCGGCCCCTTCTCGTAGCGCCAGCGCAGATCCTGCAGCGCAGCACGCGTGCGGTTGATGAGGTCGGCGCGTGCGCGTACATCGTCGGGCAGCTCGACTACCGTGGCGCCCCTGGCCACCTCGTCGGGACTCGCATGCTCCGCCACCAGCCCCCGCACCTTGCCATCGAGCTCCTGGATCAGGCGATCGAGCTTGAGCGAGAAGTCGTGCACGCGGGGCGCCATGACCGCCTCGATGGTGCTCACCACGAGATGGACGGCCGTCTTCTCGCCGCACCCCATGCAGGCTCCGTCCCCGCCCGCCATCGAGCGGTAGTTGTCCTTCTTGAGCAGCAGTGACGACAACACGCCGATCCCCTCGTCCAGGTCGGGCACGTTGATGTAGCGGTCGGGCGTGTCGGGGAGCGTCTCCCAGAAGCTCCAGTTGCGACGCAACAGGTCGACGATCTGGTCGTCCTGCTTCACCGTCACCAGAGCCTCTTCCGGGCACACCTCGACACAGATGTTGCAACCCTTGCAGGCTTCGGGGTTGATGGTGATGGCCAGCAGCCCTCCCGCCCCCTTCCCATGCCGCTCGGGCACGTCGTAGAAGGGCACCGTCCTGGCCACGGGAAACTCGGCCAGGACCGAGTAGACCGCACCCCACTCCTCGTCGAGTTGGGCCCGGCGATCGGGATCCCATTTGAGGCGATCGGCGACACCCGTGTACGCCGTGCCCGCGATCTCGGCAAAGGTGTGGTAGGGAGCCCCGTCGATGATCTTGCGCGACTCGCGTGCGATGTGCTTCGAGATCTGCTTGACCCGGTCCTTGGGTGCACCGTTCGACGCATGCGCCACGGCTCGATCGAGCAGATCCTCGACCGAAATCACGAGCCCGGGAATCGCGGCGTCGGGGCACTGCACCCAGCACTGGCTGCACCCCGTGCACTTCTCGGCCACGAAGTCGGGCACCTCGAACCGAATGCTCGTCATGTCACGCACCGCGCTCGTGGCGGCGGGAATCGCGCTGATGGCGGCAAACGGATCGGCGATCCCGTCCTGGCCGACGGCACACACGGCACAGACCTGCTCGAAGAACCGTGCGGGATCGGCCAACCCCTGTTCACCCGGCACGTCCATCATCGTGGGCATGTGGGCCGCAGGGGCCCGCGTGCCCTCATCGGCTCCGGCCTCGTCACTGGGCACGAGTTCGACCAGTTCGTCGAATCCACGCCGAATCACCCGAAGGTTGTCCTGTACGACCTGGTCGCCCTTCTTGCCGAACTTCTTGCGCAGCTGGTCGGTGATGCCCTCGAACAACAGGGCTTCGCTCATCCCCTCGCGTTCGAGCAGGGGGGCCGCCTTGAAGAACGCCCCCATGAAGGCCGTCCCCTGCATGCGATAGCGCAGCTCGGCGTCGGTGGCCTCTTCGCGCGCGATGCCGAACCCGTCGAGCGCAAAGGCCTTGATGTCACGGTCGCGGATGTCGCGGCGAATGTGCTCGGGAAAGCCCGCCCACACTTCGGCCGCGGGGCGGTCGGCCTGAATCACGAACACGCCCCCGCGGGCGAGGCCAGCCAGGGGATTGGAGTGCTTGAAGACGTTGCCGTCGGGAGCCAACACGACGTTGACGTACTTCAGTTCAGCGTTGAGACGGACCTCGGAATGGCTGAGTACGGCGTAGAACGTCGTGGGTTGCCCCTTCTTCTCCGAACCGTACTTCGGGTTGGCCTTCACATGCATGCCGAAGAGTTCGAATGCGGTCAGGGCGACGTTCTTGCCCATGGTGATCGCGCCCCACCCACCGACCGAATGGATGCGCAACGAGACCGCATCCTTCGGCAGGAGATTCAACTCGGCCGACGGAGGCAGGGCCTGTTCGGCGATGTCCGGATACGCTTCCTGGAGCTGATCCTGCCAGATCTGGAGCTTGGGCAGGCGCGTGTTCTTGCGGATGAATTCGACCCCGATGTAGTAGTGGCGCCGGGCTCCTTCACCGCTACGCATGTGTTCGACGGCCGCGACCAGGTCGCCGGGCTGCAGGTCCCGGCTACCGAAGCCGAACCCCGCCGCGAAGAAGTCGGGGATCTGCTCGGCAGTGAGGCCGGGAAGATCCGGGAACGGGAGGACACCTGTCTTCTGCGAGGCCATCGCAAACCGACGACGCGCGGGCTGACGGTCGGCGCGCCCGTTCTCGAGCGCCTGTCCCATGGCGACCCGGATCTCGCGCAAGAGCGGAGGGTCGGCCGCCAGCGGCTGATCGACCCGCTCCAGAACGGTCACGGCCTTTTTGCCGGCGAGCATACGCGCGATGAGTCCCGACGGGAACGGACGGAACATCGTCACGTTGAGGACGCCGACCTTCACACCCTGGCTGCGCAGGTGATCGGCCACCGCTTCGGCGTTGGGCACGACGCTTCCCATGCCGGCCAGCACGTACTCGGCATCGTCGAGCCGATAGCCCTGCACCCGTCCGTAGCCTCGACCGCTCAGCGCTTCGTACTCCGCGAACGCCTGATCGGTCAGAGCAGGAATGTGATCGAAGTAGAAGGGCCGCTGTGCCGCCACACCCTGGGCGTAGGCGTCCTGGTTCTGCACGACGCCGAGCATGGCCGGGTAGTCGAGGTCGAACAACTCGGGTACCCGCCGACGCTGTTCGCCGAAGACGAGTCTCTGCGCCGGGGTCGGACTGTCGATGCGGTCGGCCGGGTCACCCAGGTAGTCACGAATGAGATCGGGCTCGGGCAGCAGCACGTCTTCGATGACGTGGCTGGTCAGGAACCCGTCCTGCGCACACAGGCCGGGAGTCAGCGACAGCTCGGCGATCCGATGCGAGATGAGGGTGAGGTCGGCCACCTCCTGGACATTCTTGGCGAAGAGCTGGAAGAAGCCCGTGTCGTCGACCGCGTGGTAGTCGTCGTGACCCGCATGGACGTTGAGCGCATGCTTGGTCATGGCTCGCGCGGCCACATTGAGTACGTACGGCAGGCGCTTGCCGGCGGCCGCGTAGAGCGACTCGTGCATGTAGGCGATGCCCTGGCCACTCGAGAAATTCGTGGCCCGGAGCCCCGTCATGCTCATGCCGGCAGTGACGCCGGCCGCCGCATGCTCTCCTTCGGGTTCGAAAAAGAGCAGCCTGCGTCCGAAGACGTTGCGTTTGCCCATCGCCACCGCCAGTGCCCAGCCCTCACCCATCTGCGTCGACGGTGTAATGGGATAAGCGCCAGCGGCTTCGCTGCCGAGGGTCTCGGCGTGGACGACGGCGTCGCTGCCGTCACAGGCCGACGGGATTCCAGGATACTTGACCGTGCTCATGCGTTTACCTCGTTCCAGGCCGGATGGTCGAGCGAGGGAAATTGCCGCCCCTCGATCCAGACGATGGCCCCGGTCGGGCATCGCTCCACAGCCTTGGGATTGGCGAGTTCGATCTGTCGGTAGTCGATGACCGCGAGCCCGTGCTCCATATGGATGAGTCCGGGTTCCGCGTCCTGTACACAGCGCCTGCAGCCGTTGCAGGCCACACTGCACACCGCTTCGGCGGCCTCACCCTCGAGCAGGTTTCGACACTGCACGAGCAGCGCGGTGTCTTCGGGAAGCAGTGTGAAGAGGTCCAGAGGGCACGCGTCGACGCAGTCGCCGCAGGCCGTACACAACTCCGGTTCGACCAGGGGGAGGTCGTTGGTCGTCATGCGGATCGCATCGAAATCGCAGGCCACCGCGCAATCGGCGAACCCCACGCAGCCCCAGGCACAGCCCTTGCCGCCCCCTCCCACCGCTACCGCCGCAGCACAGCTCTCGATGCCCACGTAGTCGGCTTTTCGCGTCGCGACGTCGGAGCCCCCGGCACACAGCAGCCGCGCGATGCGACGATTCGCCTCCCCTGCGTCGACACCCAGCACCGCGGCCACGTCGTCGACCTCCGCCGCTCCCATCACGGTGCATCCGGCCGGAGCTACGATGCCACCCAGCGCGGCCTCGGCGAAGGCCCTGCATCCGGCGTAGCCACAGGCACCACAGTTCGCCCCGGGCAGCAGGTCGGTGATCTCGTCGAGCCGTGGGTCTTCTTCGACCCGCAGCCGCGCGTTGGCCAACGCGATCAGCGCCCCGAAGGTGAGCCCCACCCCCCCGAGGATGGCCACCGATGCGAGCACGGACGAAGGCGCGAACATGGGCGAGCGCCTCAGATCCCGCCGAGGTCGGTACGAGCGAGCAACCAGGCCGCCAGCCGGTCGGCGGCGTCGTCTCCCTGGGCACCGGCGGGTACGGTCTCGGGCACCGTCTCGCCGGGAGCCGTGGCCAGATCCAGCAGGTGCCGGAGGTCGGCCGCGTAGACCTTGCTGCGACCCGGGCGACCGAGCTCGTCCAACCGGGTCTGAAGCGCCTCCACACCACCGGCGATGGTGAGCCGCTCCCAGGTCCGGGCGCCGACCGACGGGTCGTGCACGAAACCGATGGCTCCGGAGCCGTCTTCGACGTACGCCACCACGCCGGGTCCCGCGTGCGCCGCGAGGGCGCGCAGGGGATCGGCCTGGTAGGTCTGCGCCACGAAGACGCCGTGGCCGATCAGGCGAGCGAGCGGGGCCGGGGTGGTGGGGCCCTCGACCACGAGGGCGATCCGGACGGACCCGTCCATGAACTCGGCGAGCCCGCCCGCGCGAAGGTCGACACCCTGCACGTGCACCACCAGCGGAGGCGCGAGTCGCCGCTCGCCGCCGGTCCAGCGATGGAACGGATACGGTCGGAGCAGCACGTGGTCGACGTCGGGATCGTACCGACGCGTGCGAGCCTTCTCCACGGCATGCGACACACCGAACGCCCGACCCAGATCGGACAGCGCGTCGCGTACGGTATCTCTCAGATCGCCGCCCGGGGGCACGTCGACGACGAAGCCGCCGCCCTGCGCCGTGGAGATTTCCGCGAAGAGGTCGTGCGCCGTGTCCATGAGTTGATGCGTGAGCGGGTCGGGCGCCTCGCCGACTCTCAGGAGTCCCGCCATGCGCGCGGGATCGATGCGGCCCACGGCCCAGCTGCCGAGCTCGCGACCCAGCGCCTCGGCCGGGTCATTCGTGGCTGCACGTTGGAGCCGGCGCGCGCGAATCTCCTCAGCGGCCGTGGCTACGGCCGCCCGAAACGCTTCGCGGGGTGCCCTGAGCGCCTCGAGCGCCTCGAGGGTCCGGGACTCAGACGGCATAGTGATCGAACTCCTCCTGGAGGATG
This sequence comes from uncultured Gemmatimonadaceae bacterium, assembly GCA_964521385.1. Classification (GTDB taxonomy): domain Bacteria; phylum Gemmatimonadota; class Gemmatimonadetes; order Longimicrobiales; family Gaopeijiaceae; genus Gaopeijia. The sequence continues at coordinate 31,533 of CAZFRU010000027.1, read as the reverse complement.
CGGATCTTGTCCGACGCGGTGTGCTGAGCCACCTGCCGCGTCTCTTCGTAGCGCGGGTGGCTCTCGTCCCTGAAGAAGAGGCCCAGTCGGATCTGATTCATGTCCTGAGCGAGCACGCGAGCCTCGTCGAGATTGGACGGATCGTGGGGTCGCTTGTGCTCGAAGATCCGATCGATCTCGGGTGCCATGATCCCGTCGTCGTGCACCAGTAGCTCGACCAGCGAGGGGTTCTTCACCGCCTCGCCGTACATGTCGGCCGTGAAGTGGGGGCAGCGCTGGAGGATCCGTACGAACGAGAACCCCCGGTGACGATGCGCGGCGCGGAGGGTGGCGAACAGATGCGCGGGCACCCATTCGGCGGTCTGGGCCACGAACGAGGCGTTGGTCACCCCGAGGGTGGCCTGCAGCGGATTCATGGCCGGCAGATAGCTACCGCGCGGCTGCGTGTTGGTGGAGTACCCCTGCGGTGTGGTGGGAGAGGTCTGCTTCTTGGTGAGCCCGTAGATGTTGTTGTCCAGCAGGAGGGCCACCATGTCGACGTTGTAGCGAATCGCGTGGATCCAGTGGGCGGCACCGATCGAGATGCAGTCCCCGTCTCCCATGACCACGAACACGTCCAGTTCGGGGCGTGCGAGCTTGACGCCGGTCGAGATCGGCAGCGCACGTCCATGGATGCCGTGAAAGCCGTAGGTCTTCAGGTAGTGGGGAAACCGACTCGAACAACCGATGCCCGAGACGAAGACGGTGGTTTCCGGCTTCAACTGCTCGTCCGCGAGCAGCTTTCGGACTGCCGTCAGGACCGCGTGATCGCCGCAACCCGCGCACCAGCGCGCGATGGGTCCCTCGTAGTCCCCCATCTCGAAGTGACGATCGTCCTCGGCCTGGGCGAGATGGAAGACCGAACAGCCACCGCCATGATGATCGCTCATCGGGCACCTCCCGGAAGGTTCTCTCGGATCGCGCGGGCGATCGCGCTGGGGCGCAGGGGTTCACCCAGCACCCGGGTCCAGCAGTCCACATCGACCAGCGTCGCGGCGCGTAGCAGGAAACTCAGCTGCCCGCGGCGGCGGTTCTCGGGCGTCACGAAGGGCGCGTCCGGTGCGTCGGAGAAGTTGATCTCGACCGTCATCACCTTGCGGAACTTCTTGAAGATGTCGGTGAGCCCCGGCTCGAGCGGCGAGAGGAACGACAGGTGCAGCGACGAGACCGACAGTCCCTCGTCGACACATCGCGTGACCGCCTCTTCGATGGCGCCCCGGGTGCTCCCCCACCCCACCACGAGCAGGTCGCCGCTGTCCGGCCCGTTGACGAGGGGCGGGCGCATCGTGCTCTGGAGTACCGCCAGCTTCCGACTCCGCATGTCCGACGAACGCTGATTGCTGGCCGAGTCGTAGGCCACCTTCGAGCGTTCGTCATGGGCCAACCCCGTGACCGTGTGCATGCCCCCGGGGCGCCCGGGAATGAACCGATCCGAAAGCCCTGTGACGGGATCCCAATCGTAGGGTCGCCCGCCTTCTGCCACGGGACTGAGGTCCGGCGCCGCGCTCTGCCAGGACTCGTCGGGAACCGGCCGCGGGAATGGGGCCACACCGGTGGCGAGGTTGGCGTCGGAAAGCACGATCACCACCGTCCGGAAGAGCTCGGCGAGACGTCGGGCCGTGATCATGGCGTGAAAGCAATCTTCGATGGTGGCCGGCGCCAGCACGATCTTCGGGGCGTCGCCCGGCTGTCCGAACATGGCGGCCAGGAGGTCGGATTGCTCGACCTTGGTGGGTAGCCCCGTGCTGGGTCCACCCCGCTGGACGTCGACCAGCACCAGGGGAATCTCGGCCATCACCGCGAGCCCCAGGAATTCGGTCTTGAGCGCCAGCCCCGGCCCCGACGTGATCGTAAAGGCGCACTTGCCGGAGTAGGAGGCGCCGATGGCCACCCCGGCCGCCGCGATTTCGTCTTCGGCCTGGTGCACGATCCCGCCGAAGCGCTCGAACACGTCACCGAGGTGGTGCGACACCGAGGTCGCCGGCGTGATGGGATACATGGCCGCCAACTCCATTCCGGCCGCCACCGCCCCCAATGCGATCGCCTCGTTGCCGTTCATCACGACGAGTTCTTCGGTGAGGTCCATGGTGGGAACCTCGATCTGGAAATCGAGGTTCTCCTGGGCCCACTGCATGCCGAGATCGAGAAGCTGGTAGTTCTTCTCGACGATCTTCTCGGACTTCTTGCGGAAGGTGTGGGAGATCTGCTCTCTCACCCGCTCGACGTCGCGCTCGAAGATCCAGGTCAGCATCCCCAGGACGAACATGTTCTTGCCCTTGCGGGCATTCTCGACCTGGGTGAGGCAGATCTCCTCCATCGGCACCCCGATGATGCGATAGCCCGCCTCCGACAGCTCCTCGAGGGCGTCTTCCCACTGTTTCCGAATGGCGTCGTCGGGGTGGGTGGCCCACTGATCTTCGAGCAGGATCGTCGCGCCGGCGGCGAGTGCGTTGAGGCGATGCCGCCCCAGCAACACCTGCTCGTTGAAGGCCACGACGAGGTTGGTCTCATCACCCCAATTGGTCACCGGACCGTCGCCGAGACGGATCCGGATTCCCGAGGCCCCCGCAATCGAGCGAGGTGGTGGCTCGACCTCGGCGGGGATGATCTCGACCGTCCAGACGCCATTGCCCATCTTGGCGGAGACGGCGCCGAAGATCTGTCCGCACTTCTGGGCACCCTCGCCCGAGTCCGAGACGATTTCTACCGAGTGGTCCCGCGTCCGACGGACACGGGCAGTACCGGCGGTGGTCCCGGTCGACTTCTCCGAGCCCACCGTCTGGAGCTTCATGGCCATTGGCCGCCCTCTCCAGCGCGAGTGAGCGATGCGGGCTCCGCGTGGGAACCCACTCGACAATACGCTGGAAGGGGTCGGGAGCGCCGTCGGGAGAAGAAAGGACAGCAGAGTCAGGAATTTCCCTACGCGATCGCCCCCGCCCCGCGGTTTCTCAGCCCTCGGTGCGCTTCATCGTGAAGGTCCGGGGACCGCTCGTGCCGCCCCGCCCCGCGCCACCCGCACCACCGCGGCCACCGGCGCCACCGGCGCCACCGGCCATCGCGGGCATCTGGATCTCGCCCGTGATGGTGCCATCGGCCAGGACACCCGTGAACAGCTGCTCGAGGGTCCGGGCCTGCCCGCCGGGGCGTCCGATGGCCATCTCGAGCACGAACGAGACCTTGTCGCCGTCGACCTTGCCGTCCTTGACGGGCATCTCCCCCATGGGGCCCTTGGCCGATCCCGTGAGCGCTACACCGTCCTGGACCAGCGTCACCTTGAACGTCTGCTCACCTCGCGGGGTCGACCAGGTCAGGTCCCACATGCCCGACAACGAGGGAGTCTGCGCCGAGGCGGGCGCCGTCATGAGGGTGAGGCTCGCCAGCGCGAGTGCGGAGACCAACCAGCGGGTACGGTTCATCTGAGCGTTGCTCCTGCCAGGGTTCGGGCGCCGTCGGACCAGCGCCGAGAGCGCCGCGAGTCGAGACTCGCATCGATGAGACGCGCAGCTGGGCCGGAGTGTTAGGCGCTCTCCTCGTCCGGACGCTGCGCCCGCTGCCGCCGGGGCTCGTCTCCTCCCCGCACGATCTGTTCGATCTTGCCGAGCAGGGTGTCGCTCCCGGCAGCGCTGGCGCCGAAAAGCCCGTCCTCACCGGCTTCACCCGACTCCATCTTGTCCATGGCACCGTTCAGGTTGAGCCAGAGGTCGAAGCGTTCGCTGAGGCGAAGCACCGAATAGAACAGGCGGGGCCGGGTGCCACCGCCCGACACGAAATCGAGCAGGGCCGCCCCCAGCGCGAGTTGGATCAGGACGAGGTCCTTGAGGCCGTCCAGCGCGAGTTTCACGAGAAAGATGACCAGGTCACGGAACATGACCGAACGTTTGGCTTGCAGCATCGGAACAGGGCAGAAACGAGGAGAGTCGGCCGCGGCGGGAGGGCCAGCGACGTGGAGCCCTACGAGAAGGGTGGTGTGCGGGGTTCAGGGTGGGGGGGGGGTCAGGGTGGGGTGCGGGGTCAGGGTGGGGTGCGGGTTCAGGGTGGGGTGCGGGTTCAGGGTGGGGTGGGGGGATTCAAGGTGGGGTGGGGGAATCAAGGTGGGGTGCGGGAGCAGGGGGGGTGGGGGATTCAAGGTGGGCCGCCCAGGGAGGTCTTCGCCACAATGGGGTGCACACCCTTGACGTGCCAACCCATGACGTGCACACCCTTTTTGCCTTCGACGAGCCCGGTGATGCGCAGGTCGGCTGCCATCGAGGCCGGGGCACGGCCTCACCCGAGGTCAGCCCGGCTCGTTCCCGAAGAGGCTCGACCGCTTCCCGGATCGCGATCTCGGTGGCCCGCTCGTGATCCGGGTCGAACCCCATCAGGATATGGTGCGTGCGGGTCTCGGCGCGACGAAGAAGTGGCGCAAACATGACAAGGTCACCGCCGCTGGGGCGGCGGTGTCTTTTTTCTGCCATATACCGTGGTGAATGTCCCACGTGGGTGGATGGCGGAATGCCGCGTGGTACCTTCCTGCCAAATAGCGCGGTCAACATCACACGAGGCGGCGCAGCCTTCCCGCCGTGGGATCTTTCCGCCACCACGGCCCGCCTCCGACCGGCCAACGCCACCTCGACCAACTCCGGCCCGCTACCGGCCCGCTACCGGTCCTCGACCAACTCCGACCCGCCGCCACCTCCGACCCGCCGCCGACACACCACCTCCACGACCTCCGGCCCGCCACCGGCTCCGACCCGCGACAGCTACCGGCCCCCGACTGGTCCTTGACCAACCCCGACCCGTCGCCACCTCCGGCCCGGCACCGGCGGGCCACCGCCCCCGCAGGACTCGATCGCTCGGGTCGACGAAGCAGTGGCGCAAACATGACAAGGTCACCGCCGCTGGGGCGGCGGTGTCTTTTTTCTGCC
>CAZFRU010000027.1:0-26490 GCA_964521385.1 uncultured Gemmatimonadaceae bacterium | reverse complement strand
GGGCCCGGACGCGAAGGAGCACATCCACGACGGGGCCCGGACGCGAAGGAGCACATCCACGACAGGGCCCAGACGCGAAGGAGCAGGTGCACGAGAGGGCCCGGACGCAAAGGAGCGGGGCCAGCGCGCGTTCCGGCACTTCTCTCCGGCACTTCTCTCCAGCACTTCAATGGGGCGACACGGGCGGCATGCACCCCCTCCCGGGCGCTCACCACCCTTCCGGTCCCACGCCTGACATGAGACCTTTGGGCTTCCAGCTTTCCGTCCCGAAGACCCGCGTGTATACCCATGACTACTCCGCAGATTCTCGCCGCCCTCGGCCTCGCAGACGTCAACCCGGGCGGCTTCGCCGGCGAGTGGATGGCCTCGGGTGAACTGCTCGAGATCCCGTCCCCGATCGATGGCACCCCGATCGCCGCGGTGCGTCAGGTCACCGAAGCCGAGTACGACCGCATCGTCGACCGTGCTCACGAGGCGTTCCTGGTCTGGCGCACCGTGCCGCCGCCCAAGCGGGGTGAGGTCGTCCGGCAGCTCGGCAACAAGCTCCGTGAGAAGAAAGACGCCCTCGGGGCTCTGGTGACCCTCGAGATGGGCAAGATCCTTCCGGAGGGCAAAGGCGAAGTACAGGAGATGATCGATATCTGCGACTTCGCGGTGGGCCTCTCCCGTCAGCTCTACGGGCTGACCATCGCCTCGGAGCGGGAAGACCATCACATGCGGGAGCAGTGGCATCCGCTGGGAGTGGTGGGCATCATCAGCGCCTTCAACTTTCCGGTGGCGGTGTGGAGCTGGAACGCGGCGCTGGCCGCCGTCTGCGGAGACAGCACCGTGTGGAAGCCCTCGGAGCGCACCCCTCTCACCGCCGTGGCGGTCACGAAGATCGCGGCCGAGATCTGCGTCGAGAACGGTATCGATCCGGCTCTCTTCTCATTGGCGGTAGGCGACGGCCCTAGCATCGGTGAACGCCTGATCAACGACCGGCGGCTGCCGCTGGTGTCGGCCACCGGTTCGACCCGTATGGGCCGCCGCGTGGGCGAGGCGGTGGGCAAGCGACTGGGACGTAGCATTCTCGAGCTCGGTGGCAACAACGCCATCATCGTCACTCCCCACGCCAACCTCGACCTGGCCCTCCCGGCAATCCTCTTCGGGTCGGTGGGCACCGCCGGGCAGCGCTGCACCAGCACCCGTCGCATCATCGTCCACGCCTCGGTCAGGGACGAGTTGGTCGGCCGCCTGGTGCGCGCGTATGAGGGGGTACCCATCGGCAATCCCCTCGTCGAGGGCACACTCATGGGACCACTGCTCAACGAGCAGGCAGTCGCCGATCTCATGAGCGCCAAGGCCAGGGTCGTCGCCGAGGGCGGCGAGATCTTGTACGGGGGCGACCGTCTGGAGGGCGACGACTACCCGGGTGGGCGCTACGTGACGCCGTGCATCGCGCTCGCCGAGAATCACTACGACATCGTGCAGCACGAGACCTTCGCCCCCATTCTCTACATCATCGTGTACGGTTCGAAAGACGCCACCCCGGCCGAGGCCGTGGCCGAGATGGACGAAGCTCTGAAGCTCCACAACGGCGTACCCCAGGGATTGTCGTCGGCGATCTTCACGGACCACATGCGCGAGGCCGAATATTTTCTTTCACACCGCGGCTCGGATTGCGGCATCGCCAACGTCAACCTCGGCACCTCGGGGGCCGAGATCGGGGGTGCCTTCGGAGGTGAGAAGGACACGGGTGGTGGCCGCGAGTCCGGATCGGACGCGTGGAAGGCGTACATGCGCCGGCAGACCAACACGGTCAACTGGGGCACGACCCTGCCGCTGGCCCAGGGCATCGAGTTCGGCTGAGGGATTTCCTTCCCGACCCACATCGGGTTGGCGGGTCCGGCCATGGCGCAGTAGACTGCCCGTCTTGTAGACCGTGCCGATTCAGGCCCCGCACGCCCACGCACCCGGACCGACCATGAAGCTGATGCCGAAGATGAAGCTCACGACCCTGCTCTCCACTCTGGCCCTGGTGGCTTGCGGGGGCGGTGACGCCGCCGATGCGGCACCCGAGACCGAGGCGCAGCTCATCGAGCGCGCCCGTGGCATCCACGAGCGGGTCATCACGCTCGACACGCACGACGACATCAACCCGTCGAACTTCACGGCCGAGCGCAACTACACGACCGACCTGGGCAACCAGGTCAATCTGCCGAAGATGGAGGCGGGCGGGCTGGATGTGTCGTGGATGATCGTCTACACGGGGCAGCGTGACGATTTCACTCCCGCGGGATACGCTGCGGCGATGGCCAGCGCCATGGAGCACTTCGAGGCGATCCACCGTCTCACCGAAGAGATCGCGCCCGACCGCATCGAACTTGCCCTGACCTCGGACGACGTGCGCCGCATCGTCGCCTCGGGCAAGAAGGTGGCGATGATCGGCGTCGAGAACGCGTATCCGGTGGGTACCGATCTCTCGAACATCGAGCGCTTCCATGATCTGGGCGCACGCTACATGTCCCTGTCCCACAACGGCCACAGCCAATTCGCCGATTCCAACACCGGCGAGCGCGACGACGTCTGGATGCACGGCGGACTCAGCGAACTGGGGCGTCAGGCCATTGTCGAGATGAACCGGTTGGGCATCATGGTCGACCTGTCGCACCCCTCGAAGGAGTCGAACATGCAGGCCATCGCCCTCTCCCGGGCGCCGGTCATCGGCTCGCATTCGGCCGCCCGTACGGTGGGCGACGTGAGCCGGAACATGGACGACGAGCTGCTCATGGCGCTGAAAGACAACGGCGGGGTGATCCAGACCGTGGCGTTCGCCAGCTACGTCGATCCCGAGATGAACAGGGCCCACAACGAAGCTGCTACCGCGATCCGCAACGAGGTGGCTGCCGAACTGGGAATCGATCTGGGCAGCGGCGGCCGTGGAGGCCAGGGCATGACGCCCGAGCAGCGTGCCGAGTTCATGGCCAACCGTGAGCGGGTGAACGAAGCCGCCGCCCCTCGCATCGCCGCCGAGGTGGACCCGGTCGCACCGCCGGTCGACGTGGCCCGCTTCGTCGATCACATCGACTACCTGGTCGACCTCATCGGCATTGAACACGTCGGCATCAGCTCCGACTTCGATGGTGGGGGCGGTGTCGAGGGCTGGGACGACGCGTCGGAGACCTTCAACGTCACCCTCGAGCTGGTCCGGCGCGGCTACACGGAAGACGAGATCGGCATGCTGTGGAGCGGCAACCTGCTGCGCGTGCTGGATGAGGTGCAGGCCGTGGCCGCGCAGATCCAGGCCGAGGGCTGAGGCTCCAGGGCGCCGGCTTCCGACAAGGGATCCTCGCTCATCCAGTGACCGCGAGACCACCTCGATGTACCAATCCGATACCGCCCCGCTGCGCCGGGTGCTGCTGAAGCACGCTCGCGACGCCTTCGGGAGCGAGAACGCCATCGAGGCGCAGTGGCGCGCGCTCCATTTCGAGAGCCGTCCGGACTTCGGCCGGGCGTGCGAGGAGAGCGACGCCTTCGCCACCCTGCTCGAGTCGCTGGGTGTCGAGGTCGAGTGGGCGCCGGCCGACGACCTCGGCCTCGATTCGCTCTATGTGCGGGACGCCTCGCTCGTCACCAACCGCGGGGCGGTGGCCTGCCGCATGGGAAAAGCCACGCGGGCGGGAGAGCCCGAGCGCATGGCCTCGGTGCTGGAGGGACTCGGTGTCCCCGTCGCCGGACGCATCGAAAGCCCCGGCACCCTCGAAGGCGGAGACGTCACCTGGCTGTCGCCCGAATGTCTCGCGGTGGGGCGTGGCTACCGCACCAACCGGGCGGGAATCGACCAACTCCGGGCCCTGATCGACGACGGCATCGAGGTGCTCGAAGTGCCACTTCCGCACTGGAAGGGGCCGGCCGATGTCTTCCATCTGATGTCGGTACTCAGCCCTCTCGCCGCCGACCTGCTGCTCGTCTACTCGCCGCTCCTGACCGTGCCGTTCCGTGAGACCCTTCTGGAGCGGGGGTTCTCACTGGTCGAGGTGCCGACGGCCGAGCTCGACTCCCTGGGATGCAACGTCCTCGCAGTCGCGCCCCGCATCGCCGTCGCCCTCGACGGCAACCCCGAAACCCGGCGACGCATGGAGAAGGCCGGGGTAGAGGTGCACCTCTACGAGGGAGGCGAGATCAGCCTCAAGGGCAGCGGTGGCCCCACCTGCCTTACCCGACCCCTGGAACGCGACCCGGGCTGAGCGGCGAGTCGCCGCGCCAGCCCGGCGGCGTGAAAGAGCGACGCCGGGCGCGGGCTCCGTGCCCACGCCCGGCGTCGATCCCAGCGTCAGTCGTTGGCGAGGATCCGTGCGATCTCGGCTCTCACGTCACGCAGGTGGATTCGCGTCATGTCGTTTGCAGTCCGACCCAGCGCCCCCTGTACCGCCGTGTCGAGCGTCTGGAGTTCGGCGCGCATGACCGCCCGGATGTCGGACGACCAGGGTGCCGGTGCCGGGTTGTTGGTCCGGCTCAACTCTTCTTCGGACGGATTCAGGCGCGAATCGACGGCCGCGAGGAAGGCACGCTGCACGTTGCGGCGATAGGTATCGATGTTCACACGGGACTCGGAGAGCTCGCCCCACACGCCGTCCCGCAGATCGGCCATGAGGTTGGCGACGCTGTAGGCCTCGGCTCCGTCGACGGCCTCGAATTCGATGAGTCGCTCGAGCCGGTCCTGCTGCAGCAGGTTGTTGAGGACACGGGCCTGCTGGGTGCGAAAACGGTCGACCACACCGGTGGGCTCGATCCGGCGCAGGATGTTCGGGTCGAGGAACATGTCCGGCACATGGAACGCCGTCTCCCCCAGGTACCGCATCGCAGCCTGCTGGCGGGCCCGCGAGGTCGGCTCGAACCGGGCCCCCGTGCCGTACTTCTCCTGCGTTTCGGCGCTGCCGACGATAGCCGCCACGTGTCCCATGTACCGACCCCACTGGCCCACGGCCTGCCCGTACATGGCGCTGAGCTCGTCGTAGCTCTTGCCTGGGACTTCCGTGACCCGGAGCATCATGTCCATCACCCGGCCGAGATTGAGCATGCCGTAGGTGGTCGATTGCACCGCGTCGGCGTCACCGACGGCCTCGGTCAGATTGCCGGGGTCGCTCTGGCCCGCGTCCGAGGTGGAGAAACGCAGCCACGGAAACTCGTCCTGCTGCCGTGCCCACTGGTCGAGCGTCGTGAGCTCGTCGTCGGGGGTGCGGGCACCGGGGATCTCGGCGTAGCCCCAATTGACCGCAAAATCGTCGTAGGGCCCCACCTTCGGGATCAGGTACTCGAGCGGAATGTTGTCTTCGGGCTGCGCCACGTAGTTGAAGCGTGAGTAGTCCATGAGAGTCGCCACATGGCTGCCCCCCATGCGCTCGAGAAAGCTGACACTGCGGATCGAGTCGGCCGGATACTGCGACGACGCCTTCATGTTGTGCGGAAAGCCGATCGAATGGCCGATCTCATGCGTGACCACGTATTCGACCAGGCGTCCCATGAGCGAGTCGGGCAGCGGAAACGACTGGGCACGCGGGTCGAGGGGGCCCACCTGGATGAAGTACCACTGCTTCTGCAGTTCCATGATGTTGTGGAACATGTTGACCTCGCCCTTCAGGATCTCGCCCGAGCGGGGGTCGACCACCTGCCCGCCCGTGGCGTTGGCCACGGTCGACGGCCACCAGTAGACCGCTGAATTGCGGGCGTCGAACATCGAGAAATCAGGGTCTTCTTCGGGAGTCGGCGCCACACGCCCGAAGATGGCATTGCTGAACCCGGCCTTCTCGAAGGCGCTCTGCCACTGGTTCACGCCGCGCACGATCCAGGGCTTGAGCCAGTCGGGCGTGGCCGGATCGATCCAGTAGATGATGGGCTCGACCGGATCGGAGACGGCCGCGCCCGGGTTCTTCTTCTCGAGCCGGAAGCGATGGATGAAGCGCACCTGCTCCAGCCGATTGTCGGGGCGCGAGAAGTCGTACGAACGACTCGAATTGAAGCCCACCCGCTCGTCGTGCCAGCGGGGCATCATCGGCTGGTCCGGCAACCGCGCCATGCTGAAGAACATGCGTTGCGTCTGCGTACGCGGCGGAGCCGTGCGGCCCGCCGGAGCCCCGAACCCGCCTCCTGCCGCCGGCGGCGGGGCCTGGCCACCCTGGGTGACCCGCACATTGACCGCGTCGTCGAACGACCAGGTGCGTTCCACCCAGCTGCGTCCGGCGTTGATCGAGGCGATCGGACCGAGTTCGGGAATGTTCGAGATGAACAGGTCCGACACGTCGATCACCGCCGAGCTGTCGGGTCCGAAGGCGGCGATCGCGAAGCGCTGCAGCACCGGGCCTTTGCGAAACGGCTCGACCTGCGCCCAGATGGCCGACGTCGTGTCGGCGATGAGGTCGTACTCCTTCTCACGCAGCAGCACATGATTGCCGTCGCGCTCCCACTGCACGATCAAACGAGGACCGCCCCCGAAGAAGGAGCTGGCCTGCTGCAGGGTCGACTCGACCTGCCGGCCGATGAGGAGCATCTCCTTGCCGTATTCCCGCGTGGGAATCTCGAAGAAGAGATCGTCGCCCACCGTGTGTACGGCGAACATGCCGGGCTGGGTCACCGCCTTGTCGGTGATGACCTCGGCATAGGGCTTGGGACCGCTGGACTGGGCGTTGCCCGCACCACCTCCTCCGCCGGGACGTTGCTGGGGCGCAGCACCGGATGAGGGAGCCGGTGCTGCTGCCGCCGTTGCGGAGCACCCCGCGAGGGGAATCGCGAGGGTAAGGGCGAGGGCGCTGAGGTGGGCGAGTCGACGCATGATGCAGAGCTCGTGTCGGAAACCGTGGCCGGAGTCCACCGCGGATCAGTGGTCCGAGACCGGCCGAGAGGGTAGGCGAGCGGCGACGATACGACAAGAGGCGGGCACGAAGGATCGCCACGCCGACGAGAGCCGGTCATACGACGGTGTCGGCAGCCCCCTCGGCGTGTGCGCCGCTGCGAGCCCAGAGCACCAGTGCCGCAGCCAGAAGGCCATAGCCGAGAAACCCCAGCGAGAGCGGCGTCACCGTGCCATCGTAGGCGCGGTCCAGCAGCGCAGCCAACACGGCGCCCAGCCCGAGCTGCGACGCACCCATGAGTGACGACGCCGTACCGGCGACCTCGGCCATCGGCGCCAACGCGATCGAGTTCATGTTGGGAATGAGCAGGGCATGGCACCCGAACATCGCCGAGAGCCCCACCAGGAAGGCAGGCAGGGGCGGGCGGCCACCCGTAGCCAGCGCCAGTGTGACCAGCATGCCGGCCATCACCAGGTAGGCCCCGAGCACGATGCTGCTCAGGCGAAGCGACCCCACCCGTCGCACGATCCGTGCGTTGAGCAGCATGGCCCCGCCGATGACCGAGGCCAGGCCTCCGAAGATGAAGGGAAAGTGCGCGGCCTGATCGTAGGTGCGGCTGAAGAGGCTCTCGGCCGTGCCCAGGTACGAGATGAAGACCGCGTACAGCGACGACATGGCCAGGGTGTACGCCAACGTCGTGCGATTCGACACCACGAGGTATGCCGCTCGGGCGATCTGCCCCAGGTGTGCCTCGATGCGGTACTCGTCCCGCAGCGTCTCGGGTAGGCGGGTCGTCCAGGCCGCCATCAACGCCACGGCCACCACGCATGCGCCGAAGACCCATCGCCACGATGCCACCGCCACGATGCCCGCGCCCAAGGTCGGAGCGAATACGGGCACCACGATGAACACCGCCATGAGGTGCGAGATGGCGCGGGACATCTCCTCGCCCTCGTAGGCATCCCGGACGATGGCCATCACCACCACGCGGGATCCCGCTGCCCCGAATCCCCAGATCGTGCGCGTGATCAGGAGAAAGGCCAGCGACGGGGCGAGGGCGCTGGCCAGCGCCCCAGCAGCGTAGACCGCGTAACTCGCCAGGAGTGTGGGCCGGCGGCCGAAGCGGTCGGCCAACGGGCCATATACCAGGGTGCCCGCCGCGAGCCCCAGGAAATAGGCGGTGACCGTACCCGCGATGGCGGTCGACCCCGGGGCCAGGCCGAGGCCGGCGCGCATGGCGTCGAAGGCCGGCAGCATCAGATCGATGCCCAGCGCCCCCAGCGCCATCGCCATGGCCAACATGGCGACGAGCTCCGCTCGCCCGATGGAGCGGACCCGGCCGCGGACCTCGTCGGGTCCGCTCGCTCCCGGGCTCAGTTCACCGTCGCCGGATCGACCCGCGTCGGGGTGGCCTGGCCCGTGACCATGGTCTCAGCGCCCATGGCGATGGCCCGGATCGTGTTGGTCATGTGGTCGAGATCGAGCGTCTCGACGTGGTCGCTGACCTGGTGGTAGTCGGGATCCACGTCGATGGGCGTGGTGCTGATGGAGTGGGCCGGCACGCCCAGGCGCGCCAGAGTGGCGTTGTCCGAGCGGTAGAAGAGGTTCTGATCCGGATACGGATCAGGATAGAACTCGTATTCGGTCCCGGCCACCGCCTCCTGCAGCAGCGCCCCGAAGGTCGAGCGCTCGAAGCCTGTGATCCACGCCGTGTTGGGACCCGCCACCGCGGGCTTGCCGATCATCTCGATGTTGAACATGGCCACGATCTGGTCGGGATCGAGCTGCTGCGAGTAGTACCTCGAGCCGTAGCCACCCGATTCCTCTGCGGTGAACGCCACGAACAGAAGCGACCGCTCGGGCGTGCCCCGCTCCGCGTAGTAGTCGGCCAGGGCCACCACCGCAGTCGTGCCCGACGCGTCGTCGTTGGCGCCGTTGGCGATCGAATCGCCGTCGACGGCGGGGCGGATGCCGATGTGATCGTAGTGGGCGCTGAACAAGACGAACTCGTCCGCCCGCACTCCCGGGATCATGCCCGCCACGTTGACCAGTTGCTGCTCCGTCACGGAGGCTGAAGCCGACACCTGATAGGCCGCGTCCGGGGCCGCCGCCGTCAGGGCGACGACCACGTTGGGCGAGGATTGCCCCTCCATGATGCTCACCGGGCGGCGCAGGAAGCCGGCCAGTTGAGCGAACACCTCGACGTGGGCGGGATCGACCCAGACCAGCACATCATCCTGACCCCGCACGACCTCCAGGATCCTCGCTCGCGCATCGGCGTCGGGCCCGACGATGGTGGGGGCGACGTCGCCGGTGGCCCACGTCAGCGAAGCACCGCTCAGGCGAGCCGCAACCTGGTCGGCCGCGAGGGCCGCCCCGCCCACGCTCACCGAGGCCTGGTCGGTGGCCACCGAACGCACGGTGAAGCGCTGCAGGAAGTCCTGTTGCCCGGGCATGGGAGTCAACCCGGCCGCCTCGAACTCGCCCGCCAGGAAGTCGGCGGCACGCAGAGCATCGGCCGTGAACGCACCCCGCCCCCGCATGTCGTCGGCGGCCAGGGTCGAAATGACGGCCTCGACATGGGCGCGATCGATGGTCGACGGGTCGGGCGGCGCGAAGTCCGGCCCTCCCGGAGCGCAGGCGGTGGTGACGGCAAGCGCGACGACGGCCGCAACGGGGCGGAAGGAGCGACGGCACGACCTCATGGGCGATTTCCGGAAACGATGTGGATGGGCGCGAAGGGGGAAGAATGGCACACTCGCCCCCATCGTACCACTCCCGTGGCGCAGAGGGCCTGCATGACGCGCTCCTCACGCCCCGGCGTTGAGGTCGTACTTCATGATGCGAGCATGCACGCTACCGCTTGCGCGCTCGAGCCCGAAGATGTCTCCGAGGGGGCCGGTTGCGCCGTCCGTATGCCTTCGAATGCGAGCGTGATCGGCGGCGGTCAACGACAGCGACAGAGCGCGCAGGTTGGCGTGCATGCGCGCGAGCGAGCTGAACCCGACCACCGTGGCGGCCACTGCGGGCTGATCCAGCACCCAGGCCAGCGCCACCGCTGCCGCGTCTACCCCATGCTCTGTCCCGATGGCGTCCAGCTCCGCCAGCAGTGCCTGGTAGGCGTCCCAGCCTCCGAACTCGTCGATGATCAGCCGGTACTTCACCAGCGATCGGTTCGGGAGGGCCTCGAGCGATCCCGGATCGTCCCGATGCAGCCAGGTCGAGGTCAGGAAACCACCGGCCAGCGCCCCGAAGGCGAGCACCCCTCGACCACGCCGAGCGCACTCGTCGCTCAAACCGTGTTCGGGCCGACGGTCCAGCACCGAGTACTGCGTCTGGTTCGCCACCACCCTGAGCCCGGCGCCGCGCTCCATGCCCTCGATCTCGGCCGCCGTGAAGTTGGTGGCGCCGACGTGACGGATCGCTCCTTCCCGCTGCAGGTCGCCCAGCGCGCGAGCGGCGGCAAGCCAGTCGCCTCGCTCCATGTCCCACCAGTAGAACTGCACCAGGTCGAGCGTGTCCACGCCCAGGCGAGTCAGCGAGCGCTCCACGATTCGCCGCACATAGGCAGCATCGACCGAGGGGAGCGCCGCGCGGTCCGGCACGAGCTTGGTGTGGATGCGTATGGGCCGATGCCCTCCCGACGTGGTGCGCCATGTCCGGAGAAACCGCCCGTAGAGTTCTTCGACCCCCGTGTAGATGTCGGCGCAGTCGAAGGTGTCGAGGCCCAGATCGGCCATGGCCACGAGGCGCTCCACCGCCTCGTCGGCAGTGACTGCCTGGGCGTGGTGGCCGGCGCTGAGCTGCCATCCGCCGACGATGATGCGGGCGATGTCGTAGCCCGGCGCCAGCCAGGTGCGGCCCGGGCCGACGAGCCCCAGCTCACCCGGCTGGGCGGCTTCAGCGCTCACGGCAGCGGCACCACGGTCACGGCAGCGGCACCACGGTCACGTCGGCACGACGAAAGGTGCGCCGGCCGGTGCGGGTGATGCGAAAGCGCCCGCCGCAGTGGGGATCGGGGCAGGCGACGACCGCGTCTGTGGTCATCCAGTCGGCGGGGTGGGTGTCGCGTTGTTTGGCCGGCAGGAGCGGCAGCAACGCGGCCAGCGGGTACAGCGGAAAGCTCTGGCCCGGCGGAAACATCAGGTTCTCGCCCTGGAGCTCGAACCAGGTCCCCGCGGGATGGTTGCAGACCATGGGCTGCTCCGAGCCCTCGACCTCGATGCGAAGGTCGTACAGTTCGAAGGTGTCTTCGTTCATGATGGGGGCATGGGATGGCGGGTCACGAGTCGGTCGCAGGTCGGCCCGTCTGGGCATTCCCACGACCGTCACAGTAGCTTGCTGCGCCCGAGCTTCCCACCCACGAGCGCTATGCCCCCCTCCCCCCCATCCCTGGCCTTTCGCGGAGGCGCCGCCGGCGCCCTGGCTCCCCTGGGCCTCTTCCTGGCCGGTGTCGCCTGGCTGGGGCTGTCGGGTGCTCCCGACGAGCGGGGCTTCTGGCCCGTGCTGCTGGCGGCGCTGATCCTCGGCCTGTTGCTGGCCCGCGATCGGGACGCGTACGCCGAAGCAGTCATCGCCGGCATGAGTCGCCGCCTGGTCATGGTCATGGTGCTGGCGTGGCTGCTGGCCGGCGTCCTGGGCACCCTGCTGCAACAGGGCGGCATCGTCGACGCGCTCGTCTGGGGGGCGCGCGCCGGAGGGGTGTCGGGGGGCGGATACGTGGCCACGGCCTTTCTGGTGGGCGCCGTCTTCAGCACGGCCACGGGCACCAGTCTGGGCACCCTCCTCGTCTGCGTGCCGTTGCTGTACCCGCTCGGCCCAGCGCTGGGGGCCGACCCTGCCTGGCTCGCCGGCGCCATCCTCGGCGGGGCCACCTTCGGTGACAACATCTCACCGATCTCCGACACCACCATCGCCTCGGCGGGCACGCAGGGCGCCGACGTGGGGGGCGTGGTGCGCAGCCGCCTGCGCTACGCCTTGCCGGTGGCGGCGCTCACCCTCGTGGGGTCGCTCATCCTGGGCGGCACGGCAGCCGGCGGCGGCGCTCTCGCTCAGGGTGCGGGCCAACCTCCGGCCCTGGGGGCGTGGGCACTGTTGGCTGCGCCTGCACTCGTCCTGGCGCTGCTCCTGCGCCGCCACGGACTCGTGCCGGCGCTGATGTACGGCATCCTGGCCGCCGTGGCCATCGGCCTGGCCTTTGGCGCCTTTGCTCCGTCAGACCTGATCCGCATCGATCGCGACAACTTCGTGGCCGCGGGACTGCTGCTGGAGGGGATGACCCGCGCCGTGGGAATCTCCGTCTTCACGATCCTCATCATGGGGCTGGTGGGCGCGGTCGAGGCCACCGGTCTGCTGGAGCGGCTGGTCGATCAGGTGCGGGCCCGGGCCCGGAGCGCCCGCAGTGCCGAGGGCTGGATCTTCGCCACCACCTCGGGCGCGGTGCTGCTGACCACGCACTCCGTGGTGGCGATCCTGGCGGTGGGCGACGTGGCCCGCGAATCCGGACGCGCATTCGGTGTCGGGCCCTACCGCCGCGCCAACATCATGGATCTCACCGTCTGCACCTACCCCTTCCTCCTGCCCTTCTTCATTCCGACGATCCTGACCGCTGCGCTGACGGGAGGTGTGGCCGCCGGCATGGACGACCTGCCCCGTTTGTCACCGTGGACGGCCGGCCTGCACAACCTCCATTCATGGGGGCTGTTGGCCATGGTCCTCCTGGCCATCGCCACCGGGTGGGGCCGGCGGGAGGGTCAAGATCACGACACTCAGAAGTAGACCGTCATTCCGAGGCGCAGGGCGCGTGGTGACACACGTGCCAGGGGCGACTTGTACCACTTTCCCGCCCAGGCGCGCTTGAAGGGCGTGGAGATGTCGTCGAAGAAATAGAAGTACCGCTCGCCGTGGTTGACCAACGTCTGGACCTCGGTCACCACATCGCTTCCCAGGGCGTTGAAGAAATCCAGGGCCACGCCCACGTCGAAGCGCCGGAGCTCGAACACACGCTCGAGGCGTAGATCGAGAGTCGTGCTCCGGGTCAGGTGAGGGCCGCCGCGAGGACCCACGAACACGTCGTTCCCTTCGATCGCGGCAAGGAAGCTCGTGGGAAGCCGATCCCCCACATTCAGAATCGGGCATTGATCGATGGGCACGTTCGGGGAGCACTGGACCGAGGACCCCACATTGGCAAAATACTTGTACAGGGACGGGTTCGAGACGACGCGGAACTGCGGCCCGAAGTGGTCGCCGCTCCGCATCGTGAAGAACGCGCCACCCCGTAGCCCACCGGGTAGCAGCCCCCAGAACGAAGCCTTCACCTCCTGATCCGCGAAATTCGGGAGAGACCCGAAGGAGTTCACGCCCTCGTTGACTCGCACATAGGGCCCAGGGCTGTACTCGGCGGGATCTGCGTAGCTGCTGACATTGTCCAGGTTGCCGGTCAGATCCGTGAAGACCGCCGACAGCTGGCCGCCCCAAGCGGGCCGATCGAAGGTGAACGACAACTGCACCTGACCAAAGTCGCGTCTCGCGTCCGGGGCGTTGGTGAGCACGTTGTCGGGATTCCACGTCAGGCTCAGCGAGTCCGCCAACGACCAACCGGAGGGCAGTGCACACTGGCCGGGATCGTCGGCACAGAGGCGGAGTTCCTCGAGCACGGCGCTATTGGGTACATAGAGCTCGTGGATATAGGTCGACCCTCCAGTGAACGGCAGGGGCCCACCTCCACCCATGTGGACGCGCACCCGGCGATAGACGGTGTAGTTGGAGGCGCGATTCCGGTCCACCAACGCCACCATTTCCCGGTTGCTACGACGGGTGTACAGGGCCTCGAACCGCACCGCGTCGCCGAATTGCTTCTGTAGCCCCACGAGCCCTTGGTCCACGTAGGGTTGGTGATAGTCGACGACGGGGCCGGTCTCGTTGAGGGTGATCACGCTTTCGCGGGTAAAGAGCCCTTGCGCTGCCAGTTCGTCGCGTTCCGCTTCGCTGAACCGATGAGTCGGGTCCGACAGGGGAGGTCCCCGATAATACCAGATCTCCTGATTGGAAAAGACGTCCGAGCCGCCCACCCGATCGAACATCTGCGTGATGAGATTCTGATGATACCGTCCCCAGTGGCCCTTCAAGATCCACGAGCCGGCGACATCCAGCTGCAGGGTTGCCCCGATCCGCGGATCGAAGGCCTGATCCTGCACTCCCTCGACGCGAGCTCCGCTTTCGCTTCGCAACCATCCCTCCCAGCGTGCCCATCGGATCCCGGGCAAGATCATCAGGCGCCCCATGGAGAGGGACGCCTGCGCAAACGCTGCAGCATTGGTCACCTCGGCGTCGAGATGGACGTCACCGCCCCACTGCGTGGGAATGAACCCCTCGTCGGGATGGGCCCATGTGGAGGGAGCGGTGGGGTCGAGGCCATCCTGGAGCAGCGGCATCCAGGTCATCCCGCCGTTGCGGGTTTTCAGGTCGAGAAAGCTGCCGCGACTGTATTCGCCCCCGATCTTCAGCAGATGCTCTTGTTGTCCCGTTTGAAAGTGGATGGAGGTGGCCACGGTGGCCGACGTGCTGGACGGCGCACTGCGCCTCGAAATCGGAGCGTTGGCGAACGATGTGAGCGGCGGCGTCAGCGAGAAGATCTGGATGCCGGGAAGATCCGCCCCCCCGTAGGCATCCGTGCGCTCGTCTCGGCTGAAGCGATTGACGCGCGCCTCCAACACGGCCCGGGTGCCGAGTGCCCGACGCCAGGCGAGACCACCGAACCACGTCGGCGACGTGTAGCGCGAAGAGGCCCCCGGCCCCTCGTAGCCGGTCATGCCATAGTGGTCCGCGTCCGTGCCGACAAACGCTCCGGACACCTCGATCTCATCGTGCGCGTTCGGCGTCCAGGTGAGCTTCCCCAACACCTTCTGCTCGGATCGTTGCTCCAACTCCGGAGAGTACCGCCCTTCGAAGTCGACATGGTTCAAGAAACGGGCGCTACGGTCGACATAGGTCCCGCCGAGATAGTAGAAGAGGCGGTCGGGCACGAGGGCACCGCGCACCTCACCCTCGAAGTCGTACCGGTCCTTCACCTCCGAGCCGATCTCCGAGCTGACGAGGTTCGACCCGGTGAGGGCATCGGTCGTGATCGTGCTTCGAAGCATGGCCGAGAACTCGTTGCTCCCCGACTTCGTGACGAGGTTGACCTGGCCGCCCTGGAAGCCGCCGAACTCTGCGCCAGCGCCGAGCCCCCTCACCTCGACACGGTCGACCCAGAGGGCGCTCGGTTGAATCAGCGATCCCCCCAGTCCTGGGTGATTGGCCGACAGGCCGTCGATCTGGTAGCTGTTGGCCTGGAAGTTGGCGCCCCCCCATACATGTTCGGCTCGGGCCCCGGGCGTGAGAGCCACGAGTTCGGCGGGATCGTACGGGACCGGCAGCAATTTGAGCGCCCTGGCCCCCACCGTCGTGCCGAAGTCGGTGTTCTCACGTTGGATCTGGATCCGCCCCACTCTGACCGTGATCCCCTCCAACGCCAGGGGGGCTCCTTGGAGCACGACGTCGACGATCCGCGTCTTGCCAGCAGCGACCTCGACGCCGGCCTCGGCGTGGGTTCGATAGCCGAGCACCTCCACCCGCAGGCGATACGTTCCGGGTGCGATGCCGAGAAACCGCGCTACCCCAGCCACATCCGTCGCCGTACTCCGCATCGACGTCGCTCCCATCTCGAGAGTTACCGAGGCGCCGGAGACCGGACGCCCCTCGGCAGAGACATGCACGATCAAGTCGGTCGATTGCCCGTGGACCGCCGACGCGGTCAGCAGCACCACCAGGCCGACGAGCAGGCCCGTGACCGTGGGCCGCACCATGCGGGGGGTCGCCTGGAACGTGGGCTTACCACCTATGCTACACGGCATCGATCTGCTCCCGCGGAGGCGACGAACTCGAAGAACCGGTCGGAACCTGCGATCAAGCTTTACCGGCAAAGGCCGTACCAGACTCCAGCTCCACCTGCGCGGTCGCGCCATCGTGCTGTGCGGTCGCACCCCCGAACTGGTGTGTCAGCAGTCGGTCCAGGTCATCGGTGCCTGGGAGTGTCCCTGATCCCTGACGGAGCGCCGTCTCATTCTGGGGACACTCCGCCGCATGTCCTGTTCCCCGAGGCTCACAGCGGGTGGCATGGGTCGTGCTTCCTACCGGTCAGGCACCGTGTCAAGCCGCTGTAGAGGAGGGATCAGCCGTGACGCAACGAATTCGAAGAGCCCTGCAAGGGTGTGTACTGGTACTCCTCGTGTCGGGGTGCGCGTCCAAGACGAAACCGCCTACACCACGCCCCACATCCGAGCCGTGCGCTGGGCACGCGGTGCTAGTGGTGGACAACAGCTCCGGCTACGACCTCGATGTGGTGGAGGCCCGGTCGATTGGAGGCGGTCGGTCGGTGATCGGTACGGTGGGACAAGGGCATCATGAACTCACCCTCCGATCCGAAGGCGGGTACTACTACTTCACCCGCCGCTCGCTGGCAGGGGCGACGCAGGTGTCCGAGTCGATGCGCGCTTCAGCGAGCGATCGCGTACGGATGGCTCGGGAGTGCCGTACCTTCTGAGCGTCGAGACGCCTCCCGGAGAGGACTCCCCTCCCTCACCTTCCCCGCAATCGAAACGCCGCCTCGTAGATCACCGGGGGGCCGCCCTGCCGGGACACCGTTCCTGGCGGGCGGTTGTATTCCGTCAGGGGGACTCCGGGGTCGGCATCGAACCCCACCCGGGCCATCTCCTCGTGCAGCTGGTCTTCGGTGAGAAAGCACTGGGGCTGCCCCGAGAACTCGGTGAAGACGAACGGCTCGCCCGGAACCGGCGCGAGGTGCGGGGGCAGGGTGTCGCGGGAAAAGGTGAAAACGAAGAGCGCCGCGCCCGGGCGGGCCACCCGTGCGGCCTCGTCCACCGCCCGCCGAAACACCGCAGCGGACGGCGCCAGATTCCAGATCCCGTGCGAGATGACCAGATCGATGCTGCGGTCCCGCACCGGGAGCGCCTCCATGGGCGCGAGGGCCCAACCCGCGAGCCGGCCGACTCCCGCTGCAGCTCCCCGCTCCGCAGCGGCCTGGACCATCGGCCACGACAGGTCCAACCCCAGCACCTGCCACCCGGCCAGGGCCAGGGGCACCGCATTGCGCCCAGCACCGCACCCCACGTCCAGAGCACGGGTGGCACCACGACCGGCTTCCCGCGCCGCGAACTCCATGAGCACGGGGTTGGGCCCCGATTGCGCGAAGCCGCTCACGGTGGCCGGAGCGCTCCAGTTCGAGCCTGCCAGGGGATCCCTGAACGACTCGGGATGGACGCCGGAGGTACCGCGCGGATCGCGCATCCTCACGAAGGTCCGGCCGGAGCAGGGCCCCGATGGATCGCTCGCAGGGAGCGACTCAGCGCAACGGGGACGACCGAGGTGTGGGTCTCGCCGTCGAGTTCGTGGAGGTCGACTCGCAGGGTGGGCTCGGCGTCGGACTGCAACCGCGTCACCAGCTCGCGAGCGTTGGTCACCATCTTGAAGGGCGCCAGCGCGGGAATGCGCGGGCTTTCCTCCAGACCACCGACCGCGACCGCCACCGTGACTGCCTGGTCGCCTCGCAGCCGGAGGCGCGTCGACACGGCGTCGAGGGCCTCACCCTCGTTCCACCACAACGCCGGGCTGACCGCGATGTAGTGGTCGAAGGTGGTCGGCGCGGTGAGGAAGGTGTGGGTCACGAACAGCCCTCCGAGCGAGGAGCCGAACAGCGTCGCGCCACCCGGCTGTACGTCGAAGCGCTGCTCGATGAGGGGCCTCACCTCGTGCTCGAGAAACCCGAGAAACGCATCGGCTCCTCCCATGCGCGGCTCGATTCGCCGTATGTCGGACGAGGTGGGGAACGACGCGGCCATCGCCGCGACTCCAGCGTCGTGTGAGGGCGTGAAGTCCCGGGTCCTCAGCGCACCCTGGAGCATGAAGTCGCTCGTGGCATACGCGACGCCCACCACCAGGAGCGGGGCCAGCTCACCATGGAGCTTGTGCATCAACCGCGTCATCTCGACCGCAGTGCCGAAGAACAGGTTGGCGTCGAGCAGGTAGAGCACACGCAACGGACCCACGGGAATCGACGTGAACCCGGCCTGCGGCCGCCCGATCCAGAGTTCGAAATCGTCGCCGACGCTCCCGGAGTGGAGAGCGTGAACCTCGGTGTCGGGGATCGATACGGAACGGGTGGTCACGACTGAATGTCCTTTCGGCGTGGGGGGTGACGAGGATGCCTCGCAATCTGGGACTTCACCGGCCGCCCTGAAAGCGGGGTCGGGCCGCTGGCGTATCTTGGTTCAACACCCTGCGCTCGTAGGGTGTCGCTCTACAGGCCCTGTCGGCGGGGGCGGCAATCGACTGCGATACCTTCCAGGAGTGCTCCCTCGTGCGTCTTCTCGCGTTCGTGTTTGGTCGTGTCGGGCGGCTTGCGCCGCTCGTCCTCTCCTTGTTCGTCGCGATTCACACAGGGTGGGGAGCATCACCCCTGGCCGCCCAGGGCGGAACGCTGGTGGTGCGGGTCAGCGTCGAGGGCGCACCACGGCCAGGGGCCAATGTGGTGGTCCTGATCCTCGATCAGATGCTCTACCAGGCCGACACCGACCAACACGGAGAGATACAGCTCGCGGCACTCGCCGCAGGCACGTATACGGTACGTGTGCAGGAACTGGGGTACCGCCTCTTCACCGAAGACGTGCGGGTCGAGCGGGACGAGATCGCAGCCGTGCTCGTGAACCTCGAGGGTGAGGCCATCGCGCTCGAGGGCATCACAGTGCAGAGTGCGCGGATCCGTATCGAGCGCGAGAACACCGAGTTCAGCACCCGGCTCGACGAAGTGGCCATCAAGATGCTCCCGCTGGCCCACAACGCACGCGATCTGGTGGCCCTCACCCCGGGGGCTCGCCCGGGACACGTCTGGGGCGGCTCGAACTTCCAGGCCAACAACTATCGGCTCGACGGGTTGTCCGCCAACCATCCGGGGGTGGGAGGTGACGCCTTGAATCCGAGCATCAACTGGATCGAAGAGGTGAGCGTGCGCGGGCTCGGCGCCGGCGCAGAATACGGAGGGTTTCAGGGCGGCCTCATCGACGTCGTGACCAAGCGTGGCACAGACACCTTCCAGGGCATGCTGCGCTCGAATTTCGAGGACGGCGCCCTGAACGCAACCAACCTCGTGGGCACCGAGATCGGCCGCGAGGTGGCCCGTCGCTACGACATCGAAGGAGAGGTGCGAGGTCCGCTCATCACCAACGAGCTGTACTACTACCTCTCGGGCAGCCGCATACGCCAGGACCGCGAGGCGTTGAACCACCTGGCCCAGATCGAGGACCGGCTGGCTCCCGTGCTCGAAGAACGCACCGAGAACAAGGTCTTCGGCAAGGTCAACTGGGCCCCCACGCCCGGTCACGAATTCATCTTCTCGGGCGCCTACACCGGAGTCCGCGCCGAGAACTTCGAGCTCACCGGCTTCGAGTCGCCCGGAGCCGGCCACCTCTACACCTCGCCCACCTGGTTCCTGAACGGCTCCTGGCGTGCATTGCTCGGGGATTGGGGCATCTTCGAAGCCCGCGCCAACCGGTTCTCGACCGACGAACGTCACGATTCGTACGGCGGCACCGAGGTGCCGGGCGTGAGCACCTTCGCCCTCACCCCGCCCTATACCGCCTACGGCAATGCGCCGCTCACCCTGCGCAGCAATCCCACCAGTACATCGGGCACGGTCGAGACCACCATCCGCCTACCCACGGGATCGCTCGAACAGGTCGTCAAGCTCGGAGCCGAGTACACGCGAGGCACCTTCCTCAACGAGCGGACCCGCAATGGCGAGCTGACCTGGCTTCCGGTACGCTCGACGATCTTCGATGAAGAGGACCCCGCCACCTGGAGCCGCTTCACCTGGCTGCCCAGCCGCTGGGGCGGAGAGGTGTACCTCGATGCCGACGTCACCAATGCCGCCGCCTACGCGCAGACGTCGCTCTCGCTGGGGTCGCGGGTCATGCTCTCGCCCGGGGTGCGCTGGAATCGGTGGCAGGGCTTTCTCACCCCCCGGGGTGGTGCGCGTTTCGAGGCCGTGGAGGATCAGGCATGGGATCCCAGAATCGGAGCCTCCATCGCGCTCACCAGCAGTGGCATGTTCGTGCTGAAGGGCCATTGGGGGCGGTTCCACCAGGATCTCATCACCCAGATGTTCGACCGGGCCGCGGGTGCCGACGTCTTCACCAACGAAGAGATCTGGTACTACTGGGGGGATCGCTTCACCGATCCCACCACCACCTTCACCGTCGCCGAACGAGACGCGCTGGCGGCGCAGAACCTGTTTCGGCGCGAGAGCGTGGTGTCGCTGAACGAGACGGGGCCGGTGGTGGACTACCGTCAGCCGTACATCGATCAGTGGCTGGTGGCCGTCGAAAAGCAGTTTGGCTACGGCGCGAAGATCGAGGCGCTCTACACCGAGCGCACGAATCACGACATGGTGGCGCTCGTCGACCAGAACCGCGCCACCAACTACACCCGCTTCGAGCGGGTCCGCGTCTTCGACGATCAGGGCTCGTTGCTGCCCTATTCCGGCGGTAGCGTGTTCCTCGAAGAGGTCTACCTGCCCAACTACGTGCTGCTGGACCGGCTGCGCTGCAAGGCGAACACCGACTGCCCCGACGCGCTCATGGTACCGAACATGACGCTGGCCGACTCCGTCAATCTCACCTGGGATCCCGATTACATCCTCACCCAGGCACCGGGCGCTCGCCGCGAGTTCAGCCAGTTTCAGCTCACCCTCGAGGTGGCTCAACCGCTATGGGGTGCGTCGATGTCGTTCGTGGTGAGCGACCTGAAGGGCAACCTCGACAATGTGACCGGTTACACCGATCCCGAGACCTTCAGTGCCGGCCCCTACGTGCGCGTGAACGAGGGGGTCAACGCCTTCGGGACGCTGGAGAACTTCGCCCACAAGGAGGCCAAGGTCTCGATCTGGGGCAACCTCGCCGAAAAGACGAGGGTGGGTGCCTTCTGGACCTTCCGCTCCGGAGATCACTACTCGCCCCGTTTCCGGCTTACCGGATTGGGGTTCAATCAGTACCGGGTCAACACGGGTCCGGCCAAGATGGGAAGCGGCGGTCTCATTCTCACCGATCGCGGCGACGAGCTCGACTACAAGCTCTTCTACCCCGTCGAAGGCCACAACGTCTACGTCGGACCCCGCGGGCGGCCCAGCCTGGTGCGCCGGGCCAACCTCGACGTGCGCATGGAACAGCTGTTCAACCTCAGAGGCTCGGACATGTCGCTCTCGGTCGAGTTGTTCAACCTGCTGGGGGACGAGTCCATCACCGAACTGCAGACGATGGTCAACAACGGCCCCGACTACTGGTACAACCACGCCGGTACCCGACCCCGCACCGGAGTGGTCGCCAACCAGTACTACAAGGCCGCCCAGGAGCGAGTGCAGCCGCGGTCGCTGCGACTGGGTCTGGCACTGTATTTCTGAGCGGGGGCATGGGCCATTGCCCTTGCGGTAGCGCCTCCGCCGACGCTTCTCTTGTGCCATGAGACACCGCCCCACGACCCCAGCACCCGCCCGTAGGCGTCGGCTCGACCGACGCGGCATCGCATTCCGCTGCTTCGGCTCAGCACTCTTGGTGGCCGCCGCCCCGCTCGCCGCGCAGCCCGTTTCCCCCTCGGCCTCGGCCCTGGCCGAGATGGATCGGCGTATCACGGCCGAGATGGCCGACAACAACATTCCGGGGGTGCTCATCGGCGTGGCGTCGCGCGGACGCCTGCTCCACATCGGCTCCTATGGGCTTTCCGACGTCGAGCTGCGAGTGCCCGTCTCCGACAGCACCGTCTTCGAGATCGGCTCGATCAGCAAGCAGTTCGTCGCGGCCGCGATCCTGCTTCTCGTCGAAGACGGTCGGCTGGGCCTCGACGATTTCATACACGAGACGCTGCACGACCTGCCTGGCGAGTGGCTCGGCGTGACGGTGCGCCAGCTCCTCACGCACACGTCGGGGATCCCCGACTACGAGGAGATCCAGACCTACGAAGCCTACCGGCAGCGCTTCACACCCGAAGAGATCATTCGGGTGGCGCATTCGCGGCCCATGGACTTCGAACCGGGCACCGGGTGGTACTACAGCAACACCGGGTACTTCCTGCTGAGCCGCATCGTCGAATTGATCGAGGGCCGCCCGCTGGGGCAGGTGTTCCAGGCGCGCATCTTCGGGCCGCTGGGCATGACGCAGACCCGTATGGCCGACCCCGAAGACATCATCGCGCACCGGGCTTCAGGCTACTGGGTCGACCGCATGGGCGTCGAGTTGATGAATCGCGACGCTACCCAGGCCTCATCGACCCTCGGCGCCGGGGGCCTGCTGTCGTCGGTCCACGACATGGCGAAATGGGATGAGGCTCTCCATGGGACCACGCTTCTGAGCGAGGCGTCGAAAGCGGCGATGTGGACCTCGGTCGTGCTCCCCAACGGCGACGACACGGGCTACGGCTTCGGCTGGAGCATCGGCACCTACCGCGGTCACCGCTCGATCAGCCACAACGGACAGGTGGCCGGGTTCGTGGCCAACTTCCTGCGGCTCCCCGACGAGGAGATGGCGATCATCGTCTTTGCGAATCGGTATCGCGTGAGCTCATCGCGGATTCGCGACATCGTGGCGGATACCTTCCTGCCTGCGGGTGGGTAGCGGGATCGACAGGGTTCGCAGGAACCGGGATTCCGCGCGGGCTAGGGGGTTGCCCCACCGCCCGCCCAGGGCGCCGGACGCTCGGTGTAGCTGGGATCGACCTGGAAGACCTGTGCATCGAAGGGACCCGCCTCGATCGACGTGACCATCGTGGTGATCCGGGCCATGACCGACTGGGTGGGCATCTCCGGCTCCGCCGGCTCTTCGGGCTCACTCTTCTTGCGACCGAACAACCCGCCCAGGCGTCCGGCCGCGCTCCGCGCCGCGTCCACGGCAGCGTCCTGGGCCGCACTCCCCGCGGCGCGGCCGGCGACGCTTCCCAAGCCCTCGCTCAGGGGCTGACCCGACAGGGCGAAGACGGCGTCGCGGTCCAGCTCGTTTCCGGGAGCCAGCAGCACCACGTAGGCCGTCGATTCCAGCGTCGTGCCGTCGAGGCCGTCCATCTCTTCCTGCATGCGCTGCATCGCCGTGCCCAGCTGGGGATTCGTCGCCATGATCTGATCCATCGCACCCGTGCCCCGCTCGTTCATGCCCTCGAGCCATTCCTCGTCGAGATCGGCGAAGGCCTCCGCCAGTTCGGCGTCGGCCGAGGGAAAGCTGTCGGTGATCCACAGCTCGGTCACCATCACCATGTCACCGGCCTCCTGCATGGCGCCTTCTTCGTCTTCGGCACTGAACTCGACGTTCATCGTGAGGATGACGCGCTCGGCTTCGTACCCTCCAATCGACTTGCGCTCACCCGTGCGGTCCGCATCGAACGAGAATTCGGCCTCGACGCCGGGGTCTTCGGCGTCGCCTGCGGCAGAAGGTTGCGTGGCGGGCATCTGGCCCGCGGCGGCGGCGGTGGCGCTGTCGGCAAACGCCATCATGTCGGCAAAGGTCGTCCGGAAATAGCTGCGGGTGTCGTGGTCGATCATCAGGTACCAGCCTTCGAGCAGGTTGGTCACCGTCGAGGTGGCACCGTCGTCGGTCCGGATCGTCCCCCCTTGCATCCAGGTTTCGGACTCCGTGGGGTCACCGCCCCCGAAGGCGCCCATCATCGTTCCGATGGCCCCGGCGAACTCCACCCGGCTGGTGCTCGTGTAGTGCACCCCCGGGGTCTGACCTACGGTGGCTGAGGGGAGCACCACCAGTGCGACGACGAACGATGAAAGGAGCAACCGGCGGGCAGTATGCATCGGAGCCAACTCCTGAGGCAGCGTGTGCGAGCGGGAAGCGAAGGCCGATCGGCCCGCGCCATCCATGATCGGTACCCAGGAGAACGGAGGGAATCAAGCTTCCCCGCCAATCGGCCTGGCTCGCCTGGACGGGTTCGGGGGTAGCAGGGAGGCTCGAGTGCCTCCCTCCCCGGCTCGTACCCCGCCGGGGCTTCAACCATCTCGCGTCCCGGGACAACCGATGGACACCGATCGTCCGGAGCCGCACCCCCTGGCTACCGAGCCCGTCGCCGCTTCTCGCCCACGCCATGCCAGCGGGACTCCCCTCTGGCTCTCACCCAGACTCTGGATTGGACTCCTCGCCATCGTCGCGGGCCTCCTGGCGACCTCGGGGACGCTGGACAGTCGTGCGCAGGCCTCGGCCGATCGGGTCTTTCAGCAGGCCCTCCTGACCTTCGCGGCGGCACGTGCACTCGACGCCGCGGTATCGCTCGCCGAGGGGACGGAGATCGCGCTGCAACCCGCGGGAGTCGGGGTGACGGTCTCCGCAGGCGAGATCCTGGAACCGATCGACGACATGATCGAGCAGTTCTCGTCGGTCATGTTGATCAGTACCACCTCGTTGGGCGTGCAGAGCCTCTTGCTGCGCGCGAGCGCCTGGCAGGTCATGACCGCCCTCCTGCTGCTGTTCCTCGTCCTGCGGCTCGTGACGGTCTTCGTCCCGGAGCGCATCCATCCGACGGTACAGCGTGTGGTCGTGGTCGGCACTTCGCTGCTGCTCATCGGTCGGTTCGCGATGCCCGTGTATGCGCTGGGCACGTCGATCGTCTTCGAACGCTACCTGCAGCCGTCGCAGACCGAGGCCGTCGCAGCGCTGGGCGAAACCAGTGGCGATGTGCGTGAGATCGAGCAACTGGCCACACCCGAGCCCGACGCCGGGCTCGTCGGGCGCGTGTCGTCGTGGTTCACCAATGCCGTCGAGCGGATGGACGTCTCGGAGCGCATCGAGGCGTTCCGGGACCGGGTATCGGCTGCGGTCGAACACCTGCTGAACCTGCTGGTGATCTTCTTCTTGCAGACCGTGCTGCTTCCGATCGGATTTCTATGGATGTTGCCCAAGCTGGGGCGGATGATGATGACGCGCCGGTAGCCGGGGACGAGGCCAGACGGACGATCCGATGCGAGGCGATCTCGGGGTTCATGGCAAGGTCTCCCTGGGTAGCCGGTAGGGAATCGCATCGTTCACCCCCAAGACACTGGAAAGGACCGTCGAGGCGATCGCGGCGGCCTCCGTGGCAGGCAGCGCATTCGGGCATTCCCCCGCCCTTCTCGGTGGCCCTCCGTAGGGTATGGAACCTCGAACTCGGCCCATCACTGAAACTGGCGCTTCGGACGTGGCGGTGCCGCGCGGGAAGGTGCAGATCACCACGATCGGCGGCGGGTATTTGGAGGTGGCGTTCGGGGCCGGCTTCACGGTCGCCGACGTCGCGGCCGTGAAGGCTCATCCGGGCCGACGCTGGGATGCAGGGCGAAAGGTGTGGGTCGTCCCCGAGGAGCCGGGAACGGCGGCCGCCCTCCTGGAGTGTTTCGGGAGCCGCCTCGTCCGCGTCGAGAGGGCGGCCCGGTCCGGCCCCGACGCGCGCCGGGCCTCCGTGAACCCCGGCCTCCTGGAGCGTGTGCGCGCGGCCCTCTTGCTGCGCGGCTACAGCCCGCGGACCCGAAGCGTGTACCTGGGCCACATCCGCCGATTCCTGGAGTGGCGGCCTGCGCCGAGGGTGGAGGTGTCTTCAGGGGACTCCGTTACTGGCGATCCCATGGCGTATCTCCTGGAGCTCGTGCAGGTCCGCCGCGTTTCGCGCAGCTCTCACAATCAGGCCGTGAGCGCCCTGCGCTTCTTGTTCGAGACGGTCCTGGAGCGACCGAGCCTGGCCGAGCGGATTCCGCGCCCCAAGCGCGAACACCGACTACCCCAGGTGTTGAGTCGTGAGGAGATTGCGCGCTTTCTCGAAGCGATCCGACATCCCAAGCATCGCGCCCTGGTGCTGATCATGTATTCGGCTGGGCTGCGCGTGAGCGAAACCGTTCGTCTTCGCCCCGAAGACCTCGACGTGGACCGAGGCCTCATTCGAGTGCGGCGCGGAAAGGGCGGGAAGGATCGCTATACGCTGCTTGCCGCCCGAGCCGTGGAAGCCGTGCGGATCTACCGGGATGCCTTTCCGGGCGGTCCATGGTTGTTCCCCGGCGATCGCCCGGGTCGGCACTACACGACCCGATCGGCGCAACGCGTCATTGCCCGGGCGGCCACCAGGGCGGGCATCGCCAAGACGGTGACGCCACACGTGCTGAGGCACTCCTTCGCGACCCATCTGCTGGAAGCGGGCACCGACCTGCGCTACATCCAGGAGCTGCTGGGCCACCAGAGCAGCCGCACCACGGAGATCTACACCCACGTCAGCCGCCCCCGGCTGGCCTCGATCCGCAGTCCGCTGGACGAATTGGAATAGCCGGTGTCCTGGTGGCCCCGGTGTCCCGGCCGCCCCGGTGTCTTGCCCGCCCCGGTGTCCCGGTCGCCCGAGACGCGAAGCTTGCGCGCACGAGCGAAGCGGCAAACAATGAACTTGTCCGCGACACCCACGACACCCACATGGCGAGCAAATCGCCAACTCGACCCCGACACCCCCGTCGCAAACCCCCTGGGGGTCCGGGAGATCAGGGACACGGGCGTCGCCAAAAGCACGTTATACGGAATCGCCGTGGTAAGGTGTGCCGACCGTGCGGTAGCTGGTAGCG
>CAZFRU010000026.1:0-61424 GCA_964521385.1 uncultured Gemmatimonadaceae bacterium | reverse complement strand
GCACCCCGCCAGTAGTTACAAAGCGGATTGCTCCACTTGGTGGGAGGAACTTCCGTCTAGTGCAGACGAACACCCAGCCCCAGTCCCAGGCCCCACTCGTTCAACGATGCCACCGACCAGCGTCGGTAGACGATCTCGGTACGGAGCGCGACCGTCGCGCCCAGGGTGCGGCGAAGACCCGCGACCGCACCGAATCCCCACTCGCTCGAGCTGGCCGACCCGGTCCGGGTGTAGTGGTATGCGCCGCTGGGCCCCGCGTACAGGCTGCCGGCACCCAGCGACATCCGCAGACCAACCATCAGCGCCAGGCTGACATGGTGCTCGTCGGGGCCCGTGCTGGCGGCGTTCGTGGCTCTCGACAACCCCGCCTGGAGGTCGGCCATGGCCGAGGCGGCCGAGAGCCAACTCGCGTAGAGCACGGCTTCGCCCAGCGGCCCCGCCCCGGGCGCCGCCACGATGTGGTCGATCCCACCGGGGCCGACCAGTGCGGTGAAGCCGAGTCGCACCCCCACTTCGTACTCGGCAGCGGTGACCGTCACCGTTTCCGGCGGCGGGAGTGGTGTCGCCTTCAGCGCCTCGTAGGCGTTCACCCGACCGTAGCCGCGGCGATCGTCGTGGCCGTTCGGGCCGTAGGTGCCGTCGACCTTGTCGGCGGTGTCGATGAGGATCTCGTACACCTGCTCTCGTGTGAGCCCGGGGTTCCGGCTGAGGATCAGGCCCACGACGCCGGCCACGACCGGGGCTGCGAAGGAGTTGCCGTCGACGGCGTCGTAGCTGGCGCTCAGGTCGTCGATCGCACCTCCGGCATCGGTGGTCCAGATGTCGATTCCGGGCGACATCAGATCGAGGCAGGGTCCCATCGCGCCCAGCTGGCGCCGGTCCTGGCTGTCGGACATGATCACCGAGATGACGTTGGGCTGACCCGCCAGCAGGGGTGGGCTGGCGCCACAGATGTCGTCGTCGAAGGTGTAGTCGAAGGGGCCCGCCACGACGGTGATCCCCCTGCCGCCACGGCCCAGGGTCGTGGCACGGGTCACCGCATCGATGAAGGTGTTGTTGTTGTACTGGGTGTTGAAGCTCGCATTGATGACATCGGCGCCCATCACCCGCGCGTAGTCGAAGGCCGCGGCTCGCACCTCGGCGGAGATGAATCCCATCCGGACCAGGAGCAACGAGCACCGGGGACATACGCCACTCACCCCGATCTCGTTGTTGCCCTCCGCGGCGGCCACGCCGGCCACCTGGGTGCCGTGACCCAGCAACCCCTGGGCGAGGTCGGGGGTGCCGCACGGATCCAGGGCCGGGTCCATGCCGGGAGTGCCCGGGCACCCCTCGAAGTTCCAGCCGTGCAGGTCGCCGGACTTCGTCCACGGCTGGGGAGGAGGGCGCGCCCCCGTGATCCACGGGTTGGACCAGAGGCGCGGGGTGAGATCGGGGTGGGCGGCGTCGAATCCGTCCTGCTCGAGGATCGCGATCGTCACCTTCGGGTCTCCGTAGGTGAGGCTCCAGGCCTCGGGCGCGTGGATGTCGGGGCGGGGGACTCCGGGCGTCACCGACACGAGCGTGTTGTAGAGATGCCACTGGTCGGGAAACAGGGGGTCGTTCGGGAAGAAGTCGCTCGGCTGGTCCTGGTACCAGAAGTTGGGATGGGCGTAGACGGTGCGAGGGTCGTCGTGGTAGTGGTTGGCCATCGCCAATCCGTCCAGCGGCGACTCGGGTGTGACGCGCAGCAGAAAGTGGTCGGCGTCGTAGCGAGAGGCGTGCAGGACCTCGACCCGATTCTCCCGGTTCATCGCCTCGATCACCGTCCGCGACAGCCCCGGAGTGAAGCGCACGAGAAACTCGTCGGTGACCAACGCCGGCTCCGTCGCCCGCCCCGTGCGTACCACCATCCCGGCCCAGCCGATGGCGTCCTGCGCCCGAAGCCGCGCCAGGGCCGATCGCAACTCCTGCCGGGAGCGGGCCGCAACACCGACCACCCAGCCGCGTGGGCCCATGGATACACCACGAATGGTCGTGGGCTCATCGAGCGCGACCCTCGCCAGGACCGCGACGCTGTCGGCCGTGATGGGTTCGCGGGTGACCACTCCCAGCGAATCGAGGGAGACGCTGAGGTCGACGGCCTGACCGGCCACATGGTAGACGTCGTGCGTGACCTGCGCCGCAGCAGTCCCCGGAACGAGCGCCAACAGGAGAGCCGCGCGAGCGGGGGCCCACCGCCCCGCGGGGGACCCCGCTCCGGGCAGGGCCCCCCTCGCCGGGTGCGACGACTCAGTGGGGTTCGACACCGTTGGGCCAGGTGGGGGACTCTGGCGGATCTGGCGGGTCCGGCACGTTGCAGGTGCAATTGTCGGCGAAGTACTTCTCGTACGCCTTGATCCAGCTCTCCATGGCGTACTTCCAGTCGCGCCAGCGGAGGAGCTGGTCCCAGTACTTCTTTCGGATCCGGTTGCATTCCATCAGCATCCACCACAGGCCGAACGCCACTGCGACGACCAGGACCAGGATCGCTGTGTTCATGACACCTCCAGGAGGGATGAGGGGGACAGGAGGGGACCGCTCAGGGAGAGCGGCACTTCTCCGTTCGGCCAGCCCAGGCGGACCAGTCGAGTGCGGTACTCCTCGGCAGCGGCTCGCCGTCCGAGGGCTTCAGCGGCCCGGGCGCGGATGGCCAGGCTCGGGCCGAGAAAGGCCACGTAGAGAATCGGAGATGGGTGGTCGAAGAGGCTGGCCACGCGGATCGCCCCCTCGTGGTCTCCGGCCGCCAGGAGCGCGCGAGCCTGCAGGATGCGCTCCGGCGCGAGCGGCTCGTCGAGTTCCCAGTAGTAGGAGTGCAGCGGCGCGGTCGCTCGCAGCGCCTTGAATCCCTCGAGGGCTTCTGCGGTTCGCCCTGCGGCGAAGAGGGCGTCTGCCGCCAGCGCGGCGGCCAGGATGCGTCCCTTGCGTCCACCCTGGACGGTCGCGAGCGAGTCGACCAGCCGCTCCAGATGGGCCACCTGGGAGGCCTCGCCCTGGACGGTGTGCCAGACCCCGAGCAGCCAGAGGTTGTCGATGCGGTATCTCCGGTAGTCGGCGTCACGGGCGGTCCGGGCGAGCGTTTCGGCGAGCGAATCGAAGGCCGGCGAGAGCACCGAACCCAGGAGATACAGACTGTACGCGCCGCCCCGATGGTCGGGCATCAGGGAATCCAGCAGCGTCCGTGCCTCGGTGACGCGCCCCTGCGCAAGGAGCAGGGACTCCTGCCCGAGGGCTGAGACCCACGCATAGGCCGACCCAGCATCGTGCAGCGCCGCGAAGGCCGTTCGGGCACACCGGGGCCAGGCGCCACCGACGGCGAGCGCCTGGGCCGCGTCGAGAATCACGCGGGGGTCGCCGTCCGACTTCGCGCGCCAGTCCTCAGGCGCCCAGAGGTCGGCGTCGGCATCGAGCTCCGACCGGGCACAGGCCGACATGAGATGAAGCACCTGCACGAGGCGGGCGCTCTCGCCGAGCGACGCCGCCAACCGCCTGATGCGGGTGCCGGCAATGTCGAAATCGCCCCGGCGAATGTCCATCTGCGCCAGGTGCGAGAGCGGTGGAGTGAAGGCGGAGTCGCTCGCCACGACCTGTTCGAAGGCCCGGCGTGCATCGGCGGTCAGATCGGCACTGGCGGGGAAGAGGTGGTAGTAGACCTCGCCCAGGACCGCGCCGGCTTCCGACCAGTCGGGGTCGCGTTCCAGGGCACGCTCGAGGAGCGCCACCGCCGTGTCGGCCCGGCCGTCCAGGTAGGCCTCGACCCCGCGTATGAAGAAACGGTGGCGCTCCGGCAGCACCGAGTCGTTGCGAACCGCGAGGCCGGCCAGACGCAGGGCGTCCTGATCCTCTTCTTCCCAGATGGCCGCCGCCGCACCACGGGCTGCTGCGATGGCCAGAAGCGAGTCCGCTCCGACCGCCCGGCTGTAGAACCCATAGGCCGTCGAGAAGTCGGACCGGCGATACGCGCGGTCGCCCTGGATCGTGAGGGCCACGGCGGCGGGATCGGCTCGCGTGAGAGGGGTGAGGTCGACCTCCCGGCCCGGCTCCAGGAGGCTCGACAACAGCGGGGGGAGGGCGGCCAGCGCGACCTGGTAGAGGGGCGCGCCGCGGGGCCCCACCGCAGACTCCCGGGCCACCTCACCGCCGTCGGGACTGACGAGATGGAGCGTCACCCAGGCCGAATCGGCGGTGCGCCGGATCGCGCCCGTGACGTAGTGAGCGGCGCTCTGGTCGCGCGCGATGGTCGTGGCCAGGTCTGCCGTCAGAAGACTCATGTCCGCGCGGACATCGGTCGGGAGCCAGAGCCAGCCATCGAGCCAGCGCAGCGGTTCCGTATGCTCCAGAGCGGTCCCGACCGCGAGAGCCACGTCCCAACCGTCTTCACCCGACAGCCCTCCGCCCGGATCCTGCAGGGGGAAGACCACGATGCGCCGGTCGTCGGCCGGCCCGGCCCGTGCGCCGAAACCTCCCTGCCAGAGGGCGACGCCGAGCACCGCAAGGCCTCCCAGCGCGATCAGTGCGCGCCGGACCGTTCGTCGCGGAGCCCGTCGAGCGGGGGCCGTGAGCCCCTTGTCGAGAGCAGCGACGAAGGCAGCCATGTCCGGGTAGCGATCGGCCGCCACCTTGGCGAGCGAGCGCTCGACCACATCGGCGATGCCCGGGGGTGTACCGGGCCGGACGACCTCGAGCGAGGGGGGGCGCTCGGAGAGGTGGCGCGCCACCACGGTCTGCACCGTCCGGCCGGTGAAGGGGGGCTCACCCGCGAGCATCTCGAACAGAACGCAGCCCAGCGCGTAGATGTCGGAGCGAGCGTCGACGGGGCTGCCCCCCGCCTGTTCCGGGCTCATGTACGTGGGGGTGCCCGGCACCAGCCCCGTCGAGGTACGGTACCCGTCGCTGGCGTGGTCGACCGCCTGGGCGACACCGAAGTCGGCGATCACCATCCGACCGTCGTATTCCAGGATATTGGAGGGCTTCACATCACGGTGCACGACTTTTCGCTCGTGCGCATAGGCGAGCCCCTGGGCCACCGCACGAACGACGGCCAGCGCCTCGTCGACGGCAAGGGGACCCGACCGATCGATACGCTCGCGAAGGGTCTCACCCTCGGCGAAGGGCATGACGTAGTAGAGCAGCCCCTCGGCGTCACCCGAGTCGAGCAGGGGCAGGATATTGGGGTGGACCAGCGTCGAGGCGATCGAGATCTCGCGCAGAAAACGCACAGGCCGGACATGTTCGCTGAGGTCGGCGGCGAGGACCTTGATGGCGACCGACGAGCCGTCTTGAAGGTCACGGGCCCGAAAGACGATCGATGATCCGCCTCGCCCGATCTCTCCCACGATCTCGTACTTCGTAGCGAGATGCGCGCGCAAGCGATCGAGCAGTTCCATCGGCACCGCCAGGCTGGGGGGCTCCGCGGCGAGGGCCGCAGATATACCGGTGCGGTGGGTCAACCTGTGTCAGGACCCGCAGTGGGCGCAAGTCAATTCCGACGCCGCGGAGATCCGGGGCGGTGCAGCTTGGAACCACCTCGTCGCGCGCGTTATCGTCCACAGACGGTTGTGCGCCACCGATGAGCTTCAGGAGTCCCGACCATGTCTCGCTTGCTTCGTTCGTCGTCTTTCGCGGTCCTCGGCCTCGTCACGATCCTCGCCGTGTCGGCGCCGGGCATCACCGCTCAATCCCGATCACTGACCGACGCGTACCGGGACGACGCGGGCCGCCTGATCGGCGCCGCCCTCACCGACCCGACGGGCTGGGAGAAGCTCGAGTACCTCACCACCCGGATCGGGCATCGCCTCAGCGGGTCGGAGGCACTCGAGCGCGCCGTCGCCTGGGCCGGTGAGGCGATGGAGGCCGAAGGGCTCACCGTCACCCTGCAGCCCGTGATGGTGCCGCACTGGGTGAGGGGCGAAGAGCACGCCCGGGTGATCGCTCCCGTCACACGTCGGTTGGCGATCCTCGGTCTGGGTGGGAGTGTCGCCACACCGTCCGAGGGCATCGAGGCGCCGGTGGTCGTGGTTCGCTCCTTCGACGAACTCGAGGCGATGCCCCGTGCCGACGTCGAAGGGCGGATCGTGCTCTTCGCAGTCGAGTGGGAGGGGTACGGGCGCACGGTCGCGTACCGGGGGGGCGGCGCCTCGGCGGCGGCGCGGAAGGGCGCCGTGGCCGCTCTCGTTCGCTCCGCAACGGGCAACAGCCTCTACACACCCCACACCGGGGGCATGAACTACGCCGCCGACGCTCCGCGGATTCCGGCGGCCGCCGTCACGGTCGAAGACGCCGCCTGGATGCGCCGTATGGCCGAAGCCGGCGAGACGGTGCGCGTACGCCTCTTCATGGAGGCCGCAACGCTTCCCGACGCCCAGTCGGCCAATGTCATTGCCGAGATTCGGGGGAGCGAGCGTCCCGACGAGGTCGTGGTCATGGGCGGGCACTTCGACTCGTGGGACGTCGGCCAGGGCGCCCACGACGACGGCGCGGCCTCGATCGCTGCGTGGCAGGCCCTCACCCTCGTCAAGAAACTCGGGCTGCGGCCCCGCCGCACGCTGCGCGTGGTGCTCTGGACGAACGAAGAGAACGGCGGCCGAGGGGGCCGTGCCTACCGCGAGTTCGTCGGCGAGGGCATCGCGGGGCACGTGGCCGCGATCGAGATGGACGGGGGCGCCGAGCGCCCGGTCGGGTTCGGTGTAACCGTGCCCGGCGGCGACGACCCGGCCCAGGCCCGCGCCATCGCACTGCTCGCGCAGGTGGGTCGGCTGCTCGATGGGATCGAGGGCGGCCAGATCACCGGGGGTGGAGGGGGCGCCGACATCGCGCCCCTCATGCAGGACGGGGTCCCGGGACTGGGGTTCCAGACGGTCGGTGAGCACTACTTCGACTGGCACCACACCGATGCCGACACCCTCGACAAGGTCGAGCCCGTCAACTTCAACAAGGCGGTCGCCATGCTCGCCGTGATGGGATACGTTCTGGCCGACATGCCCGAGCGCCTCGACGAGCTGGGCGTTACCGGCCGGTAGACGCCGGCGCGACGGACGCTTGACGAAGACACCGCCAGGCCGGACGTTGCCGATTCCGTTCTCTCGTGCGCACGGGTGCCCATGTCCATTCCTGTCCGGTTGGTCTCTGCCGCTCTCCTGTTTGCTCCGACCGGGCTCGCCGCATTTCAGGCGGACGCGATCGAGCGGGTGACGCCGACCATCGTCGAGATCCGCCACGACCTTCATCGCAATCCCGAATTGAGCAACCGGGAGTTCCGGACGGCCCAGCTCGTCGCGGATCATCTGCGTAGCCTGGATCTCGAGGTGCAGACGGGCATCGCGCACACGGGCGTCGTCGGCATTCTCCGTGGGGGCCGGCCCGGCCCTGTGGTCGCGGTGCGGGCGGACATGGACGCGCTTCCGGTGGCCGAGGAGACGGACCTGCCCTTCGCCTCGTCCGTCCGCGCCGAGTATCTGGGCCAGGATGTGCCGGTCATGCATGCGTGCGGGCACGACATCCACGTTGCGGTCCAGCTCGGTGTGGCGTCGGTGCTCGCCGGTATGCGGGACGACCTCGCGGGCACCGTGATGTTCATCTTCCAGCCGGCCGAAGAAGGTGCCCCTCCCGGTGAGGAGGGCGGCGCACAGTTGATGTTGAAGGAGGGTGTGTTCGATCGGCTTCGTCCGGACGCGGTGTTCGGGTTGCACGCGGCCGGGAGCATGGACGTCGGAAAGCTCAGCTATACGCCCGGCCCGGCCTACGCCGCATCGGATCGCTGGTCGGTGACCTTGCGTGGTCAACAGGCGCACGGTGCGGCCCCGCAACTGTCCATCGATCCCACCGTGATGGCCTCGGAAGCGGTCCTCGCCCTGCAGTCGATCCGCTCGCGCAACATCGACCCGATGGCACCCGGCGTCGTGAGTGTCGGCATCATGCGCGGGGGTGAGCGCAACAACATCATTCCGATGGAGATGTACATGGAAGGCACCGTTCGTACCTTCGGTGAGGATGTGCGCGACCTGGTCGAGAAGCGCATGGGCGAGATCTTCACGGGCGTTGCCGCGACGCACGGGGGCTCGGCAGACTTCGCGTATGTGCGCGGCTATCCGGTCACGGTCAACGATGTGGAGCTCACCCGGCGAATGGTGCCGTCGCTCGCTCGGGCCGTGGGCCCGGCGAATGTGTCCGAGGCGCCGCCCAACACCGCAGCCGAGGACTTCTCGTTCTTCGCGAACGAGGTGCCCGGCTTCTACTTCAGCCTGGGCACGCAGAAGCCGGGCACACGTTCGGGTGGACACCACACGCCGACCTTTCGGGCAGACGACGCCGCGATTCCGATCGGCATCGCCGCCATGACCGCGGTGGTGCTGGACTATCTGGGCGGTCCGGCGATCGAGCGCTGAACCCCGCCCGCCCGTCAGCTTCCGGACGGGACAGGGGCGCTGTCGTGGCGGGGAGGGACAGACCGGCTCGGGAAAGGCACCCGTACTGCGTCGTGCGCAGGCCCCCTATAATGAGCGACCGGCGTCGTCGTCGGCTCGAGCGTGGTATGTCCGTCCCAAGGAGAACGGTCCGTGGATCTTCAACGTGTCGTGCGCCTGCTGGCCTTGGCCTTCACCGTGTCGCTCCCGGGCGGGTCCGTGGCCGCGGCCCAGCAGATCCCCATGGACGCGCCCCTGCCCACCGATCCCGAGGTGCGGATCGGCACCCTCGACAACGGCCTGCGCTACTACATCCGCGAGAACGCGAGGCCGGCCGCACGGGCCGAGCTGCGGCTGGTGGTCAACGCCGGCTCGATCCTCGAGGACCCCTCACAGCGGGGCCTCGCGCACCTGCTCGAGCACATGGCCTTCAATGGCACGCGTCATTTCGCCAAGCAGGAACTGGTCGACTACCTCGAATCGATCGGCATGGCCTTCGGCCCCTCGGTCAACGCCTATACGAGCTTCGACGAGACCGTCTACATGCTCCAGGTACCGACCGACAGCGCCGCCGTCGTCGCCACCGCATTTCAGATCCTCGAGGATTGGGCGCACGGGTTGACCCTCGATCCCGACGAGATCGATCAGGAGCGAGGTGTGGTGATCGAGGAGTGGCGTCTGGGACGGGGCGCCGCGGCGCGGATCTCCGACCAACAGCTACCGGTCATGCTCGCGGGGTCGCGCTATGCCGATCGGCTGCCCATCGGCGAGGTCGAAGTGCTGCAGAGCTTCGAGCACGACGAGCTTCGCCGGTTCTACGAGGACTGGTATCGTCCCGACCTGATGGCGGTCGTGGCCGTGGGCGATTTCGACGCGACCGAGATCGAGGCCCTGATCCAACGCCACTTTTCCGGCATCGAGTCCCCCACCTCGGCGCCCGAGCGGGTGTCGTATCCGGTGCCGCTCCTCGCGGGTACACGCTATGCCATCGCCTCGGACGCCGAGGCCACCACCTCACGTGTGGCTCTGCTCACCCTGCAGGAGCCGGCCGTGGTCGCCACCGTGGGCGAGTACCGCCGCCAGCTGGCCGAAGGGCTGGCCAACACGATGCTCAACGACCGGCTCGACGAACTGGCCCAGGGCGCTGACCCCCCGTTTGCCTTTGCAGGCACCGGCCGCGGACGCCTCGTACGTCCGGCGAGTGCCTATCAGCTGGTGGCGGTGGTGGCCGAAGACGGCCATGAACGGGGCATGGCGGCAGTCTTGACCGAGGCCGAGCGCGCAGCCCGCCACGGCTTCACCGCAACCGAACTCGAGCGGGCACGTCTCGATCTGCTCCGGGGATACGAGCGGGTCTTCACCGAGCGTGAGAACCAACCCTCGGCACGGTTTGCCGGAGAGTACGTGCAGCACTTCCTGCTGGGCGAGCCCATTCCGGGCATCGAGTTCGAGTACGCGGCGGCCCAGGCCCTGGTCCCCGGGATCGGCCTCGACGAGGTCGACGCCGTGGCTCGCCGAAACCTCGCCGGAGAGGATCGGGTGGTGGTGGTCGACGCACTCGACAAGCCCGGCCTGGTGCCGCTCACCGAGACCGACCTGGCCGCGGTGTTCCAGCGGGTGGAGGAGTCGACCCTCGATCCCTGGATCGACACGGCGCTCGACCAACCGCTCCTCACGGAGCTGCCGACTCCGGGTAGCGTGGTGGTCGAGGGCGCCATCGACGAGTTGGGAATCACGACCTGGACGCTCTCGAATGGGGTCGTGGTCTGGTTGAAACCCACCGATTTCAAGGACGACGAGATTCTGCTCCAGGCCACGAGTCCCGGCGGATGGTCGAGGTCGTCGCTCGACGATCATCTCTCCGCGACGCTGGCCGCGGCGCTGGTGCAGCAGGGCGGGGTGGGCCCGTTCTCGCGCATCGACCTGCAGAAGGCGCTGGCGGGCAAGGCGGTGTCCGTGGCACCGGCCATCGGCGAGTTGAGCGAGGGGTTTTCGGGGCAGGCTTCGCCGGCCGACGTCGAGACCCTCTTCCAGTTGGTGTGGCTGTATGCGACGGCGCCACGCCAGGACACGGTGGCCTTCCAGGCCTTCTTGTCGCAGATGTCGGCCGTGCTCGCCAACCGGAGTGCCAGCCCGATGGCGGCGTTCTCCGACACCCTTTCGCTCACCATGGCGCAGGGCGACCCCCGGGCCGAGCCGGTGACGGTCGAGTCGCTCGACCGGATCGATCTGGGGCGTGCGGTCGAGTTCTACCGAGATCGGTTCGGCAGCGCCGCCGACTTCGCCTTCGTGCTCGTGGGCGCCTTCGAGGTCGAGGACATGCGTCCCCTGGTCGAACGATACCTGGCAGCGCTGCCCGCGCGTGAGCGCGAGGATGGGTGGGTCGATCTGGATATCGATCCTCCCGTGGGGGTGGTCGAGAAAGAGGT
The DNA here is from genome assembly GCA_964521385.1 of uncultured Gemmatimonadaceae bacterium. Classification (GTDB taxonomy): domain Bacteria; phylum Gemmatimonadota; class Gemmatimonadetes; order Longimicrobiales; family Gaopeijiaceae; genus Gaopeijia. Next base: position 50,575 of record CAZFRU010000026.1, on the reverse strand, counting down.
CCGAGCCGGGATCGAGCCCCAGAGCCAGACGCTGATGGTCTTCACCGGGCCCTTCGACTATACCCCCGAGAACCGCGCCGGCATTCGGGTCCTGGCTTCGGTCCTCGAGACCCGGCTGCGTGAGCGTCTGCGAGAGAGTCTGGGCGGTACCTACTCGGTATCGGCCAGCGCCGGCTATCAGGACCGTCCCGAGGGCCGCTTCACCCTCCAGGTCGGCTTCGGTTCGGACCCTGATCGTGCCGAAGAGCTGCGCGCGGCTGTCTTCGAAGAGATTCGACGCCTCGCCACCGAGGGCCCCACGGCCGCCGATGTCGACAGCGCCCTCGAAGGAGAGCGGCGGAGCCTCGAGACCAACCTCGAGTCGAACCCCTGGTGGGCCGCCAACCTCACCCACGCCATCGAGAGCGACGGTGATCCGCGGTTCCTGATCGATCGGGGGCGCCTCGACTCCATCACCCCCGAACGCGTGCGGGCCGATGCGGGTCGCTACCTGCCCGAAGACAACTATGTGGTGGTGGTCCTGCTGCCGCGAGCCGGAGCCTGAGCGCGATGCCGCAGCTCCGGATCGTCGGTCGGCTCGCATGGGTCGTGCTGGCTGGTGTCCTGGTGGCCCCCGTGCCGGCTGCGGCGCAGCTGGGTGCCATCGAGGCACTGGCCAGTCGCATCTCGCACCTCAGCTTCTATGGAACGCTCGGCGGCCTCACCTCGGCCTCGTCCGGCCTCGAGCGCTCGGGACTCGGCGTGTCGAGCTACGGGTTGGAGGTGTTGTTCGAGGTGGGATCGATCGACGAGATCGTCGGTCCAGCGCCCCCTCCGACCGATTCGGTGGTGGTGCGCTGGACCTCGATGATGGTGGAGCGACGGGGTCGGCGCGCCGATACGACCTATCACTACGAGGTGGTACCCGCGCCGGCCTCCGCCCCCGAGACCCGCCCCATCTGGCTCTTCGAACTGGGGTTGGGTTACGGCCAGACGGTCGGGTTCCAGGCGTCGGATCCGAGCCGTGATCTCCGCGGCATGGTCCGTGACCTACCCTCGATCTCACTGTATGCGAGTTACGCGCCGGTCGGGTTCTATGCGGGACTGCGCTCGGGATTCATGCGGGTACAGGGGCTGCAGGTGTACGAGGACGACGCGTCGGTGGTGCACGGCGAAGCCGACAGCTTTCTCGCCGGAGCCATGGTGGGCCAGTCGTTTGCGGTTCTCGGGCTCGATCTGTTCATCGAGGCGGCCTACACCGTGCGCGACTTCTCCAGTGTCACCTGGGACGCGGTGCCGCCGCCCTCACTCCGCTCGCTCGATCTGAGCGGATGGTCGATCGGAACCGGGGTCCAGTTCGCATTGGGTGGGGGGTGAGGTCAGGGAAGCACGCGGTCCCCGACCTCGAGAATCTCGTCGCCGAGCTGGTGCAGCGTCCGGAAGAGGAAGTCCCCCTCGACGAAGAACTGCAATACTTCGCGCAGGTCGTCCAGAAAACGCGCACGGTCGGAGTCGTTGCGCACGAAGGGGGTGGCGCCGGGAAGCAGGGTGCAGGAATGAAAGGTCAGATCGACGCGTCGTCGCCCGTGCTCCACCAGATTGTCGACGAGTCGGATCATCTCGCCGGCCGACGATACCTCGGGTGACAGCCAACGCCGGGTCAGCACGCCCAGGCGATCCAACGCCCCGATCAACCCCATCCCGCGGCCGATGCCCCGTTCGAGGCGTGCCCGGACCGGCCCGCGGCGGGCGTCGTCGCCCCGCAGGAATCCCACCGTGGTGGGTAGCTCGACCATCGGCCCCGTCGGGTCGGGCAGGAACGGTTCGTCTGCGCGGAACCGATAGGCGTCCGACGGCGCGTCGGTGTAGTCGGGGCCGCCGATCTCCGTCCAGTCGATCAGCGGTGTGACCGAGCTGTCGATGCGGTAGCCCTCGGCGGCCAGCGCCGTGGCCACCGACGGTCCGAACCCCCAACGGCCGGTCCGGAAGGTCACGGGGCGCACGCCGAGTTCGGCCACGATTCGCTCGGTGATGTCGCGAATCTTCATCTGGTTGGCGTGGGCATCGAGCTGGTACATCATCGAGTGCTCGACACCCGCTCCGGTGGCCGGCGGCGTGTTCCACGGATGGCAATGGGTTCCGATCTCCACATCCGACCGCGCCGCGAGCCGCCCCAACACCTCGACCGCCTCGGCGGCCAGGAGAGGGGGGCGATTCACCAGATAGGTGGGCTTCGCCCCGAACTGGTCGAAGAGATCCTGAAGCTCGGTGAGGTGGGCGATATTTCGGGTCTGAGCTCCACCGAAGACGTAGCGGCCCCAATCATCTTCTTCAGTGTCGATCGAGATGGAAACGGATACGGTCATCATCACCCGGGCGGATTGCATCAGCCGAGACGGGCTCCCGCCGCCTCGTGTCCTCTGACCCACGATCCCACACGCTACCGCCCCGAGGACTCCGGGACAACGTCTATGATGCGGGCTCCGGGGGGAGCCCCCATGCCGCACCGAGTTCGCCCCCGGGATCACCCGATCGTACCTTGGTCCGACACCCCGCACCAGCAGAGGACCCCGTGTCTGATACCACCACCACCTTTCTTCGATGGTTCCGCGACATCGGCCGCGACGACGTTGCGCTGGTCGGGGGAAAATCGGCTTCCCTCGGCGAGATGTTCACTTCGCTGCGCGACGTGGGGGTCCGGGTGCCGGACGGCTTCTCGACGACGGTCGATGCCTACCATGCCTTCCTGGCACGGCCGCCGGGGATTCCGGTCCGTGTGCCGCCCGATGCGGCGCCCGACCTGGTGGCACGAGCGCACGGCGCCCCCTCGCTCGCTGCGCTCCTGCGGGACCTCTTCGAAGAGGAGTCCCGTGATCTGCACTCGCGCGCCCTGGCCGCCCGTGCGGCCGTCATGGCGACACCGCTCCCCGACGAGGTGTCGCAGGAGCTTCGGGCGGGGTATGCCGAGTTGTGCGAGATCTACGGTCGGGAGATCGACGCGGCGGTGAGATCGTCGGCGACCCGCGAAGACTCCACCCTCGCGTCGTTCGCAGGACAGTACGAGTCGTATCTGAACGTGCGTGGGGCCGAGGCGGTTGAAGACGCCTGGCGTCGGTGCGTGGCTTCGGCCTTCACGGAGCGCGCCCTGGGCTACCAGATCAGCCATGGCATGGATCCCCTCGAAGGCGCCGTGGCCGTCGTGGTCATGAAGATGGTCCGAAGCGACCTGGGATCGTCGGGAGTGATGTTCACCCTCGATCCCGATTCGGGCAATCGCAACGTGATCCTGGTGAGTTCGGCCTACGGGCTCGGCGAGATGGTGGTGCAGGGCTCGGTGTCGCCCGACACCTTCCTGGTGTGGAAGGAGGGACTGCGCCGCGGTACCAACGCCCTCGTTCACCGACAGATGGGTGCGAAGGATCGCAAACTCGTGTATTCCACCCAGGGCGGGACCACCACCGAATCGGTCGATGTCGAGGCTTCGCTGCGCCGCCGATGGTCGCTGAGCCACGAAGACGTGCTCGACCTCGCCCGCATGGCCCTCAAGATCGAAGAGCACTACGGGCGTCCCATGGACATCGAGTGGGCCCGCGACGGACACACCCACGACCTCTTCATCGTCCAGGCGCGGCCCGAGACGATCCACGGCCTCGACACCGCCTCGGCCATCCTCGAGACCTGGCGGTTCGAAGCGGGAGTGGCCGACGAGCTCAAGGCCGCGGGCCGGGTCCTCCTCCGGGGCACCGCCGTGGGGACCCGGATCGGTACGGGCCGGGTGCGAAAGTACGAGAGCTACGAACAGGTGATCGAGGGGAAACGACGACTTCGCGGGCTGCACAAGGCGGGTATCGCCATCGAGTCGCTGCCCCCGGAAGATCATGTGTTCGACCAGGGCGACGTGCTGGTCACCGAGTTGACCACGCCGGACTGGGAGCCGTTGATGAAGATGGCGTCGCTGATCGTGACCGAAAAAGGCGGCCGCACGTCGCACGCCGCCATCGTGGCGCGGGAATTCGGGATCCCCGCCATCGTCGGCTGCGAGAACGCCATGGAGGTGCTGCAGCCGTTGGCCACCGTGACGGGGTCGTGTTCCGAGGGCGAGAACGGGTGGGTCTACGAGGGCGACGTACCGTTCGTCGTCGACCGCCTGGTGCTCGACGACCTGCCGCAAACACGCACGCGCATCAAGTTGAACGTCGGTTTTCCGGACAAGGCCCTGCACGACGCCATGCTGCCGTCGGAGGGGGTCGGACTCGCCCGGATCGAGTTCATCCTCACCTCCCAGGTGGGGATCCACCCCCTCGCGCTCGCCCATTTCAGTGCGTTGCGCACCTTCGTCTCGAGCGGTGCCCTCGCTCCCGAGCTCGAGCCGTTCGCCGAGCGGCTCCACGCCGAAGACCCCCACGAGTTGTCGACGCTGTTGGGGGCCATCGAGCGCCGTACACCGGGTCACGAAAGCCAACAGGGGTTTTTCGTCGACCAGTTGAAGTATGGGGTGGGGCTGATCTGCGCCGCCTTCTACCCGCGTCCGGTGCTGGTGCGTCTGTCCGACCTCAAGTCGAACGAATACCGGGAGTTGTTGGGTGGGCGCCTTTTCGAACCGGTCGAGGAAAACCCCATGATCGCCTGGCGCGGTGCGAGCCGCTACGTCGATCCCCGTTTCTCGGCCGCCTTCCGGATGGAGTGCGAGGCGCTACGCCTGGTGCGGCGCGAGATGGGGCTCGACAACCTGCAGCTCATGGTGCCCTTCTGCCGTACCCCCGAAGAGGGACAAGCCGTGGTCGAGGTGTTGCGGCGCGAAGGGCTCGATCGCGCGCATGGAGTCCCCCTGTTTCTCATGATCGAACTGCCCTCGAATGTGATCGAGGCACGGCGGTTCATCGCAGCGATGAAGTTGGAGGGCGGCTCGATCGGCTCGAACGATCTCGTGCAGACGGTCTATGCCGTGTCGCGCGACGACCTCGAGCACTACCAGCACCCGGTCGATGCCCGCTCGCCGGCGGTCCAGACCATGATGAAGGTCGCGATTCGTGAGTTTCGCGAATGCGGAGTCGAGATCGGCATCTGTGGGCAGGCCCCCTCGGACTTTCCCGACGAGATCCCCGGCTTTCTGGTTCGGGCCGGAATCGACTCGATCTCGGTCACCCCCGACACCGCGCTGGCCGTTCGGCTCGCCGTGGCACGGGCCGAGGCGGACCAAGGCTGAACCCCGCCCTCGTCTACGATCGTAGGGCAGGCAGACAGCCTCGGGCCCGCGGGCCGATCCGAAGGAACGGCGGAACGGGTCCGTAGTGGTGGCGTATGGTAGGAACGGACCTCACCCTGACGGGAGCAGTGATATGATCATCGAACTCATGATCGCAGGCGTGGTGGGTGTGGCCTCCCACGTGAAGTCGAAGAGCTTCGTACGCAAGCGCCTGCGGTTCACCAACATCGTCGAGAAGCCCGGCCTCGGGGTCTTCGCGGGGGCGGTGGCCACCGTCGCCGCGGCACCTGTCGTCGCGGTGGTGCCCCTGGTCGGGGCGGTCACGGCCGTCGCCTTCGGTGCCGCAGTGGGGACGGGAGTGGCCATCGGTGCGAGCCAGGCACGGCGGGGGCTCCTGCCCGAGGACTGAGCGAAGGCGTTGGAACCGGCCACCCCCGTCGACCGTACGACCTGGGATGGACGATATCCGGATTCCAAACGACGCGACCTATTCTCCCGTCTCCCTCACCGACCTGATGGTGGCGGCGCCCATGGCCACGCGTCTGCTGTTGGGTGCGAGCCTGCCCGGTCGCGTGATCCAGGCAGCGGCCTTCGGGATGTACGCAGGGAGCGTGGCCAAGGACTGGACCGCCCGGCAGGGCATGGTGCGAATCGACTTCCTGGCGGAATTCGGGTCGGACGTCGACCGACTCGACGCGCAGCCCACCGCCGTGCGGCGCGACGAGATCGCGCGGCTGGGAGCGCTCCTCAACGACGGATGGGTCGATGAGCGTCCGTCCCGCGCTGACCTCGCGACACGCGTCAACGCCGTCCTCACCGACTACATGGCATCGATCACCGGGCAGCGGGTGGAGACGAGCAGCGAGATTCGCAACGTGACCCTGGCGTCGCTCGTCTTTCCGTTTGCGCTGGGGGCGTGCGACATGCTGAGCGGCGACGTGGCCATCTTCAAGGACACCGGCATCTTCGAGGCCCACATCATCGCGCACGAATTCGTGCATCGTAAAGGGTACTTCAAGGAACTGCATGCGCAGGCCCTCTCCTACCTCGCGCTCCGCGGCTCCGGCGATCCGCTCCTGGTCCAGGCCGCCCGTGCCGAGCGCATGCATCGCCAGCTACGGGTCGTGGCCGGCGAAGATCCCGATGCCTTTCGTGAGGCCGTCGACCATGCCGGCCTCCGCAGCGAACTGCGCGAGGCGTTCCACCAGCTGCGTCCCGATCCCGGTGCCATCGAGTCGGTGGTGAGTTCCGGGATGAAGCAGCTCTACGACCTTCGCCTGAAGATGACCGGGCAGAACGGATTGTCCGACTACGACGAGGGGTTCACCAACTTCCTCCACACCTTCCGCAACAGCCCCTCGGCGCGCCAGCCGCGGAGCGGCGCCGACCTGTAGAGCCGGGGCGCCGGGACCCACACACGAAGCCCCCGCCGGCGGTCTCGCCGGGCAGGGGCTTCGTGGTCTGCATACCTCAGTATCCCTCGCGGGAGTCGTCTACACCAACTCGATGTCGTACGCGACCCGCCAGTTGCTGAGTTCCTCGGGATCCTCGGTTCCTTCGTCGGACGGATCGTACCGGCCGACCCAGGTCGTGCAGTCACCCGCCAGCTCTCGGCGATAGGTCTCGAGATGATCGTTCGCCGACATCGTGTCGATCTCTTCGCCGAAAAGCTCGACCGTCATCGTGTCTCCCACCTCTCCCTCGAAGAGGATGCGGTCGATCTTGTCGATGCGGCTGAACCGAGGGTGATCGGAGATCTCCCAGTGGCCCTTTTCGGGCAGCCTGTGCTCGACGCTCATGGACCCGGAGGTGACCCTGGTCCGGAAGAAGAACTCGCCGTATTCCTTGAAGAACGGCTCCAGTTTGTCCTTGACCTGGATCCAGCGCAGAGTGACGCGGATGCGCTTTCCGGAGTTGACCCCCATGCATGACTCCTGTCGATCGGTGGCGGGATGAGTCGAAATAAATACCGCGGGGTGAGCGGCCAGGTCAAGTTTGCGGCGAGAGGGGGTGGATCGAACTTCTTGTTCTCGTTCCGGAAACAATTGTATTCTTGATCAGGTCCGTCCCTCCGGGCGGACCGCCGGTCCGCTCGGGCGATGGTGCCCGGTGGCTGCGTAGGGAGGGGGGTCTTCCCGGCCGGTTTCCAGCCTCGATCCCGAACTCCAGACCTCGCATCGACTCCGAGACGTTTCCGGATTTCCGGACGGGTTCGGGGAGATCGGGAGAGGGTTGTGCACATGCGGTTCCGTTTCCTGTATCTCGACAAGGACGGCGTGGAGACCAAGGTCGGTTCTCCCGACGAGCTCCGTCAGTGTGTCCTGGATGGACGCATCAAAGAGGAGACGCTTCTCTATGATGCCCTGTCCAGGGAATGGGGACCCGCACGCGTGCACACCGCCTATCGGGCGGTGCTGGACTCGGGCGAGGTCGAGGTCGCCGACCCGGAGGGTACCGCGGCGGGTCTGGCGGACGACGGTTTCGACGAGCCCGAGGGCCGTGAGATTGCCCTCTCCGATGAGGTTCCCGATACCGTCGGCCGCTTTCTCGAGAAGCGCGCGCGGGAGCGGCGTGAGGAAGACGAACGGCGTCCGACCGCCCTGGACGACCTGAGACTGGTCGACGAGTCGTCCGTCTGGCAGGACGACCGTCCACCCGACTCGACGCTCGGCTCTCCCGAGGGTTCGGTCCCGGCCGAGTCGCCCGAGGGACTCCAGCCTTCGACCGAGGCCGAGCCACCGGTCGCCGAAGAACGACCGGCGCCATCGCCGGTCACCGTGAAGGTGAACGCCAGGGGGGGACAGCAGCGCCGCCGACGTCAGACACTCGGGTGGGTCGCGCTCGTCGTGGTGGTGGGCGGGCTGGTGGCGGCGCGCGGCATGCTCGGAGGCGACGGTGAGACCCCATCGGAGGTGGGTTCGGCCATCGACACCGGCCCCCCGCCGGCAGCCAATCCCGAGCTCGAAGCCCAGATCCGCGAAGCCGAGGGGTCTGCGTTCCAGGACATGATCCTCGCGATGGACTCGCTCCGGAACGTGCACGAGGTTGCCGGTGGGCCCCGCGACTGGCTTTCTGGCCGGTATCTCGCCACCGCCTCGGAATTCAGCGACGTAGCCGAATACTGGCAGCGGTACCGGGCGTACGTCGAGGAACTGCAGACGAGGGACGAGGAGTTGTTCCGTCGTGGGTTCGTTGCCCGCCTCGAGCGATCGGGCCTCGATGGCGCCGTTCTCTCGATGCGGCTGGCCCGGGCCACGGAGGAGTTTCGCGATTCGGGCGCCGCACGCGACAGCGTCTACAACGCCATGGACGGCATGGCCCGAGCCGCTCTCGACCTTCACAGCCTCCTGGTGCAGCGCGAGGACGACATCACCTACACCCCGGTGCGTCCGGGTGTCGTGTCACGTGATCCGGTGCTCGAGGCGGTGCCGGCCGATACGGCGCTGCGGTCGGAGATCTGGGCGATTCTCGATCGACTGTTCACGCATATGGACGTGGTCAGGGGCGGGGTTCCGGGATCAGGTGCGCAGCTGAGCGACGTGGCTCTCGAGGGAATCCGGAATACGTCGCGGCGCTGAGCGCCGGAGGGTCGCTTCGAGAACCATGCCGGTCCGGGTGTGCAGCCTATCCGGCACCGCGCCACCCGGGGCCCCGCTCAGAACCTCCAGGCCACGCCTACGACCGGGAGTACACCTCGCCGCGCGAGGGGGCGCAATTCGGGGCTCCGCCACGGTTCGAAGTAGTAGAACTGCGCGTCGCGCTGATCGAGGGCGTTGAGGAGTCGGATATAGGGTCGGATGCGTCCCTGTCCCATCGGTGCGCTCCACTCTCCGAAGAGTTCGAGGTCGAGGCGCAGGAAGCCATCCTGGTCTCCGCCCAGCACAGGCTCCTGCCCTGGCCCCGCCTCGAGTGGCGGGATCGAGGCGTCGGACGCCTGGGCGTTGCGTGAGCCGAGGGGGACGCTGGTGAGGGGGAGCCCGTCGGAGAAGGCCAGACGGGCCTCGAGACCCAGGGGTCCGTACAGGGGCCCGCGGTACCCGGTGCTCATCACGTGGCGCCCGATGAATCGCTGGGTATCGATCGACCCGGGGTCGTCTTCCCAGGTCCAGTTGAGCGCGTAGCCGACCCAGCCCGACCTCTCGCCGCGCCCGGCCCGGAGGCGGACATCGATCCCGGACGAGGTGCGGGTCGCCGCCGAGGTCCCGAGGCCACGAAACCGCTTGACGTACCCCTGGAGGCCGAGTCGGGTGGCCGGGGTCAGCGTCTGGTCGAGCCCGACCAGCACATGATCGGCGGTGGCCACGGCCAACGGGATCGACGTGCCGGAGCTGGGCAGGGCGACGGAGTCGAGCGCCTGGACCAGCGCGTCTTCGAGCGGACCCGCGGGGCTCCGCGTGAACTGGTGGTACCGACCCGCCGCCAGCGTCAGGGCGGCGGTGGGTGTGAGGCTCCAGACGAGCGAACCGCGCAGGGCCCCCCGAGTGCCTCCGGGTGCGAAATGGTCGGCCCGTGCCCCCAATCGTCCGACGACGCCCGGGCCGAGGGCGCGAATCATCTCGGCGTGGGCGCCCGCGGTCCAGCCCTCGGAGCGGGTGTCGGACCGCAGATAGCCCCTCGGCGTGCGCAGCGACGATCCGTAGGTCGAGGCCATGCGATCGGCGGACGCACCCAGACGAAGTGTGCCGCCACCGGCTGGGAGGCGTGCGTCCATCGTGGCGCGCAGGCGCCCGGTGCGTCCTTCGGCCAGCACCGGATTCCGGACGACCGTCAGCGACGTATCGGCCTGGAGAGGTAGGGCCGCGTCGTACCGCGAGGCGGCCAGCATCCACTCGACCTCGGCCGACCCCGTGCGGTGCACCAGGCGGGTGGACAGCGCCCGATTGCTCCACGCCGCTTCCGAGGGCACGGCGGGTGCGTCGGGCAGACCCAGCGCCACCGACTCCCGATTGGCGAAGCCCGTGGCCGAGAGATCCAACCCACCTACCCGCCAGGCCCCCCGCACCAGTCCATCGGCGTAGCCGTAGGGATTGCGCACGCCCTCGAGCCAGCGGGTCCCGGCCCCGTGGAGAGCCCGGCCCGATGCCAGCAGGCCTCCCGATTCACCGCCCCATTCGGCCGAGGCCCGGGCCGACATCAGATCGAGTGCCCCACGGATCGCGGATGGGCGCGTTCCAGGACGCCGGGTCTCGAGGTCGAGAATGTAGTCGAGGCCGCCGTCGTAGCGCGCTGGTGCCGCCCCCACGTAGTGGGCTGCCCGCCCGAGCACATCGAGGTCGAAGCTCTCGAGCACACCCCCGAGATGGAATGGCGTATAGACGGGGGCGCCATCGAGCAGGAGCAGTTTGAGGTCGGCTGTGGACCCCCGCATCAGGAGAACCTGGGATCCGTCGCTGGTGGGGGGGTCGCCCGGGTCGCCGGCGGCTCCCGCGCCGGCGGCGATGTCGGCCAGTCCGGCGTCGAGGGTGAGGACGGCCATCGTGATCGAGGGGTCGAGCTGCGTGAGGGGCGGAAGCGAGCGGCCGTCGGGCCCCGCGATGACGAACGGCTCGGCGACGACCACGAAGCCCGGAAGATCGAGGGGATGCTGTTCCAATGCGACATCGACGGTGATCGATGCCTCCGCCGGGACGAGGACCTCGATCGAGGTCGGGCGATGCCCCAGCGCCTCGACCCGAAGCACGGCGCTGCCCGCAGGCGCGTCCAGACGGTAGCGTCCCAGGCTGTCGGCCATGGTGTGTCGCGGCGCGCCGAAGCCGGCAACCCGAATCCAGGCCCACGGCAGGGGCGAGCCCCCGCTCTGCGTGACGCGACCTGAAATGTGACCGGTCCGCTCCGGCGTGCCCGGGGGGATCTGTCCGGCTGCGGGCGCGGCGGTGAGCACCATTGCGACCCACAGGCTGGTGAAGGCAACACGCACGCCGCAGGTGGTCATCGCACCCGGAACCGTACGAGGGAGGTGGCCGGATCGTCGGTCGAGCCCGGAGGCATCGTGACCACTCGCCCGTGGTCGACCACGACGATCCTGTTCCCGTTGACCTCGACCCATCCTGCGGTGGCCGAGGGGGGCAACTCGATACGGATCGGCCCGGCGGTGACCTGGGCGCTCAACAGGCCTTCTTCAGCCGAGAAGGTCGATCCGGCGGGGGCGAAGATCCCCGCCCGTGTGCCGGTGAGCGCGACCTCGACGTCGGTCCCCAGCGGCGCCACCAGTCGGACGCCGATTCTGTCACTGGGGCGGGTCGTGCGAATCCCCGCTTGCCCGGACAGCGTCGAGACCCTCTCGATCGCGGGGGCCACCGCCACCTCCGAAGGCTCCGGTGACCAGAGCGACCGCAGGGGGGATCCGGGCACGACGGCAGCGAGCGCACTCCCCGTCGCCAGCAGGACGAGGCCGGCGGCTCGCGCGAGGGGTGAGCCCCACGGCGAAGACCCCCCCCGCCGGGGAGTGGTGTCTCGGGCAACCGGGGGGGAAAGCACCTGGGAGATGCCGCTCCACACCACCTGCGAGGGCGCGGGTTCGTCGAGGACGGCAAGGGCACGAGCGACGCCCTGCTCGAGACGGCGCAACTCGCCCAACGACGCCCGACAGGCATCGCACCGGGCGAGGTGCGCCTGTGTCGGGCCGCTGCGGGTGGCGGGAAGTTCCTGGTCGAGGTAGGCGCGGAGAATCCCTTCATCGAGGTGCGTCATACGTCGGTCTCTCCAAGATCGAATACGGCTTCGAGGTGCGGTTCGGTGGCACGCTGGGCACGGTAGAGCTGGGCAAAGCGCCGTTGGGCACGGGCGAGGAGCGTGCCGATCGACGAGGCTTTCACATCGATCACGTCGGCGATCTCGCCATAGCTGAATCCCTCTTCCTTCATGAGCAGCAGGGTGAGGTCCCGTTCGGAGAGGTCGGCCAACACGGCGCGCACCTGGTCGATCCGTTCGCTTCGCTCCAACTCGGCCTGGGGATCGAGAGAGCCGGCCGGCGTCACCGGATGGATCTCGAGCAGGCGGCGGCGGTTCTCGCCGACCCGGTATTGGTCGCGCACCAGATTCGACGCCACGCGGAACAGCCACGCCCGCACCGCAGGCAGCGGTCCCTGGACGTCGTCCCGCACCAGGCGGACGAACGCCTCCTGGGCCACGTCCTCAGCCACGTCCGGCTCACCCGTCATGCGCAGGCAGTACCGGTAGAGCTGCGGGAACTGGTCGTCGAAGAGGGCCTTGATCTCCATGGGGTCCGGTCCGGGGCTCCGGCTCCTCGCAGGAACCGCCGTCAGAAAGGAAACGAACGGCCTCTCGACGATGTGACGATCCCTGCTCGGAGGCCAGGGTATGCGGCGACGCACGGGCGGCCGACACCAACGGATTCGGGTTGCCGGAGGGGGCGGATAGCCGCAGATTGCAGGGTCGCGCCAGACGATGATGTCGAGGCGCGCACCCAGCTCCTGCTGCTCACGAGATCGCTCGCCCTGCGACCGGTCCAGGCCCAATCCCCGAAAAAACCCGTGCCGTCCCCCCGCCCCCCCGATGGTCAGGACTTCGGCGACCTTGTCTCCGAGGCCGAGCGCCATGCGTTGGTGCAGGACTCCGCCTACGCCCGGTCTCAGATGCGCACGACCCGTCCCTGGACGGCGTGGGCTCTCGCGGCCGCCGTTCCCGCTCTCGTTCTCGTGGTGTTGTGGAACGTGCGGGTCATGAGCGCTCGGGTCGTGCCGCCGCCGCCGGTCGAGGCCGTCGATCTCGCCCGCACCCTGCGCGTGGCCGTCGACGAGATCCAGGAGTTCCAGGACGAGTTCGGTAGGCTGCCGGAGCCCGCTGAGGCCGCCGACTTCCTCCCCGAAGGCACCGCTCTCAGGCACTTCGAGGGAGGCTACGAGCTGGTGTTGCCGGCCCCGGTGGTCGACGAGTTGCGCTACCGGAGTGCCGAGAATCCCGATCAGTGGCTCGCCACGATCCAGGCTGCACTCGAGCCCGGAGGTCGATCGTGAAGCGGCGCGCAACCGGCTTCACCCTCATCGAACTGCTTCTGGTGATGGTGATCATCGCCATCCTGGCCGGGATCGCGCTGCCCCTGCTTCGGGGTGCGGTGGCGCGTGCCGACGCTGCCAGGATCCGGGCCGATGTACGGCAGATCTACGTCGCAGCCCGTGAGTATCGAGAAGAGGAGGGAGGCCGCTTCCCCCCGACGAGCCGATGGGGTCGCTTTCCAGCTCCCCTGGAGCCGTATCTGTCGGAGGGCACCCAGTTCACCTACAAGGACGTGCAGTACCGGATCGTTCGTTCGGGAAACCTGCGGCGGGGTGAACGGTTCCGGGTTCAGGTTCGGTATCCGCGCGATTCCCCGGTGGGTGAGGCGTTGCAGGCCTTTCGAGGGGACGATGTGATCTGGACCCGAAGACGAACCACCTTCGATCTCTTTCCGTGATGGGTGCCGATCCCATGCACTCACCGGTGGGCCAGGAGCATTGGGTCTCGCGAGCGGTTCGCCGGGCTGGGTTGATCGACGAAGCCCCGAAGGTCAACCTCGATACCCACGCGCGCACCTCCGAGGCGTGGGAGGCCATACGCGATGCGATCCACGCCGACGACCCGACCATGGCGTCGGCCATCGCGGCGTACTTTCGCACCGAGGTGGCCGACCTCACCCTCGCCCAGCCGACGGCGGCCGGCCTTCTGCCACCCTCCGTGGCACGAAAATACCTGGTGTTCCCCCTCCACGACCGGAATCGTAGCCTGGTGGTGGCGACCTGCGATCCGTCGGATCTCGAGGCCGAACGTGAGATCGGATTTGCGTCCGGTCGCCGGCCCGAGTTCGTGGTGGCGGCGCCTTCGGCGCTGCGGGACGCCATCGAGCTCGCCTATGAACCCGACCGGGCCGTCGAGAACATCCTGGGTCGCATGGGCGACATGGATCGGGTGTCGCTCGAGATCCTCGAAGAGGCCGACGTCGAGGCCGAGGCCCACGAGGCCGACCTCGAATCGGGTCCGGCGGTCAAGCTGGCCAACTTGATCCTCCACGAGGCGATTGCGCAGGGGGCGAGCGACATCCACATCCAACCCACCATCACCGGCGGGGTGGTCCGCTTCCGGATCGACGGTGTGTTGAGGACGGGCATCAAGTTCCCGCTTCCGGTCATGAATCGGGTGGTGTCCCGCATCAAGGTGGTGGGCAAGATGGACATCGCCGACCGTCTGCGCCCCCAGGACGGGCGGGCTCAGATCCTCAATCAGGGCCGCAAGTTCGACCTGCGGATCTCGACCGTGCCGGTGCGGGGCTCCGAGAAGGTGGTGATCCGGATCCTCGACCCCACCTCGGTGGGCACCCTCGACGAGACCCATCTTCCCGAAGAAGATCTCGAGACCCTGCGGTGGTTGCTGCGGCAGCGCGACGGCATCGTCGTCGTGACCGGGCCGACCGGATCGGGCAAGACCACCACCCTGTACGGCGCGCTCGCCGAGATCGCCACCGAGGAAGTCAACATCATGACGGTGGAAGATCCGGTGGAGTACGAGCTGCCGGGTCTTGCGCAGATTCAGGTCGAGCCCAAGAAGGGCGTCACCTTCGCATCGGCGTTGAAGGCCATCTTACGCCAGGACCCCGACGTGATCTTCGTCGGGGAGATCCGGGACCTGGAGACGGCCGAGATGGCCGCTCAGGCGTCGCTCACCGGGCACCTCGTGCTCGCCACGGTCCACGCCAACGACGCCGTGGGTGCGATTCGTCGCCTCACCGACCTCGGCCTCGATGTCGCCACCGTCGTGCAGACGCTGCGGGGTGCGCTCGCCCAGCGTCTCGTCCGTCGGGTCTGTCCCGACTGTGTCGAACCCATCACCGGCACCCTCACCGAGGAAGAGGCCGCGCTGGCCGACCGCTACGACGTCCGGCCCACCGTGCGCGCGCCGGGATGCCATGAGTGCCACTTCCAGGGGTTCCGGGGTCGCATGCCCGTGGCCGAGATCCTGGTGATGTCTGCGGCCATCGAGAGCCTCGTCATCGGTGGAGCCTCACCGACGGCCATCGAGGAGCGGGCCCGCAAGGATGGTATGCGGCCGTTGGTGGATGCTGCCCTGGAGCGGGTCGCACAGGGCGAGACGACGCTGGAGGAAGTGCAACGGGTGCTGGGTGAGACCAGCGAAGAACCGGAGCACGAGCAAGGGGCTCCATCAGAAGGGGCCGGCCGGGCGACCGAGGCCGCGTCGCAGCCGAAGGAGAAGGTGTCGAACTCCCCGGAGTCGGCGACGGCCGATACCTCGAAGAAGAAGAAGACCACGAGGAAGACCGCCAGGAAGACGGCCAGAAAGACCTCCACGAAGTCCCGTGCATCGAAGAAGTCGGCGTCGACGCGCAAGAGCTCGGCGACCCCGGTGTCGCCACCCGACCTCGAGACGGAGGCGCCCCCGGGAGAAGACGATGGGCCGCCCCGCGTCCTGCTGGTCGACGACGACCCCGTGGCGCGAGCCATCGCCCGCGCCCTGCTCGAGCGCGATCGGTTTCGGGTGCAGGAGGCCGAAGACGGGCAGGAGGCGCTGGACATTCTTCGCCGAGACCCGGATTTTGCCATCGTGGTGCTCGACCTCGATATGCCGCGCCTCGACGGCCAGGAGACGCTGCGTGAGATCCGGGCGACCCCCGCCACGGCGTCGTTGCCCGCCATCGTCCTCACGGGCCGCACCGGTGCCGACATGGAGGCGGCGCTTCTGAGTGACGGCGCCGACGATTACCTGAACAAGCCCATCGACGCCGTACGGTTCGGGGCGCGCGTCCAGGCGGCTCTGCGCCGCGTCCGAGGCTAGCTCATCATGCGTTTTGCGTACATCGATTCCCAGGGAAACCGCGTCGGGATTCCCGGCGAAGATGCCCTTCGACTCCGCATCGAGCTGGGAGCCATCGTCGACGGCACCTCGTTCTGCGACGCCGACAGTGAGGAGTGGGCACCGGCCGCCGAGCACGAAGTCTACCGTCGCCTGAAGCGTGCGCTCGCCGATCAGGACGCCGTGCAACCGCTGGCGATCGGTGATCTGAGCCCCGACCCGCCCCCGACCCCCGTCGGTCCGACCCGCGTCGATCCCACCCCCGCTGATCCCACCCCCGTCGATCCCACCCCCGTCGCCCCCCCCGGGGAGCGGGCCTCGGAGAGCTTTGATTTCGGCGACTTCGGGGCTCTCGACCTGGAAGAGGCCGGCCCCGTCCATCCGAGATCGTCGACCTCGTCGCCGGAGAGTCCCTCGCTCTCGTTCGATGAGCCGAGGCATGCCTCGCCCCCCGAGCCGTCCGACCCCTGGACCGTACCGGGCCATCGCCCCTGGCCTCCCGATCCCGACCAGAGGGACACTGCCGGACCTGCACGCCCACCGCTGGCTTCGGTCCCCTTCGGCGACGATTCACCTCCGCACTGGGACGAGCCCGACCCTGCGGCTCCCCACCCGTTCACTGCCGACGAGGAGATGCCCGACTGGCTGCGGGACGATCCCGAGTTCGGCGAAGGCGCCCCGCCACCGGTGAGCGGATCGTTTCCGACCCGTGAAGACGTGCGTGAGCGGTATGAGCGCGAGCACCCCGAGGCCCTCATCCCGGCCCGGTCCAACCCCTTGCCCCGTTTGACCCCCCGCCGAAGGGGGGTGCCGGGGTGGGTACGGATCGCGCTCGGCGTCGGGGTCGTGGGGGCCACGGTCTGGGGTGGCTTCCGAGTGGTGGCCCGGCAGGGTGACGCCGGGGCTGGAGTCGACGGAGGGCCGGTGGTCGAGCTCCCTGCGCTGGCACCGTCGCTCGAGCCGGTGCTGAGAGTCTCCGTCACCGCCGCCTACGCCACCTTCGTCGACAGCCTCCAGAACCTCGAGGCGCGCCGGGCATTGGTCGAAGAACCCGATGCCGACTGGCTGGGAGGGCGGTACATGGCGGGGGCCGCACAATACCCTGGAGTGCGCCTCTACTGGGAGGCACTGGGGCGATACGTCCAGGTCATGCGGGCCCGGGAGGACGAGGTGTTTGCG
The DNA here is from genome assembly GCA_964521385.1 of uncultured Gemmatimonadaceae bacterium. Lineage (GTDB taxonomy): Bacteria > Gemmatimonadota > Gemmatimonadetes > Longimicrobiales > Gaopeijiaceae > Gaopeijia. Next base: position 33,411 of record CAZFRU010000026.1, on the reverse strand, counting down.
ACGACGTTGGGTGCCGTACTCGATACGATGACCCTTCCGGTCGACGACCGCTCGGCGGTCGAGGCGAGGGCCCGCGCGGGGTTCGAGGCCGCAGCACCCGATCGGCTGGCCGTGTACGGGCAACTTCGGACTCTGGCTGATGCCGCCTTGTCGCTGCACGAATTCCTGGAGGAAAACGAAAGCGACATCGACTACGAACCGGCGACGTCGGGGCTCAGCCGCGATCCTGTATTGGAGGCTGTGCCCCTGACCGACGCCCTGGGTGAGGAGATGTGGAACCGGGTGGCCGAAATCACCTCTGCACTCGACAATCTCGGCTTCCTGGACCGGGTCACGACCACTCGCATGCTCGACGCCTTCTTCGCCAAGCTCGCCGAAGTGCCGGTTCGCTGAGGTCTGCCGCGAACCGGATTTTCCATTCCTCGATCCTGAACGGTCAGGCGTGACCCGCCAGGCCTGACCCGTCAGGCCTCGAAGTAGGGATTCACTCCGCTGGCGTGGTCGGTCACGTCGTGCACCGCGGTCAACTCGGGAATGGCCTGACGGAGCATCCGTTCGACCCCCTGGCGCAGCGTGAGCCTCGACATGGCACACCCCTGGCACCCCCCGGACATCTCCAGATAGATCTCGGTCCCCTGGACCTCCACGAGGTTGATGGCACCCCCATGGCTCGCGATGGCGGGGTTCACCTGGGCATCGAGTACTTCGCGCACCCGCTCCGCAACCGGCCCGGTGGGGGCCGACCGGGGCGTGGGGGCACGGCCCTTCCGTGGGCGTACCTCGAAGCCGCTCTCATTGACCCGTTCGACGAAGTCGACGGTGGCGCCATCGAGAGCTTCGGCCTGGGTCTCGGCGATGAGGACGGTGATACCGTCGGCATCGAGTTGGCGCTCGTCGTCCCGCCGCTCGTCGGGTGCCACGAGGGTGAGTTCGAATTCTGGCGTGATGGGGCTTCCGGACATGGAGATCCGGAGGAACTCGAGATCGCTGGCTCCCTGGCCGAGAAAGCTATCGAGCATCTCGCGGGCGCGATCGGTGAACGTCAGCATGGACTCTCCTGCACGATGGGTCGAGAGTGGCACCGGGACGCCACCCGCCAACAGTACAACGCTACCATCATCGACTACCCGGCGGCACCTCTCGGGTTCACCCCGCGTCTCGCCCCCGGGCACGCCCCCGCCACGCCCCGACCACCGCGCCGAGGCCGGGGCCCGCCAGCAGCCCGACACCCAGGAGCATTCGCTCCAGCCCGGGGGTCGGTGGCCAGGCGTAGGGGGGCACCAGGAGTGTGACGATCATGGCAGCGGCGGCGAGGCCATATCCGACCACCGCCCCCCGGTATGCGCCGAGCCCGCTCTGCGAGAACGACCGAAATCGCTGGCCTTGCCACAGCAGAAGTCCCGGGACTCCCACGAGTCCGGCGAGGGTGCCGACCATCGTGAGCGCGCTCATGAGCGGAACCGGGGCAGGAGCCACAGCCACAAACCGGTCAGCGTCAGGAGCACGAGCCCCACGGCGGCCCCGTCACTGAGCAGAATCCAGGCGTCGCCGAACAGCTCTCCCGAATGGAGCTTCTCCATGAAGACATCCTGCCGGGGACCCACATGAAGCACCTGACCGTCGTTCAGTGCGACCGTCACCTCGGTCACCTCTGCGTCGTCGAAACGCACCTTCACGAAGCCCTTGTCGGGGCGCACGTCCATGCGGTCGATGGGGGCGTCGGCCGTCGGGGCCGGGAGTGCTGCCCGCGCGGCCGCAGCGAGCTCGGACAGCGGCTGCGAGAGCGCGAGCCCCCCACCGGGACCGTCGACGTCGGCCATCAGCCCCAGCGCCCGCTTGTGGTTCAGGGCGATGCCGGTCACGGAGAGCACGGTCACGGCAAGGGCGGTGAGGACCCCCCCCCACAGATGGACGTGATAGGAGACGCGGGTCAGCGTCCGGATGCGTTGGGAAAGCGGGACGTGGTGTTGCCGTCCAGCCTTTCTATTGGATGCCATCGAAGCAGGGATTCGGGGTAGGGAAGGGTGACGCACCCTCGCCCTCCCCTTCATGACCCGCAAGACCGTCCGGTTGCTGAAGCGCGACCGTGTCGTCTAGTTTCACCCCAGGGTTCGGGTTCAACGCTCGGACCCCGCTCGCACCTCCTCCACCGGCGTCCTGCGGGACGCCGGAGTCACATCCGGGACCACCCCATGGCCGACCACGACCTGATGGACAAGCTCGTGTCGCTCTGCAAGCGACGCGGATACATCTTCCAGTCTTCGGAAATCTACGGCGGCACCGGCTCGGTCTGGGACTACGGACCCCTCGGAGTCGAGCTCAAGCGCAATGTGAAAGACCTCTGGTGGTCGGCCATGGTGCACCAGAGAGACGACGTCGAGGGCCTCGATGCGGCCATCTTGATGCACCCCCGCGTGTGGGAGGCGTCGGGCCATGTGGACGGATTCACCGACCCTCTGGTCGAATGCGGCAACTGCCACCGCCGCTATCGGGCCGACCTGCCGGAGGTGGCCGATGGTCAGTGCCCCTCGTGCGGTACACGCGACACCTTTTCGGAGCCGCGGTCGTTCAACCTCATGTTCAAGACCTTCATGGGGCCGGTCGAAGAGGCTGCATCCACCATCTACCTGCGGCCCGAGACCGCCCAGGGCTCGTACGTCAACTTCCTCAACGTGCAGGGTGCGGCCCGTCAACGGATCCCCTTCGGTATCGCGCAGATCGGCAAGGCGTTTCGCAACGAGATCACGCCGGGCAACTTCATCTTCCGCACCCGCGAATTCGAGCAGATGGAGCTTCAGTTCTTCGTCGAGCCCGGCACCGACGACGAATGGTTCGATCACTGGCTCGACGCGCGCATGGAGTGGCACCGCTCGCTGGGCATTCGGGCCGAGAAGCTGCGAATCCACCCCCATGGTCCCGACGAACTCGCGCACTACGCCAAGAAGGCCGTCGATATCGAGTACGAGTACCCCTTTGGATGGAAGGAATTCGAGGGAGTGCACAACCGCACCGATTTCGACCTGGGGCGACATCAGGAGTACTCGGGAAAGCGCCTCGAATACATCGATCCCACCACCAACAACCGGTACCTGCCATACGTGGTCGAGACCGCCGTGGGGGTCGATCGGACGGTGCTGGTCGCCCTCGTCGACGCCTATCGTGAGGAGTCGGTCGAGGGTGAGGAGCGGATCGTACTCGGATTGCACCCGAAGCTGGCACCGACCAAGGCGGCCGTGTTTCCGCTCGTCAAGAAAGACGGCCTGCCCGAAGTCGCCCATCGCCTGCACGATGAGCTCAAGAGCGCCTCGCTACCGAGTTTCTACGACGAGGCCGGCTCGATCGGTCGCCGCTATCGCCGACAGGACGAAGCGGGCACGCCGTGGTGCGTGACGGTCGACGGCCAGACCCTCGAGGACCAGTCGGTCACGATCCGCGACCGCGACTCGCTGAAGCAGGACCGCGTGGCGTTGGATCGGGTGCATGGCTGGATCCGTGAGCGACTCGCCGGGTGAGATAGGGGCTGGTGACGATGCTGCGAAGGGCGATGGACATGGTGGGGGTGGCGGTGGCACTGCTGACGGTGGCTCCGGCTCTGACGGCCCAGGAGAGCGACGAAGCGTCGCCCTGGAAGCTCGAGGGGGAAGTCGGGGCGAGCCTCTATTTCGGCGCCTCGGACCAGTCCACCTTGCTGTTGAAGACCGGAGCCGAGCGCACCTCCCAGCGGCTCGTGTTCGGGGCGGACGGGGGCTTCGAGTACGGAGAAGCCCGCGTGCTCGAGGGTGATTCCTACGTCAACAAGCGTTCGTGGACGTCGGGACTCAATCTCGACTACACCCCGAGTGGGCGCGTGAATCCCTTTCTGTCGCTCACCGGCGAGGGGAGCTTCGAACGGCGGATCGACTTGCGGGTAAGCGCCGGCGTGGGCGCCCGCTACCGATTCGTACGGAACGAACAGGGGCGGCTGGATCTGAGCCTCGCGGCGCTGGTCGAGCGCACCGACCCGCGAGAGAAGGACGAGCCCGAAGAGATCGAGACGCTGGCTCGATGGTCTGCTCGGGTGAGAGCCCGGCGCAGCATGCGCGCGGGTGGGGTCGTCTTCGACCTGGTGTCGTTCTACAAGCCCGCCGTCGACGCTCCTTCGACCGATTTCACCATCGAGTTGACCTCGAGCCTCACGGTGGCGCTCTCGCGTCTGGTGGCCCTCAAGCTCAGTCTCGCCGACAAGTACGACTCGTTGGCCGAGGACCGGGGCGCTCGGGCCAACAACGATGGACGCGTCTTCTTTTCGCTCGGGGTGGCGACGCGCTGAGCGTAGTGTCTCGGATGCACCGGTGACCGCCGAAGGCGCGGTGGCCCTGGGGGCGAGACGGAACGACGCGGCGCGGTTGCCCCGACGTCGGCGGCCCGGTAGCGTGTCGCCTTCCCGGCGGTCGTGCCCGTATCCACGACCCGTAGCGTTCCCCCCCGCCGCTCCACGGAGGTAGGTGTGAGTTCAGCCTCGCACTCCCAGGTCTTCAGTTCCCGCTGGGGAATGCTCCTCGCCATGCTCGGTATGGCGGTGGGCACCGGCAACATCTGGCGCTTTCCACGGATTGCGGCCACCAACGGCGGTGGCACCTTTCTCGTGGCCTGGGTGGTGTTCCTGCTGATCTGGTCGATCCCGCTCCTGATCCTCGAATTCGGCATGGGCAAGGGCACCCGCCGCGGTCCCATCGGCGCCATGGTCCACACCATCGGCGAGAAGTTCGCGTGGATGGGGGCATGGATCGCGTTCACCGCGACGGCGATCATGTTCTACTACAGCGTCGTGATGGGGTGGACGCTGCGGTTCTTCTGGGCCACGGTCACGGACGAGATCCCCACGGCCGTACCGGGCGCCTTCTGGGAGGGCTTCGCGGGCTCGTCAGAGGCGCTCTTCACCCATACCATCGCCGTCGGCATGGGTGTGTTCGTGGTGGCGTGGGGCGTGAAGGGAATCGAGATGGCAGCCCGGATCCTCATTCCGTCGCTCATCGTACTGGTGTTGGTGCTGGCCATCGAGGCCCTCACCCTTCCCGGCGCGTCGGCCGGACTCGCCTTTCTCTTCACCCCCGATTTCAGTGCCCTGGGCAACCATGAGATCTGGCTGCAGGCGCTGACCCAGAATGCGTGGGACACTGGCGCGGGGTGGGGGTTGGTGTTGACCTACGCGATCTACATGCGCAAGAAGGAAGACACGGCGCTCAACGCCTTCGTCATCGGCTTCGGCAACAACTCCATGTCGCTCCTGGCCGGGATCATGGTCTTGTGTACCGTCTTTTCGGTGATGCCCGAGGCGGCGAGCGAGATCGTGGGCGCCGGCAACGAGGGTCTGACCTTCATCTGGGTGCCCCGTCTCTTTGCCGAGATTCCGGGGGGGCGGTTCTTCATGGGGTTGTTCTTTCTCGCCCTGGCGTTTGCGGCCTGGACCAGCCTGGTGGCCATGATTGAACTGGCCAGCAGGGTGCTCATGGACCTCGGCTTGCCTCGGGGCAGCGCCATCGCCCTCGTGGGTGTCGCGGGACTGCTCATGGGCGCGCCGTCCGCACTCAACATGGACGTCTTCGCCAATCAGGACTGGGTGTGGGGTGTGGGACTCATGCTCAGCGGCTTCTTCTTCGCCGTCGCCGTGCTGAAATACGGCGTGACGGATTGGCGCGAGACCTTCATCAACCACGCGCACTCCGATGTGCGCATCGGTGCGTGGTGGGACTGGGCCATGCGCCTGGTGGCGGTAGAGGCGGTGGTGCTGGTGGTCTGGTGGCTCTGGAACGCCCGCGGCGCGGATCCGCACGCCACCTGGACGTTGTTTTCGTCGTACAATGTGGGATCGGTCCTGATCCAGTTCGCGGTGGCCCTGGCGGTCCTCGTCGCGTTGAACGGGTGGATGGTGAAGCGCCTGAAGGCCCACGATATCGGGCGACCCGATGCGCGCGCCCGGGACCATGTGGGACCCAGCGAGGATTTCCGTGCGCCCTGAGGCCGGGCAGGACGTCGCCGGGTCGGGTTGAGATCGGGGAAGAGCGGTCGTGAGGTATGCGACGTTTCAGCAGGTTGCCCGCGCGGCGTTCGAGGCGATACCCGATCCGTACCGGCAGGGGATCGACGGGCTGGTGGTGTCGCGCGAGGCGTTGCCCCATCCAGAGTTGCCCGACATCTGGACGCTGGGCCTGTGCGACACCGAGTCCTATCCCTCGGATTGGGTCGGCCCCGACACCACGCGCTCGGTCGTGGTGCTGTACTATGGCAGCTTTCGCAGCCTGGCGCGGCTCGATCCCGACTTCGATTGGGAGGCCGAGATCCACGAGACCATCGAGCACGAGGTGCGGCACCATCTCGAATCGTTGGCCGGCCGCGACGAATTGGGCGATGTCGACTACGCCATGGACGAGAGCTTCAAGCGCTTCGAGGGGCTCGACTGGGATCCCTGGTTCTACCAGAAGGGAGATCAGGTGGAGCCCGGTGTCTTCGCCGTCGAGGATCAGACGTTCGTCGAGCTCGAACTTAGGGGCGAGGTGTTCGAGCGTCTCTCCGCGGTGGAGTTCGAGTGGCAGGGGCAGCGTTTCGCCTTTGCCCGACCGAATGAACTGGGGGACGTCCACTTCGTGCGGGTCGAAGGGATCGACGACGAGTCGACGAGCTTCGAGGTGGTGCTGGTGCGCACGCGAGGTTGGTGGGCCCAGGCACGGCACCTGCTGGGCGCGACTCGTCTCCGAGTACTCGAAAGCGATGCGGTGGCCACGCGCGTAGGCCCGGTCTAGCTTTCCGTCATGTCCCTGCATGATGCCTATGCCCGCCGCACGCCGTACGAACGGTTTCTACCCGATCCGGGGTATCCCGACCGACATTTCGGAGCCATCGCCAGCGAGGCGGTCGACAAGGGCATCACCCTCGACGATCCGGCCGCCTTCGCCATGCTCGAAGCGGCCTCGGTGGCGCTCGACGAGGTGCGTGACCCCGGTGACGATTCCGAGACGCTGCACCGTCATGCCTTGATGCTGTTCCATGCCTACCATCACCACGCCGCGGGTACACCCCTCTATCTCCTGGCCACCGGCGTGGTACGCAGGCTGGTCGAACCCACGGGGTGGGGCGACGTGGCCGGTGGCGGGGTCCCACCGCCGACGGCGAGCCTCTATCTGCAGTTCCCCCAACATCTCGTGTGGGCCCGCGCCGAGGGTGACCCGCTGCCCACCTCGCTCGACGGCGCCTTCTGGACCGCGCCCGGCGATGGGCGGATCCACCTGCTCGCGGTGGGCGGGCTGCTGGGCGAGGCGCCCGGCTTCACCGTGCTCGCCGTGCCCGCCGCGCCGGCCGCCGACGAAGGACGATGGCGGGTCGATGCCATGCGGCAGGGAGGGGTGGACTTCGCCTCGGAGATGCCCGGGGCCGAACTGGAGCAGCTCTACGAGATCCGGACGGTGGGCGAGGCTCTGAAGCTCGGGGCACGAGCGGTCGAGTACCTGCGTCGGCACCCGGAGGCCGTGGCCGTCCACCAGCCGCCCGCGGCCGGTACGCCGACCCCGACCGTGCTCCCCTCGCTGCGCGTCGAGGACGTGGGCGGGAATGGCTAGGGAATCGCAGGCCGCCCGGGCGATACGTGCCGACGAGATCTTCAGGCTGCTCGAGACCGAGTACCCCGACGCCCACTGCGCGCTGGATCATGCCGACCCCTTTCAGCTTGCCGTGGCGACGATCTTGTCGGCCCAGACGACCGATGAGCGCGTCAACATGGTGACCCCGGAGCTGTTTCGACGCTTTCCCGACGCGCAGGCTCTGGCGTCTGCGGGGCGTGAAGAGGTCGAGGAGCTGGTGCGTTCCACCGGGTTCTTTCGCAACAAGGCGCGCAACATCATCGGCTTCGCCCGCGGCGTCATGGCCGAGCACGATGGCCGGGTGCCCGCGACCATGGCCGAACTCCGACCCCTGCCCGGCGTGGGCCGCAAGACGGCCAATGTCATTCTCGGCAACGCCTTCGGGATCGACGAGGGCGTGGTGGTCGACACGCATGTGAAGCGCCTCGCCGGGCGCCTGGCGCTGACCCGCCAGACCACCCCCGAAAAGGTCGAACGCGACCTGATGAAGCTCGTGCCGCGAGAGCGGTGGACGCCGCTCGCCCACCTGCTCATCTGGCACGGCCGCCAGGTCTGTGAGGCGCGCATGCCGCGGTGCGAAGCCTGCGTCGTGTCGCATCTCTGTCCGTCATCCCGGGTCTGACAGCCCCTCCTGCTTGCCTCTTCCCAAGGGATCTTCTCGTATGCCTGATCGTGCCGCTGCCATCGCACTTCTCGAATCCTGGGTCGACAACGAGGCCCTGCGTCTGCACATGCTCTCGGTCGAGGCCGCCGTACGGCACTACGCCACCTTGCGGGGGGGCGATCCCGATCTGTGGGGGCTCGCCGGGCTGCTCCACGACCTCGATTGGGAGAAGCACCCCGAGACCCATCCGGTCACGGCGGTCGATCACCTGCGGGGCGCCGGCTACCCCGCCGAGGTGCTGCAGGCGATTCTCGCGCACCGGCCCGACTACACCGGGGTCGAGCCCACCTCGGAGCTGGACCGGGTGCTGTACGCCTGCGACGAGCTGTCGGGCCTGGTGTACGCCTGCTGCCTGGTGCGACCCAACGGCATCGATGATCTGACCCCGAAGTCGGTGACGAAGAAGCTCAAGGACAAGGCCTTCGCCGCCGGCGTCAGCCGCGACGACGTGGCGCGCGGCATCGAGCTCATCGGGCTCGACCGCAACGAACACATCCAGAATGTGATCGACGGTATGCGCGCCAGCGCCGCCGAACTGAAGATCCGCGGGGTCGACGTCTCCCGGGGCTGAGCACCGAGGCGGAACGGACGTTTCCGCTGAGGGATACCATGTAGATGTCCATGCCCACCCCCATGCGCACCACCGGGTCACGTCTGGTGGCCGCGGTGGCCCTGACCCTCGCGCTGTTGCCGCTCTCCGGGGCGGCTCAGGACGACGTTGCGATGCTGGGCCAGCTCTACGGCACGCGGCCTCCGGACGGCTATTTCGATCTGCGGGCGCGCGATCCCGGTGCCTTCGAGTTCCAGCGAGGCGGGCTGGCGCGCAACCTGCGGCTCGAGGTGTCCCGCATCTCGGGCCCGGGTGTGCCCCGGGTGCGAAGCTCGAGCCAGATCGCCTCGCTGGCCATGCCAGGTCGCCGCGAGGGCCGGGTCGAAGGCACCTTCCGGTTTCCGCTGGTGCTCGGGTATTTTGCCGACCAGTCGGCGCCGCCGCCCTTTGCGCCCGCGACGGTGCAGCAGGAGTTCTTCGATGGTCCGAATTCGCGGGGGGGGACGATTCGCGATTTCTATACCGAGATTTCGAGGGGCCTCGTCGACCTGCGGGGTAACACCTTCGGGTGGGTCCAGTCGAGCGTCACACGGCTCGAGACCACGGCGGGGGTGAGCGCCCTCGGGGGCCGGGTCGGGCTGTTCATCTACCAGCTGCTCGACGCCGTCGACGAAGGGACCATCGATTGGGGCCTGTACGACAACGACGGCCCCGACGGCATTCCCAATTCGGGCGACGACGACGGCTTCGTCGATGTGCTGGCCGTCTTTCATCCGACCTTCGGCGCCGAGTGCGGCGGGGCCGGTCAAGACGACCGGGTGTGGGCCCACAAATGGGCGTTGTCGCAGGCGTATGGATTCATTCCGCCCGGCGAGCGACCGGCGGAGACCACCTTCGCCACCTCGACGCCCGCCGCCGGTGGCGGGATGATCCGGATCGACGACTACACCATTCAGCCGGTGTATTCGTGTGATGGGGTGGCCATCAACGAGATCGGGGTGCTGGCCCACGAACTGGGCCATGGCTTCGGGCTGCCCGATCTGTACTGCACCAGCTTCAACTGCCCGTCGGCCGGCATCGGTCGTTGGGGTCTCATGGGCACCGGTTCGTGGGGGTGCGGCTCGTTCGATCCAGCGCGTCCCTGCCACATGAGTGCCTGGAGCAAAGCCGTATTGGGGTGGGTCGATGTCGAGACCCTTCCTCCCGACACCGACCATGGCGTCCAGACCCTCGACCCGGTCGAGACCTCGGGGCGGGTGGTGCGCATCGACGCCGAAGACGGGTCCGACGAGTACTTCCTGCTCGAGAACCGACAACGCATCGGCTTCGACGGCGGATTGTCGGGAACGGGGCTGCTGATCTGGCAGATCGATCCCGATTTCATCCAGGCTCGGTGGCCGAGCAACACCGTCAATGTGATGAGCGATCACCTGGGGGTGTGGCTGCGCCAGGCGGATGGCCGCCTCGACCTCGAGGGTGGAGTGAACCGCTCCGATGCGGGCGACCCCTTTCCCGGCTCCCGACTGACCACCGTGTTCCATGCAGGTCTCGCCCCGCAGTCGTTCACGCACGAAAAACGTGCTGCCGGTGTCACCTTGCTCGACATCGCCCAGGAGGGCACGACCGTGCGGTTCCGGGCCGTGACCGGATACCGCGACGTAGTGGTCGGTGTCGAGGGCACGTCGACGCCCGGCGTCGTCGTCGTCGACGGCGAGCCCCTGCCCGCGGCAGGGGCCACCCTGCGGCGAGCGCCCTTCCAGGCCGTCACCCTCAATGCGGCCGCGGGCGAATCGCTCGGTGAAGGCATGCGCCGCCCCTTCATCGCCTGGTCCGACGACCCGCTGGCGTCGCGTCTCAGGGTGTTGTTCACACCGCTGGTCGACACCCGGGTCACCGCTCTCTACGGGGGCGAAGAGGTGCAGATCACGCCCGTCCTCGAAGGTGGCATCCTGGGCGTCGAGCCCGGCGTCGTGTCGGCGGCTCCGGCGACGCACCTGTGGGTGCCCGCGGGCACGCCCGTGTCGGTCCACGCTCAGCCCACGCAGGGCTTCGAGTTCCTGGGATGGCTCGGGGAGTGGGCGGGCCGGCCCAACCCGTTTTCGGTGACGCCGATGGCACCGCTGACCATCGGGGCCGAGTTCGGGCTGACCTTTTCGTCTCTCGCCGTGCCGCTGGCGGTGGGCTCGACGGCCCTCGACCCGGAGTTGACCGATGCGCTGGACGAGTTCGGCAACGCCAACGGTCGCTACGATGTGGGCGATCTGCGGGCCTACCTGCGACGCGAGGCGGGTTCACGTGCCGTCGTGGTGGCACCGGCGACCACGGCCACGGCCGGCACCGGAGGGGTACGATGAGGCCGCCCCGCACCGGTCGTGGGCGGCTCCGCCTGGTCGGCGCCCTCGCCCTCGCCCTACCGCTCGCCGTGCTGACGTCGGCCTGCTCCGACGACCCTTCCGGGCCGGGCACCGTCGATCTGATCGTGCGTGCCGACGTCGCGCTGGGGGCGGCGGTCGTCGAGTTGATGGGGGCGGGTGTCGTCGGCGTCGAGCAGCCTGCCGTGGGTTGGGTCGAGCTGGTGCCCATGGCCGTGTCGGGCTCGACACCCGTGCACCGGCTGGTGGTGGTGCAGGACGCGCCCGGTGAGCTGCATCTGCGTGTACGGGTGGCCGATGTCGCGGGTCTCTTGCCGACCGTGACGGTGATCGAAGCGGCCGACCAGAGCGACGCCCTCCTGACCTCGCTCGCGGCGGTCGAGGCGACCTTCCGACGGTGAGCCTCCGGTCGGCTTGCTTCCGACCCCGCCCTCCGTCAGTATTCTCCGATCCCACGCTCCCCCCTGGTGCCGCTGGCCCCACCTGGAGCGTTCCCACGCACGCCTCTCGCTCCTTCTCCTCCGGCCTGGAACGCGCCATGACCACAGCCACATGGGTGACCATGATCGTGATCATCGGGTTCGTCTGGGGCGGGTTCATCGTGGCCGTGTACACGGCGTTCCGGAAGGAGTCGGGCAAGGCCGACTGACGACACCGCGAACGTGCCCAGACGCGACGACCTCCACAGCATTCTCATTCTCGGATCCGGCCCGATCGTCATCGGGCAGGGCTGCGAATTCGACTATTCCGGAACCCAGGCCGTGCGAGCCCTGAAGGAAGAGGGCTACCGGGTCATCCTGGTCAATTCCAATCCCGCCACCATCATGACCGATCCCGACCTTGCGGATCGGACGTACATCGAGCCCCTCACCCCCGAATGGGTCGAGCGGGTGATCGAGCGGGAGCGCCCCGACGCCATTCTGCCGACCATGGGGGGGCAGACGGCTCTCAACATCGCCATGAAGCTCCACGAGACCGGGGTGCTCGAGCGGTATGGGGTCGAGTTGATCGGTGCCAACGCCCGCTCGATCGAGATGGCCGAAGACCGTGAGGCCTTTGCCGCGGCCATCTCCCGCATCGGGTTGTCGGTCACCACCGGGGGCTTCGCCCGCTCGCTCGACGAGGCGCTCGCCATCGTCGAAGAGACCGCCTATCCGAGCATCATCCGACCGTCGTTCACCCTCGGGGGGACCGGAGGCGGGATCGCGTACAACCGGGAGGAGTTCGAGGTCCAGGTCCGCAAGGGGCTCGACGCGTCACCGATCGGCGAGGTGTTGGTCGACCGTTCGGTGCTTGGCTGGAAGGAGTACGAGCTCGAGGTGGTCCGCGACGGGGCCGACAACGTCATCATCATCTGCTCGATCGAGAACGTCGATCCCATGGGGGTGCACACCGGCGACTCCATCACGGTGGCTCCGGCCCAGACGCTGTCCGACGTGGAGTATCAGCGCATGCGTGATGCGTCGATGGCCATCATCCGCGAGATCGGGGTCGAAGCGGGTGGGTGCAACATCCAGTTCGCGGTGAGCCCCGACACGGGCGAGATGCTGGTGGTCGAGATGAACCCCCGGGTGTCGCGCTCGTCGGCGCTGGCCTCGAAGGCCACCGGGTTTCCCATCGCTCGCGTGGGCGCGAAGCTGGCCGTCGGATACCGGCTCGACGAGCTGCCCAACGACATCACCAGGACCACACCCGCCTCGTTCGAACCGGTGCTCGACTACGTGGTGTGCAAGTTCCCGCGATTCGCCTTCGAGAAGTTTCCCGAGGTCAATCCGGTGCTGGGCGTGCAGATGAAGGCCGTGGGCGAGACCATGGCCATTGGACGCACCTTCCGCGCGGCCTGGCAGAAGGGATTCCGGGGACTCGAGATCGATCGTCCGGGGTGGGTCGTGGGCGAACGCCTCGAAGACGATGGGCTCCAGGCCGACGACCCCGAGGCCCTCTTGTCGGCCATGCGGCGACCCACCGCCGATCGGCCCTTCCAGCTGAAGCGTGCCATCCTGGCCGGCGTCGGCCTCGACGAGATCTACGACGCGACCGGCATCGACCCGTGGTTCCTGGATCAGCTCGTCGACATCGTGGAGCGGGAGCGGGCCTGGCAGGCCGCCGACGCCATCACTCCCGAGTTGCTGCGCCAGATGAAGCGCGATGGCTTCGGCGACCGCCAGCTCGCCGATCTGAGAGGCATCACCGAAGACGAACTGCGCAGCCAGCGGTGGGGGTGGGGCATCCATCCCACCTACAACGTGGTCGACACCTGCGCGGGTGAGTTTCCTGCCGCGACACCCTACTACTACTCGTCGTACGAAGACGAGAACGAGTCGGTGCCCTCGGATCGCGAGAAGGTCGTGATCCTGGGCAGCGGCCCCAATCGCATCGGGCAGGGGATCGAATTCGACTACTGCTGCGTGCAGGCTGTTCTGGCGCTGCGTGAAGCCGGGTACGAGACCATCATGATCAACTCCAACCCCGAGACGGTCTCGACCGACTTCGACATCAGCGACAAGCTCTACTTCGAGTCGCTGACCCTCGAAGACGTGCTGGAGATCTTGCGTCTCGAGCAGCCGAAGGGGGTGATCGTGCAGTTGGGCGGGCAGACACCGCTCAAGCTCGCCAGGCGACTCGAGGCGCTCGGCACGCCCATCCTGGGCACCAGCGTCGACGCCATCGACCGCGCCGAAGATCGCGAGCGCTTCGCACAGGTGTGCGACACCATCGACGCCCGTGTGCCCGCCAACGGCACCGCCACCAGCACCGAGCAGGCGCTGGAGATCGCGGCCCGTATCGGGTATCCGATTCTCGTTCGCCCGTCGTACGTGCTGGGGGGACGGGCCATGGAGATCGTCTACGACGCCGAGTCGTTGCGCGGGTATTTTGCTCGCGCAGCCCGGGCGAGCCCCGACCATCCGGTCCTCATCGACCGGTTCCTGGAAGACGCCTTCGAGGCCGATGTCGATGCCCTGTCCGACGGTACCGACGTGGTGATCGCGGGCATCATGCAACACATCGAGAACGCGGGAGTGCATTCGGGCGACTCGGCCTGTGTGCTTCCGCCCTACCTGCTGTCGGGTGAGAGCCTCGAAGAGATTCGCGAGGTCACCCGGCGCTTCGCCCTCGAGCTCGGCGTGGTGGGGCTCATGAATGTGCAGTTCGCCATCCGCGACGGGGTGGTCTACGTGCTCGAGGTCAACCCGCGGGCGTCGCGCACCATTCCCTTCGTGAGCAAGGCGACGGGTGTGCCCCTGGCCCGCCTCGCCGCGCGGGTCATGGCGGGTGAGACGCTGGCGTCGCTCGACGTGCCGGGTGAGCCGGCCACCGGTGGGGTGGCCGTGAAGGAGGCCGTCTTTCCGTTCAATCGCTTCGACGTCGACATCCTGCTCGGGCCCGAGATGCGCTCGACGGGTGAGGTCATGGGCTTCGACGACTCGTTCGGGATGGCCTTCGCCAAGGCCCAGCTGTCGGCGGGCAACGCGCTCCCCGAGGGTACGGGCAACGTGGTGGTGACCGTCAACGACTCCGACAAGGGAACGGTGACGCCGATCCTGCGGCGCTTCCTCGACCTCGGCTTCGACATTCTGGGCACCCGGGGGACGCACGCCCATCTCACGCGACTCGGCATTCCGTCGCAGCGGATCTTCAAGTCGGGCGAGGGCCGTCCAGACATCGTCGACAAGATCGTGAGTGGTGAGGTGGCGCTGCTGATCAACACGCCGCTGGGCAAGCGCTCGCAGTACGACGACTACGCCATGCGCCGCGCCGCCATCACCTACAACACACCCTACCTGACCACCATGTCGGCCACGAGTGCAGCCTGCGACGCCCTGATCGCCCTGCGTAGCCGCAAACACGAGGTGCGCTCGCTCCAGGAGCGCGTCGCTGCGGCCCTCGAGGTCACCGCGGCGCGAGGGTGACTACCGAAGCTCGCACCGCCTTCGTGCTCCATCCGGCGTCGGGGCTGCACGACACCGGGTGGGACCACCCGGAGCACCAGGGGCGACTGCGCTCGCTCTCGTCGACGGTGGGCCGCGACCTGCTCGCGCTTCACGGGCGGGTCGACCCGATGTCGCCGGGCGAAGGCACCGTCGACGACCTGCTGCGAGTGCACACCGCGGCCCACGTCCAGCACATTCGAGATGCGGTGGCGCGCGCGGCGACGCTGGGCCGGCCGCTGGGGATCGATGCAGATACCCTGGTGAGCGACGCATCGTGGGATGCCTCCCTGGGCAACGTCGGCGCGGCACTGGCGGCGGCGGGGTCGGTGGCGGCGGGTGGGCACGCCAACGCCTTCGTCGCCACCCGTCCCCCCGGGCACCACGCCTCGACCGATCGGGCCATGGGATTCTGCCTGTTCAACACGGTAGCCGTGACTGCGCGATGGCTTCAGGACCAGCGTCTGGCGAAGCGGATCCTCATCGTCGACTGGGACGTGCACCACGGCAACGGCACCCAGGAGATCTTCTGGGACGACCCGACGGTGACCTTCCTCTCGCTGCACCAGGCACCGCACTGGCCTGGATCCGGAGCACCCTCGGAACGCGGTGGTGGCGCCGGAGAGGGAACCACCTTCAACGTCGAGGTCGCAGCCGGTACGTCGCGAGCGGCGTACCGAGCCCTCTTCGAAGAGGCGCTCGAGCGGGCGTTTGCGGTTGCCCGCCCCGATTTCGTCCTCGTTTCGGCGGGCTTCGACGCCCTGGCCGGAGATCCGCTCGGGGGGCTCTTGCTCGAGCCCGAGGACTTTCATGGCATGACCCGCCTGGTGATGGAGCGGGCGGCGACCATGGGCGATTCCCGACTGGTGGCGATGCTCGAAGGGGGCTACGATCCTCGTAGGACCGGACTGGCCGCGGTGGCCGTGATCCGGGCCCTGGCCGGGGTTGCGCAGAGCGATCCGACCCTCCCGGCCGACGAAGGGTAGAACCCGCGTTCCCTTCTGCAACCGGATCCGACCGGAGGCTGAACGATATGAATATCCGAGCCCTCTATGTGGCCCGTCTCGTGGTCTTGCCTGCGCTCCTCGCCCTGTCACCCCTGGCTTTGGCCCCGCTGGCCCTCGCCGGGCAGTCGCAGAACGAGGTGCCCCCTCCGGGTGAGGGCCCCGCACCGCGGAATCCCGAGGCGCAAAAGGCCATCGACCAGCTCAAGTCGCCGTATTGCCCGGGGCTGATGCTCGAGGTGTGTCCTTCGCCCGGGGGTGCGGCGCTACGTGACAGCCTCCAGACCCGTGCCGAAGATGGGTGGGACTCCGATCGCCTGGTCGAGTGGGTGCTCGCCAATCACGGGGAGCACTGGCTGGCGATGCCTCGCCGCTCGGGAGCGTCGCTCGTGCTCGCCTGGATGATCCCACCCCTCGGGGTGTTGCTGGGGTTGGGGCTGGTCGTGGTGGCGCTGCGCAAGATGCGCTCGAACGCTCCGCAGTTGCAGAGGTCCGAGGGTCCGCTCTCCGACGAAGAGGAGGCCCGCCTACGCGAGGCATTGAAAGAGCTGGACACCGAAGAAGAGGCCACCTTCTTCTGAGTCGGGTGTGACGACGTCTTCCAGGGCCGGAATGGTGTCTTCCGGCGCGCCGTCCATGCTGGATCTGGTGCGACTGAGCCCCCGTCGGCTGTTCCCGCCGGGGGGCGAGGCGCTGTATCGCCAGATCGCGGTGCTCACCGGTATGCGCGAAGGAATGGAGGTACTCGATGTCGGGTGCGGCAACGGCGTCACCCTCGAGTACTTCGTGCGGGAGTTCGGTGTGCACGGGTCGGGGATCGAAGCCGACGCCGCCCTCGTGGCCGGTGGGGTCGACCGGCTACGGGATCTCGATCTGGGAACCCGGATCCAGATCCAGCGGGCCCCGTCGGATCGCCTACCCTACCGCGACGAGATCTTCGACGTGGTGGTGGGCGAAGTGGGCATGACGGCGAGCGCCGACCCTGCGGCCGCCGTCCAGGAACTCGTGCGCGTGACCCGCCCCGGCGGCACCGTGGTGCTCGTGCAACTCGTCTGGCTCGCGCCGGTCGAGCCCCGGCGCCGCCAGCTGCTGAGCGCGCATCTTGGGGTGCGACCGCTGATGCTGGTGGAGTGGAAGCGCTTGTTGCGCGAGGCCGGAGTCGGCGAGTTGCATACCGAGGATTGGGCTGATCCCGATACCGCCTTCCGGCCGGGAGGAGTGAAGCCGTTCCCGGATTTTGCCGAGCTCTTTTCCCTCGGTGAGAAGATCGGCATTCTGCGACGTGCGTGGGGGCGCTGGGGGTGGACCGGGGTGCGCACCGTCCTGGAACGGGAGCGGGAGTTGCATCGCCTCCTCACCCGCGAGCGGATCCTGGGTCTCGACCTGCTGAAGGGGGTGAAGGCGGTCTCTCCCGCAAGTGGGCAGGACGACGGCGCGACCCCGACCGCAGAGGCCGACGTAGCGCCTGAGGCCGCCCCCGAGGCCGCCCCCGAGGCTTCGCCCGCACCGGCCCCCGAGGCTGCGTCCGAGAGCACGCCCGAGCCCGCACCCGAGAGCACGCCCGAGGCCGCACCCGAGAGCAGGTCCGAACCGAACATGCCCGATCCGAACACGCTCGCCCGCGACTCCGGGAGTACCCGGGGTCTTCCCCTTTTCAGCCCTGAATCGAAATGAACGAACCCGCGCTGCTCATCACCGAAGAAGGCGTCGCTCGCGTGCAGGAGGCGCTGGTCGAGCAGGATCTCGATGCCTGGATGTTGTACGAGTTCCGGGGCCAGAACTGGATCTCGGCCGAGCTCCTGGGGGCCGGGTGGACGACCCGCCGCATGTACGCGCTGATTCCACGTAGCGGACGCCCCCGCGCGCTGATCCACGCCATCGAGGGATCGGCGTGGCGGCATTGGCCCTGGGACTCGGAGCACTACGCCGGCTGGCGTGAGATGGAGTCGAAGCTGGCCGAGCTGGTGGGGGGGATGCGACGAGTGGCCCTCGAGTATTCGCCCGGTGCCGCCGTCCCCACCGTCGATCTGGTGTCGGCGGGTACCGTCGAGTTGCTCCGGGGCGCCGGGGTCGAGCCCGTCAGTTCGGGCGACCTGATCAGTCGCTTCTTCTCGGCATGGAGCGCCGCCCAACTCGTCGACCATCGTCGGTCGGCCGAGGTGGTGGCGGCGGTGGGGCGGGGGGCCTTCGACGAAGCGGCTCGCGCGTTGCGGGCCGGAGAGGAGCCCACCGAAGGATCGCTCACGGCCTGGATTCTCGAGCGCCTGGCACGGGGCGGCGTGACCCTCGACGCCGACACGCACGTGGCCATCGGACCCCGGGCGGCCGACCCCCACTACGCGCCCGAGGGTGACGGAGAGCTGCTGACCCGGGACACCCCCCTCCTGGTGGACCTGTGGGGTCGATCCTCGGACGACGCCGTCTCGGCAGACCAGACCTGGATGGGCTACCTGGGCACGCAGCCGCCCGACCGCATCGTCGATCTCTGGACCATCGTGCGCGAGAGTCGCGATGCGGGTGTGGCGTTGCTGCGGGAGCGGGCGACGCGGGACGAGCCCGTGATGGGCTACGAGGTCGACGACGTCTGTCGGCAGGTGATCGTCGACGCGGGCTATGGCGAGTTCTTCATTCACCGCACGGGTCATTCCATCGACCGCAAGCTCCACGGCAGCGGCCCCAATCTCGACAACCTCGAGACCCGTGACACCCGGCGGATCATCCCGGGGGTCGGGTTCTCGATCGAGCCCGGGATCTATCTGCCCGACGACGTCGGCTTGCGCAGTGAGATCAACGTCCATTTCGGCCTCGACGGGCCGGAGGTCACACCGGGCGAGCCGCAGACCGATCTGATCGTCCTCGACGTGTGACCCGTCGCGGGACTCCCGGGGCCGATCGCGCCCTGGTGGCGGTGGCGCTTCCGGTCCCGATCCATGGGACCTTCACCTACGCGCTCGACGACGGCACCCCCATGCCCACCCCCGGCACGCGGGTGCGAGTGCCGTTCAGGCGTCAGGAGCGCATCGGCTGGGTGGTGGGTGAGGGCTCGGCCGAGGGCGTCTCCCGGCTGCGGGCGGTGCTCGACGTGCTCGACACCTCGCCGACGGTGCAAAGCGACCTGCTCGAACTGTGCCGCTGGATGGCGGCCTACTACGCAGCCCCCCTGGGCATCGTGCTGGCGACGACCCAGCCCTCGGTGCTCACCGACGTATCACGCGACTACATCACACTGGTCGCGCCACCCCCGCCCGAAGCATCCCCACGGGTGCACCGCCTGGTCGCTGCGCTCGGTGGTGCGGGCGAACCGAAGGCACATCGGGTGGCGACGCTCCGCAAGCAGCTCGATATGGGATCGATCTGGCCTGAGATCCGGGCGCTTCAGGTGGCAGGCGTGCTCGAGCACACCATCGTGCCCCCCCGAGACGCACGCGCCAGGACCCGCCGCGTGGTGCGCGTGGTGCGTGAGCTGCCCGATCTGGCACACCGCGACGAGGTGTTCGGCCGCGCCACTCGGCAACTCGAGGCGTACGCCGCGCTCGAAGATGCGGGGGGCAGCCTCGAGCTGGCGCACCTCGGCTCCCAGGGCGGATTCTCTCGCTCGGTCATCGCCGGCCTCGAGGCCAAGGGGCTCGTCGAGGTGTGCGACGAAGAGGTGGTGCGCGACCCGTTCGCCGCCGGCTCCGACCGGGTGCCGGTGGCCCACGCCCTGACCCCCGATCAGGTGGGCGCCCTGGAGGTGCTCCGTGAAGAGGCGGCCAAAGAGGCGCCCCGGCCGGTTCTGCTACACGGTGTCACGGGGTCGGGAAAGACACGCGTGTACATCGAGCTGCTCAAGGACGTCCTGGCGGCGGGGCGGGGAGCCATCGTGCTGGTGCCCGAGATCTCGCTCACGCCCCAGACCGTGACGCGGTTTCGATCGTGGTTCGGAGACCAGGTCGCCGTGCTGCATTCGGCGCTGTCGGACGGCGAGCGCTATGACGCGTGGCGACAACTCAGGCGTGGCGAGAAGACGGTAGCGGTGGGGGCCCGTTCGGCGCTGTTCGCTCCGGTGGCTGATCTGGGCGTCATCGTGGTCGACGAAGAGCACGATGGATCGTACAAGCAGTCGGAGTCACCCCGTTACCACGCTCGGGATCTGGCCGTCGTGCGCGCCGCCATGGCGGGTGCGGCCTGTGTGCTCGGCAGCGCCACCCCCTCGCTGGAGAGCTGGTCGAACGCCGCCCGGGGCAAGTTCGTACGTGTCTCGCTGCCTCGACGGGTCGCGGGTCGGCCCCTGCCTCCCGTCCATCTGATCGATTTGCGGGAAGAACGACGCAAGGGCCCCTCGTCCCCCGGCGGCCGCTCGCCATCCGAGGCTGGGCTGGTCTTGAGCGAACGCCTGATCGCCGCGGTCCAGCTGCGACTGGAGCGGCGTGAGCAGGCGATCCTGCTCCTCAACCGTCGCGGCTATGCCTCCTTCGTGCAGTGCCGGGAATGCGGGGATGTGCGCCAGTGTCCCAACTGCTCGATCTCACTCACCTATCACCGGCGTACGGGCCGTATCGTCTGCCACCATTGCCGATTCGAAGACGCAGCCCCGACCCGCTGTCACCGCTGCGGCTCGGACGATCTCTCCTTTCGCGGACTCGGCACGGAGCAGGTCGAGCGGGTGGTCGTCGAGTCGTTTCCCGCTGCCCGGGTTGCCCGCATGGACGTCGACACGACCTCGGGCAAGTGGTCGCACCACGAGATCCTGGGACGTGTCGAGCGAGGAGAGGTCGATATCCTGCTGGGCACACAGATGATCGCCAAGGGTCTCGATTTTCCGCGGGTGACGCTGGTGGGGGTGGTCAATGCCGACGTCGGCATTCACCTGCCCGACTTCCGCGCGAGCGAGCGCACCTTCCAACTGCTCAGTCAGGTGGCGGGGCGTGCGGGCCGGGGCGAACTGGGTGGCGAAGTGCTCATCCAGACCTCGCTCCCCGAGCACTATGCCCTCCAGGCCGCGCTCAGCCACGACTTCGGGGGCTTCGCCCGGCGCGAACTCGAAGAGCGGCTCAACCCGCCGTATCCGCCGCATGTACGGATGGCCAACGTCGTCATCAGCAGTCCGGACGATCGCCTGGCGGCCGATCAGGCCGAGGCGGCCACCCGGTGGATCCGGGCCCGACTGGGAAGGGGCACGGCAGTGGCGCTCGTCGGGCCGGCCCCGGCTCCCATCGAGCGCCTGCACGGTCGTTGGCGTTGGCATTTTCTGCTGCGTTCGGCGCGGGCGGCCGATCTCGGGCGCCTGTGCAGGGCCTTCGTCCGGGGATTCCAGCCGAAGGGACACGACGTCCGTGTTGCCCTGGACCGCGATCCGGTGGCTCTGCTGTGAGTGGTTGCCGGGGGGATCGACGGAGTTGCGCCCCACCGGGCAGCCGGAGGACCCAGGGCGACATTGCCGGTCGTCGAAACGGCCCATAGCTTACGAGATTCGCCTCCTGCACGGTGCCCCCGATGGGTTGTCTCGCTCTCAACGCCTCGTACGAGCCCCTCACGCTGGTTCCCACCCGGCGTGCGATCCGTCTCGTGCTCGATCGCAAGGCCGAGATCCTGGAGGTCGATTCGGACCGCGCTTTTCGTTCGGAGCGAGCTACGGTGCCGTGTCCCACGGTGATCCGCCTCGTGCGCTACGTGCATGTGCCACGCCGGTTCCGTCGCCAGGTGACCAACACCTTCCTCTTCGCCCGAGACGATTATTCCTGCCAGTACTGCGGTCGCCATCGCAGCCGCCTGCGGGGGCGTCAGTTCCTGACCCGTGATCACGTTCTGCCCCGTTCCCGCGGAGGCGGGAACACGTGGGACAACGTCGTGACCGCCTGTTCGCCCTGCAACAACCGGAAAGGCAACCACACGCCCGCCGAGGTGGGGCTGAGCCTGCTCACGACCCCCAGCGAGCCGGACT
This sequence comes from uncultured Gemmatimonadaceae bacterium, assembly GCA_964521385.1. GTDB lineage: Bacteria > Gemmatimonadota > Gemmatimonadetes > Longimicrobiales > Gaopeijiaceae > Gaopeijia. The sequence goes on along the minus strand of CAZFRU010000026.1, from coordinate 11,356 downwards.
ACGTGCACCTCGTCTGGGCGGTACGGCGCGTGACGGAGGTCCAGGCGCGTTGGATCGGGATGTTCTACGGCGAAGAGACGGTGTTGGCACTGGGCGGTGCGGTGGGACAGCCCTAGTGGCCTCTGCCTCCCCGGACTCCGGGGCCGAGCGCGACCTCGACGACGTCCAGGATGCCCTGGGCTCCGACTACGAGATCAAGAGCCGACTCGGTGAGGGCGCCATGGCGACGGTGTACCTGGGCCGCGATCGGGGACTCGGACGTCTCGTGGCCATAAAGATCCTGCGCCCGGGACGAGCCCGCGACGAGACGGCACGCAAGCGGTTCGAGCGTGAGGCGCGGGCGTCGGCATCTCTGGTGCACCCGCACGTGGTGCAGGTCTACCGCAACGGTCGCCTGCCGGACGAGACGCCCTACCTCGTCATGCGATACGTGAAGGGGCGCACCATGGAAGAGCGCATCGCGGCCGAAGGCCGGCTCGACGTGGCCACCGCGCGGCGGGCGCTGGCACAGGTCGCGTCGGCCCTCGCCGCCGCCCACTCCCGGGGGATCATCCATCGCGACGTGAGACCGGCCAACGTGCTGTGGGACACCGAGCGTGACGAGGCGCTGTTGTCGGACTTCGGCATCGCGGCGCTGCAGGACGCGGGTGGGGGCGACACCGCCCGCCTGACCCAGACCGGGCAGATGGTGGGCGACTTTCACTATCTCGCCCCCGAACAGCTGCTCGATCAGGACCTCACCGAGCTCTCCGACATGTATGCCTTCGGAATCACCGGCTACGAGCTCCTGACCGGGCAGGGTCCCTACTCTGCGAAAACCAACGCCGATCTGATCCAGGCCCACCTGACCAAAGAGCCGGCTGATCTCCGGGCACTGCGCCCTGATGTCGACCCGGCCTTCGCCGACCTGTTACGTCGCTGCCTGAACAAGGAGCCGAAGCGGCGTCCGGGGGCCGCCGACGTCGCACGGATCCTTCAGGGAAGCGAGAGCGCCGAGTCGAATTCCACGGCGGCGGACGACGGGTCGGTCGATCTCCATGCCATCATCAAACGCCGCGTGCCCCATATCGCGGGGGGCGCGGTGGTGGCCAGTGGGATCGTGCTGCAGGGGGTGGACATGCTGGTCGATCGGGGATTGCTCCCGGAGATCGCCTTTCGGCTGGCCCTTGCGTCCGTTGCCTGTGGATTTGCTGCGGCCGTGGTGGTGGGGTGGTTCCACGGAGCGCGCGGCAAACAACGGGCGAGCATGCTGGAGTGGATCATCCTGGGCGTGATCGCGGTGGTCTGGATCGCGATCATCGCGTGGATCCTGCTGCTGTGAGCATGGCCTCGGGCGGGGTCGTGCCTCAGTCGTCGATCCAGGCGTACGGGCGCTCGTAGAACTGCCCGAATCCCCGAATGCGACCATCGCTGGTGTGTTCCTTCCACCGTATCACCCAGCCCCGAACCTCGTCCTGAAGTACCCGGTACTCGAACCCCTCGAGGCGGGTGCGCTCGGCCAGAAAACGCGCTAGAGCGCGCGGCAGATGGGGAATCCCCTCGATCTCGGGTTCGTCGCCTTCGTAGGTGAGGATCGCGTGGGCGTCGGAGGCGGCCACGGAGAGAGTACGAAGCGCCTCTTCGACAGACGACTTGACCTCGACCATCGCTTCACGGGGGGACGAGCCCGTGCGCGTCCGGATCTCGCGCAGCAGTTGGGCGAGCTCGGGGGTGTCGAGTTCGTCCCGCACCCTGCGCAACTGAGTGTGCAGCCGCTCGTGCAACCGAAGCAGTTGGGCATACTCCCGGCGCGCCTCGGTTGGGTCATCGAGCGTCATCGGATTGGGGGGCTCCGTCAGCATCAGGGTTCGTCGCTCGGGTTCGGTTCGTCGAAGGTCTCTCCACCCAGTTCCTGTAGCAACTCCTGTTCCCGCTCGAGGGCCTCGCGGACGATGCGCAGCGACGGGTCTTCGGTTGCCGCGGGGAGCCGACCGGGCACCCCGGGGCGGCGGGGTTTCGGGGGCCCCTCGTGGTTGGTCACACGAACCTCGTACGCGAAGACCATGCGTCGCAGATCGCCCAGGAGGCGCAGAAGTGATGCGGATCGATCCAGCAGCGCATCTTTCCGGTCCAACAGGAGGATCAGTCGCGCGAAGGAGACGAGCTCCTCGCGCAACTGATCCTCCGGCATATCGTCATGTCGCGCCATTCGGGTTCTCCCATCTCCGGTCCACCGAGGCCGCTGCGACCGTGGACCCGAACGGGGCCCTGCGGTCAATTCGAGCTGAGCCGCGCGAAGTAATCCGCGACCACGAATCCCACGGGATCGACGTTGTAGATCTGCGCCTTCGTGAAGTGTCCGGTGGTCGGGAAATACGGCGGCGGGTCTGTCGCGCCACAGGTGTCGTACGAGTAGCGCTTGAGGTAGCCGGTGCCCGCCGTGGTTCCTACGGCGCCACGAGTCCTCTGAATGATACCCCCGGTCAGGTAGAGACAGCCACGCCCCCAGTTGGTCGACTCGCAGTCCTCGGCGCTCCCCGACCCCGAGTTGTAGTTCTCGACGGTGAAGATGTCGAGGGCGAGCACGATGGCGTGCACGAACTCGTCCTGGGTGTCGTCGTAGGTGCGGTACGACCAGCCGCTGGCCGGTCGCTGAGGTGCATTGATCGTGTTGTCGGCCACGATGATGTCGTTGCCCGAGAACAACCCCAACATGTCTGTGCAGGTGCCCGATCCGGGGTCGACGGAGTAGACGACGTCGTCGGCGATGATGATCTGGTCGGTGGCGGCCAGCGTGACACGGCCGCGCAGCGTGCCCGAGATGGCGACCTTGCCGTCGACGTGGATCACCCCTTTGAAGGCAGGATTCAGGGGACGGTTGATGGGGTGGAGGTAGTCGGCGACCGTCGCGCCCACTGCGGCGACCAGCGCGGGGCTGACCGGACCGTTCCACTTGATCCACTGTCCGCGACCTCCCGGCGACACGGGCGTGAAGATGCCGCCGGTCAGTTCCGGGTCTCCACCGAGAAAGCATCGCCGGGTCGAGGCCGTCAGCGCGCTCAGCCAGCTGTGACCGCTGTCCGGATGGTCGAGCGCCGACTGGAACACGCCGCCGTGGTAGTCGCCGCAGTTGGGCGAATCGTCGAACCCGGCCGAGGGGATCTCAGCGGTGACCCAGCGATAGTCGCCGCCCGAATAGGCCATGATGAAGCCTTCGTTGTCGTCGGTGGTGTCGCCGTCGCCATTGAGGTCGACCGCGACGAACTGCAGACGGAAGGTGCTCTCGCCGTACGCACTGCTCGTGCCGCCCTGGAACTGCATGCTGCCGGCCTGGGCCTGCGCCTTGAGCTTGGTGAGCTCGGCGGTCTGGGGCATGTCGATGCGTGACACGTACTCTTCGTAGCCCTTCTTGAAGGTGCCGTAGGACGCCCCCGAAACGGTCTTGGCGGTGCGTGTCTCGCCGTGGAAGGTCGCACCCGACGCATAGATCTTCAGGTAGTCGTTGGTGTGCACGGGTCCGAAGATCTGGTCGCCGCCACCGAACGAGATGTTCGACGGCTCGAAATCGGTGAAGTATGCGTAGCGGGCGAAGCTCTCCTGATAGACCTGGGCACGTCGGATCGCGACGCCACCCGACGGATCTTCGACCACTGAGACGATGCTGCCGAACACACCGTACTGACCCGACGTCGCCCCGGTGGGCCCGGTGTAGATCGAGCGCGTCACGTTGGGAATCACATTGCCTTCGCCGTCGCGGACCGCGCCGTTGCTCACCAGCGTGGCGTACCCGCTGTCAGGATAGAGCGACTTGTTCGAGTTGATCACCGCGCGGCCGATCTCGAGGCCTTCTTCGGCGAGATCTTCGAGCATCGAGGAGCGCTCGAGATACCGGTTCGCGAGGATGTGATTGGATCCCATCATCACGGCGCTGGTGGCCAGCGCTGCGGCGACGAGCATGACCAGCATGACGGTCATGAGGGCAAAGCCGCGGGATTCGGTCGGCCGATTCATGGTAGACTCCGGTGCGCTGTGAAGGGGCTGTTTCATGGCCGCCTCCTCAGGGAATCAGCACGATCGAGCCGATCGTGCGGGGTGAGATGGAGGGCGTGCAGTCCTGGGCGGCGAGTGCGTATTGCACCGACTGCCCTGTTGCGACGGCGGTATCGAGCCAGGTGTAGCTGGCCGCGCCGGCCGGAATGCTTAGGAACGGTTCGCCCCAGGCGGCTCCATTGACGCGTTTCCACAGCACGTAGCGAATGATGTCGCCCTCGCCGATGTACTCATCGGTGGCGGCCATCCAGTTCAGTCGTACAGCGGGTTCGCCGTCGGGCTGGAGCTCGAAGGTCGCGTTGATCCCCACGCCGAGGATCGGCTCGTCTCCACAGGTGAGGAGCACGCCGAAGCCGGTGTTGGGCAGGTCGATCAACCGGTTGAGCGTCGCCTCGGGAGGACCACCCGCGGTCTCCCGCAGGTTGTACGAGGCCACGTTGACACGGACCGTCTTGATCGAGTCGATCACCGCAAACTGGGCCGTGTCGGCTGCGCTAGAGTGGATCTTCACCGTATGCTTGAGCGGCAGCAGGGTGTCCGGGATGGGTGTGAGGAAGCTTGCCCCGGTGTTGTCGAAGGTCTTGCGGTTGTACTGGAAGAACGGCTTGCCGGCGTCCTTCAACAGCGAGCGAGCCACCAGCTCGGGAGTGGTGCCGTTCACCGAGCGGTAGAGGTGGTAGTCGTCGGTCCGGTCGGTGCTGGAATCGGGCGCGAAGAAGAACACGATCAACTCGGCGGGGCTGTTGACTCCGCTCGTCTGATAGGTCGTGTCAGGCCAGCTCCACCCCGTTCCCGGAATCGAGATGGCCGATTGGGGCGCCGAGACGATGGTCGACGGCGCACTGGGATCGACGTAGACCGCGCTCACGTCCCCGCTCAGGTTGCTCGTGTAGTCGGCGGTGAAGGCGAACACGTCGTCGCTGGCGTAGACCACGGAGGGTTGTCCCTGGGCCACATTGGTGCCGGCGGTGGTCAGGTCGGTTTCGAGAGCCCCGACTGCGTAGCGCAGGTTCCGCAGGGCGCCGAGGCGGTTCGAGCCGTCGGTGAAGGCCGTGTTCTGGGTGCTCATGAACGAGAGGGCGCCGGCGACGACGATGCCGAAGACCATGATCACCACCAGCAGTTCGATCAGCGTCATTCCCCGGCGGGGGTCGTGCGTCCGAGTAGCCATGGCTGTGTTCCTTGCGGTGTTCATGGGGCCCCCACAGTGAAGCGCCTGGACAGAGGCTGGGCGAGCTTGCTGCCGGAGATCACCACGTCCACGACCTTGTAGTCGAGAGTGCCGCCGCCAGAGACGGCCTGTTTGACCCGCGTCACCGTGGTCGTGCGAGTGAATCCGTCCAGTCCCGGCAGGTTCGACTCCGATCCCGCGTAGAGCGTTTCGAGTTCGCCGTAGCGGGGGTCGACCTTGACCAGGGAGATCCGGTCCTGGACCGCCTGCATGGCGAGGGCACGGACCTCGGCGTCGGCCGAGTAGCGCCCGAGCACACCGGCCGAGGCCGCCATCCCCAGGACGGCGACGCTGAGAATCACCAGGGCGATGGTGACCTCTACCATGGTAAAGCCCCGCTGCGCTCTGCGTGGGGGCTGCGTCTCAGTCAACATCCGATCTCCCAGCTCGAGGTTCGGTACGACATGCAGGTGACCTGCCCCGTCGAGCGCTCGATCTCGATGGCACGTGTGTCGATCGCGTGCCCGGCGATTCGCGATGCTCGCAGGGAGGTGAGATAGATCACGCCGGTCTCGCTGGCGCTGCCGTTGCGGCGAAAGGTGAGGGCCGGAAGCCCGCCCTGTGTTTCCGTGAACGTCACGTCCGAGGGTCCGGACACCAGAGCCGACGCACCCCCACGATCGAACACCACCTCGTCTTCGAGGACGATGAAACGCACATCTTCGGAGGTATCGAGCGCACCGTCGTTGTTCGAGTCATGGTGCAAGCGGATGCGCCGTCCGTCGGTATCGAAGGCGAGGATGATGTCGTACTGTCGCAGAACCGCGAGACGTTGGGCCGAGTTCATCATCAGGGCGAGGCTCTGTACCTCGCCGTTGAGACGGAACCGAGCCACGTCGATCTTCGGGACCGCGATGCCCAGAATGATCCCGAGCAGTGCCATGACCACTACGACCTCTGCGATCGTGAAGCCACGGGTCGGGTGGCGGGCGCCGGTTCGCGATGTGTACGTCATGAAAGGTCCTCCGAAGCGTGGAAGTTCGCCCCAGAGATTCGCAACCATCGTGCCGGAGGTGCCAAGCCCGGTCGCTATTTCATAATGTCTGGCTGCACAACGTGTTATGGGCGTGGCACGTTCGGTGTATCGGGGCCGGACTTCCCCATGTGACCGGCGCGTTCCTACCCGACGGAAAACCTTGCCGGGATCGGGTCCGCCCCGCCTGGTGCGGGAGCGAGCGTCCTGGAGACGCCGGGTGTGGCCTCAGAAACGGATGCGGGCGTCGAGCGCCACGACCCCGTCCGGTCGAGCCAGGAGGGGGTTCACGTCGAGTTCCGCGATGCGGGGGTGGTCGCCCACCATCTGCGATACGCGCTGGATCACATCGACGATCGCATCGCGGTCGACGGGAGGCTCGCCTCGCAGCCCCTCGAGGAGTCTCCGCCCCCTGATCGAGCCCACCATCTCGCGGGCGTCCTGGGCCGAGACCGGTTGGATCCGGAAGGCCACATCCGACAGCACCTCGACGTACACACCGCCCAGACCGAACATCACCACCGGTCCGAATCCGGGGTCGGTGCTTACTCCGACGATCGTCTCCCTACCGCCCTGCTCGAACCGCTCCACCAGGAATCCGTCGATCTCGGCGCCGTCGATCGCCGACACGCGCGCGAGGATGTCCCGGGCCGCTTCGCTCACCTCCGACGCACTCCCCAGATCGAGCCGGACCGCGCCGACATCGGTCTTGTGGATGATCTGGGCCGAGAGAACCTTCAACACCACCGGATACCCCAGGGCGTCGGCCGCCCGAGCGGCGTCCTCGGCCGTGGCTACCACCCGGTGCTCGACCACCGGAATTCCGTAGGCCTGAAGGGCGGCCAGTGCTTCATGTTCGAGGAGTCCGCTGCGCCCTGCGGCCTGTGCGGCGTCCAGCAGATGGGCAACCTGCGGCCCATCGACCTCGAAGCGGGTCGGGTCGACGAGCGGCCGGGCCAGCCAGGTGCTGTGCCGGTACATGGCCGCCAGGGCGCGTGCCGCCGATTCGGGGAAGATGTAGGCCGGAATTCCGGCCTGCTGCAGCTGGGCCTTGCCTTCGGGCAGGCCGTCGCGGCCCATGAGCACAGCCAGCAGCGGTTTGTCGCGATGCCGTGAGTTGGCATCGACGATGTGGGTCGCCACATCGATCTGTCGGATCCCGAGCGGGGGGACGAAGGCGGCGATCGCCGCGTCGATGCCGGGATCGGCCAGCACGGCGTCGAGCACGTCGCGGTACCGTTCGGCCGTGGCCGAGGCGACCATGTCGACCGGATTCCGCACCGACGCCTCTTCCGGCAGGAGGTCTTCGAGAATCCCCCGGGTCTCGGCAGACAGCGTGGCCACGTCGAGCCCGGCCGCCTCGCAGGCGTCGGCGATGATGATGCCGGGCCCACCGGCGTTGGTGACGATCGCCACCCGGTTTCCCCGGGGCATCGGCTGGGCCTCGAAGGCCATGGCGATGTCGAAGAGCTCCTCGACGGTGTCGGCCCTGAGCACCCCGCACTGGGCCAGCAGCGCGTCGGTGGCGATGTCGGCTCCGGCCAGCGCTCCGGTGTGCGACGACGCGGCCCGGGCGCCGGCGCCGGTGCGCCCCGATTTCACGATCACCACGGGCTTCGACCGTGTGACCCGCCGGGCGATCCGCGTGAAGCGCCGCGGGTTTCCGAAGTTCTCGAGATACATCAAGATCACCTTGGTCCCGGGATCGCCTTCCCAGTACTCGAGCAGGTCGTTGCCACTCACGTCGGGCTTGTTGCCCACCGACACGAAGTGGTGGATGCCGATCCCGTATTCAGCCGCATAGTCGAGAATCGTCACGCCCAGAGCTCCCGATTGGCTCAGGAAGCTCATGTGGCCAGGGGGGGGCATGTTCGGTGCGAAGGTGGCGTTCATCGACACCCCCGGTTCGGTGTTCAGGAGTCCCATGCAATTCGGACCGACCAGTCGCATGCCGAACCTTCGTATCTGCGCCAGGAGAGCGTCTTCGCGCTCAACCCCGGCGCCCCCGATCTCCCGGAATCCTGCCGAGATCACCACGACACCCTTCACGCCTGCCCTCCCGCAGTCCTCCACCACCGCCGCCACGTGCTCCTTGGGCACCACCACCACCGCGAGCTCGACGCCGCCCGGAATCGCGGTGACGCTCGGGTAGGCGCGCACTCCATGGATCGCCGTTGCAGATGGATTGACCGGATGCAACACCCCCTGGAATCCGTGTCGCAGCAGGTTGTCGACGATCTGGTAGCCGATGGTGCCCGAGCGGCGACTCGCGCCGATGACGGCGATGGACGAGGGACGGAACAGCACGTCGAGTGAGGGAGCAGGCTGCATGGGCCTTCGCGCGGTTGGAGTCGTCGGGGACGAGACGAAGAGGGGGCGTCGGGGGACGAACACGCTTAGTATACGATGCATGTGCGCTTCGACGACCCCCCCCGACCCCATGAGCGAGCGCCCCGAGGGCGCCGAGGAGCCGCGGAGACCCACACCGGCCCGTGCGGGGCGGGGAGACCGGCCCACGCCGGTGCGCGTGGGGGTGCCCGGCGATCCGACCGATCACCCCGATGCACCCACACCCTTCCGGGAATTCGTCGATCTGGACGGAACCCCGTGGCGGGTCGAAGTCGGTGGGCGCAGTCGGACGGGTCTACGCGGGGAGCCCCATGCCCCTCTCCTCCTCCTGATCTTCAAGCCGGGATCCCCGGCCCCCGACGGTGGGGAGCAACCCCCGCTCGAGGTGTTGGCCGTCGCGCGCACCCTCGACGCCCTCACCGACCACCACCTCGATGGCCTGCTCGCGCAGGCGCGTCCCCTCCGACCCCCGAGCGAGGCGGGCCGACCCGCGCGCGAGCCTGCTCGCTCCGCCCGCCGCCGCAGCCGGGACTGAACCCCGCTGTGGGCTGAAGCGCTGCCTGTGCGTGCGGTGCGTGCGTGTACTTTCGACACGCATGCCGTGTTGGATCGACGACACGTGTGCCGTCTCCCTACCCCGATTCGCCCGGAATTGGGGCGTGATCGGTCGTGGCACGTGCCGTGCTCTGGAAACAGATGACGTCGGACTCTCCGACGCCAGAGACGTGTCCCTGGAATCCTGCGTTCGGCAGGAGATGGAATATCATGACGACGACGAAGAAGAAGGGGCGGGGAACCAACGAAGGCGAAGGTCGTTGCCGCGAGCCGTTACCGGGAATCGTGATCACGGGTGGTCAGCGGGGCTCCGAAGTCCGTGACCCCCGCATCTCTGCCTTTATCTGGGGAGGCAAGGTGCGCCCGACCCCCACGCTCCCGTATGGTCGGACACAGGGCGCCGCCTGAGCGCGGCCTCCTGTCGTCTTGTGGGTTCACGGCCCGCCGCGTGTGACGCGGCGGGCCGTCTTCGTGGTGGGCCCCCGTCGTGGTGGGCCGCCGCCGTGGGGGGGCCTTAACGAATCCACCCTTCGATGCATCGAATCGGTACCCCGACAACATCTGATCGGGGACGGGAAGACATCGAGCAGGAGGGTAGCCATATGCGTGGTCGCACGATCGCGGTTGCAGCCGCATTGATGTTGGTCGGATCACCGGCCGCAGGCCAGAGAGGGAGGATGGTCCAGCCGGGTACGATGCTGGAACGGCAGGTCGAGGCGTCGCTCGAACGCCGAGACGAACTCGGACTGACGGAGGGGCAGGTCGCCGAACTCGAGGCGCTGCGCACGGAGATCGAGTCGGCCTTCGGATCCTTTCGCGCGGAAATGCAGGCTTTGCGTGAGGGATCGGGTGAGGGTGCGGCAGACCGTGCCGAGGCACGTGCTCGCATGACCGAACAGCGGGATCGCCAGCGCGCCCTCATGGCGCGCTTCGACACGATTCGCTCGCCGCTGCAGGCCCGGTTCGAGGCGGCGGTGACCCCGCTCCAGCGTCAGGCTCTCGCCCGGGACGGCCGAAGACAGGGGAGCCAGGCCCGAGTCGGCGCCGGACGCACCCCGGGCGCTGGACACCCGGGCATGTCGCCCCGGGCTTCGAGAGGGGGTGCCGGCGGCTGGCGTGCTCCTCGCGGCGGGCGGATGCGCGCGGCTCCCGACGCCCGACGGCATTGGGTGGGGCCGACCCCCCGCTCCGGGGCAGTCCGGCCCGGAAGATGGCGTCTGCCCTGAGGGAGAGGAGCCGGAGGGGACCTACGGAGCATGGTCACGACACTCTAGATTCAAGCGTCGCCCAACCCGGGGCCTCCCTCCGGCTCAACACCCTTTCCCCCTACCGTGTCTTCATGACGGCGAATCACGATCCCAGTGACGAGACTCTCGTTCGCCGGGCCCGCATCGGCGATGAGGCTGCATACGGAGCACTCGTGAAGCGCTATATGAAGCCAGCCTATGTGGTGGCCCTGTCGGTGACCGGGCGCCATGAGGATGCTGAAGACGCTGCACAGGAGTCGTTTCTCGTGGCGTTGAAACGTCTCGACGAGTGCCGGGATCCGGCCAGGTTTGCCGGTTGGTTGTTGACCATTGTCCGCAATCGATCCCGGAATCTGGTGCGCAGGGAGTCGCTCCGGTCGGTGGAGCCCCTGCCGCCCGATGCGTCGGGACGAGGTCCCACACCGGAGCAGGTAACGGAGCGGGTCGAGTTGCAGGATCAGCTGCAGGAGGCGTTGAACACCTTGCCGCCGATCCAACGTGAGATCGTGTTGCTGCACGACCTCGAAGGTTGGAAACACCGTGAGATCGCCGAGCGTCTCGACCTTCCGTCGGGTACGGTCCGATCCCACCTGCACTTCGCCCGCAAGGCGCTGCGTGCCTTGCTGGGCGAGGCACTGGAATCAACTGAGGCATGAGGGACCGAACCATGAATCAACATGGGCACGATGACGAGAGCCAGGACGCCGAACTGCGCGGGGTCTTCACGCGACTCGATCCGGCTGCCAGGCGGCCCCGATACTGGGAAGGCCTGCACCGCAACGTCATGGATGCGGCACGGTTCGAACTCGCTCGCCGCCGTCGGCTGACCGACCTCACGATCTCACAGACGGTTACGTCGTGTGCCCTGGCGGCCGAGGGCAATGGCCCGGGTCCGTCTCATGAACCATCCGCAGTGTCTGAGCCTGCCAGGACGGGCGCCAGCGCGACGGATCGACCGATGCCTCAGGCGAC
>CAZFRU010000025.1:52202-61576 GCA_964521385.1 uncultured Gemmatimonadaceae bacterium | reverse complement strand
GGGGGGGGGGGCCGGGGCGCGCTCCACCCCTCCCCCGGGGCCCCCGGCGGAGGCCCCGGGGGCCTCCGCCCCCCGGGGGGAGCGCCCGCCGGGGGGGGCGGGGGGGGGGCGGCGGACTCGGCGTCGGCGCGCGCGATCACCTCGTCGCACTCGGCGCGGATCCGTTCGAGCAGTTGGCGAGCCTCGGTGATCTGATCGGGGGTGGGAGGCTGGTCGGACGACCACTCTCGCGCCAGGTGGCTGAGTTCGCCGGCATGCCTTCCCAGCTCTTCGGCCCCGAAACCGAGACCCGTGCCCTTGAGGGAATGCGAGGCGAGAAAGAGGTCTTCCAGGTCTGCGGGTGAAGGCCCCCGCCCGACGGCCACATCGGAGGCGATTCCATCGAGCCCCCGTTCCATGCGCTGGAGACGCTCGGGCAGTCCGTCTGCGAAGATGCGACGGAGTCGCGGCATGAAGGCCGGCTCAGGCCGCGGAGGAGGAGGCGTCAGTTCACCCATACAGCTACTTTTCCCCCGAGCGGCCGCCCCCGGCGCACCCGATCCGATTGAAGAATCCGAAGAACGGTCGATGACACCACAGGTCTATATCCTCGATGATGATGCGACGTTTGCAGAACTGCTCCGCGCCAACCTGGGGCATGCGGGCGAATTTCGCACGCGGATCTTCGAAGATCCGCACGAGTTCCTGGAGGCCACCGCCGAGACCCGACCCGACGCGGTCCTCACCGATCTGCACCTTCCGGGCCTCAGTGGTATCGAGGTCACCCGCTCACTGCGGGCGGACAGCGCCGATCTGCCGATCTTCGTGCTCACCTCGGATGAGGAGCTGGAATCGGCAGTCGACGCACTCAAGGCCGGTGCCAACGAATATATCACGAAACCCGTCAACGTCACGGAACTCACCACACTCCTGAGGCGTGCGCTGGCGGAGCGCCCCCTCCTGGAAGAGGCCCGCTCGGCACGCGCACGCCAACGGGAGCGGTTTTCGTCGTCGGCCCTCCTGGGCGAGCACGCGCTCATGCGTGCAGCACGTGAGTTCGTCGACCGCGTGGCGGCGATGCCCCATACCACGGTGTTGCTGCTGGGAGAGAGCGGCACCGGCAAGAACCTGGCCGCGCGCGCGATCCACTTCTCGGGCCCCGGACACCACGGACGCTTCGTCGAGGTGAACTGCGCAGCGCTTCCGCCTCAACTGCTCGAGGCCGAACTCTTCGGATACATGAAGGGAGCGTTCACCGACGCCCGCCAGAACAAGATCGGTCTCGCCGAACTGGCCGACGGCGGCACCCTCTTTCTCGACGAAATCGGCGAGCTGCCGCTCGAGCTCCAGGTCAAGCTGCTCTCCTTTCTCGAATCGCGGCAGTTTCGTCGACTCGGCGGCACACGCGAGATCGACGTCCACCTCCGGTTGGTGACGGCCACGAATCGGAATCTCCAACGCGCCATCGCCGAGGGGCGGTTCCGCGAGGATCTGTTCTATCGGATCTCGGTGGCCACGCATACGCTCCCGGCGCTGCGCCAGATCAGCAGTGACCTGCCGGCTCTCGCCCACCACCTGGGACGCGAGTTGGCCAGGGACGCAGGCCGCACCTTTCACGGGTTCACCGACGACGCCATGGCGCGCCTGCTCGCGTGGCACTGGCCCGGCAATGTGCGCGAGCTGCGCAACGCGGTGGAACGAGCACTGCTCTTCTCCCCCGATGGCGTGCTCGATGTGGCCGCGCTCCCCTCCCTCGGACGGCCCGGGACGAGTCGGTCGGTCGGGGCCGAGGGAGGAGCGGAGTCGGACGAGCGTGAAAAAGGCGCCGCGACCCCTGCCCTCTCCCTCGCATCGGGTCTCACCCTGCAGGAGGTGGAACGGGAATACATCGTCCACGCCCTCGAAACCCACGCGGGCAGAGTTCAGGAAGCGGCCTCGAGTCTTGGGATTTCTCGCAAGAGTCTCTGGGAGAAGCGCCGGAAGCACGGCCTTCTGGAGTGAGACCGGTTACCTTTTCGTAACCCAGGATCGTTGCGATTCGGTAACATGAGAAGAAATCGCCACGACTCACCTCGACGGGTTCCCACCACCCAAGTCGTTATCGCATCGGCACCTGCGCATCAGACGCCAGATTGGCACGTGGATTGCCTTGTCGGACACCTGTCAGCGGGGCCTTCCGCTGCCTTCAGGCTACCGGTCAAGGACGAAACGAAGATGCGCAATGCCATCGTGGTTTGGGAGAGAGGAATCGAGTCCCGCGTCGTGTGGGAGTCGCGCTAGAGTCGCCGTGGCCCCCGGGCGGTTAGCTTGGGGTCCATGGATCCGAGCCCACCCCCGTCCGAACCCCCCGACCCTGCTCGGCCGTTGCCGGCGGCAGACCTGCACCGCGCTCGCGTCGTGGCTCGGGTTCTCGATGACCTCGTGCCGATTCCCGGCACCTCGTGGCGGGTCGGTCTCGACCCGGTACTCGGCCTCGTCCCCGGTGTCGGTGACTGGGTCGGGTGGGCGGCGTCGCTCCATCTCCTCGGCACGGCAGTCCGCATCGGCGCCGACTCCGCGACCCTGGTACGCATGGCCGCCAACGTGCTCCTGGACGCCATCGCCGGAGCGGTGCCCCTGCTGGGCGACGCATTCGACCTGGCGTGGAAGGCCAACCACCGCAATCTGCGCCTGCTCGAACGCATAGCCACCGACCCGCACGGCGTACGCCGAGCCAGCCGCATGGTGGTCGTGGGCGTGCTCGGGGGAACGTTCACCCTGCTCGTCGCCGCATCGGTCGGCGCCTTCTTCATGTTCAAGGCGGTGGTGGGCGCATTGCTGGGGCTGCTGTAGTCGGTCAGCTCGTCCCGAGCCAGTCCTCGAACGCCGCCAGCGCAGTGGGGAACGATGCGCGTCCGAAGCCGATCCTCACACTTTCGCAGACCGCCCGGTCGCTGGCGCAGGTCGCCTGCCCCGGCCCGGCTCCGAACAGCGACCCGGGCGCCAGCAGCACACCGGCCTCGACCCGAGCTCGGGTACAGAAGCTCTCGGCTCCGCCCCATCGCCTCGGCTCGCTCAACCGGGGAAAGGTCACCGGCCCCGCCAGCGGTGGTGGCCAGTCGAACACTGCCCGCTGCCGCTCCATGAAAGCGTCGAGCAGAGCCAGATTGCGGGCGAGCAGCTTGCGGGTCTCGTCCAGGATGAGATGGGAATGCCGCAACGCCAGCGCCGCCAGGAACTCCGACGGGGCCGATCCGCAGATACTGGTGAAGTCCTTGTATCCGGCGATGCGAGCGAGCGTCGCCTGATCTTGCGAGACGAGCCATCCGGTGCGCAGACCGGGCAGTCCAAGTCCCTTCGAGACCAGTCCCAGCGCCACCGCCGACCCGGAGAGGTCGACGGCAGAGGGGATCGGTGCGGAGCCATACCCGGTCCCGCGGTACGCTTCGTCACAGAACACCCGCACGCCGTGGCTTTCGGCGCGGTCGAGCACCGCCGACAGGAACGCCTCGTCGGCCTGCCATCCGGTGGGATTGTGGGGTGTGTTCAGCACCAGGATCCGGGGCGATGCATCGGCCAGCAGGCCGTCGAGCTCGTCGAGATCGGGGGCCCAGCCGTGGGTCGGCCGCCCCCACCACGGCACGAGGGTGGCTCCGGCGAGCTGGGCCGCCGAGCGCAAGGCCTGGTAGGCGGGCATCTGGACCACGACCCGGTCGCCGGGCTCGAGCAGCGCTCGACAGAGGGTGTAGACCCCCTCGACGGCCGTCGCATGGACGAGGACGGCAGCCGGCTCGATGGTCGGCCCGTAGGTCGCGGCAATCGCGTCGCGCAGTTCCAGGCCACCCTCGCTCGGAGTGTAGCCGAGCGGCAGCGCGCGAAACCGCACCTCGGCGTCCGGTTCGAGAGTCAGGAGATCGCCGATGGTGCGGGTCTCGCAGTCCGACACCGTGAGCAGGTGGGGCGTGGCGAACTCATGAGCGGCGAAGAACCGCTCCAGGTGGAAAGGCTCGTAGTGCATGGACCCAAGATAGCGACGGCACAACGCGCTACATTACCCCCGGCAACACCCGTGCGCCGCCCGACCCGCGCCACTTCACCCCGCCCACCCCTCCACATCCATGACGATTCGCCTGTTCGTGACCGGTGGTACCTTCGACAAGGAGTACGACGAGATCAACGGTCGGCTCTACTTCGAAGACACCCATCTGCCGGAGATGCTGCGGATGGGGCGCTGCCGTCTCGACGTCCAGATCCGCACCCTCATGATGGTCGATTCGCTCGATATGACCGAGGCCGACCGAGAGCTCATCGCCCGCAACTGTCGCGAGGTGCCCGAGGATCACATCGTCATCACCCACGGCACCGATACCATGGCCGCCACCGCCGAGATGCTCACACGGGAGGTGCCGGACAAGACCATCGTCCTGACCGGGGCCATGATCCCGATCGCGTTCGGAAGCTCCGACGGTCTCTTCAACCTCGGCGGCGCACTCACGGCGGTTCAAATCCTGCCGGCGGGCGCCTGGGTCGTGATGAATGGACGCGTGTTCGAGGGAAGCCGCGTGCGCAAGAACCGCGACACCGGAGTGTTCGAAGAGGTAGGGTGAAGCTCGCGATTCAACGCCGTGCCACGGCGGTCGCCACCTGACGGATCAGCTCGGGAAGCGCGAAGGGCTTGGCCACAAAGTGGACATTGGGGTCCGAACTCGGCGCAGGAGCGAGAATCCGCTCCATCCCCCGCAGGGTACGCGGCGCATACCCGGATACGAAGACGATCGGCACGTCGGCGTCGGTCGCGCGCAGATGTCGGTAGAGGTCGGCTCCGTTGCCGTCCGGCATCAACACGTCGGACACCACCACATCGAACGGCGTCTCCCGACGGTCCCAGATCTCGCTGGCCGTCCGTCCGCTGCCCGCCTCCGCAACCGTCCAGCCCTGCGCCTCGAACACCCGACGCAAGGCGCGCCGCACCGTCGGATCATCTTCGGCCAGCAGCACACGCAGCGGGCGCCCGGGGTCCTGGGAGGCGGATGCGACCGACACCTGTTCGGGCGGCTCGATGAGCGGGATCGAGATCGTGAAGGTGGTGCCCAGGCCGACCTCGGAATCGAAGCCGATGCGCCCCCCCCACTGCTGCACGATACCGTCGACCGACGCGAGTCCGAGTCCCGTGCCACCACGATCACCGCGAGTCGTGAAGAACGGCTCGAACACGCGATCACGCGCTTCTGGCGGTATGCCGACACCGGTATCACGTACCCGGAGCTCGACTCCCGTCTGTTCGGGATCGCGCATCACCCCCACCGTGATCGAGCCGCCCTCGGGCATGGCATCCTGGGCGTTGAGGCAGAGATTGACGAGCACCTGATGCACCTGCCCCGGCCCCGCCAGAATCCAGACGGGGTCAGGGGGCAGGCGGATCGTCAGCGTGACGTCGTCGCGCAGCGTACGATCGAGAAATCCGTGGATCCGAGCGGCCTCGGCCGCCAGATCGAGCGGCTCGGGCGAGACCATGGGTTGAGAGGCGAACTCGAGGAGTTGGCTGGTGAGGCTCCCCCCGCGGGCGACCAGTTCACGGATCTCACCCAGGTCTGAGCGCAGCTCATCCGGCACCCGTGGATCGTCGTTCCACAATTCGGCGAGCATCGAGATCCCGGTCAGGAGGTTTCGGACATCGTGGGCCATGCCGCCGGCCATCTGACCCAGCGCCGACAAGCGCCGGCTCCGTTCGGCCTCCGCGCGCATGGCTCGTTCGGCGGTCACCTCGCGAAACACAACGACCGCCCGATCGGGCGAATCGGGATCGTGGATGGGGGCCGTCGACACCGAGGCCCAGAACGGGCTTCCGTCACGACGCAGGAAGCGCAGGTCGGTGCGCACCGGCTGACCCGCCCGGATGGCCGCCCGCAGCCGTCCCGCCGCCCGGGTCTCGGTCCCCTCGCCTTCGAGGAATCCCCAGCGCTGACCCTCTACCTCGGCGGCCCGATACCCCGTGATCCGCACGAAGGCCGGCGACACGAGGCGCACGACTCCACCGGCCTCGAGTCGATCGAGCACGAGCATCGCTTCTTCGGTGGCAGCCACCGCCTGCGACCAGAGGCGCAGCTCGGCGTCGGATCCGGTGGAGGTCACGGATCCTCTCCCGCAGCCACCAGGAACCGACGCGCGAGTTGTGCCACCCTCGACTCATCGTCACGCACCGCGCCATCCAGGATCTCGCGAACGAGGGGAGCGAGGCGTGGCTCACCCCATCGATACCCGGTGGCGATCTCGGCACTGCGCGAGTCCCCGGCGTCGGCACCCTGGATCAGGGCCCATGCAGCTGCCTCGTCGTAATAGTCCGAGTCGGGGTCCGGAAGTCGGTACTCCGGCTCCGGGCTCTGGGCAGCATCCTCGTTGACGAAGGCACGTGACACGGCCTACCTCCCCGCCGTTGCATCGGCCAGGTCGGCCAGCACCGCCAGGAGGTGCTCGGGGTCGAACGGCTTCTGGATGAAGACCACATCCGCCGGCAGATCGATGCGGCTGTCGGGAGATCCCTCCGCGTAGCCGGACATGGCAAGGCGCCGTACATGCGGAAACCGATCACGGACCTCTTCCAGCAGGCGCCGCCCGTTCATGCCGGGCAACACGAGGTCGGTCAACACGAACCGAATGCTCGCACCGTGTTCGTCGAGCAGTTCGAGCCCCGTCTCACCGTCGGGAGCCACGATCACGTCCATGCCGGCCCGGGTCAGGATGCGGTGGGCGATTCGCCGTACTGCCGGATCGTCTTCGATCACCAGGATCCTCCCGCTGGCGCGGCCGGTCGCAGGATCCCGTGCAGTGACGGGATGCACGGCCTCGGGGGCATCGGCCACGGGAGGCAAGCGCAGGGTGAAGGTCGTGCCCCGCCCCACCTGGCTGGCCGCATGGATCATTCCGCCACTCTGCTTGACGATGCCATACGCCATGGCGAGCCCGAGACCGGTTCCACCCGCCGCCCGCTTCGTGGTATAGAAGGGCTCGAAGATCCGAGCGCGGACCGACTCGTCCATGCCGTGTCCGGTATCTGAGACATCGAGCCGGACCCACTGCGAACCCACCGCCAACTCTGCGCGTCCGGCCACCACCTCGGCAGTGAGCACCTCGGCCCGAGCCGAGAGCTTCAACTCGCCGCCCTCGGGCATGGCGTCGCGCGCGTTGACGGCCAGATTCATCAAGACCTGCTCCAGCTGTGCCGGATCGACCCGAACCGAGGGCAGGCCGGGCTCGAACTCCGTCTCGATCCGGATGTCTTCGCCCAGGACGCGGATCAGGAGCTGATGCATGTTGCGCACCACTTCCGTGAGGTCGACCACGCGCGGCCGAAGGACCTGCTCGCGGCTGAAGGCGAGGAGCTGGCGCGTGAGTTCGGCGGCCCGGTCGGCTGCACCCCGGATCACATCGACCTCTTCGATCATCGCGTTGTCGTCGGGCAGGTCCATCATCAGGAAATCGGCCTGCGCCCGAATGACCGTCAGCAGGTTGTTGAAGTCGTGGGCGATGCCTCCCGCGAGCCGCCCCACGGCCTCCATGCGGTGGGCCGCACGGAGCTGGGCCTCGAGCTTTCGCCGCTCGGTCACATCTTCGGCGACCCCCACGATCCGGTCGATCCGACCTTCTGCGTCGGCCACCGGATAGGCACGATCCCAGATCCAGCGCACGTTGCCGTCAGGGCGTACGATGCGGTACTGGCACTCGTATCCGCGCCCCGCTCGCCGGCGGATGATGTCTTCCACCCGCTCCCGGTCCCCCGCGTGGATCGACCCGAGCCAGAGCAGGGGATCGTCACCGAGGTCGTCCGGATCGCATCCCCAGATCTCACGGAAGGCGGGGCTCACGTATTCATGCGCCGGATCACCCGGTCGCCCGATCCAGAACACATCATCGATGTGCTCGGCGATCTGGCGAAACCGCAGCTCACCCTCCCGCCGCGCCTGACGAGCCTGATCGCGTTCCCAGGTGCGGCCCAACTGCGTCCCGACCTGCTCCAGCAACTGGCCGATAGCGGGATCGGGCTGTAGTTCGTGGTCCACATAGAATTCGAGAATCGCCAGCGTGCGCGTGCCGGAGCGGACCGGCACCCCCACCCCCGAGACGACGACACCGTCAGAAGATCCGCCGCCCAGAGATACGCCTCCCAGGGATCCGCCTTCCGCGGATACGCCTCCCGCGGACACGCCCTCCGGGGATACGCCTTCTGCGGATACGCCTTCTGCGCGGTCGGTGTCGGCCCCGATGTCGTGCACCCACTGGGCGACCCCGGAGGCTCGCACGCGCCCGGGAAGGCCCGAGTCGGGATTCCGGCCCTCGGCTTGCACGACCGCCCGCAACGCCTCGACTCCAGGCTCGTCGGGAGCGGTCCACCAGAGACCTGTGCTGCACGGCCGCCCGTCGTCGGCAAAGCACACGTGGGCAGCCAGGAATCCCAACTCCTGGCATACCACAGGAAGCGCGAGGGACAGCGCTTCGTCGAGCCCATGTTGGTCGTTGACGATCGCCGTCACTCGCTGGAGGATCTCGAGGTGGCGCGCCTCCCTCCGCACACGATCGAGCTCGCCCTGCTGTTCGACCAGACGTGCCGCGAACGGCCCGGTCACGTCCTGCATGTAGCCCAGGAGTTCGACGTCGCCCTCCACGCGCACCGCGTGCCCCTGCTCGAGCACCCAACGCTCGTCGCCCTCGCGGGTGGTGATCCGATAGGTGATCCGAAACGCCCGCCC
The DNA here is from genome assembly GCA_964521385.1 of uncultured Gemmatimonadaceae bacterium. Taxonomy (GTDB): domain Bacteria; phylum Gemmatimonadota; class Gemmatimonadetes; order Longimicrobiales; family Gaopeijiaceae; genus Gaopeijia. Next base: position 52,874 of record CAZFRU010000025.1, on the reverse strand, counting down.
CTCGCCGACGGCATCCTGAACCGTCGACCACACCCGCTCCCGGTCGTCGGGGTGGATCAGGTCGGCGAAGGAGAGTTCGGCGCTGCCGATGAGATCGGCCGGGGTGTATCCCGTGAGATCGACCACATTCTCGGTGAGACCCAGCATGGTCCAGTCGCGATCGTTGCGGCACCGGTACACGACGCCGGGGAGGCCTGCAGACAGCCCCTCGATGATACTCCGGGCCGCGGGCCCTCCGAGTGAGGGGCTCGAGACCTGCTGGTGGCTCGGATCCGACATGGGGGCTCGCGGACACGGGTGGGCAGGCCGACCGGTACCGGCCGGTGACTCCTTCCAAGATGCCCTTCGTCGCCGTTCGAAACCAGCGCGTAGCTCGCGCTGGACATCCGGTGCCGGCCCGGCCGACGTCTCGCCAGCCGCAAACCGCGCTCGTGCGACGGGGATTGCCATACGCGGATGAAGCCGGGTGCGGATGAAGCTGGGCACAGGCGAAGCGGGGCGGAGGCGAAGCGGGGCACAGGCGAAGCCGGGTGCCGATGAAGCTCGACAGGGCGAAGCCGGGTGTGGACGATGCGGGGCGCGGGAGATGCCGCAAACCGCCCTCACGTGACCGCGGTTTTGTTGTTCTGCGCAGTTTGGTGCTCCCAGCGCAGGAAAGGTCACCCAGGCACA
>CAZFRU010000025.1:0-52102 GCA_964521385.1 uncultured Gemmatimonadaceae bacterium | reverse complement strand
TTTGTTGTTCTGCGCAGTTTGGTGCTCCCAGCGCAGGAAAGGTCACCCAGGCACATAACCGCAGGCCGTGAGTGCGCGATTTGCCGCTCCTGGAGCGGCAAATCCTGCACGGGCCGGCCTCTCGAGCGAGGCGTGCGCTGTTTTCCGCATTTCGGGCGCTCCCCACGCCCCGGTCTCCGGTCGAACGCTTCACCGCCAGCGACTGTCGATCCGTGACTCGAGGGGACACCTGGGGATTCCCTGTAAGCTGCTATTCTGCGCTCCTACCCTCTCCAGCCGTAGCGGGCATGAGTGAGTGCCCCGACCAGGGGCCCGCGCAACCGACCTGGCAAAGCGGACCTGACGGGGATTCCGGCTACGGTCGGCGTGGGCACGTGGGCAGCAAGCCCCGAGGCCAGCGCACAAGTCGCGTCGACGGCCTACCCCGTCGTAGAGCCCGCGACAGGAACCGCCTCAGAGTCAGCCGCGTTCCCAGGACGGCGGCCCGACTCGCTGTTCATGACGCTCGATCTCGTCTCTGCGGGTGAGGGTCAAGGCGATGTCGTCGAGCCCTTCCATGAGGCACCGGCGACGGTGGGGAGCGAGCGAAAACCCCACCGCCAGGGCAGGCTCGACGCCCAGCGTCGCAGGCTCGACGCCCAGCGTCGCAGACTCGACGCCCAGCGTCGCAGACTCGACACCCAGCGTCGCAGACTCGACACCCAGCGTCGCAGGCTCGACGACCAGCGTCGCAGGCTCGACACCCAGCGTCGCAGGCTCGGCGCCCAGCGTCGCAGGCTCGACACCCAGCGTCACGGGCTCGACGCCCAGCGTCGCAGACTCGACGACCAGCGTCATCGATTCGAGGTCGATGCGCACACGCAGGGGCGCACCGCCGTCGGCCAGCGGCAAAGCGGCCTGTGCGAGGAGCCACCGAGCACGGGCGTCGGCGAGAACCACGGGCACGATCCCGACCTGGAAGCAGTTCTCCATGAAGATGTCGGCGAAACTCGGAGCAACGATCGCGCGAATCCCGAAGTCATGGAGCGCCCACACTGCGTGCTCCCGCGACGATCCACATCCGAAGTTCCGACCCACCGCCAGCACTCGAGCCGAGTCCCAGGGTGGTCGGTCGAGGACGAAGGGCCCGTTGTCGCCCTCGGTGCGACGCCAGTCGAAGAAGAGGCCGTCGCCATACCCGGTCCGCTCGATCCGCTTCAAGAACTGCTTCGGGATGATCTGGTCGGTGTCGATGTCGTCGCGCGCTATTGGGGCCACGATGCCTTCGACCACTCGGATCGGCTCCATCACGATGCCCCCACCAGATCCCTGACATCGATGAAATGCCCGGCAACCGACGCGGCAGCGGCCATGGCCGGACTCACGAGATGGGTCCGTCCGCCTCGCCCCTGCCGCCCCTCGAAGTTGCGGTTCGATGTCGACGCACACCGCTGGCCGTCGTCGAGCACATCGTCGTTCATGCCGAGGCACATCGAACATCCCGACTCCCGCCACTCGAACCCGGCCTCGCGAAAGATCTGGTCCAGCCCCTCTGCCTCGGCCTCCCGCTTCACGCGGGTCGAGCCGGGCACCACCATCGCGTCGACTCCAGGATGCACGCGCCGTCCCGCCACCACGGCGGCAGCGGAGCGCAGGTCTTCGAGTCGGCCGTTGGTGCACGACCCGATGAAGGCCCGGTCGATGGAAATGTCCTGCAGCGCAGTGCCTGGAGTGAGGTCCATGTAGGCGAGTGCCCGCTGGGCGGCGTCACGTTCCGGCCCGGTCGCCGGCAGCTCCGGCACGCGATCGGTGACGGGCAGGGCCATCGCCGGCGTCGTGCCCCAGGTGACCATCGGGGCCAGAGCGGACGCGTCGACGGACACCACCCGGTCGTAGACCGCCCCGGGGTCAGACGAGAGGGCGCGCCACCTTGCTTCCGCGTCGGCCCTGGCCTGCCCCGAGGGCGCCATGGGCCGCCCCGCCATCCACGCGAAGGTGGTGTCATCGGGAGCGATCATGCCTGCTCGTGCCCCCGCCTCGATTGACATGTTGCACACGGTCATCCGCCCCTCCATCGACAGTGCGCGAATGGCCGGTCCCGTGTACTCGATCACATGTCCGCGCGCTCCGTCGACGCCGATCTGCGCGATGATCGCCAGGATCAGATCCTTCGCGCCCACACCCGGCGGCAGGGCACCCTCGATACGGACCTCCATATTTCGCGGGCGCGTGAGCGACAGCGTCTGGGTGGCGAGCACGTGTTCCACCTGCGAAGTCCCGATGCCGAACGCCAGCGCACCGAAGGCACCGTGGGTCGAGGTGTGGCTGTCACCACAGACGATGATCATGCCCGGCTGCGTGTACCCCAACTCAGGCCCGATCACGTGCACGATGCCCTGCTCGGGCGCATCGATGTCGAAGAGGCGTACCCCGAACTCCTGTGCATTGGCACGAAGCGCCTCGATCTGGGCACGCGCCGTGCGATCGGCGATGGGCAGCGAGCGACGCGTGGTCGGGACGTTGTGATCGACGGTCGCCACCGTGCGCTCGGGACGCCGCACCGGGCGCTGCGAGAGTCGCAGCCCCTCGAAGGCCTGTGGCGAGGTGACTTCGTGCACCAGGTGGAGATCAACGTACAACAAAGTCGGCCCATCGGTGTCGGTCGCTACCGCGTGCGCGTCCCAGACCTTGTCGAGGAGTGTGGGCATCAGACCCCCCAGAGTTGCAGGCGCTCGAAGGCCTGCGCCTCGAGGGTCACTGCGTGCTCGGCCTTGTCGAGCGCATTGAGGTAGGCTCTTGCCGCCGCGTCGACCACGTCGGTCGACACCCCGTGCCCCTGGAACGGGCGTCCCCCGACGCGAAGCTGCACATGTACCTCGCCGACCGCGTCCTTGCCCGAGCCGGCGGCCCGGATCCTGAAGTCCTCGAGATGGGTCTCCCAGGGGGCGATCTGATCCAGCGCCGCGTAGGTCGCATCGACCGGGCCATCGCCGTGTCCCTCGGCCTCCTCGGCGGGCCGGTCTCCCCGCGACACTCGCACCCACGCATGAGAGGGACTACGTCCGCACCGCACGTCGAGATGCTCGAGCTTGAAGGTCCGCGGCAGATCCTCCATGGTGCCCTGATAGTAGATCGCCAGCAGGTCTTCGTCGTGGACGGTCTTCTTCTTGTCGGCGAGCATCACGAAGCGGTCGTAGGCACGGTCGAGTTCGCCGGGACCCATCTCCAACGCCAACTCCTCGTAGCGTTGAGCCAGGGCGTGGCGCCCCGAGTGCTTGCCGAGCACGAAGGTGGTCTTGCGGGCTCCGACCATGGCCGGTGTCATGATTTCGTAGGTGCGGGCATCGGCCAGCAGCCCGTGTTGGTGGATGCCGGCCTCGTGGGCGAAGGCGTTGGCTCCGACGACCGCCTTGTTCGGCTGGGGCCGAATGCCGGTCACATGAGCCAGCAGGTCGCTCACCGGGCAGAGGCGCTCGGCGCGGACCCGGGTCGTGAACCGTTCCCGTGAGCCCGGAAGCACACGCAATGCCATGACCACTTCTTCGAGTGCAGCGTTCCCGGCCCGCTCCCCGATGCCGTTCACCGTGCACTCCACCTGTCTCGCTCCATGCTCGATGGCCGCGAGCGAGTTGGCCGTCGCGAGGCCCAGGTCGTCGTGCCCGTGGAAGCTGAGCGTGACGGCGTCGATCCCCGGCACGTCACGACGCACCCGGTCGAACATGCGTGCGATGTCGTCGGGATGCGCGAAGCCCACGGTGTCGGGAAGGTTGATGGTGGTCGCCCCGGCCGCGAGAGCGGCCTGAACCGCATCGCAGAGGAATCCTGGATCGGTGCGCGTGGCGTCTTCGGCGCTGAACTCGACGTCCGGGGTGAATTCGCGGGCCAGCGACACGGCCGCGGCGATGCGACGGAGCGCTTCGGCCCGGCTGATCTGCAGCTTCCGGGACAGGTGCAGATCGGAGGTGGCGAGAAAGGTGTGGATACGCCCCCGATGCGCGCCCTCCAACGCTTCGGCGGCCTTCTCGACATCACCGGGGACCGCACGCGCCAGCGCTGCCACCACGCAGTCGGTCACGGCTGCGGCCACCGCGGCCACCGCCCGAAGCTCGTGCGGGGAGCTCACCGGGAATCCAGCCTCGATCACGTCGACGCCAAGCGCTTCGAGCTCTCTCGCGAGTCGCACCTTTTCGAGCGCGGTCATGGTCGCGCCGGGCGACTGTTCGCCATCACGGAGTGTCGTGTCGAAGATGAGAACGCGGGTCGGATCGCTGGGCATGGCCTGGACTCGTCGAGCAGGGGGGAATAGGAAAAGGCCCTCTCCGGGGGGAGAGGGCCTTGGGCGCGTCGCGGTGTGGTTGTTCGTTCAGTCAACCGGAACCCGTACGCACGGAGCCTCTCCCGCCCGCCTCTGGAGGAGGAGGGCGAGGGTGGTAAGGAGGCTGAGTGCGAGGACCCACGACGTATGCATGCCGAACCCTACGACCGCGTGCAGACCCATGTCAAGATCGGCGACACCCATCAGGCGAGCCCTGCCCCCCGTACGATTCGGGCCGTGGCCACCACCTGGCCCGCATGCCGCCGTGAATGCTCGGCGGCGTGGAAGAGCAGGCCGTGAACCGAGCTGGGTAGCCGCGCACGGCCGACGAAGCGGGGCTCGTACAACGACTCCGGGGCGGAGGCCCTCCGCCTGGCGTCCGCGCGCTCCACGGCCGCGCGATGGTCCGCGAGAAGCTCCAGAGCCGTGGCGGGCGGCTCTCCCGGATCACCCTCCCGGGCGATCGCTGCGAGCTCGGCAGGGGACAGGGCTTCGCCCCGCGCGTAGGTGAGCAACCGCTCGAGGCTTCCCGGAATATGGCGCAGATGGAATCCCACGGAGGCCGCGCCCCCCGGTGTGGCCCAGAGCTGGGCAACGGAGAGCCCGGCCACCGCCGCTTCGAGATCGGCGGTGGTGTCGAGGAGGGAGTGCGCCACCGGCATCAGGGCGATGGGCACCCCGTCGATCGGACCCCGCAGCCACGCTTCGGACATCGTCACACCGCCTCTCGCACCGCATAACAACAAGCCGTATCGCCGGTCGGTATGTAGCTGACCCGGGACAGCTCCTTCCCGAGCAGTTCCCGTACGAACCGAAGCTCGGCTCGGCACGGCGCCCGGGTGACCGAGACGACTTCACGCATCGGACAATGACACAGCCTCAGGACCGGATTGTCCGCATCGTCGTACTCGACCTCGGCCATGAACCCCTCGTCGTTCAGCACGCGCACCACCTCGGTGAGCCGTTCGCCGCCGCCGAGACCTTCGACCCGCTCGACCACGGTGGCCCGGCGTCGTGAGAGCTCGCCGTCGAAGAAGCCCTCCACCAGATCTTCGTGTCCGTTCTCTTCGAGGTAGGCGGCAAAATCGCGGAGCACCTCGCTTCCTCGATCGGGAAAGGTGCGCTGGGCCGCGTCGGTGAGACCATAGATGATCTCCGGGCGGCCCGGGCCGTTGCGCTGACGACCCAGGCGGACCACCAACCCGTCGCTGGCGAGTGCCTTGAGGTGTGTACGCACGGTCTCGACACTCAACCCCAACGCATCGGCCATGACGGGGATCGTGCTCGATCCCGACCGTTTGATGTGATCGAGGATCGCGGTCTGGCTCTGGCCCCGTCGTGTCGTACTCATCGTGGTCGCCTCTCCCTTTCAGGCCGTTCGGGGCCTGGTCCGTTTCGTCCCCATGAAATACGCCTCATCCCGCACTGGGCTCCATCACCGAGGGCGGCACGACCTCGAGCGCAGGTCGCACGTGGGCGAGTCGCCACATCTGGAAGATCTCGATGCCGACCCCCGTGGTGAACACCAATCCCGCCACTCGCCCACCCGTGACCGTCCCCAGCAAGATGCTCATCGACCAGCCCACCGCCCCAGCCGTAAGCAGAAGCATCGCCGCATGCGCGGCGGGCGCAGAATACAGCTCCGACACCCGCGGCAGGCCCGGGCGCCCGGCGACCGGGCCAAACCGGTGAAACCACACCAGGAAGGGCACGATCTTGTAGTACAGGGCCGCAACGAAGAGGCTGATCCCCAGCAGCAGTGTGGCGACGTAGGCCGTGGGCACCCTCGGACCCGTGGAACCCGACACCACGACGATCCCCAGCGCCACCCCGACAGCCATCAGCCCCAGCCCCGCCGCCGCGAGCCGCATGCCGGGATCGAGGACGGGGCGATGACGACGGCGGTAGTAGCGTCTCGTCTGCACCAGGAAGCAGATCATTCCAGAGCCCAGAAGCACCGCGGGCACCCATCGGCTCACCCACGGCGGGCCATGATGTCCTGCCGACAGCACCCCCGCGCCCGCCGCGAGCAGCCCGGCCGACACCCGGCTCCAGCGCTCACCCGCTCCGTGGCTCAGCAGGAACATGGGCAGGAGTTTGTGGCTCACCCCGACGATGACCAGCAGGACCCATCCGCCGAGGGCGATGTGCAGGTGTACCCCGATGGCCGTGATTCGACTCGCCCCGAGGTACGCCCAACGCAAATTGCCCGCCAGCGACCCGCCCAGGATCACGGTGATCAGCAGAAATAAGGTCGCGCCCACCAACGACCACCAGGTCACATCGCGTCGGGAGGTGCGGGCCAGCGTGCTCGCGAGGTTGCCGAGAAAGAGCAGGATCGCGGTACCGAAAAGCGTGGCACCGAGCAGCGTCGCCGAGGTGTTGCCCCACGCGAGGCCCACGACGAACGGAATCAACCCTGAAACGAAGAGCCCGAAGGTGACGTGGGCCAGCCGCACCGAGCGAATGGGCTCGCCGGTGGCCACGGGCAGGAACTGGTACAGCGCACCCATGATCGAGGTCGTGATCCACCCCAGGGTGAACAGATGGGTGAGCGCCACCACCCGCCCCGACGGGTACGCCCCCGCGACCAACTCGGGGGCGATGCGGGTCGCACCGACGGCCGCGAGGGCAAGAAAGCCCAACGCGGCCGCGAAGTGTTCACCCGGAAGGACGAAGGGGGGCGCTTTCGGCCCCGGGGGCGCTCCGATCATGCCACCGGTTGTGCCCCTGCCGCGAGTTCGGCCATACGCGGAAACAAGATGTTGTTCTCGAGGTGTACATGCCGGTGCAGATCGCACTCGAACTCGTCGAGCAGGGCAAAGGTGGCCCGGTAGGTCGCGCACGCATCGACCGGCGGCGTGTAGTCGTCGGAGAGCTCGCGAACCCGGCGCAACAGCGAGCCGGCGTGGTCGTGGTCGTGCTCCATGGCGCCGATGACCTCGACGATCTCGGGCCTCGGTGTGGATGGGCCGCCGCTGAGTTCCTCGGCCATCGGAAAGAGGAACTGCTCTTCTTCGTTCATGTGACGATCCATCTCGGTGGCCAGTTCAGCCACGGAGTCCCGAATCTCGATCAGTTCCGGGTGCCGCATGCCATGGACCCGCACGAGTTTCTCACAGAACTGGGTCAGAACCGGGGCCGTCCTGCGGACATAGCGGTGGTGGCGCTTCTCGATGTAGTCTGCCAGCAGATCGAGGTCCCACTGACGGGGGTCGTCTGCTCCGGCCTCGCTCCCGGTCGCGCCCGCCGAGCCGAGCTCACGCTCGAGCAGGTCGAGATCGACGCCGGCGCCCGTGGCCGCCTCACTCACCGTACGGCCACCGCCACAACAAAAGTCGATGCCATGCCGCTTGAAGACGGCGGCTCGCGAATAATCCTCAGCCACGACCTCGCCCACCGGCCGGTCGCGGTATCCCTGCCTCGCCAATGGAGTCATCATCAACTACCTCGCCCCGGGGAATCGGCCGCTCCCGACGTCGGGGCCCCGACTGAGAGCGTGTTGCATCGGTGAAGGCTGCGGGACATCTTCTTTTTTGTCAAGTCAATTCTCATGACAACACCCATGAATCCCATCATTCTCGACGGCCGGTGGCTCGCCGCCCAGCGTGCACCGGTCCTGGCCGCTCGTGCCCGGGCGGTGACTCGTGCCCGCGGCGTCACACCACGGCTCTGTCTCCTGGCCTTCGAAGACGCCGGGGGGTCGGCACCCCATGTGGCGGGCAAGCTCCGGGCCTGCGCAGAGGTCGGCATCGACGTCACGCCGCTGATCCTGTCGGTCTCCAGCGACACCGATGAGGCCTGCCGCAGGTTGAACGAGACGCTGAGCCACCAGGAGATCGACGGCCTGTTCGTGCAGTTCCCCTTCCCCGCCCACATCGACGAGCACGCGCTCACCCGGGCGATCCCCGAAGCGGCCGACGTCGATGTGATGAGCCCGGGACGCATCCGGACCTACGGCTCGAATGCCGATGCAGCCCCGCCCGTGACCGTCGCCGCCGCGCTGGCGCTGCTCGACGCCTTCGAGGTCGAGGTTCGGGGACGAAGGGGAGTGGTGGTGGGCGTGGACATACCCTTCCACGACATGTTCTGTGAGGCGCTCATCCGCCGGGGCGCCCACATGGCCCCGCTCTGCGATCCGGCCCACACCGATCTCGAGGCCCGCCTTGCCGAGGCCGACCTCGTCGTCGTGTCGGCGGCCCAGCCACACCTCGTGTCCAGTCGGTGGTTGGCACCCGGAAGCGTCGTGATCGATGCCGGCTATTTCAACGCCGGGGGGCGCGGAGATGTCGACGTCTCGGCGGGCGTCTCCCACCTGGCCGCGCTGGCTCCGGTCCCCGGTGGCATCGGGCCCATGACGGTGTCGATGCTGCTCGAAGCCGTGATCGGCAGCGCCGAGGCCCCACCCCCCACCCGGCCCTGAGACCCTGAGAGAGGAAAGGCACGCCGCATGTACACCCTGGTCCGCCGCTTCATCAAGACCGGCATCACCTTTCTCTTCCTGGGGCTCACTCTGGGTGCGTGGGTGCTCGTGCGCCGTGAGCTCTTCGGCGTCTGGCCCCATCCGCACCTCGTCTCGGCCCACGCCCACGCCGTCCTGGTCGGCTTCGTGATGTTCCTGATCCTGGGAGTCGCCCTCTGGCTCTTTCCCCGGGCGGCCAAGGACGACACCCGCTACTCACCGGCGCGCGCGGCCGCCGCCTATTGGATCCTGCTCTTCGCCACCGGAGGTCGCTTCGTCGCCGAGGCGGGCCGTGCCTTCAGCGATCACCCCGTCCTGCCCTGGGTGGTGGTGGCCGGCGGTCTGGGACAGATCGTCGGGCTGGCCGTCTACTTCTTCACGATGTGGACGCGGATCCGACCGGTCGGAAGCGCACTCAGGGAGGCTCGGGGCGAGCGCTTCTGAGCGTCTCCCCGGGGACGGTTACCCGATGGGTTCGCGGACCTCGAGCGAGCCGTCCTGGGCCCGGGTGACCAGTAGCACCTGACCGGGGTCGAGCACCACCGTGGTGTCGACACCCAACGAGATCCGCGCGTCGGTGGGGTCCTGCAACTCGAAGGTCACCACGACCCGGTGGCGTCCGGGCTCCAGCATCAGCTCGTCGTAGACGAAGATCGGGCGGTCGCCCCGCACACCGGCGGGATGGACCAGCCGCGACACCCGGGGCTCGCCGTCGATGTGGACCTCGAGCTGGAAGGGCGGCAGGTCACCGACGCACGCATCGGGATTGCGCATGTGGATCGGGAGGTTCTCGAGTTCGGCCTCGGTGGGACGCTGGCAGACCGTCGCTTCCTCACCCCGAAGCCGCCAGGTCAGGCGCAGCGCCGCGCGGTCGGCATCGGCCCCGGCGAGCGGCACTCGGGCGAGGGCCCCCAGGAGAGCCACCAATCCCAGCGACAGCACGACCCCGAAGATACGGCCCGGGCGCCGGGTGGAGCCGCTCATGACGGCACCCCGGAGCCCTCGGGCACAGGCACGACGCACTCGGCCAGCAGGTCGATCTCCTCTTCGCCCGCAACGGCCTGCATTCGTGCCACATCGTCTCGGAACCGCGCAATCTCGGCGGTGATGAGGGGGCGGTCACCGAGACCCGCCTGGATCATACGGACCCGGGCGCGGTCGACCCGCTCCTGGAGTTCGGCTTCACGCCCGCTGAAGAGTCGCTCGTACGTCCAGCGCGGGCCCTCACGATTCCAGCAGTCCCGACCGGGACAGGCCGCGACCATCACGCCACCGGTCCCTGCACGCACCAGGAACTCGACCACCGACGTGTGCAGGTTGCCGGCACAATCCACCGGGTAGATGCGGGCTCCTGCAAACTGCTCGAGCCCACCCAGCCCACCGGCCCCGTGGGTGCAGGCGATCACCACCACGTCTTCGGAACCCGGCGTGTTCTCCTGCAGGTAGGCCCGCACACGGGTCAGTTGGTCGCGTCCGTCGCGTCCGGGCGGTCCCACGCCCATGGGCGCGCAGGATCCCGCGCAGATTCCACAACTCACGCACAGATCGGGGTCGACCAGGGCCACCAGCGTCGGGCGGTCGTCGGATCGCTCGACCATGGAGATCGCTTCGTACGGACAGTCGACGTAGCACTGCTCACAGCCCGTGCAGCGGCGGGGATCGACATAGCTGGGGCTGGGGCGGGCGTCGCGTCGCGGCCGGCTCCACCAGGGCGCCGCGGCCAGGAGCCCCACGACGAGTCCGCCCAGCACCCAGACGGCCCAGGCGGGCAGAGTCCTCGTCACGGGCAACCAGAAGCCGTAGAAGAAGTCGAGCGGCACATGCTCCGAGAGCGCGCCGGGGTTGGCGGCAGGGGGTAGCGGTACCGGCCAGACGATGGCCATGGCCGTGAGCAGCCCCGTCACCGTCCACAGAATCCTGCGCGGGGGGAGCAGCGTCGGTCGTGCCAGTTTCGACACGTGGATGTACAGCACCAGCCCGATGCCCAGGGGCATGGCGATGTGCAGGAAGTAGTTCAGGAAGAAGAAGGCGCCCGGCATCACCCGCTCACCCAGAAAGGTCCGGGCCACGGGCTCCGAGAAGATCGGCAAGGCATCGAGGAATCGAGCGCCTTCCTGGGCCAGGAGCTGCCCCTGGAGGTCCCAGACCATGACGAACCCGGTCCACCCGATGACGACGAAGAGCGCTGTGAGGGCGATGCCCGACAGCCAGGCCAGGGTGCGGGCGCCCCAGCTACGCCCTCGTAGAAGCATGCGCAGGGCGTGCACCGCGATGGCGACCACGGCCGCGTCCGACGAAAAGCGATGCAGGGACCGGATCCAACGCCCGAGCCAGAGCTGGGCGTCGATCCTCGCCACCGACGCATACGGGCTCCCGATCCGGTAGAACAACAGCAGGTAGAGTCCGGTGACCAACAAGACGAGGAAGAGCGCGACGGCGATGGGACCGCTCTGGTAGAGCGGGTTGTAGCGCGAGGTGTACGCCCGATCGAACACCGCGTCGAGCCGTCCCAGCGCCGTGCGGAGCGGCCGGAAGAGCTTCAGGGTCGAATCGTCCATACGCGGGTGTCGCCTCGGGAAAACAAGGGATTCTTGCGGGCAACTATTTCCTAACACATGATGGGACCCGGAAACAAGGGCGGACCTTCCGCCGCACCGTCCCAAACCACCCGTTCTGGAGTCCCCCCGATGGCTGATGCCAGACCACCTGGCGGTCCTGGGTCCCCCGACCCCGGGCACGCATCGCCCCCTGCCCCGGCACCTGCCGACGCCGAGATCCCCTGGGGCCAACGCTTCTTCGATCGACCGTTCCTCTTGTTGTTCCTCGGCATCATCATCATGGCTGTCTTCTTCACCGGATGGGGGCTCTGGGAGATCACCTCCCTGCCCCCCGCCCCCCTTCCCTGAGCTGGAGACGTTCGATGTACGAGAGTGGAATTCAGGCAGTACAGGGGATCTGGTGGAAACCGGCGCACCGCGCCGAAAAGGTCTGGATCGCCATCGCCTTCGTCTGGTGCATGATCCTCTTCGCCATGATGCCGCTCTGGCATCTGCGCGGCGGACAGAATCCCACGGGCATCCGGCACAAGGTGCAGGCGGCCGACTATCGGGACCGCACCAATCAGTTCATCGCCGACTACCAGGTCGGTGAAGAAGCCGGCATTCCCATCGTGGAGCCGCCGGCGGGGGCCGAGGTGTACCTGGTGGGGATGATGTGGCAGTGGCGGCCGATCCTGCGCCTGCAGGAGGGTGTCGAGTACACCCTCCATCTGTCGAGTGTCGACGTGAACCACGGCTTCAACCTCTATCCCTTCAACGTCAACTTCCAGGTGGTGCCGGGCTACGACTACGCCCTCAAGATCACCCCCACCGAGGCGGGCGAGTTCAGGATCGTGTGCAACGAATTCTGCGGGGTCGGACACCACCTGATGGTGGGGCGGATCGAGGTGATCCCGGCCGCCGGAACCGCCGACGCATCGGGTGACGATGCCTCGTCGACGGCCGTCGCTGCCGGAGCCGACCGGTGAGTGCCGCGTCGACGGGAGCCACGGGAGCCGGCACGGCCGGCGGTGCCATCGGTCGTGTGGCCGGCATCTTTCGCACCTGCCCCACCACGGGGCTGCAGGTACATCAGACCGCCGACCGGCTGATCAAGGCCCACGCGGTCGCCGCCACCGTGTCGCTCCTGGTGGGCGGCATCGCCGCGCTGCTGGTGTTGCTCACCCGCTGGCAGGCGGTCCACCTGCTCGATGCCGTCTGGTTCTACCGGATCCTGACGGTTCACGGCATGAGCATGCTCATCTTCTTCATCATCTTCTTCGAGATGGCGGTGTTGATGTTCGCGGGGCCGGTGCTCCTGAACTGCAGGGTACCGGCACCGAAGACCGCCTGGGCCGGGTTCTGGCTGATGGTGGTGGGCGCGATTCTGGTCGAGTGGACCATGTGGACCGGCCAGGCCGACGTGCTGTTCACCAGCTACGTACCCCTGCGAGCGACGCCCAACTACTACCTGGGCATCATCCTGTTTGCGGTCGGCGCGCTCGTCACCACGGCCGTGTTCTTCGGCTCGTTGGTCGTGGCGAAACGGGAACAGACCTACGAGGGCTCGCTGCCACTGGTCTCGTTCGGTGCGCTCACGGCCGGAATCATCGCCGTCATCACCCTGCTGCACGGGGCGGCGATCTACATCCCGACCTGGCTGTGGTCGATGGACATCATGAACGTCGACCCCCAGATCTATCGCATGGTATGGTGGGCGCTGGGCCACTCGTCGCAGCAGATCAATGTGGCCGCGATGGTGTCGATCTGGTACCTGCTGGCGACGCTCACGGTGGGTGGCGTGGTGGTCAACCAGAAGATCAGCCGCACGGCGTTCGTGCTCTACATCTTGTTCATCTCCATGGCATCGGCTCACCACCTCCTGGTCGACCCGGGCATGGGCGCCGCCTGGAAGGTCTGGAACACCAGCTACTTCATGTACATGGCGGTGCTCGCCAGCATGCTCCACGGATTCACGGTCCCGGCCGGTGTGGAGATGGGCATGCGACTGCGTGGATACACGCAAGGCATGTTCGGCTGGCTGCGCCGAGCCCCGTGGGGTGATCCCGGCTTCAGTTCGATGGTGTTCAGCGTCGTGATCTTCGGCTTCGTCGGCGGAATCACGGGCGTGACCTTCGGCACCGAGCAGATCAACATCATCGCACACAACACGCTGCGGATTCCGGGACACTTCCACGCGACCGTGGTGAGCGGCACGGCCGTGGCCTTCATGGGTGTGACGTACTACGTGATCCCGCTGATCTTCCGCAAGCAGATCGCGTTCTACAAGCTGGCACAGATCCAGCCGTACCTGTTCAGCATCGGCATGCTGGTCTTCAGTCTGGCCATGACCTTCGCGGGCAGCTTCGGGATTCCGCGGCGGCACTGGGACATCTCGTTCACAGGCGCACCCTTCGACGTACAGTATTCCCCCGCGGTCGACATCATCATCGCCATCATGGCGATCGGCGGCCTGTTGGGGATCGTCGGGGGTGGCATCTACATCCTGGTCACCGTCTGGTCGGTATTCTTCGGCAAGCCGTTGCCTGCCGGTCAGGAAGCGGCATACGCCCACAGCATCCCTGCCGGGCTCATCACCAAGCCCTGGACCCAGATTCCCGACACCGACGAAGAGCCCGAGGCACCGGGGCGGCTGGGACCGCTCCCTGGCACCGTCATCCTCGTGGCCATCTTCTTCGTGGCCTTCGTGACCTACTACTTCGCGAACTGGGCCCTGCTCTCGTTCGTCTGGAAGATCGGGTAGGGCGTTGACGAACGAGTCCCTCGACCGGGATGGGCGCCTGGCGCTGATGGCGTTGGGCGCCATCCTGGTCGTCACCGTGTTCTGGTGGGCACTGGCTCTGGTGCCCACACCCGGGGCGCCCGAGTGGCTGAACCGCACCCGGGACGTCTGCTTCAATCTGGGCCCTGACGGACTGCCCCAGGTGTCGGGCTGGATGCTGCTCATCGGCCAGCCCCTGGGCATGTTCGGCTTCCTGGCTCTGGTCTGGCCGGCGTCGCTCTTTCAGGGACTGGGGTGGATGGTCGCTCGCCCCTGGGGACGCGCCGTGGCGGCTCTCGTGGTGATCGGGCTCGTGGGAGGGCTCTACGCGACGACCGCACGGGTGAGTGGAGTGGCCGAAGCACGCGCCCTGCGGACGCAGATCCCGCCGGGTATGAACGCAGCCGACCATCCCCGTCAGGATCGACCGGCCCCGGAGTTCGGGCTGGTGAACCAGCGGGGTGATTCGGTACGACTGGCCGATTTGGCGGGACAGCCGCTGGTGGTCACCTTCGCGTTCGGCCATTGCGCGGACATCTGCCCCCTGCTGGTCGACAATGCGCGCCGGGCGCGGGACGAAGCCTGGGGTGCCGAGGGTGCGGCGTTGGTGGTGGTGACACTCGATCCGTGGCGCGACACACTCGACCGACTCCCCGGGCTGGCTGAACGATGGCAGTTGGGACCGGACGATCACGTGCTCGGTGGTACGGTCGCAGAAGTCGAAGCCGTTCTCGATGCCTGGAACGTGGCTCGCGAACGGGATCCGGTGACGGGCGACGTGGCCCACCCGCCGCTGTTGTTCCTGGTGGACGCCGCCGGTGTGATCCAGTTCGTCACCCTGTCGGGGCGCGAGACGGTGGTCGAGTTGGCAAAGATGATGTAGCGAATCGCCGCCAGGTGTCTGCGGCGGCGGCGGGTGTCGCGGCTTCGTGGTCGGCGCATTCGAGGCGCAGGTTGGCGTCCCCGAAGGGAGCGTCGACGAAGGCACAGTGATGGGGGCGCTGCGGATCGGCGTGCACGTGCGGCCGAAAATAGCGGCAGGTGGCGCACATGCGGCTGGGTGACACGAGGCCGCGCTCCTGCAACTCCCGGATCATCTTGAGCAGGGCTCGCAGGAAGACGCCACGCTCCTCGTCACCGAGCACGTCGACGGTGCTCAGCAGGAGGTCGGGCCACTCCGAGATCGAGGCTGCTTCGGCTATGCCCTCGGGGGTAGGGCGGATCGAGATCGCCCGGCCATCGTCCGGGTCGCGTTCCTTCGACACGAGGCCCTTGCGCTCCAGGGCGGCCACCGAGTCGCTGAGCGACGGGGCCGACACGCCCAGGGCCGCGGCGAGATCGGCGAGCCGGAGCCCCGGGTCCGGCCGTCGACCCAACACCACCAGCACCTGCGCCTGGGTGGGGTTGAGTCCCCGAGGCGTGGCGTCCTTCCACGCATGGCTGCGAAGAGCGATCCCCACCTTGGAGAGAGCGACGAGCACGCGCTGACGGGCATCGTCGGCGTCGACGAACTGCTCGCCACCCTCTCCAGGGGGAACCTCGGCCAGATGATCAGGACTCAATGGGATGGGTCTCTCGTCACGGAAAAGGGCAGACTGAGGTCCCCGGAGAGAACCTCGTACACCTCGTATACGCCCAGCATCGGCCGGGTATCATCCGACGTGTTGACCTCCATGTACGCCGTCACGGCATCGAAGGCGAAGTCGGTGTTCCGTCCTACCCGGTCGAGGGGGACGACGACCCTCAGGGTATGGCCGCGCAAGACGATCGAAAAGCCCGGCGAATCGAGGTACATGGGCATGCCGGGGTTCGTGGGGGGCAGATCACTGTCGATGCGCTGGGTCTCCTTGACCGTCAAACCGCCGGCGACGCGGTCGTCGGGCACGAGCACGACCCAATGGGAATGAAAGCGGACTCCGTCGTTGGCGTAGTCGCCGTCGCCGTTCTCGTCCCACAGCGGCGTGTCGTCGAAGTCGGGGTGTGCCGTGGCGGCCAGGGCGACGACCCCCTCACCCGGAGCGAACCCCACATCGGTGGGAGACAGGGTGGTCGGGAAGACATACCCGAGAACGGGTGCACCGTCGAGCTGTCCGCGGGGCGTGGGAGCAGTCGCGCCCGCCGTGCCTCGAACGTCCTGCTCGAACACCAGCAGATCGAGTTCTTCGTTCCAACGTACGCGCGCTGCGGTGAGGTCGAGGTCGGGCGTCGCGGCCGTCGGCTCGACGGTGCGTTGAGCGGACGCAGTCTCGGGGACGACGAAGGCGGGACCGATGAGCGAAGAAAAGGCGAGTGCAGTCATCAGGCGGCGGTGTGCCATAGGGTGGGTCCTCGAAGGGGGGCTGATTTGTTTAGGAGTCCTAAGTAATAATTCTACAAGGATCGGGACCCGGCGCAAGTGATGCCGATCTGGAAGGGTGTCAGCCGCGGAGAGCGGCGAGTCTCTGGTAGAGCTCGACGTGCGCGTCGACCCACGGCTCGACCGCATAGCGCGCGGTGAGTCGTGTAGAAGCGCGGGCGGCCATCGCTTCGGCCATGCCCGGGTTGTCGATCAAATCGCATGCGGCCGCGGCCAGCTCACCGGGTCGCTCCGGCTCGACGAGGCGCCCAGCATCGCCCTCCAGCAGATCGGGCACGCCTCCCACCGCAGTGGCTACAACCGGCACGCCGGCCGCCATGGCCTCGAGGGCGACGATGGGTGTGCCCTCGGTACGCGAGCTCAGCACCAACACGTCGAAGGCCCGTACGAGCCGGCCGGCATCGGGCTGCTGCCCCATGAAGACGAAGCGGTCGGAAAAGCCCGCATTGCGCACCTGCGCCTCGACGTGACTCCGTTCCGGACCGTCACCCACCATGACCCACTCCAGGTCGGATCGACCGGAGGTGATCGCCGCCCGAGCGAACACATCAGCTCCCTTCTCGCGACTCATCCGCCCGATCCAACCGACCGTGCGGCCCTCACCTGCGAGACCCAGACGGGCGCGCGCTGCGGCACGAGAGAGGGCTGGCTCGAGCGCCCGGTAGGCGTTGGGCAGCAGCACGATCCGATCGCGGGGTACCCCTCGCCGAGTCAGCCGGTCGACCAACGGACTCGACACCGCCACCACCCGATCCATTCGCCTGAGCGCCCGGAACTGCAGTCGTTCGTAGAGGGCATTCTTCCATCCCCCGCCGGTGAAGCCGTGCACGGTCGACACCACCGGTAGACCCAGCCCACGCGCCACGGAGCCGTCGAGCACGTCGGCGCGGTAGCCGTGGCAATGCACCACATCGGGGTCGAGGCGACGGCAGAGGTGCCGCATCGCCGCCCGTTCGACGCCATAGCGACGCGGTGGCACCTCGGTGATGTGGACCACCACACCCGACGCCCGCAGCAGTGGTGCGAGCGGGGGGTGATCGCCGACATCGACCAGAAGATCGGCGTGGACCGTGACCCCTGCGCGCACGAGCCCGTCGGTGAGCATGCGCACGACCGACTCCATGCCCCCGACGCTGGCGGGGGCGAACACATGCAGGACCGAGGGCACGGGGGAACCGTCCGGGAGGCGCGGAAAAGGGGATTGGGGTAGACGGAATCTGTCGCTTCGATGAGTCTCGAAGAAACCCCGTGGCTGAGAGGCACCCCCTGGACCTACGACAACTCCCATCGTTCGAGCTGCGCCGCGCCCCCCGCCGCTGGCTCGTGGCCTGGGTGCTCTTCACCGCGCTCCTGACCCTGTTGCCCGGTGATCGGCGCGACCGTCCCGGGTCGTTCGTGTGCTTTCCGTGCGGGGACAGAGGTGGCGCCGATGCCGTTCTCAACGTCGCCCTCTTCGCTCCACCCGGGTTCCTGCTGGCCCTTTCCGGGGCTGGTCTCGGGTCGGTAGCGATCGCCGGGGCCGCAGCGTCGGCCCTGATCGAGACGATCCAGACCATGCTGCCGGGCCGCTTTCCGACGCTGGCCGACATCGTGTTCAACGCCCTGGGAGCCGTAGTGGGGTGGCTCGTCTTCCGGGGCCTGATCCGGGGGGCCTTCACACCGGGACGATTGACCCTGGCCACCCTCGCCCTGCTCGTGCTGACGGCCGCGCTCTCCGCCCCGGGAGCCCCCTCCGGCGTGCTCTACGGCCAGTATACGCCGCGTCTCGGAAGCTACGCAGCCTACGACGGAAAGCTCGTCGACGCGTCGGTCGACGGCACGTCGGTGGCCTCGGGCGCGTCGAACGACTCGGATTCGCTGCGGGCGCGTCTCCAGGGCGGCGGCCCGGTGGCGGTGCGATTCGTGGTGGGCTCGCCGTCATCACGCTGGGCTCCGGTGTTCGCCGTATTCTCGGGCGATCGCGAGGAGGGGGTCTTCGTCGCGGTGCGCGGCAACGACCTGCTCGTGCGCCGCCGCCTGCGGGCGGCCGATCTCAGACTGCAACGACCGTCGTGGGTGGTGCCGGGTTCGTTGGCCTCCTTCTCGCGAGGTGATACGGTCGACCTCCTCACCAGCGAGACCGCCACCGGCCAGTGTGTCGGTGTCGGACCCGCCGTCGGGGTCGGGGCAGGCCGCGGCGCGGAGGCCGCCCGCGCGAGCGTGCGACGCTGTGGACTGGGCATCGAGCCCGGCGGAGGCTGGCGGTTCTTGATGGGGAGCCCATCGTGGTCGCCCGGCCTGGCCCGCACCCTCTCGGTGCTCTGGCTGGCCGTCCCCCTCGCATTGATCCTCCGGGCGGGGGGGCCCCGATCCGCCCGGATCAACGGCGTGGTGGCCGTACTCGCCACCGTGCTCGGGCTGCCACTCGTGACTCCACTTGCCGCCGCCGCCCCCCTCGAACTGCTGACGGCGACCGCCATCGGCCTGGCTGGATCACGGCTGGGCCGCCGGCGACCGCCCCACGGCCACCTCGCACAATAGACGACAGCGCGGGCATTTGCGGCGACATCGGTGAGACGCAAATCGCTGGCGGCGGCGGAAAGCCATGATTACGTTGAGAATACCCCTGATCTCCCTCGGTCTTCCCGCCCAACCCGTGGCCTCGTGCGCTTCTCTCTCCGACATTTTCTGCCCGTCCTCGTGATTTTCGGACTCGTACCCCTGGGTGCGGATTCGGGGCGTCTCGAGGCCCAAAGCATGTCCGAAGCCCAGGTCTCGGGCACGATCCGGACGGCCACCGGTGCCGCCGTGCCCCGCGCTCTCGTGACGCTCCTCGACGAGGCCGGCACCCCGATCCGCACTCTCGACGGGGGCCTCAACGGATCGTTCGTGGTGCGGGGTCTCGGCCCCGGTATATACGGTCTGCGCGCCGAAGCGTTGGGATTTTCGCCGAAGGTCTATACGGCGATGCGACTGCGCCCCGGCTCGTCGGTGCGCCTGGCCATCGTGCTCCTACCGGCTGGTGGAGCGGTCGACACGGTGGCGGCAGCAGGGTTGAGTCAACGTGCCAGTGGAGGGCGCTGGATCGATGCGCCCGAATTCGCGGGGCTACCCCGGCCCGATCCGGGTCTCGGCAGGTGGGCCGAGCTGTCGACCCTGGTGGGCGAAGGGCTCGGCATGGAGGGCTTGCCCGGTCAGTTCACGCGCCTTTCGGTCGACGGCATGCCCTTCCGGCCGGTCCGCCCCCTGGGCGAGCGCAACCTCGATCGTGCGGGGGCCCTCCTCACGGGCCGGACGCTCTCGGCGTTGGCCATCGTCTCCGACCCCATCGCCCTGGGCTTGCGCCCGGGAGCCGGAGGCCAGTTGGAGGCCTTCACACGCCGAGGGGGTGCCGGCACCGCATCATTCGATGCTGCCGGCGCCGCTGGCGGGCTTCGTTCAGCCTCGACGGACCCTGATGGTGCCCCCGGCACGACCTCGGTCTGGGCGGGCGGCGCGGCATCGATCGTGCTCACACCCGATACCGCGGGACTGGCCATCGGGGCCGACCTGTGGCAGATCGAGCGCCCGCGGGCGGGGCTCCTGCCGGACGGCACGGGAGGTATCGAGGGGGTGGGCGCACCCTTCGTCGAACAACAGCGCGGGTTCTCGGGCTTTGCTCGACTCGACCGCATTCTGTCGGCCGGAGGGACCTTCTGGGGATCGGGCCGACTCGCCATCCAGCCCGCGAGCTCCGACCTCACCGCCATGGCCTACGGCGTGGGCGACACCGGCGAGCGGGTCGACCTGCTGGTCGGGACCGGAGTGATGGTGCCGATGGGTCGCAGGGAAACCCTCGAGGCTCGTCTGGGAGTGACGCGCTCGGCCTGGACCGCCGCCGCCGACGCCGGACTCGACCTGCCCTTTTCCTCAGGCGCACCCACGGCCCTCGACGCCACCACGGGTCTCAGGGCCGGGCCCGGTCCCCTCGACATGGGCACGGCGTCGCGCTTCGACCTCGACGCGGGCGCCAACGTCACACTCACGCGCGGCGCCCACCTGATCGACCTGGGGGTCCAGGGAGGGTTCGCGTCGCATGCGCAGGACCTCGGCCGTGAGGTCCGCACCGAGCTGCTCATCGGCAGCGGTGCGCCAACCTCGTCCTGGCAGGGCGTGTACGACGCGCGGCGGTTCAGTGGCGAGGTGTCGGCGACCGTCCCCCGCCTCTCGGCCTACGCCGAAGACACCTGGTCGGCCGGACCCGGCCTTCAAATCGAAGCGGGCGTGCGCTTCGACAGCGAGTGGCTGCAGGTCAGCAACGTGCGGCCGAGCGTGAACTGGTTTCAGCAAGCCGGGCTGGTGGCTCCGGCTCTGGTGGATCAGGTGGTGGGCGCCGGCGGGTTTCTCGGGCTGCAGTGGCAGGGCGGCACGGGCTCGCAGCTGGAACTGCGCGGGTCGTATACCACCGACGAATTCGACCCCCTGCTGATGATCGAGATCATGACCTCGCAAGAGTATGGGGTGTTCCGAGGCACCGGGACCTTCGAAGCCTGGCCGGCGGTGCCGGCACCGGCTGCGAGCCCGAGTGCGTTCCTTCCGGGGATTGCCTATATGATGTCCGCCCCCGAAGCTCCGGCGACCCTCAGGGTTGGAGGCGCGTTCCAACACACCACGCCCCGAGGTACCGAATTCTCGTTGGCAGCCCTTGCCCGGCGCACCGACGGCCTCACGCGACGACGCGATCTGAACCGCCCCGCGCTTGCGCGCGGCCAGGACGCCGGGGGCCGCGACCTGTGGGGACAGCCGCTGAAGATCGGAGCGTGGATCGGTGGCGACCCGGCGACCCTGGGCCGCTTCGCGGCGTGGGGGCCTGCTTGGGAGCTCGACCAGGGCGGATGGTCGGAGTATGTCGGCGTCACCGGCCGGATTCGTCACGGCATGCCCGGCGGGGTCCAGTTCAGCGCCGAATACACCTGGTCCCGAACCGAAGACAACGTGCCGGGAATCGGCGGTCGGGGACTGCTCGGTGGGCTGGGGCTCGAGGCGGCGGCGGGTGACGACGCGACGGTGGGTGTCTCTGATCTGGACCGACCCCACCGAGCCGTCGCCACCGTATCGCTTCCGGTGCCCCTGGGTGAGGGTAGCTACCTCTCCGGCGCCTACCGTTTCGAGTCGGGGGCTCCCTTCACCCCCGGCTACGCTGCGGGAATCGACGCCAACATGGACGGTGTGCGCGGCAACGACCCCGCATTCGTCTCGACGGCCACCGCATCGTCGCTCGGGGGCGACTGGTCGTGCCTGCGCAGTGACGCAGGGCGATTCGCAACGCGCAATTCCTGCCGCGGCCCCGATCTGCATACCCTCGACCTGCGGCTGTCGCTCGCGCTGTCGCAGGTGGGCGTGGCCCTGTTCGTCGACGCGTTGAATCTGCTCGATCAGGAGATCTCTCTGCTCGACACCGGTCTGCTCCGCGTCGATCCCGCCGGTGCGATCACCGGATCGGGTCAGAACACCACCCTTCCGTTTACGCCCAATGAGGCCTTCGGCATGCCGTTGCGCGACCTGTCCCCGGGCCGGACCCTCCGGGTCGGAGTGAGGATCGGCCGATGAGGATCGTCACGATGAATCCGGTACGCACGCTGGTCGTCACCCTCGTCGGTCTGTCGAGCCTCGCCGGGGGATGCACCCGCGACGACCCCTTTGGCCCTCTGCCTGGAGGGCTGGCCACCGTGGGGGTCCAGGCCTTTCTGGAATACGATGGCAACCCGGGCTTCGGTGGCGGCGACGATCCTGCCCCCGGTCTGCGGTTCGAAGTCGTCCTTCCGGGATCGAGTACCGCCGTGGCGACGGGGGTGGCCGATGCCACGGGGCAGATCGTGCTCGAGAAGATTCCGATCGGCACCTACGATCTTCGCGTCGACCCTGCGTATCTGGGCGACACCCTCGTGGTGACGCAGATCGACACCACGCGGGTGACTCTCGCGCCCGACATGGTGTTCCCGATCCAGGTGGGCGTCACACCGCCGACCCGCTCCGTGAGCGAGGCGCGCTCGCTGCCCGAAGGCCGGCGGGTATGGATCACGGGCATGGCCTTGAATTCCCGCCCAAGCTCGGTCGACGGGGCCCTTCATGTGCTCCAGGAGGGTGACGGAGCCATGCGGGTCGTGTTTCCCTCTGCCGTACCCGGCGCTCCGGGTGACAGCCTCCGCACCCTCGGGAGCACCGTGGGTTCAGGGAGCAGCCGCTACCTGGCAGGCGGGTGGGTCGCCGTGCTCGCCCAGGACGTGCGGCCGATCCTGCCCTTGCAGGTCAGCCTGGACGAGGCGCGCTCTGCGGGCGGGGGAGCGCACGACGCGAAGCTGGTGGTGGTGCGCACGGGTGTCGTCAGCGACACCGCCACCGTCCCCTTCGTGGGTGTTCATGTGACCATCGCCGACGGACCCACCACCCTGACCATGTTGCTTCGTCAGCAGAACGGATTCGGAGGTGCGCCCCCGCTCGGGGCTCCGGTCAATTCCGTCGTGGGGCTGCTGGTGCCCGATCCGGCGTCCCCCTCGACCTGGCGCCTCGTGCCCCGGGGACAAGGCGACGTGTCGCTCGGCGCTCCGCCGCCATCCCCTCGGGCGCCTGGTCGCTGATCCCGGCTCCAACCCTGTTAGATTGGACTGGATCCGAAGCCTGATCCCGAACGACGACACCGTGTCGTCGTTCAGCGTCTGCTCGTCCTCCGACATTCGCCCGTACTGATGGAGTTCTTCCACTTCGGTCCCGGAGACGCCCTTTTCGGGTCGTATGTACCCTCGGCCAGTTCAGCGCAGCCGGCCCGTGTCGTGGTCCTGTGCTATCCCTTCGGGCAGGAGTACATGCGGGCACACCGGGCCTTTCGGCAGATCGCGGTGCTTCTCGCTCGCAAGGGCGTGCCGGTCTTCCGCTTCGACTACGCGGGCACCGGTGATTCGGCCGGAATGGGAAGCGACGCCAAGCTGGGGCGGTGGATCGATGACGCGCGTCACGCGATCACGGAAGCCAGGCGCCGCTCAGGCGCCACACAGGTCAAGCTTGCCGGTCTGCGGCTGGGCGGCACGATCGCCGCGCTTGCGGCCGAGGGTCGCGACGATGTCGAGCAGCTGGTTCTCTGGGATCCCGTCGTACGGGGACGTGCCTTTCTGGAAGATCTCGCTCGCCAGGCGGGTGAAGCGGTTGGAAACACATGGTGGGTCAACGGCTTTCCGGTCTCCGCCGCCCTCAGAACCGACCTCGAGTCGGTCGATCTGTGCGCCACGCGACTGCCGGATCACACCCGGGTCATGCAAGTGACCTCTCATGCCGATACTGACTTCACGGCCCTCGCCGGCACCCTGAGACACCATGCCGGCGAGGCCGAGACCCGAGTCGTCGCCTCACCGTGGGACTGGAACTACATGGACGCGGTCGGTGGCATCCTCATTCCGCGGGACATGGTGCGAGCCATCGTCGACGTCCTGGCCACGTGATCCATGACATCCATAGCAGGGGAACGAACGCGAGAGGAGGTGTTCACCACGCCCACCGGGTTGGTCGGCATCCTCACGCTCCCGAGTGATCCCGCAGCGGGTGATCTGCCGGCGGTGATCATTCTGAATTCCGGGAACATGCACCGGGTAGGGGCCGGTCGCATCTCGGTCACGCTCGCCCGTCGGCTCGCCGGCCAGGGTCACCTGGTGCTCCGATTCGATCATGCCGGTGTCGGTGACAGCCTGCCGCGGCGAGATGGCATGGATGTCGATCTGGGCCGGGTGGTCGAGATCACCGAAGTGATGACGGCGCTCGAGGAACGGTTCGGAATCGATGCGTTCGTCGTCTACGGGCTCTGCTCCGGAGCACGGGACGCATTCCACGCCGCAGTCCGGGACGATCGCATCCGTGGCCTGGTTCAGATCGACGGCTTCGCCTATCGCAACCTGCGCTACCATCTGACTCGACTCGCTCGACGCCTTGCGGACCTGAAGTCGCTTGGCCGGCTCGCCGGCCGACTCTCCGGGGTCCGCCCGCCGACGGTTCAGACGAAGCCCGGGGGAGGCGACATGTTCGTGCAGGAATGGCCGGACTATCCGCCCCGGAGCGCGGTCGAGGCCGGATACCGGACGCTCGTGGACCGAGGTGTGGCGCTGTACGTCGTGTTCACCGGCTCGTGGGACGAGGAATACAACTATGCGCACCAATTCCTCGACATGTATCCCGATGTCTGTTTCGACGGGCTGCTCACTCTGCTGTATCTACCTCGAGCTGCCCACACTCTACCAGACCCGGCCCATCGGGAAGCGGTCGTCGAGGGTGTGAGCCGCTGGATCAGCGAGAGCGTGGCACCAAGGGCAGAGACGGTGTGATGACCTCGACGGACTCCTCTGCGGGCGCCGCCGACATGGCCACCGTCGACCGCCGGTTTGCCGCGCAGGCACGGCGCACCCCGGACGCGGTGGCAGCCGTGCACGGTGACGAACGAATCACCTACCGTGAGATGGACCGAGCGGCCGACCGGCTCGCCTCGGCGCTGGGGCGCCGGGGGCTGGGACCCGGTCAGCTCGTGGGCCTTTCCGTCGAGTCGGGGATCACGCGGGGAATCGCGCTGGTCGGCGCGCTGCGTGCGGGTACGGCCTATGTGCCGCTCGACCCGGCCTATCCCCGGGAGCGCCTGCAGTTCATGGCGAGCGACGCCGAACTGCCCTTGATTCTGGCCACGAGCGCGTCGGCGAGCGTCTTCGACGGTATGGCGCCCGTTGCCCATGTCGGCGACCTCGTGGTGGAGGGGAGGAAGGTCGATGCGTCTCCCTCCCAGGCCTCGCCCGAGGGAGCGGCCTATCTGATCTACACCTCGGGCTCCACGGGCCGACCCAAGGGTGTGGTGATGCCGCATCGTGCGCTGGCCAACCTCATCGGCTGGCAGGTGGCCCAGCCGGGGTTCGACAGGCCCGTTCGTACGCTGCAATTCACGGCCCTGAGCTTCGATGTCCACTTCCAGGAGATCTTCGCGACGTGGGCGACCGGCGGAGAGCTGGTCTATGTCGATGACCCGATCCGGCGTGATCCGACGCGCCTGCTCGCGCTCCTCGACAAGTCGGCGGTCGAGCGCATCTTCCTTCCGTTCGTGGCACTCCAGCAGCTCGCTGAAGTTGCGACGACCCACGGGCCCCTCCCGACCGCCCTGCGCGAGATCGTCACGGCGGGCGAGCAGCTGCAGGTCAACGAGGTGATCCGAAGCTTCTTCGGACGACTTCCACACTGCCGACTCCACAATCATTACGGACCTTCCGAAACGCACGTGGTGACGGCGCACACCCTCGAAGGTCCGCCGGCGACCTGGCCGCTCCTCCCACCCATCGGCCGTCCGATCGCCAACACGGTCATCCACCTCCTGGCGGGTGACGGTACGCCGGTCGAGAAGGGAGAGGCGGGTGAGCTGTGCGCTGCCGGCCTCTGTCTGGCGGACGGGTACTGGCGCCGGCCCGAACTCACCCACGCCCGCTTCGTCCCCGCTCCCGGCGGCCCCGGGCTGATGTATCGCACCGGCGATCTGGCTCGCATGGATGCGTCGGGCAATCTGGAGTTCCTCGGCCGTCTCGACGACCAATTCAAGATTCGCGGCCATCGCGTGGAACCCGGAGAGATCGAAGCGAAGATCCTCGAGCACCCGGCGGTGCGGGAGTGTGCCGTCGCGGCACGGAAGGATCCACACGGCGGGCAGCGGCTGACCGGCTACCTGGTGCTGGACAGCAGTCGGCCGGGCGTTCGGGCTCGGGCGGAGACCCTCCGCCAGGAAAAGCTCAGCCAGTGGCAAGGCGTCTGGGACGGCACCTACGCCCGGGGTGACGGGGAGCAGGCGACCGACCTCGATCTGCGGGGTTGGGTGGACAGCTATCACGGCCAGCCGATTCCCGAAGCGGAGATGCGCAGCTGGGCCGAGGGCTCGACCGCGCAGGTGCTCGCCCTGCGGCCGCAGCGCGTCCTCGAGATCGGGACCGGAACGGGCCTCATGCTCTTCCGGATCGCACCACACTGCCGGTTCTACCACGGCACCGACTTCTCGCCCCGCGCCGTCGACCTCCTGCGCACGCGCTCGACCGCAGCCGGCCTCGGCACAGAGCTGCGCCTGGACGTGGCGTCGGCGAACGACATCGGTCGGTTCGAGGGTCAGGGCTACGACGTCGTGCTACTGAATTCGGTCACGCAGCACTTTCCAACCATCGACTACCTTGTCGAGGTGTTGCGCTCAGCGGCCGCCCTCGTGGGCGACGGCCACATCTTCGTCGGGGATGTGACCAACAGGGCACTCCGTGAGGCCTTCTTCTCGTCGGTCGAGGGTGCCCGTGCGCGAGCCGGTGAGCCGCTCCTGGCGCTGCGGGGCCGGGTGGAGCGCCGACTGGGTCAGGAGGAGGAGCTGGTCGTCGATCCACGGTTCTTCGAGCGGCTCGCGGAGTGGGTGCCGAGCGTGGCCTCGGTCGAGGTACGACTCAAGCCAGGTCGCTATTCCAACGAGCTGTCGCGCTTTCGATACGACGTGCTGGTCCGTGTGTCGAGCGACCCATCCCAACGCATGGCGCCGCACGGAGTCGCCTGGCGACCGGAGCTGGCGGAACCGGACGCCATGAGCCGGCTGTTGGCGGAACACGATGCGAGCGCCGTCCGGATCGAAGGCATTCCGAACGCGCGCGTGGTCGACGTGGTGGCGGGTGCCCGCGCGCTGCAGTCCAACGAGGGTGGTACCGTTGCCGCGTGGCGTGCCGCGTCGGTCCAGCGCACGGAAGCGTCACATCGCGACGCCTGCGAACCCCAGGACCTGGTCGACCTCGTCGAGACACTCGGTCGGCCGGCGCAGGCGACCTGGAGCGAGCGTCTCGACTGCTTCGACCTGATCGTCAGACCCGCAAATGCACCGACGATGTCCGTCGCGCCGATCCGCATCGATGACGCGGTCCCACTCGAGCGTCTCGCAAGCCAGCCGCTCAACGTGGCGCTGATGCCGAAGGTCGAAGCAGAGCTCCGCCGTCAACTGGGTGAAGCCATGCCCGACTACATGGTTCCGGATCGGTTCGAGCTGCTGGCCCGGCTTACGACGACGCCCAGTGGCAAGCTCGACCGACGTGCGCTTCCGGAGCCCGGCCGACATCGACCGCCGCTACCTCACGACTACGTCGCGCCGAAGGGAGAGATGGAAGAGCTCCTGGCGGCGGTCTGGTCGGAAACGCTGGGTGTCGATCGGGTCGGCGCCACCGACTCCTTCTTCGACCTGGGCGGCAACTCCATTCTCAGCGTGCGCGTGGCGGCGCTGTTGAAACAGAGGATTGCGTGTGATCTGCCGCTGGTCTCATTCTTTCATCATCCCACGGTGCGAGCGCTTGCCGCCATCCTGGACGGGTCGGATGCCGCGACGTCGGGTGACGACGCTCTCGGTGAGCGGGCGATGAAACAACGAAGGGCTCTCTTCGGCACTCGGCGCGTTCGGCGGAATTGACATGACGATTTCTCCAGAAGACGAGATGCTGCATGGCGTAGCCGTCGTAGGTCTTGCCGGCCGCTTCCCCGGCGCAGGGTCGGTCGAGGCACTCTGGGAGAACCTCAAGGCCGGTCGTGAGAGCATCCGCCTGTTCACGGATGAGGAACTGGCTGCTGCGGGTGTCTCTCGAGAGCTCATCGACGATCCCTCGTTCGTGAAGGCTCGCGGGCTTCTGGAACGTCCCGAGCTGTTCGATGCCGCCTTCTTCGGCATCTCCCCGCACGAGGCGGAATTGATGGATCCCCAGCACCGCCTCTTCCTGGAGACGTGCTGGCATGCCCTCGAGAACGCGGGGTACGCTCCCGCGAGCGTCGCCGGAGCCGTCGGCGTGTGGGGCGGCAGGAGCACCGGCATGTCGAATGACACCTACCTGCACACCAATCTGGGCGGGCCGCGCGGTGTGCCCGAGCAGGATGTCCTCCCGGCGATGCTCGGCAACGAGAACGATTACCTCTGCACTCGGGTGTCGTACAAGTTGAATCTCCGCGGCCCCAGCGTGAACGTGCAGTCCGCCTGCTCCACCTCCCTCATCGCGATCGTCCAGGCGTTTCAGAGCCTGATGACGTACGGATGCGATCTGGCGATCGCCGGCGGAGTGTCGGTCTCGTATCCCCAGGAAAACGGGTACCTGCATCAGGAGGGAGGCATCGGCTCACCCGACGGCCACTGCCGACCCTTCGACGCGCTTGCGCAGGGCACCGTATTCAGCAACGGCGTCGGGGCGGTCGTGCTGAAGCGGCTGGACGAGGCGCTGGACGACGGCGATACGATCCTGGCCGTGATGCGAGGAGCCGCTTCGAACAACGATGGTGCCGCCAAGGTGAGCTTCGCCGCACCGAGCGTCACCGGGCAGGCAGAGGTGATCGCGACCGCTCTTGCCGTGGCCGACGTAGAGCCCTCGTCGGTGACCTACGTCGAGGCCCACGGCACCGGAACGCCCATCGGTGACCCGATCGAGGTCGAGGGGCTCACCCGTGCCTTCCGTCGAGGGACGGACGAAAGGGGCTTCTGCGCGTTGGGTTCGATCAAGTCGAACTTCGGACATCTCGATTCCGCGGCGGGAGTGGCAGGCTTCATCAAGGCCGTGCTCTGCCTGCAGCACCGAACGCTCGTGCCCACCGTGCACTTCACGACACCGAGCCCGAGAATCGACTGGGCAGCCAGCCCCTTCTTCGTGAACGCGGAGACCCGCTTCTGGGACACCGATCGCTTGCCACGGCGCGCCGGTGTCAGCGCCTTCGGCATCGGTGGCACGAACGCGCACGTCGTCCTCGAAGAGGCACCGGTCGTCGCCCCGAGGCCGTCGACCTTCGACCCTGGACCACAACTCCTTCCGCTGTCTGCGCGCAGCGCCGAGGCACTGCTCGAGTCGATGAGGCACCAGGCAGAGCACCTCGCAAGGAGCCCCGAGATCTGCCTGGCGGACATGGCGCGCACGTTGCAATCGGGGCGTGAGGGCTTTCGGCATCGTGCGGTCGTCGTGGCGGGCGACACCTCGGTGGCTCGAGACCTTCTCGCCTCCGGCGACCGCACGCGAACCATCCTGGGTGAGGTGGGTCATGCGGTCGACCGCACGGTGTTCCTCTTCCCGGGCGGCGGATCGCAGTATCTCGGCATGGGGCGCGACCTGTACGAATCCGACACCGAATTGGCTCGGGAGATCGATCGGGGACTCGATCTGATGCTGGAGCGGGAAGGACTCGACCTGCGTCCCGTCTGGTTTGCCGAGGGTGATGATCCGGCTGCTGAGGAGGCCTTCCAGCGACCCTCCGTGCAGCTCCCGGCAATCTTCATTCTCGAGATGGCCATGGCCCGCCTTCTCATGCGCTGGGGCGTTGAGCCCACCGCGTTGATCGGCCACAGTCTCGGCGAAAACACCGCAGCGTGCCTCGCCGGTGTGCTGAGCTATCCCGACGCGCTTGGACTCGTCTCGCTCCGTGGGCGTCTGTTCGACACCGCCGCGGCCGGCGGAATGCTCAGCGTCACCGCGTCGCCGGCCGCCCTCGAACCATTCCTTGGCACGGAGCTCGATCTGGCGGCCGTGAACGGTCCGGAGCAGTGCACGGTGTCGGGCCCGCAACTGGCCATCGAGCGGCTTGCGGCGGCGCTCGACGACGCCGGCATCGACGCCCAGGTGGTTCCCATCGACATCGCGGCCCACTCGTCGCTGGTCGAGCCGCTGCTCCAGCCGTTCGAGAGGTATCTCCGCTCCGTTGAGCTTGCGCCGCCCTCGATCCCCTTCCTGTCGAATCGCTCGGGCACCTGGATCACCGACGACGAGGCGACCGATCCCGGGTACTGGGCGGCCCACCTTCGCAGCACGGTCCGGTTCGCAGACAATGTGCGTACGGTGCTCGATGCCGGACACCCGTTCTTCCTGGAGGTCGGCCCGGGCCGGATCCTCTCGTCGCTGGTCAAGCTCTCCGATCCGGCAGTCGCGGGACGAGTAGCCGCGACCATGCGGCACCCCCGCGACGAGATCGCGGACACCGAGGCCCTGCTCCAGGCCGTCGGCCGCATGTGGGTCGCGGGCGCCGACATTGCCTGGGACCGCATCCGGGGCGACGCACCCGGTCGACGGATCCCCCTGCCGGGATACCCGTTCGAACGTCTCCCATTCCTGATCGAACCGAGTCGGGACGGCGCTTCCGGGTCCTCGTCGACGTCCATGGAGTCGACGTCCGCGGCGGGCGCCCCGACGTCGTCCGTCGGTGCAGGCGCCACCACGGCCCCGCGGACGGCCGACGAGGCCCTTCGCCGTGTGCTCGAGCTCCAGGCCGCCACGAATGCCGCGATCCAGGACCTGCTCCGGATCGAAGGCAACGCCTCCGAACCGACTCCCGCGAATGCGGCCCATGCACCCACACCGGCCCCCGGGAATCGGGTGGCCGAAGCCGCTGAAGCGTCGGACGAGCCCGCTCCCCGTCCGGATCGGGCCCACCAACTGGCGTTCTGGACCGACCACCTGGGCGAACCGCTCCCGGTCCTCGACCTGATGACCGACTCGCCCCGGACCACGGCTGCACTTGCCCGACGGGCGCAGTCGAGCTCGACGCTCCCCGCAGCGGTGGGTGCGGGGATGGCACGGGTGGCCGCCGAAGAAGACGCCACGTCCGACGCCGTGGCCCTTGCGGCATTCTACGGCGTCCTGCACCTGGCGACCGGGCAGGACGATCTGATCGTGGGTACGGCGGTGGACCGCGCTGTGTCCGGCACCGAGGCACTTCCGCTTCGCATGCGGGTGCGTCGTGGCGCGTCGTTCGCAGAGCTGGTACGGGGTACGCGTGACCTTCTGGGGGAGGCTCGCCGAAACCACGAGGTGACGCCGCAGGCACTGGTCGAGGCCATCGGCGTTCCAGAAGACGCCACGCGATCGCCGCTCTTCCAGGCAAGCCTCGTATGGCGCGACGACGATCGCGGAGCCGAATCCGGAGCCGACGAGACGGCGACGCCCACCGACCTGTCCGTGCGGGTGACCTCGTCGTCGGTCGGGACGCGTCTGACCGTCGACTATGCTGCCGGGTTGTTCGACCCGAGTACCATGGACGACCTGCTCGCGCACCTCGTCGAGGTGCTGCGTGCCGGCACCGATGACCCCGGCGTACAGATCGGGGCGCTACCTGCCGCCGGCCCGGGTGTCATGGACCGGATCGCAGACTGGAACGACACGGTGGTTCCTCTTGAACCCGTGCCCGGGCTCGCCGCCTGGCTCACGGAGTTCTGGGAATCGTCGGCGGAACATACCGCCGTGATCGCGGGCGACGTGCGACTCCGGTACGCAGAGCTCGACGAACAGTCGAATCGACTCGCGCACCACCTGATCGAAGCGGGTGCTCGCCCGGGTTCCCTGGTCGGACTCTGTCTGTCTCGGACCGCAGACCTCATGGTCGCCGTCATGGGTGTCTGGAAGTCGGGAGCTGGCTATGTGCCGCTCGATCCGACCTATCCCTCCGCCCGGCTGGGCCTGATGGCGAACCGTTCAGGGCTCGCTCTGGTGGTGTCCGAGGAATCCTCGCAGGGCCGCATCGAAGGGTACGACGGGGAGTGGGTTCTGGTGGACCGGGATCGATCGCTGATCGAGGCGTGCTCGGCCGAGCGCCCGCAGGTCGAGACCGCGCTTACCGACCCGGCCTACGTGCTCTTCACCTCCGGTTCGACGGGTGAACCCAAGGGAGTACAGGTCTCCGGTCGCAATGTCATGAACTTCGTGGCGTCGATGTCGCGCCGACCGGGACTCACCGAGTCCGACACCCTGCTGGCGGTCACGACCCTTTCCTTCGACATCTCGGTGCTGGAGTTTGCGCTTCCCCTGCGCATGGGAGCCACGGTCGTCCTCGCGTCCGATACCGACGCCATGGACGGCCCGGCGCTCGCTCGCCTCATGGAGGCCCATGAGGTCACGATCCTCCAGGCTACGCCGAGCACCTGGCGGCTGCTGCTGGCTGCGGGGTGGAACGGCCGCGCTGGCCTACGGGCTCTGTGTGGGGGCGAGGCGTTCCCCCGGGATCTCCTGCGCCAGCTGCTCCCGCGCGTGAGTGAAGTGTGGAACATGTACGGGCCCACCGAGACCACGATCTGGTCGACGGTCGCGCGGCTGACCGACCCCGATGCGCCGATCGTGATCGGCTCGCCCATCGAGAATACGCGGTGTCACGTGCTCGACGACGAGGGTCGGCGGGTTGCACCGGGCGTGCCCGGGGAGCTGTACATCGGAGGCATGGGTGTGGCCGACGGCTATGTGGGCCGGCCCGAGGAGACCGCGCGACGGTTTCTTCGGGATCCGTTCCCGCCGCCGGAGGGGCGCATGTACCGAACAGGAGACGCGGTACGTTGGCGGCGTGATGGAATGCTGGAACACCTGCACCGCGCCGATCAGCAGGTGAAACTGCGCGGGTTCCGGATCGAACTCGGAGAGATCGAGGCTGCACTGGCTGCCCACGAAGGCATCGGGGCTGCCGTGGTGGTCCTCACCGAGATCGACGATTCGTCTGAGTTGGTGGGCTACGTGACGGCCGAGGCCGACCGTTGGCATGCGCGCGCGCTCCGGGACAGCCTCTTCGAGCGCCTTCCTCCCTACATGGTGCCTCGCACCATCATCCGACTCGACCAGCTTCCGCTCACCGAGAACGGCAAGGTCGATCGGAAGGCACTGCCGGATCCGCGTGGGGATTCGGGATGGGCCGACCTCGACCCC
The DNA here is from genome assembly GCA_964521385.1 of uncultured Gemmatimonadaceae bacterium. GTDB lineage: Bacteria > Gemmatimonadota > Gemmatimonadetes > Longimicrobiales > Gaopeijiaceae > Gaopeijia. Next base: position 18,989 of record CAZFRU010000025.1, on the reverse strand, counting down.
CTCGAAGCCCCCGAAACCGACGCCGAGATCTACCTCCATGACATCTGGCAGGAGGTGCTCGACATGCCTGCGGTCTCGGTGCACGACAACTTTTTCGACCTCGGCGGTCACTCCCTGCTCGCCGTGAGGATGATCGTCCGTGTACGAGACGATCGCGGCGTCGAGATCCCGCTCCGTGCTCTGATCGCCGGCACCTTGCGTACGATCGCCGCCGAGTACCTCACGGGCGATCGGGTGTCGACCGTGACGGAAGGTGGCGAAGAGCCGAGCGCGGTGGACCGCGTCCTGGGCTCCGTCCGCAGGTGGATTTCCCGGTAGCAGAAGCGGCACGCACATTTGAAGAAGTCACCCCATGTCCCTGAGGCAGGTCCTCCGATGGTCGGAACCAGAAAAGCACTGATTCTCGATAAGCTCACCGACATCATCGGTGAGATGAGTGGTTTGATGGGCGACGAGATCGACCCGAACCAGTCCTTCCTGGACCTGGGTTTCGACTCGCTCTTCCTGACCCAGGCCAACCTCCGGTTCCGGCGTGAGTTCAAGATCAAGATCACCTTTCGGCAGCTCTTCGACGAAGCGCCGTGTCTGGATGCGCTCGCGGAGTACGTTGACGGCGAGCTGGCCGACGATGCCTTCGCGGACGAGTTGGCGGCCGCGGCCACGACCCCGGCACCCGCTGCTGTTCCGCCCCCGGCGCTCCCCGCTGCGGACAGGTCGATCGAGTCCCGCTTCTCTGGTGAGTGGCACTCCGCCGTGATGCCCTCGGGCCTGTCGCATCTCATGCAGGTACTGTTCCTGCAGAATCAGACGAACACCGCACTGCTCGAGGCCCTCGCAGGGCGCGCACAGGGCAATGGGGCCGGAGCGTCGACCCTCCACCCGTCCGCTTCCGCCGGGGCACTCGCGACACCCGCAGGGGGGCCGCCTGCTCCGGCACCCGGCGATGGAGAGGACGAAGAAAAGGCCGCGAAATCGCCCAAGGCCCTCGGACCGTACAAGCCGGTCGAAAAGGCCTCCGGCGGTATCGACGGCGCGGCCCGCGACGCGCTCGACGCCTTCTGCGTGGAGTATGCTGCCCGCACGGCGAAGTCCAAGGCGCTGGCCGCATCGCAGCGCAGTGTGCTTTCCGATGCCCGTTCCATATCGGGGTTCCGGCGCGACTGGAAGGAGATCGTCTACCAGATCGCGGCCGGCGAGGGCTCGAAGGGCGTTCGCGTCTGGGACCTCGATGGAAACGAATACATCGACATGACGTCGAGCTTCGGTATCAGCCTCTTCGGTCACTCACCCGATTGGGCCGTCGAAGCCGCCAGAAGGCAGATCGACGCAGGATTCGAGCTCGGCACGCTCTCGCCGCTGGCGGAGCGGTCGGCGGCACTCATCCGTGAGTTGACCGGCATGGACCGGTCCACCTTCACGAACACCGGCTCCGAGGCGCTGGCAGCAGCGGTGCGCGCGGCTCGTACGACCACCGCGAAGGACCGCATCGCGGTCTTCTACGACGAGTATCACGGAATCGGCGACGAGCTGCTGGTGAACTGTATCGACACCCGCAAGGGCCGGAAGACGATCCCGACTTCGCCCGGAATCCCAGACTCCCTGGTGGACAACGTCCTGGTCTTGAAGTGGGACGACGAAGACTTCCTGGGCACGATCCGTGAGCACGCCGACGAGCTGGCGGCGGTGATCATCGAGCCCGTGCAGAACCGGAATCCGGCGCTGAAGACCAACGTGCACTTCCAGGCGATCCGTGAACTCACCCGCGAGTTGAACATCGCCCTGATCTTCGACGAGATGATCACGGGATTCCGATTGGCACCGGGGGGCGCCCAGCAGTATTTCGACGTGGAGGTGGACATCGCCTGCTACGGAAAGGTCCTGAGTGGAGGCCTTCCGCTCGCGGTGGTCGCCGGTCGGGGGTCGTATCTCGACTGCTTCGACGGCGGTCCCTGGTCCTTCGGCGACGACTCGTTTCCCGAAGCCGGCGTCACCTTCTTCGGCGGCACCTTCACGCGCCACCCGATCTCGCTTGCAACCTGTCACGCAGCCCTCTCGGAGATCAAACGGGTCGGTCAGCCGACCTACGACGCCCTCAACGAGAAGTCGAGGCGGTTCTCCCATCGCCTGAATGAGATCCTCATCGCCAGCGGCTACCCTGCCCGCATCGAGAACCGGGAGTCCGTTTTCAACCTGAAGTGGGACGATGCGAACCCCTTCAGCAGACTGCTTCTCTGGCAGCTCCGGCATCGAGGCGTTCTGGTCTATGATCGTCCGTTCTTCATGACGACCGCACACACCGAAGGGGACCTGGAGGTGGTGCTGCAGGCCTTCCGTGACAGCATCGACTTTCTGCTCGAATCCGGCATCGTTCCACGGACCGCGCTCGACGGTGACACCGGGGGCTCGCGCGATGTCCCCTTCAGCCAGAGCCAGACCGAGGTCTGGCTGGCGACCCGGCTCTCGCCCGAGGCTTCGAAGGCGTTTCACGAGCAGGTGATCTACGAGCTCGACGGACCCGTGCACGTCGAGGCGATGCGCCATGCGGTTCAACGGGTCGTACACCGCCACGAGGTGCTGCGCGCCCGTGAGAACCCGCGCGCCGAAGGCTGGACCGTAGCACCCGCAGCACATGTTCCCGTGACCGAGGTCGATCTCCGGGACCTGCCTGGGGGCGAGCGCCACGACGCGCTCGCACGCCTCATCGAGGAAGACGTCGGACGCGAATTCGATCTCGCCAACGCCCCCCCGATCCGGATCACCCTCGTCCGGACCGACGCAGAGCGCTACACACTCGTCATCGCGGCGCACCATCTAGCGATCGACGGATGGTCGATGGGCATCCTGCTCGTCGACCTGGCAGAGTACTACGGCGCGGCCTGCCGTTCGGAGCGTTTCGGCGAGCCCTCTCCCCATTCCCTCACTACCTTCCTGGCAGACGAGGCGGAGTACCTGGCCTCCGACGACTACAAGGAGACGGAGGCGTTCTGGGTGGGTCAATTCATCGACTCGATTCCCGAACCTCTCCACCTCCCGCTCGATCGTGCGCGGCCCGCGACCAAGACGTACCCCGGCATTCGACAGAGTCTGCGGTTCCAGCCCGAACTGGTCGACGCGCTCAAGGCCTTCTGCGCACACCACAAGGTCACGACGTTCACGACGCTGTATACGGCCTTCGCGGCGCTCATGACGCACCTCACCGGGCAAGACGATGTCGTGGTGGGTGTGCCGATGGCTGGGCAGGCGGTGGCGGGACAGCCGAATCTGGTCGGACACGCGGTGAACTTCCTACCACTCCGGACCCGAGTGGACCTCACCCGGAGTTTCGAGCATCTCCTCAGCGAAACGCGCGACCATATTCTCGAGTTGAACGATCACCAGCGCTACACCTATGCGTCACTCCTGCGGAAGCTTCCCGTGAAGCGAACCGCCGACCAGCTTCCGCTGGTCTCGGTCACCTTCAACGTCGATCAGGGCATGGAGAGCTTCGACTTCAACGGCATCGAGGCGCGGTACGTGACCGGCCCGAGACAGTACGTGAAGCATGATCTCTTCGTGAATGTCGTCATGGAAGACGACGCTCCGATTCTCGAGGTCGATCACAACTCGGACATTCTCGACGCAGACACGGTCGTCGGGTGGATGAACCGGTACTTCGACCTCCTGCGGGCGGTCAGCCGCGACCCGTCGCAGAGGCTGGCGGATCAGCTGTCTGCGGGGAGCGCGGCGGGGAGCGCCCAGACCTGAGTCCAGGCCCTCTCGGGTCGACTCACCCACCACCTCGCCGACGCTGGGTCAGCGATGGGGTCAGGTGACCCCTGGATACCTCCTTTCGCTGAACAACGCCTGTACGCGGGTTGCGGTCCGTCTCAACAACTCCCCGTATGTGCGGTTATTGTGCGCGATAAGGGCCTGCATCTCGACCGTGTCGTCGCGGAGCAGGTCGACTTCGTGCAAGACCCGCTCGAGGTCGAGAGCGTCGGTCCGCATCACGAGGTGTTCCTGCCCGACCGACACCATGTATTCACGGCATTTGGGCCGGTACTCCAAAGCGTATGCCGGCGTATGCACACAATGGGCCAGCACCACGGAGTGGAGTTTTTGCCCCACGAAGACGTCCAGTCCACGCAGGAATCCGAGGCTCTTCTGAAGATCCAGGTAGTCTTCGAAGAGCGCCACCGGCTTGCGAGTTCGTCGTGCAATGTCACGGAGATACGACAGGTCTTCCGCCCAGACGGGCAACAACGTCACCCGCCAACCCCGATCCAGCAGGGCGTCGATCAAGGTGACGGCCCAGGTGGCGATATCTTCCTTGCGGCTCCACATGTTTCCGCGGCCGGTACCGAAATTGAGTCCGATGTGACTACGCCCGAGCTTGGGTGACACGATCGGATCCGCCAGTGCCAACGCAGGATCGCCAATGACTTCGGCGTCGATGCCGACGCCCGCCAGAAGTGCCTTGCTGCGCGGTCCACGTACGGTGCAGATCGGTACCTGCGATAGCGTCTCGGCCCACTCGGGCAAACCATCCACGAACCCCGGCACGCGGTCCCAGAACAGCGGATCCAATACTCCCGTGCCGAAAACGGCTCCGGTTCCATACCGCGCGAGGCCGGCCTGGAGGGCCACCAGGACGTCCTCGGAGTTGATCAGGGTGCCACCGCCGAGCACGACTCCCCGGAGTAGCCCTCGCCCTCCTCGAATGCGTTCCAGGAGCTTCGTCTTGTCGGTGCTCTTGAACTCGACCAATCGAAGGTCCGGAAGCAGATGCGTGATGGCATGGGCCATCGCCTCGTCACCGAGGTTCCGATGCCCGAGCCATCCGATGTACCCTACCCGGTGGGGGTGAGGGAGCAGATACCCCAGATTGGTACGCACCTTTAGTCTTTCTCCGGGAGCGCCGTTCCCAGCAGGACCGCTTCATAGCGCGGGAGGATCGTCTCCCAGCAGAAGTGCTCCAGGAGGCGGACCGCACGGCTGCGGGCCCGCTCGAGCTGCTCGACATCGCGGAGCATCCGCTCCACCCTGTCCGCCATCTCGTCGTCCGTGTCGGCCACCTCGAGGGCAGCGGCTCCCGCAGGACCGGTCCCCGAGGCCCCCACGGTGGTGACGACCACGGCGCACCCTCCGGCGATGGCCTCGAGCACCTTGTTCTGCAGCCCACCCCCGGTCTCCATGGGAAACACCATGACATCGACCTCCGCGAGGGCAGGCCAGATCGAAGGCACCGCTCCCGTGACCTCGACCTGTGGCGAGGCCAGGGCACAAATCTCGGGCGCAGGCTCTCGTCCGATGATCTTGAGGTGCAAGTCGGGCACGCGTCGGGCCAACGGCGTGAAAATGTGATCGTGTAGGCGACGGGCAGCCTGGACGTTCGGGCGGTACGCCATATTGCCGAGGAAACCGATGGTTGGGGGTCGGAGGGCCGGCCGCGCCGCGGGCGGGTACGCAGCCCCTTGGTCGTCCAGGACCCCGTTCGCGAGCACGAACACGCGGGGATTGTCGCTCTCGCCCGCGTGGGCACGATCAGCAGGTGCGATGTAGATGGCGGCATCGGCTCTGGCGTTGAGCCTCTGCTGCCACCGAATCAGGGCGCGAGTCCGACGTTTCAGGACCCAACGCCAGACGATGCCATGGTGTCGAACGCTCCGCTCGTGATGCAACGAGGGCGCATCGACCCAGTCCATTACGAACCGCGACGTGATCCGCTCGTCCCGCATCAGGCGCGAGACGACGTCATTGGTGCGCACAAGGGCGAGTACCGCGTCGTACTGCCGTGCGTGCACCAGACCCGTCACGACCTTGAGGTACTCGTCGCTAAAGGGATCCACCTCTTCCCATGCAGGTCGCTCCGGATCGGCGAGGGCTCGCAGTGTCCGGGCCCATCGTCTGAGTCGCCCCACGTCAGGGCGGTCCACCACGACCACCTCCCGGCAGAACTCACGCGCTTCATCGCTGAACCCGCGTGCTTCCTCCCGCTGATCTCCCAGCACCGCCAAGTCTACAGCATGGCTTGCCGCCAGGTACCGAAGCACCGGATTCAGGCGCAGCGCCTGTCCGCTCGCCTGGATCGGGACCGGGACCTCATCGGTCAGTACGAGAAGTTCGGCCATCGAGTGTGGAAGGAGGGAGGAGTGGGGCCTGAAGTTTCGCGTGGGCGACCGAATCCGGCAATCGGTCCCCGCCCCCCCGGTGCCTCCTAGCGCAAGGCCCTTTGGGCCTTGAAGGTTCCTTGTGCATCAATGTATGCGTAAACGGTTCTGTCGCAGATTTTTACAAATCAATGCGTCGGCAAGACGCGAAGGCACACTCCCTGCTCTTCCCCTCGGGCTCACATCAAGGTCGCTAAAAAGAGCAAGACCGTCGAAAGGCGGTGGCGAAGAGCCACGGGACTCTCGCCGAGGTCGAGACGAACTTTCCGCCGGGCCGCCAGCAACACACACGTGTCACGACCCGGACGGCGCCCGGCACCTGCCTCGAGGACCCCTCGAGGTTGGGCTGCGGATTCTCCGGGTCCAAAGCCAGTGAGCGACCCTCATATGCGTGTCCCAAGCCGCAACGTCTTCCTGCTGCTCCTCGCGACCCTTTTCGTCGCAGCCTGCAGCGATTCCAGGACCACCATCCAACCCACAACCCTCGACCCCGGAGATCGGTTTCCCGAGGTCTTCCCCAGCCAGGTCACCGATCTGGCCGTTCATGCAGTGAACCATCGCGCCGTCGAGCTCTCGTGGACCGAAGTCGACGACGGCAAGGGCGAGCCTGTCCAGTACCAGGTCAGGCTCGTGTCTGGTTCCGGGTCTTGATCTCACCCCAGGCCATCCCCTGCGACTCCCTCATCCTCCGATCCTTCTTGTCTCGCTCTACCAGCTGTGTCACTCTTCCCATCGGTGGCCTCCTTCCCTTCTCGGTTTCGGTGTTTGTTTCGCAACTCCACCTTACCTTGGGGTCGGGGGCCACTCCAGTTTCAACTGGGAAGGGGACACGCTCATGGAAAGAAGACCTCCGTCGCCCACAATTCGTACGTCGAAATCGCTGCTGCAACGGGGTTCCCCGGGGCAGCACTCTGCCTTTTCATGATCGGCTCAGCCTTCGTCATGCTACGCCGCTCACGGGCTCGGCTCGTGGGATCGCGAGACGGCCGTTTGGACTCGCTCATTCGACTCACCGACATGTTGAGCGCCTCCGTGATCGGCTTCGCGTTTGGAGCGATCGTACCTTCCACCTTCGTATTCTCGTTGCTGGTCATGCTATTGGCCTTGGCCAGCGGTTGCATCTTCGTCTCGGGAAATGCGGTCAATGCCGTGCGAAAAGGCCGCCCAAGAGCGGTCCCGCGACGCCGGAGACGCCGTCTCGAGGGAGCGCCGCCACAAGGCCTGGTCGTGCGATGAAATTGGACCATGGGAGCGCACCGTCCATCGCGGGCAGCGTGCATTCTTGATTTGTACGACCCAGCCAACGACCTAGCGGCAGAAGACATCCGGGATGCGTCGGGTAGGCAAAGCGGCCTCACCGCCGCCTACCGCCGACAGAATGTTGCGCGGACGCAACACAACAGCGGATTTGCCGGGTGTGCCGCGATGCCTCGTGCGCGGGTTGGACAGCCAGACAGGGCGGAGATGTTGTGCGTGAACGGGGTGCCGGGCACTCATCTTGCCCCGAGGAGCTCCCGATGACCCAACACCTCCTCTGCGCGGACTCATATCGATGAACGGTGGTGCGCGGTTCCAGGGCTGGCTGGTGTTCATCCTCGCGGCGCTGGTCGCCTGGGCGTTCATTCAGCTGGCTCAGCCGTTCTCACTTCCCTTGTGGACCGTGTCTCTAGCCAGTCTCGCTGGGGCCACACTGATCGTCTTTGTGTACACGAGGGAATCCACGTCGCGCACCGGCCCCGAAGGGCCCCTCGCCCTTGATCTTTCCGCAAGATGGTCGCTTCTGCTCCTGGCGGTCGTCGTCATCCTCGCGATCCCACCGCGACTCCATCAGCTTGTGATCCGCCCGGGATGGGACGACGAGATGTGGACCCTGAGAAACATCTACACGTCGAGTTGGCCCGAACTGTTCCGCGTCGCGTTCGACGACTACTGGCCGCCCCTGCACTACGTGCTGCTGAATGCGGTGGCTCGAATTGCGGACACGAGCATCGTCTCGTTGAGGTTGCCGTCGGTCGTCGCGGGCGTCCTGTCGGTGGGACTGATGTACACGCTCGGGCGGACCCTCTTTGGCACGCGGGTAGCCGGGCTGTTCGCCGCGGCGCTTCTCGGAGGGATGACGACCCACGTAATGTATTCGCAGGAAGCACGCGTATACTCGCTTCAGGTGCTCCTGGCCATCATTTCGTCGATCTACTTCTATCGATCACACTGGGAGCGCCGGATATCACCCGGCTTCCTGATCGCCACCTCGCTGCTGACCTACAGTCACTCGTTCGCGTCGTGGTACTTCGTGGCGGCACAGGCCACCTACGTGGTGGTGGCCTGGATCATCTGGCGTGACAACAAAGCATTCGTGAAGGGATTCCTATCACAGTTGTTCGTGTTCCTCCTGTGGCTTCCGCTCGTTGGGGCGTTCCTGTATTCGCGATTTATCCGGGAGATCGTGGTGCCCACCTACTGGGCAACGGCGCCGGACCGGCTCGCGGGACTCGCGGATCTCGTGGGGCTCTACCAGGCACTCGCGATACGATCGTGGGCGGGTGCCACGTCGTTCGCCCTCCTCTCGGTCTTGGCGATTCTCCCGCTCGTTCGACGCCCTCGGACGAATCAGCCCGACGCACCTGCCTCCGGGAGCGGGGGGGGCCACTCCCGCGCCGTGGTCTTCGTGCTCTGTTGGATCGTCGTGCCGGTCGCGTTCAGCTGGGTGGCGACGGTCGGGACGTCACTCGACACCTTCGGGGAGATTCGATATCACCTGGCGGTGCTGCCGGGACTCTGCCTCCTCGCAGCGGCGGGTGCCGCCCAGGTACGCACGCGGGCGGGACACGTCGCCCTCGCGGCCCTCGCGCTCCTGCTCCCTATCGCACAGCTGCCCCGCCACTATGACAACGTTCTACATCCGGCCATGGATGAGGCCGCCCGGATCGTGCGTGAGTACGGGGGTGACGACGAAAGGGTGTACGTGGGCGGAGGATTCCGAACCTTCGCCTATTACGACCGAGGGATTTTCCCCCGGATCGGCTCGGAGCAGTGGGACAGCCTCGCCGCTGCCCACGCCGGTGCTACCGGGCGGTACACCATGGAGAGTGTCAAGCTCGCCGACACCTACGCCTTCGAGAAGTTCTCGACCCGGATCGTCTACTTCAGATACTACTTCGCCAACGAACCCACCCGCTTTCCGCGCTTCTTCGCCGACGAGCTTGCGCGCGGGGGGTTCCACGGCCCGTTCTGGCTCGTCCTGGCCGACGATGGAGATCAGAATTTTCGCGAAGCGTTCGCAGCGTCGGGGATCGAGTGTCGTGATCCGGTGCGATACGACGTCCGGGGGCTCGAACTCATCCATTGTGGCCCAGTCGACCCGGTCGAGACGGGTACGTTCAGATCCCCACCCCCGTGAGGCGGCGCCAGAAGTCGGAGTTGAACTTCGGGTCTCTCTGGGCCTCCAATTCGCGCCAGCGGGGATACGACGCTTCGAAGGTTGCGGGCGTCATGCAAGCGTCCTTGGCGGGGTACAGCGCGCCGCCGGCCTCCATCACGACCGATTCGAGGGTCGCGAGAAGGGCTCGGGTGGATCGCCCTCGGTTCGGGAAATCGAGCGCGAGTGTGGGGCCCGGCCTGGGAAACGAAAGCAGCCCGGGCGACGGCAGATCGCCGAACTGCTTGAGAACGACCAGGAAAGACCCCTGTCCGTGCCGGCCGGTCTGGACCAGCAACTCCCGGATGGCTTCCCGGCCGACATCGGGTGGCACGACGCATTGGAACTGGAAGAAGCCGCGGGGCCCGTACATCCGGTTCCAGTTTCGGATCGAGTCCAGCGGGAAGAAAAACGGATCGAAATCGGTCACCTGCGAGGCGCGGGCGGGAAGTCGGTAGTAGAGGGCGTTGAAGGCACGCAGGGAAAGGCGGTTGACGAGCGACAACGGCGGTTCGACGAAGAATTCCACCCGTCGCGTGCGGGGTGGCGGACTGGCTTCGTCCGGACCAAGGTGGTTGCCGCCCATGAGCCGCCCGCGTCCCAGTTGGGCTCCCCGAGCGAGGCAGTCGATCCACGCCACGGTGTAGGTGTGCTCGGCATCAAGGGCGAGAGCGCGCTCGAAGTACTCGTCGAGGCCCCCGAACCGGACCGTCTGCACACGAATTCCCCGTCCGTGAATCGGGACAAGCTGAATCTCAGCCCAGGTGACGACACCAGTCAGCCCCATCCCCCCGATCGTCGCGGCGAACATCTGCTGGTGATCGAGCGGAGTACAGAGTGTGCGGCTGCCATCGGAGCGCAATAACTCGAAGCGGGTCACGTGCCGGCCGAATGTGCCCGCCATGTGGTGGTTCTTTCCGTGGACATCATTTGCGATCGCGCCACCGAGCGTCACAAACTTCGTGCCAGGGGTAACGGGCAGGAACCATTCGTCGGGCACGATCCGGGCGAGGATCTCCGACAGGAGGACCCCCCCCTCGGCTCGAAGCAGCCCCGACTCGCGGTCGAACGAAGAGATTCGGTTCAGGGGACGGCAGGCGAGGAGCTCGCCGTCTCCGTTCATGCAGACATCGCCGTAGCTGCGGCCGTTGCCGAACGGGAGACTCGGGTTCGCCCAGGATGACGGATCGGGAGCAGAGCCGAGTTCGCGGACGTCTGTGGCCCGAGCTTGGAGCCGTCCCCAGGGCTGGTACGGAGCTTCTCCTTTCATCAGCGGGCCAGAAAGAGGATCGTGATCGCGACCACCGCAATCCAGCGGCTGAGTTGATCCCGGAACGCCCACACGACGGGGTCGTCGGTCATCTCGTCACGAGCCACCACGATCCAGGCCCGGCCCACCCAGTAGAGGGCCAGCGGACACAGTTGCCAGAGCAGGACCGGATGAGAGTAGTGACGTGTGAACTCGTCGCTGATCACGTACAAGGCGAGTACAAGCACGGCCATACACCCTGATCCCACCCCGAGGGCGATGAGGATGGGCAGGTCACGGGCTTGATACCCGCGCCCGGGAAGTGTGGCCTCTGTGTCGAGGGATTCCTTCGCGCCAGCAGCGTGCAGTTCAGCGTAGCGTTTCACCAGTGCGAGGCTGAAGAAAAGGAATAGCGAGAAACCGAGGAGCCACACCGACAGCTCGATGCCCGTGGCGAACGAGCCAGCCATGATCCGGAACGTGTACAGGCCGGCGAGCGTGAGGACGTCGATGAGGACGGTCCCCTTGAGTTTGAGCGAGTACGCGAGTGTGACCACGAGGTAGAAGGCCAGGATACCCTGGAATTCCCTCGTGACCTGTGAACTGACAAGCGCAGCCGTCAGGAGCAGGGAGAGGGCTAGCGGGAGGGCCTGGCTGACCCGCAATCCACCGGATGCAAAAGGGCGATCGCGTTTGGTGGGATGCCGCCGGTCGTGGCTCAAATCCAGAACGTCGTTGGTTACATAGACCGAAGAGGCGACGAGCGAGAACGCAACGAAGGCAAGGGCAGCGTGAAGTATCGCCGAAGGGTCGGAGTAGCGCTGCCCGGCGACCACCGGAACGAAGATCAGCAGGTTCTTGAGCCACTGATGGGGTCGGAGGGCCCGGAGGATCAGTCGCACCGAGGTCACGGTATCGGCTGGGCGCGCCACTGTGGTCGTGTGTGCTAATGGACCGACGTGGTCACTGGCCGCCTTCGAACCCAGGAAGTCGAATCCTCCGATACCGAACCGCGGCTCCAGCTGATCGGGTGCCATCACCTCGTCGAAGAGGCCGAGATGATCACTGATCGCTCTGCCCGACGTGGGGTGCGACGAGGTGACCAGGACCGTTGGTCGCCCGTCGGCACGAGCCCCATTCAGCGCCGCGAGTGTCGCACGATCATAGGGCAACGTCTCGGGATCCAGCGGATACCGACGCTCGACCTCGCGCTCGAGCACGGCTCGACCCCGGAGCCACCAGAAGGGGATGTGGAACGCGAGAGCCGGCTCCCGTTTCGCGGCAAAGAGCACCCCTTCCGCCAGAAGTGAGGTGTGGAGCAGCCCACCCCCCAACCCCACGCAGAGGGGGACGTCCCGCGCGGCCCTTGGGTTCCGTTTGTCGTCGTCCACGCAACGCCTTGGCTGGAGCCTTCTTCCTCACCCGACCGGGTTCGGCCTGGGCGAGTTCGCCTTCAACTGAGCCGAGGGTATCGGGCGAGCTTCCTAGTAGCAAGGGTCCAAGGGAGCCCCGGGCCAACCGACGAGCGGGCTGGTTGCCGCTACGGGAACTCTATGGGTGGGGGCTACGCGAAGCCCGTGGACTCACCGATGAGATGAGACTGATCGGCGATCCACGCACCGACACCTGGGCATCTTGCTCAGGCCGCAACGCCTGTCGACCACGGAAGCTCCTTCTTCCTTTCCTCAAGGACGCGCTGCCCTACAGTGGCCTGTCCTTTGACACGCTTTTCGGGTGCCACTACCATTTGGCCGTATGCATGGAGGTTCAGCGCCTTTTCATATCTTTGATGCCCCCCCTCTCCCCACCCGCGCGAGAAGCTCTTTGCCTCGCCTCCTGATAGCCTCATACCACTTTCCGCCGTCGAGTGCGATCGGTGGACGTCGCCCTGCCAGACTTGCTCGATTGCTCCCGGAATTCGGCTACGATTGCGACGTTATTTGTGCCTCGGCCGAGAATGCTGCCGAGCCGGCCGACCCGAGCCAGCTCTCGCTGATTCCGGATGGGCTGCACGTCCGCAGAATCGACACCCCATTCGTCTTCGGTCGGAATCCGGGTGTGCCCCCGGGGGGAGGCGTGTCGCAGCGCCTGTGGTGGAAGGCGCGCGCCTACGCCGAGTGGCTCGCCATTGCACACGACTGGTCGTGGAACTGGGGTGTGGCTGCGGCAAGGGCGCTCGATGCCGGGCCGGCCTCCGAGCAGAACTATGACGCCCTTGTGGTCGATGCGCCGCCACGGCCCGCAGCCGTTCCGCTTATGCGTTGGGCAAGGCGGAGAAGCATCCCGGTTTTGTTGGACCTCCGGGACGTCTGGGCATGGGACGACGAGGCGCGTCCCGCTCTCTTCGACCTGAGGCCGGCCTCGAGGCGGCTCCGTTGGGAATTGCCCCTCAGGGAAGAGGCGATTATGGGAGCGGCGCATGTGGTGCTGACCACACCCACCACGGCGGCCTTCATGTCGGGCGAGTTTCCGACGCTTCCGACGAGTCACTTCTCATCGATCCCGAATGGGTTCATGCAGGTCGACGAAGTGTGCGACGGATCCGAGAACGAGTGGAGCGGAACCTTACGGATCGCCTACACCGGCTCCCTCGCCTACGGACGCATCGACCAGGCGGTCGCACTCGTCAAAGGGATGGCCGAATTGAGACGACGGGGCGGTCCCATGGTCGAGCTGATCATCGCGGGTGACGAAGGAGAGACTCTCCTGGATACCGCACGGGCAGTGGGTCTGGAGGATCACGTCGAGGCACGTGGTCGGATATCGAGGGATGCGGCCATCCAGATGCAACGTGAGGCCGACGTTCTCCTGCTCCTCCAGCCATCGCTGTTGGCTACCCGCGAGGCGATTCCCGCCAAGCTCTTCGAGTACATGGAGCGGCGCCTGCATATCTTCGGGCTCGTCGGATCCAGCCCGGGGGCGCGCATCATCGAAGAACACGGGCTCGGGGTTGTCTCGGCCGAGGATCCGCAGTCAATCGCCGGAGCTCTGGAGAAGCTTGCAGCCGCGGTTGCCCAGCGACGCTTCCTTCCGCCTCCTCCCGAGGTCTACTCCGAACGCGCCACGGTATCCGAGTTTGCTGAGCGACTCGACCGGATTCTAGCCCGTCGCCGTCCGTGAGTTGAGCCACCGGTGCCTGGATCGTGGGTACCACGCCCTCCGGTGTGTGCGCTTCGACGACTCATCGAAGCGGACAGGTGAAATGAACTCGCCGTCTGCCGCTGGGCCCACAGGCGCATCGATCTTCCTCCCGTCACAGACGCGCTGTCCCTACGAATAGCTATCCATGGGACCTGGGGCCCGATCCGCTAGCAACAGAGCTCCCCTACTCGCACCCACTCGCCATGCCCTGCTTCGTCCACGTCGTCGGCGCCCGTCCCAACTTCATGAAGATCGCTCCCCTGCTCCGGGCCATGGACGGCCGCGGCTGGGAGAGCACTCTCGTGCATACGGGCCAGCACTACGACCACGAGATGAGCGCATCGTTCTTTCGTGACCTCGACATTCGTACGCCCGACGTGAATCTCGGTGTCGGATCGGGATCTCACGCCACCCAGACGGCGGCGGTGCTCACGGGCATGGAGCGGGTGCTCCAGGACATCAACCCTGATCTGCTGGTGGTGGTGGGCGATGTGAACTCCACCGTGGCCGCCGCTCTCGCCGCAGTGAAGCTGCACATTCCTGTAGCCCATGTAGAGGCGGGGCTGCGATCGGGCGATCGTCGCATGCCCGAAGAGATCAACCGCCTGCTCACCGACCAGCTCTCGGCGCTCTGTCTCACCCCGAGTCGTGACGGCAACGAGAACCTGCGCCGTGAGGGCATTGCCGAGTCGAGGATCCACTTCGTGGGCAACATCATGATCGACTCGTTGCACTTCTCGGTGGGTCGGGCCGACGCGAGCGCCACCCTGTCGAAGTTCGGCGTGGATCCGGGCCGCTATGGGCTGGTCACGCTGCACCGCCCTTCCAACGTCGACCACCCTGCCACACTCGCCGGGATTCTCGACGCCCTCGAACAGATCGGAACCGAGCTACCCCTCCTCTTCCCCGCTCATCCACGTACCAGAGCGCGCCTGAGCGACCTGGGGCGCCCGCTCAGCAACGTGCGGCTCCTCGAGCCCGTGGCCTACCTCGAGATGGTCTCACTGCTCGAGAAGGCCGCCGTGATCCTCACCGACTCGGGGGGCCTGCAAGAAGAATCGACGGCGTTGGGTGTGCCCTGCCTGACGCTGCGCTCGACCACGGAGCGCCCCATCACGATCACCGAAGGCACGAACCTGTTGGTGCCCGACCGAAGCACGGCCTCGATTCTCGATGCGTATGCGCGGCGCGCGAAGCCCGGCGGGGGTCGGGGTGTGCCGGAGGGGTGGGACGGCCAGACGGCGGGGCGGATTGCAGATGTGTTTGCGGAGTGGTTGGAGGGTGATCGAGCGGTCTAGTGCTACGCCTCAGGCGTTCTATTACATGTAGGAGCAATGCAACTCGCTGGCGCCCTCGGTGTGCGCTCGTCGGAAAGCCACGTTCGCGAGTTGGCAGGGACCGTCGGGCACGAACGCGGCAAAGCGCAGGCGAATCGACGACCCCGCATGGTCCACTTGGCGGCGTCCAGAACGTCGATCCCGATGATCGAGGGTCGTGGGCTTCCAGGCCGGACCCGCTAGCGGCCGGCCGGTTGGGATCACCCTCCGGGACTGACATCGAGTTGTCGCGAGAGCGCGCAACAGCCCGAGCAGTAGCGGTCTGCATCGCACGATGCGGAAGTTCGCCCACGCCGCTGCCCCGGGGGCTGTACCACCTGGGGGGTTGCCCCCTCGACAACGCTTGACACGACTGAACGCGTGACTCAGTTCGCCTATCCGCGGCGATCCGCAGTCCTACGAGATCCAACGCGTGCCTTGCCACGAGGTTACGGACCACCCGCTTCGAGGCCAGCGACTGCCCCTTTGTCTGAACCGAGATGGGGACTTCATCGGTGGCCCACGAGAAGGCAGGCAATTTCGGTCGAAGCGGTGGGGCGTGAAAACGCACACTACGAGTCGCGGAAGGGGACTGAAGAGGCAATCGGTTCCTCCCTCAGTCATTTTTTCCGCACTGCCCTGCGAATCATAAAGATCTCTTGCACGTCAATGCATACGTAAAGGCTTCTATCACAGAAGCTTAGCACATCAGCGCATCGGCAAGATGCGAAGGCACACTCCCTGCTCTCCCCCGCAGGTCCACGTCAAGGTCGCTGAAAAGAGCAAAACCGTCGAAAGGCGGTGACGCAGAGCCACGGGACTCCCGCCGTCGTCGAGACGGACTGTCCGCCGGGCCGCCAGCAACACACACGGATCACGATCCGGATGGCACCCGGCACCTGCCTCGAGGACCCCTCGAGGTTGAGCTGAGGATTCCTCGGATCCAAAGCCAGTGAGCGACCCCCACATGCATGTCCCCACCCGCAACGCCTTCCTGCTGCTCCTCGCGACCCTCTTCGCCGTAGCCTGCAGCGACTCCAGGACCACCACCCAACCCACAAACCTCGACCCCGGAGATCGGTTTCCCGAGGTCTTCCCCAGCCAGGTCACCGATCTGGCCGTTCATGCCGTGAACCATCGCGCCGTCGAGCTCTCGTGGACCGAAGTCGACGACGGCAAAGGCCAGCCTGCCCAGTACCAGGTCCGGCTCGTGCCCGGTTCGGGAGATTGGACGGATGGCACGGTGGTCCGTGATGGCGCGTGTGCCTATCCGGTGCGAGGAAGCCAGGTCGGTGCCCGCGCGCACTGTATCGTCAGCGGTCTGGACGCAAGCCGGACCTACACGCTCCTGGTGGGCTCCGAACGGGCTGCCCTGACCGGAACCGTGGTCGGGCAACCTTCGGCGAGAGCGGCGGCCAGGACCTGGGACGAGCCGCGCGTCGCGATCCCGACCCAGGTCGAGATCATCTCGGGCGATGCGCAGATCGGCACGGTGGGGCAGGCGCTGTCCACCGAGGTCAGGCTGCTCCTGAAGGACTCGCTCGGCGCTCCCATGCCCAACGTCTACGTGCTGTGGGCCTCGGGCGAGGGTGGTGGTCGCACGGCGGCTCCACTGTCGGTAAGCGACGCCAGCGGCGTAGTCCACACGGTCTGGACCCTGGGGCCTCAGGCGGGCCCGCAGAGCCTCGGGATCCGCATCGACGGTCAGGACGAGATCATGGTCGTAGCCGATGCCGTACCGGGGCCGGTTCACCAGCTCCGCTTCATGGCCGACACCGTGACCCTGGGGCTGGACGAGGAGTACACCCCCGAAGTACGGGGGTGGGACGAGTACGGAAATGTGGTCGACCACATGGACCTCGAATGGGAGACGTCGAACCGAGCAACCGTCGACGTCGACGCGCGCGGCGTCGTGCGTGTCAACGGCCGGGGTTGGGGCTGGATTCGCGCCTGGATCCGTGATCACCTGCGCAAGAAGACCACCTCCGACTCGACCACCGTGGTGGTCGAAGCCGACCCGTCGGCGTTGAGCAGCGTGAGCATCGCCAACTCGGGTCAGGATTGGCTCAACGTGAAGTTCACGGAAGTCGACGACGGCACCGGAAGCCCCGCCGATTACGCGACCCGCCTCGGTTCGCCGGGAACGGGCTGGAACGACGCCGTTGAGATCGTCGACGGTCCGTGCGGCACGCCGATGTCGGGCACCGCTGTGGGTGCCGCTCGCAGTTGCACCGTGAGCGGACTCGACGCGGGAACGACCTTCGTGGTGTTCGTGCGACCCTTCCGGATGAAGAACGGCGAGCGTGTCTACGCGCCGCAGGCTTCTTCGGCCACGGGTACGACCCTCGCACCCCCGCAGATTCCTGCTGGCGTGGCACCCGAGTCGGGCGTCAACCAGGTGGGGGTAGTGGGTTCGACGCTCCCGAACCCCATCGTGGTGCGGGTACTCGATGCGGCCGGCGCCCCTGTCCCGGGCACCCAGGTGTCGTTCAGTACCACCGACGGTGGATCCGTCTCGACAGCGTCCGCACTGACCGACGCATCGGGCCGGGCCCAGGTCTCGTGGACACTGGGCTCGAAGGTCGGCAATCAGTCCCTCCTGACATCGATCGCCGGACCCTCCGGCGCTCCGGGCGCCGGCCCCATGATAGCGGCGTCGATGGGTGATCCCGTCGCCATTCCCGCCACGGCCAACGCCGGTCCGGCAGCCACCCTCACCCTCACCCCCGCTTCGCTGTCGCTGCAGTTGGGCGAGTCGAGTTCGCTGAGCGCCCAGGCGGTCGATGTCTACGGCAACCCCACTTCGACCGTGGGAATCGTGTGGTCGAGCGACGATTCGTCGATCGCGTCGGTGACCTCGACCGGTGGTGTGGGTGCGGTCGCCGCAGGCACGACGTCGATTCGCGCTCGGGTCGGAAGCGCCGTAGCGGCGGCCCCGGTCTCGATCCAGGGTGAGTCGTCTCCGACGACGCCCGACCCGACCCAGATCACAGACCTGAGGGTAGTCACGAGCACCGATCAGAGCGTGACGGTCGAGTTCACCGAAGTCGATGACGGTGCCGGGTCGGCCGCGATCGCCGAGATCCGGTACGCCTTCTCTCCGATGGGATGGGGCTGGGGTTCGGCAACGGTCGTAGGGACGGGACCGTGCGCATCTCCCATGACAGGTGGCACCGTCGGTGCGGTACGTCGCTGCACGGTCGAAGGACTGCAGTCAGGCACCGCCTACGACTTCCAGATGGTTGCGTGGCGGGCCGAGACAGGGAACAATGTCTATTCTCCGTTGTCCAATGTGGTGACGGGAACGACCGAACTCGGCTCCACCCCGGTGCCGCCGACGGTGGCCTCGATCGAGGTGACGCCGAAGCAGGTGTCGTTCGATCAGGTCGGTCAGTCTCTGGAAATCTTCGCGGTGGCGTATGATTCATCACATCAGGTGCTCGCAACCCCCATCGTCTGGACCTCGTCCGATCCGGCCGTGGCCACGGTCTCGCCCGGGGGCATCGTGACGGCCCGCGCGCTGGGCACCGCGGTGATCACTGCCGCCGCAGTCTGCTGCGGTCAATCCGATGCGTCTCTGATCACGGTGGCGTCGGTGCAGTCGCCGCCACCCCCTCCGCCGGCGACGGGCGCGGCGTGGTACGAGCAGAAATGGGACTATGGGAGCACGGCACAGATGCTGGCTGATCCCAATCTGTCGGATGCCGCGACGTCGCACG
>CAZFRU010000024.1:29756-63249 GCA_964521385.1 uncultured Gemmatimonadaceae bacterium | reverse complement strand
GAGCCGAAGGCGGCGTCGACGTCGATGGTGATGCGGCGTTCGGCGGACGACCAGTCGGCGGAATACCAGGCGTCGTCACGACGGGTCAGGTCGGGGGCGTCGAGCGAGGTGAGGAAGGACTGCTTCATGAGCTGGACACCGAGCCCGCGGGGTACGCGCAATTCGAGAGACCCGAGGCCCATCTGGATCTCGATCCCCGCATCGCGACGCCAGGCTCCACTGAGGTCGAGAACGACCGCGCCGACACCGGCGTTGACGGTGATGTGGCGGGCGTTGAGGTTGGCCAGCCGACGTGCTGTGAAGCTCGCCGCACCGACCACCACCTCGGCCTCATCGAGCACGATGGGGTTGGGCCTGGAAACGTCGATGACGGTCTCCGAAGCGCCGGTGGCGATCTCCAGCTTCGCCAGACGGAGTCCCCCGAGATCGACCTCCGCCCGCCCGGCACCGAACTGCATGGTGAGGTCGAGTGGGATCTCGCGTGACAGACGGACGTCCATTTCGGCGGCGCTTCCCCCCTTCTTGATCCGGATCTCCCGATTTCGCCCCGTGACCCCCAGCTCGAGGGTCCGACCGTCGAACTCGGAGACGGCATCGAACACCGACTCGTCATAGCGCAGGTCCATGGCGTAGAGCAGCCGACCGTCGCTCGGGCGCACACTCAGGGTTCCGGCCGAGTGCCGAAGCGTCACGGCGAGTGAGGTCTCGTCCGAGAGCTGGCGGGAGACCGACAGCGTTTGCCACTTCTGGGCGGGCGCCGGGTTTGCCGACATGAGCAGCAAGGCCGCAGACAGCGCCCCGATGCGCCCCCGGAAGGAGGCGGCGTCAGGCATCGCGCGATTCGTCGCCGTCGGACCGCGCATCGTCGCGCGATTCGTCGCCGTCGGGCGTCGCACCGCCGCGGAGCGCGTCGTCGTCGGCGTCTGCCGAGCTCTGGGACGCTTCGGTCGGGGTGGCGCGGGGCTCGCGTGTCGGTTCGGGGGCGGGCGTCTCGGCGCTCTCGGCTGCCGGCTCCGTCCACGCGGAGCCCTCACCGAATCCATCGGGCGCGCCGCTGGGTTGGGACGGGCCCCGGGTCGGACCCGGATCCCAGCCCCCGAACAGGTCGTCGTCGTAGAACTCGGGCCTGCGACCCCCACGGGTCAACAGCACGGCACCGAATCCCATCAAGATGGCCAGGGTCGAGAGGAGGGTTGCCGTGACGACGAGCAAGACCTCGAGGGCTCCGGTCCAGGGAAAGACGCTGACCAGTTCAGCCGCGATGAAGGGGGCGGTGAGGGCCAGGGCACCCCCCAGGATGAGCGTCACCGGATTGGTGATGCGAACCCAACCCAGGTAGGGCCAGCGTTGCCGGGACACCCAGATGCCGACGTTGCGGGCCACCGCGAGGTATCCCAGACCCCCACCCAAAACCACGGCAACCGGAAACAATGGGATCCAGAGGATCAACGCGGGAATTCCGATGATCGAGATCGCGAGCGCCACGATCCCCAGCACGAACGCCGGCAGGATCAGGAACGCGCCCGCCGTTCCGACCATCAGTGCCCGTCCGGGGGTGCGGCGCGAGGTCTCGGCCACGGCATCGAGGTTGGGCCCTGCGAAATGGACCACGAGGGCGCCCACGAGTCCCACGACCAGCACGCTGAAGAGGTTGGCGATGGCGCCCCCCAGGCCGCCGAACACACGACCGAGAGGCGACGATCCCCGCCGACGGCGGGAGTCGCTCTGGGCCGCGGCGCGGAACTCGCTACGAAGCTCCGACCGCACCTCGTCGCGGATCTGCTGTTCGGTCTGAGACTCGTCGGACTCGATGCGAAGCACATCGCCCGCCACCTCTCCACCCTGGTCGATGAGGCGGCCTTCGAGGTAGCGAAGATCGCCGTCGATCCGTGCCCCCGGAGCCAGTCGCACGTCGCCCTCGACCACGACGACGTCACCGCGTACGTGCCCCTCGACTTCGAGGTCACCGTCGACCACGACGACCGTGCCCTCGACCATCTCGTCGCGGGCGATGGTGAGATCATCGCCGACGGAGACCGTCACCTGGTCGAGATCGAGGTCTTCGAGCGCTTCGGCGAGGCCTGCGAGACGATCCGTGCGATCGAGCAAGGCGATCAGAGAGCGCAGGGCGAGGGCGTTGGCCGATGATGCCCCGTCTCCACCCGCCTCGGCCGCAGGAGCGCGCGCCCGGCCCACATCCGAGCGAAACGCCTGCTCGAGTGCCTCGTCGATGCGGGCGGCCGCAGAGGCGGCATCCGCACTCAGATCGTCGGGGGGGGTCCAATCCACCAGGGTTCGTGCCAGAGGCCCATCGTCGAGGGCGACGGCGAAGCCCAACAGCGTCCTCCAGGCGAGATCGAGTGCGTCGCCGGTGGTGAAGTCACCCACCACATCGCCGTCGATCCGGACCTCGCCGTCGTCGAGCGCAATCGACAGATCGCGGCCCCGGTCGAACTCGAGCTCGAGCCGGGCGGCGTCCCGACCCACCGACACGGACTTCGACACCACCCCGACGGCGTCTTGCGCCGCCAGGGGAAACGTCCCGAGGGTGCCGAGAATCGCGACCGCCGCGGCGGCGGCCACAGCCCGGGACAGGCGGGGATCAGTGCGTGGAATGCGCATAGGGGCGGTCAGCCGGTTGTGAAGCGATGAGCGTGCGATAGACCACCCAGAGGGCGGCGAAGAACAGGGCGGAGGCGATGGTCGCGGCCGCTGCCGCGGCCGCCGGCGATGCGAGCAACTCGACCGTGGTCCGGGCCAGGGTCCCGAGGCCGACCGCGTCGAGCGTCGAGCCGATGCGTCCGGCCAGTGAGATTGCGAAATCACCCAGTCGCAGACGAGCGAAGGCGGCGAGGTTGCCCACCGTGACCAGCGGGTTCGAGAACACCGCCCGGATCACGAGGGCGACGATCACCGTCGGCGCGAGGGCGACCCCCAGGACCGCAGCCCAACTCTGGCGGGTCGAGGGAGTACGAGCCCGGGCCCACGCCGAGATGCGTCCCCAGCGTGTGGTCGGTGCCATGGCTACAGCGACCAGTTCCTCGACCCGCCATTGCGCCATCACACGTTCGGCGAAGGCAGGCGTCGGCGCCACATGATCGAGCGCGTCGAGGCTCCGCACGAGACTCCGGTAGTCCGCAAGCTCGGAGCGACAGGCCACGCAGCTGTCGAGATGGGCATCGATGCGGGTTGCCGACCGTGCGGCGAGTCGGCCCTCGAGGTAGTCCTGGAGCCGGCCGGAGGGTACGTGCGTGCTTGCGGCGCGCGCAGGTACGGGCGCCGTACCCTCGGGCGGCAGTGCGTCGATCACCCGGGAGCGGAAGGCCGACGACGGGGCCAGGGCGGGAAGCCCTCCGAGGTCGTCGAACAGGGTATGCCAGGCGCTCATCTCGGATCGACACCGGGCGCATGCATCCACGTGGGCCTGGACGGAGGCCGCCTCCCGCGCGGGGATGTCCCCGTCGAGAAACGCCTGTATCTGCTCGGCGCTCAGGTGAATGTCGTGCGACCAGGAAGTCACGGGGTGATCCTCGGCAAGGGAACTACGTCTACACCCGGTCCTACGGAAATCGGAGCCAGGCGGTTTCGGTCCACCACGCAGGGATCGCCGATCATGGTGCGAGGTGGGCGAGGTCGTCTTTCAGCTCGGCGCGGGCACGGTGGATGTACGTCTTGACCGTGCCGAGCGGGAGTTCGAGCGTGTCGGCGATTTCCTCGTAGCTGTAGCCCTCGACGTGGCGAAGCAGGATCACGGTGCGATACTCGGGCCGCAGTCGCCCGATGGCCTGCTCGATCTCGGCGCCCAGCTCCTGATTCTCGACGTATTCGTCGGGGCTCTCGTCGTCCGATTCGAGCACCAGGCTCGTGCGCGCCTCTTCCTGGGCGGTCCCGGCGTGGGGTGAGCCGTGGATCGAGACCGTGTCGAGGCGTCGTTTGCGCAGGAAATCGATGGTGTGGTTGTTGGCGATCTTGAAGATCCAGTTCGAGAACTTGAACGAGGGGTTGTACGAGCCGATGGCGTTGAAGGCGCGGATGAACGACTCCTGGGCGAGGTCCTCGGCCAGGGAGCGGTCGCGCACCATGCGGAAGACGAGCGAAAACACGGGGCGTTCGTAGCGGGCGAGAAGCTCGCGGAACGCACCCTCACGCCCCTGCGCCGCGAATGCGGCCAGCTCGTGGTCTTCGATGCGGGCGTAGTCGGTGGCAGACAGGGTCGCCGCTTCCCTCGCGGAGGTCATCGCATGGGGCAGTGCCCCGTCGGCCGTTGTCGCGGATGGGTTCGCCATGGCGTGTCGGCCTACGGAAGTCGTCCCCTTCGGGTTTCACCGGGGATGGAACCCGGGTCGTGGCCCGGGTAGCTTTGTGCTCGCCCGAACCCCGAGTCGGAAGCTAGCCCCCGAGTCCTGCACTGCAATGTCGACGATCCCCGAGGCCGTCCCCTCCCGCGGCGAAGACCGGGAGCGACAGGTGCAGACCATCTTCTCGGAGATCGCTCCCCGGTACGACCTGTTGAACCACGTGCTGTCGATGAACATCGACCGGGCCTGGCGCCGGCGGGCCGTCGACACCCTCGCCTGGACGGCTCGCCCGGACGGGGTCTATCTCGACGCCTGTGCCGGCACCTTCGATCTGAGCCTCGAACTGGCGCGGCGTGGGGCCTTTCAGGGGCGGGTGGTCGCGTCGGACTTCGCGCGACCGATGCTGGTGGCCGGCCGGGAAAAGCTGCGGGGAGCGCCCGTCTCGCCCGTGTGCGGCGACTCCCTGCGCCTTCCGTTTCCGGACGACTCGTTCGACGGTGCCACGGTGGGATTCGGCGTCCGCAATCTCTCTGATCTCGACGCCGGATTCCGCGAGTTCTACCGGGTTCTCAAACCCGGTGCGCGACTGGTGGTGCTCGAATTCACGATGCCCCCGAATCGGGTGGTGCGAGCAGGGTACATGCTCTACTTCACGCGGATCCTGCCGCTGGTGGGTCGGATCGTTTCGGGGCATCCCTGGGCCTACACCTACCTTCCCGAGTCGGTCAAGGAGTTCCCGGGTCCCGAACCCCTCGCCCAGCGGCTGCGCGCGGCCGGGTTCGACGAGGCGGGTTGGTCGTTGCTCACCTTCGGGATCGCGGCCATCCACTGGGCGCGGAAGTAGGGGATGGAAGTAGGGGAATGACAGTCCACCGAGTCGCCCTCGTACTTTCGTTCTCGCTCTTTGCCTGTGCGGATGGATCCGCCGATTCGGCAACGGTGCCCGCAGCCGCGCATGACGGTGATGTTGCGCATGTGGTGGTAGACCCCGCTGTGGCCACCTGGCCATCCGGAGAGGGGTGGCGGCTGGAAGAGGATCTGCGCATCGGGAGCGTGGGCGGGGGGCCGGTCCCGGAGCAGTTCGGTCGGGTCGGCTCGCTGGCGTCGGATTCGCATGGAACCATCTTCGTCCTCGACTACGTCAACGATGAGATTCGCGCGTTCCGCCCGGACGGAACGTACTCACATGCGGTCGGCCGACCCGGTCAGGGGCCGGGCGAGTTTTCCGGCGCGAGAGCCGTGACCGTCATGGCTGGAGACACGCTGCTCGTTGTGGACGACGGGGCGATGCGGTACTCGACCTTCGCTCCGAACGGGACGTTCCTCGCGAGTCATCGCCGGAGTATCGTGGGGTATGGCTCAACGGTGAGGGGGGCGAGTCTCGCAGACGGGCGCTACGTCGATTGGGCTCCGGCATTCCCCGACGGCCGCATGGGAAGCCGCCTCGAGTATCACCCGGTCGTATTCGATCGGAGCCTCGAGCGAGCCGACACCTTTCCCCCGCTCGAGTATCACCTGACGATGGCCCTGAACGGGCGCATGCCGCAGCTGTACCATGGCGGGACCGTGGTTGCGGCCGTGGACCGTGATGGGTCCATCTGGTTTGCGGATTCCCGGACATACCGTCTGTTCAAGAGGAATCTCGAAGGCGATACCCTCATGGTCGTCGACGTGCTGGCCGAGCCGGTGCCGGTAACCGACGCGGACCGGGAGGCGATCCGGGAATCCGCGACGCTCAGGCCCGTCCTGCTCCAGGCCCAGCTGGAGTCCTTGCCCCGATCCAAACCGATCATCCACGCGATCGTTCCGGACGGTGAGGGGAACGTGCTGGTGATCGCCAACGTGGCAGGCGAGCCCGCGGGATCAGTGGTGGATGTCTTCGCGAACGAGGGAGCCTACCGCGGGCGCCTTCGGCTTCCCACGCCGATCCCCCTCGAGGCAAGGATGGTCTCACCGGTGGTCCACGCTACGCGGGAGTATCTGTTGGTCGTCGTCGAGGACGAATTGGATGTGCCGAACGTGCTTCGGTTCCGAATCCACCGGAACGACCAGCGCCCTCCGGCCGGTGTGGGTCGTGATGTAGACGAGGCAGGGAATCCCATCGAATAGAGGTCCCCCCCTTCATCAAGGGCCCAACGGCCGGAGGGGGCTTCGCGCTCGTCAGAACGAGATGTCGAAACGTCCGTTCGTGATCGTGCGAGTGCCACCGGACGCGCTGTTGGCCACCGGGCCGGCCACGAACTCGAAGGTCCCCGTTGCCCGATCCGGCGTCAACGTCTGGATGATCATGGTTCCGCTGCCGCCTTGCCCCACGGCATACCAGACTTCGCCGCCCTCGCGGAGCTGGGCTCCGGTCGAGCCCGAGGTCAGGTCGACCGTCCCCGGTACGTTGTTCTCCGTGAGATTGACCGAGAGCCCGATCTCGATGTTGTCGGCCACACCCTGGACGCTGAAGGTGAAGCCATTGTTGCCGGTGGCGGTCGCCTCGATCTGACCGTTCCACGTTACGCCGTCGACCGTGGCGGTGAAGGTCCCCGACGTCTGGCCGGGGCCGGTCGGGTCGTCGGAGGAGCAGGCGAGGGTCGAGAGGGCGACGAAGATCATTGCGGTACGGGTGTGACTGCGCATGGTATCCTCGGGTCTGGAGGGAAGTCGTCTCTTCGAACGCAGAACGAGGTCGACCGCCGCCACGGGTCGCTCCGGTCGGGCGGTCCATGTGGCGGACCCTGGGCCGTTCCTGCGTTCTCCGGGGAGACGACCCTCACCGGCAAGGAGTCTCCGTGGCCCGCCTCCCACTTCGAGCCGCATACCGCGGCACGCTCTGCGTTCTCCTCCTTTCCTGCGGTGGTGACTCCCCTACGCCCCCCGGTTCCGGCGACGAGGGGCAGCCCGTGGTCATCACCGTGACGACGACCGGGGTCGACCTGGACGACGACGGCTACACCGTACGCCTTGGCGTGCGGTCGGCCATGATCGTCGGCTCCGGCACCGCCACCTTCGACGATGTGGCTCCCGGCAGCCATGACGTGGTGCTCGAGGGGGTGGCGAACAACTGCCTCGTCGACGGCACTGCCACCCGGATGGTGTCGGTTACGCCCACCAGCGGTGCATCGACCTCGTTCGCCGTCGACTGCGGAGTCGACTTCTCCGATGGCAACCCGACCGTCGCATGCCAGGGTCTCGACCTCGCCGCCTCCGGCCGACCCTTCCAGCGCATTCCGGCCGGGACCGTGCCGGCGACGCTTTCGACACCGATCGCGGCCCGGATTCTAGCCCAGGACCCGGGCGCAGCGACGGGCTATGCCTGGTTCGAGAGCGATGGCCAGGGAGGAGGTTCGCTCGTCGTGCCGCTCCATCCGGCCGGCAGGCGGGAGGGTGGGAAGGTGTGGATCCGCGTCGGTGACGGGGAGGTGGCTTGCCCGCCCGTGCCCTTTACCATCGAAGCGCTGCCTGGCGCACCTGGGGAAATGGGGCGAGCGGTGGTCGCGTTGCAGGAGATTCTCCGACAGCAGGCCGCTATCCTCGAGACCACGCCCGAGATCCTGCGAGCCACGGCCCTCGCCGAGGTGGCACCGGTGCTGATTCCCCTGTGGACCGCTCAGTGGGGGCTCGACCATCCCGACAACCCGAACTCCCTCCGCCGTGTGTCTGAAGGCACGTCTGGAGAGCCCGTCGATCTCGATCTTCTCGACGCGGTCCTCGCCGACATCGGGTTTGCGGAGAGTCTCGTCGGGCCGGCTCCCGCGGGCGTTGCCCTGAGCGACCCGCCGCTGGCCTCGGCCAGCGCGAATCCCTGCACCCCCCAGGCGATCGGGGGTGACGGCGATGAGCTGGCCCGTTGCATGCTGACCGTTCGGGACCTCGATGCAAGACTGCTGAACTGGGCCCAGCAACTCTCGGCGGCGGTTCCCACCATCATCAGGCAATGGGATCTGATTCAGCAGGCCCCCGGGATCGCCAGAGCGGTGGTCGCAGGCCTCGGATGGACCGCGCTCCAGGCCGACACCGAACTCCATGCGACGCTGCCGTCTCAGCTCACATCGGCCGAAGTCGATGCGAGCCCGATGCACTTCACCGAAGACGACACTCGTACCGGCGCCTGGACGCTGAAGGTCACGGCCGCCAGCATGGGGTGGGACCCCACAAGGGCAGCGGTCGAGAACTTCACCAGTACGGCCATCGATCTGGCGCTTGCGGCGTACGGGGTTCAGCAGGCCGATTACCAGGGGCAGATTCACCGATTCCTGGGGGACGCCGTCACCGCGGGCCTGCAGGATCTTCCGCTCCCGGCAGAGACCTTTGGGCCAGCCGAAATGAAGGGCAACTCCTGGTCGGATGTGTCGTACCGGCCGAAGTCAGGGGGCGGGGTAGTGGCCGTGAACCAGACCTCGCACCACACCTACGCGCCCAGCGTCGCCGGCACCGCCGTCCTGGAGGTCACCACTCCGGGATCGGCCGTCGACTACGGGGGACCCTCCTTCAAGGTCGAGACCGATCTCGTCGTCGACTCCATCGTGATCATCGTGAATCCGTCCGAGACCTTCGTCGCTCCCGGAGCCAGGAATGTGCCGTTCACGGTCGGGGTGCTCGGCGCCTCCAATCTCGATGCCCTCAGCATCGACACGGAGCAGGGGACGGCCGTGCGCGGCGCCGACGCCCCCGTCTCGCCCGGCTTCTACCTGAACTACAATCCCCCGGCGTCGCCCAGCTTCAGCGATCCCGACTCCATCCACGTCGAATACACGGGTAGGACCGGGCCCGCCGCCACCTCGCCCAGGCGATTCGGGTTCGCCATCGTGCGCTTCGGCGAGATCATCATCACGCCCCAACCCGCCTGTCTCGACACGCTGGAGCAGACCACCTTTTCGGCCGAAGTGAGGGGCGTCGACAACCGCGACGTCACCTGGTCGGCAGCCTTCGGCACGATCGACTCCAACGGAAACTACCGCGCTCCCGCTACCCGTCCCGCGGGCGGGGTCGATACCATCACCGCCACCAGTGTCGAGGAGCCCAAGTTGATGGGCGAAATCGTCGTGCCGATCGGGTGCACCTGCAACTTCAGGCTGACCCTGGGCAACCAGGTGGTGTCGGCCGAGCCTGGCGACCAGATGGTCTTCAATACCTCCAACGGTCGCATCTGGCAGGTGAGCGCGACGCGGCCCTCCCAGGGATGGAGCCTCCGCATGCTGCCCGTCGACACCGACCCGATGAGTCGACCCGATACGGTGGGCATCTGGCCCATGGTCATCCAGGGTGACATGGGGCTCACCAGCTCCAGCGACGTGATCTACGCGACGAATCCGCCGCCGACGGCGACCCTCGATCTGACGGTCTTCGTCCCCAACCAACAGGTGCGAGGCACGGTGAACGGCCCCGTCGAGGTCGTGAGCACGACCAATCCTCGAACCCTCGACGCCCGCTGGTCCTTCTCGATCCGGTACGAACCCGGCGAGTTCACCTGCACGGTGGGTGGAGGCGGACCCTGAATTCCCCGGAGCGTCGAAGCCGAGCGGCCCCTGGTTGCCGATCGTCCGTCTTTCATGCGGATGGACATCAGCGGCAGGGGCTGCTGGTGGGCTCGGACGCGGCGGGTACCGAACCGAGGCTGGAGCCCCGACGTCACCCCCGTCGGCCCGGGATAGAGCGACGGGGCCGTCGAGACGCACCACCAACGGCCTCGTGATCCGGCCGGGGTAGGGCCGGCGCTGGGCGAGCCACAGGCGACGCCTACCCACCCACCCAGCGTTCATCGCAGAATACGCGCTGACGCTACGAGCCGAGCTTTTTCGTCAGGTACGCACTCGTGAGGTGCTTGACCGCATCGAAGGGGTCGCAACCCGGGGTTCCGGGGACCGGCCCCATCTCCCGAGCGGCGACCAGAGCGGCGGCATTGAGAGCCTTGTTGCGCTTGCCTACGCCCATCAGAGCAGCCGCCATCGCGAGACGGACGGCGTTCTCCTCTTCGGCCTGGGTCGCCCGGATGTGGGTGACCTGCTCCAGGAACCAGGCGTCGTCGGGGGCGCTCTTCTTCTTGTTCTTCGAGATTTCGTAGAGCAGGCCGTGGCCGCATTCGCGGCGCCGGACATGCTCGCTCTTGATCCAGCTCGTGGCGAGATCGACCACGTAGGGCGTCTTTGCCAGTGTGGCGCCGCACGAGGCGAAGACGTGGGCGAGCATGCCGTGCTCGAGCTGCTCCACCTGGATCTCGGCCTGTGAGCGGCTGAACTTCTTCGGGTCGTCGATGAGGAGGCTGATGACCTTCGCCTCGTAGTGATCGAGTTGCCACAGCTGCTGGGCGAGGTCGTGGTCGCGGCCGATCTCCCTGGCCATTTTTCGCAGCCTGGTGAGGCCAATCCCGCAGCTCTCGAGGGCGCCGGGCTCTGGGTGCAGCGCCTGCCAGTGTCGGATTCCACGAGGATCCTGGTTGGCCTCGAGCAGCCTCATGACCGATCTCGTATTCATCAAGGGTCTCCCTGGCGCCCGAACGGCAGCTGTTGGAAAGGGATCGGCAATCGCGCGGTATCGACGGCATCAGGGGGTCTGTGCGATTGGGTCATGCAGCCCCCAATGCCGCCCAACCTGCGGGGTCTGCGCCGCATGTGCTCAAAGTACGATCGCCTGCTGCAGCAGCGCGCTGATGGCAGCGTGCTTCCCACGAACATCGTCGGCGCTGTTCAACTTGACGTGCCGCATGTCCTTGCCCGTGCCTTCCAACAGCCCTTCGGGGTCGTCGAGTGCGCTTCCGTGTGGAAACCCAATCGCCACGTGCGACTTCGCTTTCTGCAGATAGCAGAACAGCCCGCGCTTTGTCGAGTAGCAGGGCCGGCCCCATTTGATCTCCTCGACGGTTCCGTCGCCCGTGGAGAGGACCATGCTGCGAAGCGCATCGAGGGCAGCTTCATGGTCGAGGGGGCTTGATGCGAACCAGGTCGAGATTTCGTTGGTGCTCACAGTGGGGCCTCCTGTGGACGATGCGAGGGGTGGCTCGTGTAGCGCGTAATCCCCCGGCGCGATCTGCCGAAAGCTCACTTCATACGGTGCAACGGGATCCACCGTTTCGCGCTACACCAGCTTCCCATTCTTGGCCTTTCCGGACTGTGGCGCAATCGATCCCCAGGCTGCCTGAGCCGGAAGGCTCTGGTCGCTGGAAGTCGCGCTCGCGGCCCAGGGGGTCACCCTGCTCACCGTCGGGATCGCGGCGATCCACCAGGCGCGGAAGCAGGGCGGTCGGGATCGAGGATCGTCGCGGGGCCGAGCCCCAGCGTATCGAGTGACCCGTCGAAGCGCTCCGGATCTCCCACCACCAGCACCGTGAATCGCGGCGGATCGAGGTACTCGTCGAAGGCGGCGCGCACGTCGTCGGGGGTCACGGACTGGATCCCATCGAGGTAGCGCTGCAGCCAGTCGCGGGGCAGCTCGGAGGCTTCGTACGAGACCTGACGAGCGACGATCTGTGACGACGATTCGAAGGCGAACACGAACCCGTTGACCGCCACGTCGATGGCGTCCCTGACCTCGGAGGACTCGGGGGCCACGGTCCGCATCTCGTCGAAGGTCTCCAGGATCAGGTCGAGGGCCGCCACCGTCGTGCCCGCCGCGGTCCGGGTAGTCGCCCCCACGAGGCCGTCGGAGTCGTCGGGGGTGGTCCACAACGAGGATGCCGAGTAGGCGTAGCCGTGTTCGGTGCGGAGCCGGGACAGCAACCGACTCGAAAAGCCGCTCGCGCCGAGAATCGCGTTGCCGATCCTCGAGGCGAAGAACTCGGGCGTGGCGCCCTGCCGCAGGGCAGTGGTGTGGGCCACCACCACGGTGCTCTGGTCGATGGGGCGGGGGATCACGAATACGCCGCCGGCGCGCCGGATGTCGGGAAGCGGCGCCTCGGGCACCGGCTCCCGGC
Source organism: uncultured Gemmatimonadaceae bacterium (assembly GCA_964521385.1). Lineage (GTDB taxonomy): Bacteria > Gemmatimonadota > Gemmatimonadetes > Longimicrobiales > Gaopeijiaceae > Gaopeijia. The sequence goes on along the minus strand of CAZFRU010000024.1, from coordinate 51,054 downwards.
AGGGCGGGAGCGCGAGCACCATCGCTTCGATGCGGCCCCGGATCGAGTCCCAGGTCACGTCGCCCGACACCCCCAGCACCAGGTTGTCGCGACAGACGATGCGCGCGTGGATGGCGTGCAAACGGGCGGCGGAAAGATCGTCGGGCTCGAGGTCGGCTGCCGTGGGCTCCCACCCGATGGGGTGATCCCCGTACATCAGGCGATTGAACTCCGAGAACGCCAACCGCCCCGGGTCGTCGACCCGGCGCAACACCGACTCGAGTTCACGGCCTAGCCAGACGGCGACCTCGGCCGAGTCGAAGCGGGGCTCCAGCACCATCTCCCACCACAACTCCAGCGCGGGGGTCAGCGTGGCGGTGAGCGAGTTGAGGGCGCTCGAGATCGCGCCGCCGCCGCCCCCGAAGCTCGTCTGGAGGGCGAGCCCCTCGATCAAGGCCTCGACCGAGTCGGCCGTGAGCGTGCGGGTGCCGCCCGTACGCAGGAGCGAGGGCAGGGCCAGCCCCGCGGCGTAGTTCTCGCGGCCGAACCGAGCGTAGCCGCCCTCGAAGAGCGCCACGATGTCGACCAGCGGAAGCGATTCGTCGCTCAGGAAGAACACGGGCACGCCCGCCACCTGAAGCCGTCGGGGGTCGGGGGCATCGAACGTCAACGGGTCGAAGACCAGTGCCTCGACCGCCGCGCGCCCGCCCCGCGAGGTGCCGGTCTGCTGCGCGCGAAGCTCGCCGCGGGGAGACAGCGGTGAGGCGGCGACGCCCACCAGGGCCGCCCACGCCCAACAGGCTCGTCCTCTCGTCCTCATCGACCGCCCTCCGTCGGGGGGACGAGCGTCGCCACCGTGAGGTTGTCACGGGTGAAGTACCGGTTCACGACGCGCTGCACATCGGCCGGAGTGACGTCGGCGAGCCGGTCGGCCAGCGTAAAGGTGGTGCGCCAGTCGCCCAGAGCCGACGCCGACCCCGCGAGTTGAAAGGCCAGCCCCAGGTTGGAACGCAGGCGGCGGATGCGGCCCGATTCGATCTGGACCCGCACCCGCTGCAGTTCGGCCTCCGTGGGCGGCGTCTCGGACAGCTGTCGGAGTTCGTCGAGGATCGCCGCCTCGACGTCGGCGGGGGTGAATGGCGAGCGTGGCGAGGCGTCGATGCCGAAGAGGCGCGGGTAGCGATCACCCGGAGCCGTCGCAGCGCTGACGAAGGTGGCCGAACGATCGTCCAGCACGAGCCGCCGGTACAGCCGGGCTCGACGGCCGCCGGTGAGCAGGGTCGCCAGCACGGACAGAGCGGGCGCGTCGTCGTGGTAGAGGGACGGCACGTGCCATCCCAGTCGCAGGCTCGGTTGGGCGTCGAACACCACCTCGACCCGCCGCATCCCGGATTGGGGCGGCTCGCGGGTGAGCACGGGCGAGGGCACTTCGCCCGGCGGGAGGTCGCCGAAGTACGCCTCTGCCCACGACGTCATCTGCCTGGGATCGAGGTCTCCCACCACCGCCACCGTGGCGTTGCGGGGGCCGTAGAAGCGCCGGTAGTACTCGCGCACCTGGTCGCGACCGAGCACCTCGAGGTCGCCCATGATGCCGACCACCGGCTGCCCGTAGGGGTGGATGGTAAAGGCCGCCGCCAGGTGGGCTTCGTACAGACGGCCCGCCGGACTCGTGTCGATTCGCATGCGGCGCTCTTCCATGACCACGTCGCGCTCGGCGTAGAACTCACGGAACACCGGATTGCGCATACGGTCGCTCTCGAGGGCGAACCAGAGTTCGGCCCGATTCGCCGGCAACTCGACGAAATAGGTGGTGGCTTCGGCCGAGGTGGTGGCGTTGAGCCCGCGAGCCCCGTTTCGCGACAAGATGCGGTCGAATTCGTTGGCCACCACGAAGGTGCGGGCCGAGTCCTCGAAGTGGGCGATGCGCGAGCGCAGGGCCTCGATGTGCGCCGAGTCGGGTCGGGGTCGAGCCCGTTCGGCGAGAAGGGTATCGTGGGTGGCGTCCATGCGCTCGAACCAGGCGCGTTCAGCCGCGATGTCGCGCGTTCCCACCGTGGTGCTGCCCTTGAAGAGCAGGTGCTCGAGCAGATGGGCGATGCCCGTGCGACCGGGCACCTCATCGACCCCACCCACCGCGTACTCCACTACGAAGGCCACGGTCGGCGCCCCGGGGCGGGGCACGAAGAGAAACCGCATGCCGTTGCCCAGCACGCGTTCCACCACCGGGAGCTCCAGCCCGGAGCGGGGCCGGGTCGGCTCGGGGTCCTGCGCGGGCAGTCCGGTCGGCAGGCTCGCGGTCGTGACGAGGGCGACGAGCGCCAGGGCGCCTCTGGTAGACGCCCAACGGACCCGAGTAGGGATCATGCGTGACCGGGTGCCTGGCATCGAGGGCAGAGAAAGGCCGAACGATTGCCGAATACGAGTCGTTCGATGGGTGTGTTACAGGTCAGGCACGGCTCGCCTTCGCGTCCGTAGACCAGCAGGCGATCGCGGAAGCGACCGGGCTCGCCGTGGACGTTGCGGTAGTCCCGGATCGTGGTGCCCCCGGCTGCGATGGCCTCGCCGAGTACGCTGCGGATCGCCTGGTGCAGCGAGTTCGCCTCGCTCCGACCGACGGTTCGTGCCGGCCGCGCCGGGTGGATTCCAGCCAGAAAGCAGGCCTCGCACGCATAGATGTTGCCGACTCCAGCGATGCGATGTTGATCGAGCAGCCAACTGCGCAGCGGCGATCGGGAGCGGGACAACGCGTCGTGCAGCCTGCGGGCGGTGAAGTCGGCCGAGAGGGGCTCGGGTCCGAAGGCGGCGTCACGCGCCTTCCACGCCTCGGGCTCCAGCGCTTCCACCCGCCCGAAGCGACGCACGTCGTCGAACACCAGCCGCCCCTCGTCCAACTCGAAGGTCAACGCCGGATGGGTGGGGCGGGGCCCCCCGCGCGTGGCTGCACCCAGGGGTGCGAGCCAGCCCGTCATCCCCAGATTCACGACCAGCACGCCGTCGTTCAATTGCATCAGCACATTCTTGGCCCGGCGCGCGACGGACTCGATGCGGCGCCCGGCCACCCGGGCCCGAAATCGCGCGGCCCCGACCTGCAGGACATCGGCGTGATGGACCCGCACACGCACGATGGTGCGACCGGTGAGCGCGGGACGCAGTCCGCGCACCAGTGTTTCGGCCTCGGGCAGTTCGGGCATGGGGCGTTACTGCCGTTGCAGTTCCCGCCACCCGATGTCGGCACGGAACTGCGCACCTTCGAAGCGGATCGCGGCGGCTGCGGCCCGGCTGCGCTCGGCCGCTTCGGGCAGGGTCGCCCCGAGGCCCGTGCACGACAGCACACGGCCACCCGAGGTGACGAGGCCTGCGGGGGTGGCCTTGGTGCCGGCGTGGAACACCACGACGTCGTCCATGCGATCCGCCGCAGACACGTCGAGCGCTCGCCCCGCCTGGATCGGCCCGGGGTACCCCTCCGACGCCACCACCGTGGTGACGGCGGCGCCCTCGCGAAAGCGGGGGCGGATGCGGGAAAGGCCCTCGCCTTCGGCCGCGGCCACCAGCAGGTCGAGGAGCGAGCTGTCGAGCAGCGGCAGCACGACCTGGGTCTCGGGATCACCGAATCGACAGTTGAACTCCACCACCCGGGGGCCGGACGCGGTCAGCATCACCCCGGCATAGAGCAGTCCCTGAAAGGGGGCGTCGCGGCGCGCGAGCCCGTCCAGCACGGGGCGAAAGACCCGCTCCCGCAGCTCGGTGAGCAGGGCGGGGGTGGCGATCGAGACCGGCGCGTACGCACCCATGCCCCCGGTGTTGGGACCGATATCGCCCTCACCGATCCGCTTGTGGTCCTGCGAGGGAAGCAGCAGCACGACATCGGATCCATCGGTCACCCCGAAGACCGAGAGCTCTTCTCCCTCCATGCACTCCTCGATCACCACTTCGCGCCCCGCCTCGCCGAAGGCGTAGTCGGCGAGCATGGAGCGAAGGGCGGTGACGGCCTGGTCGACCGTGGTGCAGACCATCGCGCCCTTGCCCGCGGCGAGGCCGGAGGCCTTCACCACGATGGGCGCTCCCTTTTCCCGCACGTAGGCCTCGGCCGCCTCGGCATCGGCAAACACGCGGTAGTCGGCGGTGGGCACCGCCTCGTCGCGCATCAACTCCTTCGCGAAGGCCTTCGAGCTTTCGATCCGGGCCGCAGCCTTCGAGGGCCCGAATACCGGCAGCCCCTTGGCCCGGAAGCGATCGGCGAGACCCAGTGCCAGCGGGGTCTCGGGGCCCACCACCGTGAGGTCGACCCCCCTCGACGCGGCAAATCCGGACAGCGCCTCGACGTCGGTCGGAGCGATCTCGACCGGCTCGCACAGCGGCGCCATGCCCCCGTTCGGGCGGGTCGCATAGACGACCGCGCTGGGGGCGTCACGACGAATCTTCCAGAGGAGGGCGTGCTCACGCCCTCCGTTGCCGACGAGGAGGATGCGCATGGTGTGGTTGGAGGCGGGACGAGAGGCCGGTGGCGCCGGTTCGGATCCAGAGGGTATCCGGGAGGCCGGATCGTGTCAAAGCCCGCAGGCGTGGCACCCGTACGAGACAAGGAGGCAGCCCCTCGAGGGACTGCCTCCCCGGCTTGCAGCCGACGTCGCATCGCTCAGCGCCGGAACCCTCCGAACACGCTTTCGCCCATGCGGCGGGCGGCCCCGGCCATCTGGTCCATGAAGTCGCGAGCGCCCTCCTGGTAGGCCTGAGCCGCTTCCTTCAGGTCTTCCTGATACGCGGGATCGGGGTCGGTGCGCCGAGAGTAGTCGCCCCTCAGGGTGCGGTCGTAGGCCCCGGATTCGATCCAACTCCTGAGCTCGGACAAACGCAGGACCCAGAAGGGATGCGTCGTACCCAGCAGGTTGAGGATCTTGAACACCTGATCGGCAACGTCGCCCGAGTCGCGGTACTCTTCGGCCTGGCGGATGAACTCGTCGAGATTCATCTGCTCGGTGTCGCCTCCGCCGGCCATCTTGAGCATGGTCCCCATGACCACGGTGGGATCCTGCACGGCGAGGAGCCCGGCCCGATCACACGACAACTCGGCCTTTCGGCCCCACTCCAGCAGCGCCACCAACACCGCCCGCGCAGCCAGACCGACGATGGGAAAGCCCATGCCGGCCAGCTGGATCAGCAGCACGGTCATGGTGCGATACAGCACGTGATCCGACAGAATGTGGCCGAGTTCATGGCCGAGGATGTAGCTGAGTTCGTCGTCGTCGAGCAGCCCCACGGTGCCGGAATTCAGGATGATGAACGGATGATCCATGCCGTACGCGCCGGCATTGACGATGGGGGTCTGCGACACGAAGAGATCATACTCCGTCTCGCAGTCCATCGTACGCAGCACCTCTTTGTAGAGCGCGTAGATCTTGGGGAACTGCTTGTCGGACACCTTCACCGCGTTGGCCTGGAAGGCCAGGCGAATGGGCTTCTCGCCGAAGAATCCGAACAGCTTGCGCAGGATCTCGTCGAAGATGGGCAGCTTGCGCAGGGCGGCCAGCGCGGCCTTGTCTGCCGGGTGCTCCCACGCCCGGGGGGCGATGTCGGTGAGGACCCGACGGGCCCGCGCTCCGTCCGTCTCGGGGGGCGTGGTGCGGTCCTGATCGTCCATCGTGACCTCGTTTCGCAGTGAAAGCAGGCGTCGACCCGATGCGTTGCGGGTCCACCATCCAGTTCTACGGTATGCTCGCGCGCCCGGTTTCAGCCAGTCGCGGCCCTTCCCGACGCTTGCTCTATCCTGCCAGCGCCTGCTCCAGATCGGCAAGCAGATCGTCGATGTCTTCGATGCCGACACTCAAGCGCACCAGGCCGTCGGTGACCCCCATGCGGGCTCGCAGATCGGCGGGGACCGAGGCGTGGGTCATCAAGGCCGGCACGCTGATCAACGACTCGACTCCACCCAGGCTCTCGGCGAGCTGGAAGAGGCGGGTGTGCTCGACCACGGCCCGGGCTCGGGCCAGCGTGCCGACATCGACCGAGACCATGCCGGTGAAGCCGCTCATCTGCCGCAGCGCGAGATCGTGCTGCGGATGGGACGGCAGGCCCGGGTAGAGCACCCGGTCGATCCGCGGGTGGGCCTCGAGATATCGGGCCACCGCCATGCCGGCTTCGTTGTGCTGGCGCATCCGCACGTGCAGCGTCTTCGCGCCACGCAGGCACAGCCAGGCGTCCATGGGACCGGGTACGGCGCCGGTCGACTTGCGCACGAAGGCCACCTCGTCGGCGAGGTCATCGTCGTCCATCACCAGCACGCCGCCGATGATGTCGGAGTGGCCGTTGATGTACTTGGTGGTGGAATGCACCACCACATCGGCTCCCAGCGCGAGGGGGCGCTGGTTGTAGGGGGTGGCGAAGGTGTTGTCGACCATCAGCAGGGCCCCACCCTCGTGCGCGATCTCGGCGAGCGCGGCGATGTCGGCGAGCCGCATCATGGGGTTGGTGGGGGTCTCGAGGTGGACCAGGCGGGTTTCGGGACGCATCGCTGCCGCGACCGCGTCGGGGTCGCGCGAGTCGACGAACGAGAATTCGATCCCCAGGCGCGCAAACACACGGGTGAACATTCGCGTCGTGCCGCCATAGGTGTTTTCCTCACCCACCACGTGATCGCCCGCCGAGAACGTCTTCAGCACCGCCTCGATGGCGGCCAGACCGCTGGCAAAGGCGAGGCCATGAGTGCCCCCCTCCAGCGCGGCCAGATTGCGCTCGAGCGCCTCTCGCGTCGGGTTGGCCACACGGGCATAGTCGTAGACTCCGCCCAGTGGCTCCGCGATCGCCGGTTGCACATAGGTCGACGTCTGGAAGATGGGTGGCATGATCGCCCCCGTCGTGGGTTCGGGCGCCTGACCGGCGTGGATGGCGAGGGTTCCGAATCCGGCGGCAAGAGAACGGTCGTGGGGCATGGAGACAGGTGGGTTGAGGCGGGAGTGGGAAAGCCGAAATCTACCCTCGCGGGCGCGTTGACGCCTCCCCCCGCCGCCCGCGACATTCCGCGGTCACCCTCCCGTATCCCCGACCCAACACACGATGCCGCTCCACCTCCCCTCCGACCTCATGGTCAGTGTGTCCGGAATCCGAGGGCGAGTCGGTCGTCCGCTGACCCCCGAGCTCGTGTGCGGTGCGGCGGCGGCGTTCGGCGCCTTCCTGAAGGGCGAAGGGGCCACGGGGCCCATCGTCGTGGGGCGCGATTCCCGCACCTCGGGGCCGATGTTCCGTTCAGCGGTGGTGGCGGGGCTGCAATCGGTGGGCGTCGATGTCGTCGATCTCGGCATCGTGCCGACCCCCACGGTGCTGCTGGCCGTCGGGCACCATGGCGGCGCGGGCGGCATTGCGGTGACGGCGAGCCACAACCCGGCCGAGTGGAACGCCCTCAAGCTCATCACCAGCGAGGGGATGTTCCTCGACGCCGACGCCTCACTGCGGTTCCGGGCCTTCTTGCGGGAGCGCGATCCCGAGCGCGCCGCCTGGGATGCGCTCGGCACCCTCTCCCGCGACGACCAGGCCATCGAGCGGCATCTCGAGGCGATCCTTGCGCTGCCGGTGCTCGATATCGAGGCGATCCGGGCTGCCGCTCTCCCCGTCGCGCTCGACTGCGTGCGCGGCGCAGGGGGGCTGATGATTCCTCGACTGCTCGAAGCGCTGGGGTGCACCGTCACCGCGATCCACACCGAGGCCGACGGGCGTTTTCCGAGAGATCCCGAGCCCACCGCGGAACACCTCGCCGAACTGGGTGAGCTGGTCGTGCGGGCCGGGGCGGTGGTGGGTTTTGCCGTCGATCCCGATGTCGATCGTCTGTCGCTGGTCGACGAGACGGGGAGCGCGGTGGGCGAAGACCTGACGTTGGCCTTGGCCACCGACGTGGTGCTGCGTCGAACGCCCGGCACCGTGGTGACCAACCTGTCGACCTCGCGCGTGGTGGCCGACGTGGCCCGGAGCCACGATGCCCCCATCGTGTTGGCACCCGTGGGCGAGATCAATGTGGCCCGGCGCATGCAGGCCGAAGGGGCGGTGATCGGAGGTGAGGGAAATGGCGGCGTGATCCTGCCGGCGTTGCATCACACGCGCGACGCGCCGGTAGCGGTGGCGCTGATCTTGCAACATCTGGTCGACGTCGGCAGCGCCCTGTCGGGCGCCGTCGCTCGTTGGGCGTCGTACTCCATCGTCAAGACCAAGGTCACCTTCGACCGGGCGGCCCTCGATGCGGCCTATGCAGCGCTCGCCGACGATCTCTCGGCCGATGGGGAGGACCGCTCGGACGGCCTCCGGCTGGCCTGGGAGAATCGCCGATCATGGCTCCATGTTCGCCCGTCGGGTACCGAGCCCATCGTGCGTCTCATCGCAGAGGCGCCCGATGAGAAGTCGGCCCGCGCGCTGGTGCAACGGGCCGGTGAGATCCTGGACGGGGTGGCCTGAACGCCTCCGTTGGACCGAGTTCCCGACGCCTCCGTGCGTCACCGTGAGAGAGTGAGCGTATATGTGTGGGATTGTAGGATACCTTGGGCACCGTCCGGCAGCCCCCGTCTTGATCGAGGGGCTTCGTCGACTCGAGTATCGGGGGTACGACTCGGCGGGGATCAGCATCATGTCCGACGAGGGTGTGATCCGGACCATGCGCCGTGCGGGCAAGCTGGCTGAGCTCGAGGCGGCCATCGCCGTCGACATGCCGCCGGGACGGGTGGGTATCGGCCACACGCGCTGGGCGACGCACGGCCCTCCCAATGAGGCCAACGCGCATCCCCACTCCAGCCGTGACGGCGAGATTGCGTTGATCCACAACGGAATCATCGAAAACGCGGCGGTCCTGAAGCAGAAGCTGATCGAGCTGGGGTACCCCTTCCGGTCCGATACCGACACCGAGGTGGTGGTTCACCTCATCGACCACCTCTGGCCTCGGAGCGGAACACTCGAACACGCCGTGTCGACCGCGCTGGGTCAGGTCGAGGGCGCCTACGGCATCGCCGTGATCTCGTCACGCGACCCGTACAAGATCGTGGTGGCGCGCAACGGGAGTCCTCTGCTGCTGGGGGTCGGCGCCGACGGCGAACTCATGGCGGGCTCCGACGTGTCGGCGGTGGTGGGTGTCACGCGCGATGTGGTCTACCTCGACGACGGTGACGTAGGCGTGCTGGATCGAACGGCCTACCGCACCTTCCACATGGAACGGGGGTCGGTACGCCGCCAGGTGCATCAGGTGACCTGGGACCTCGAGGCCATCGAGAAGGGTGGCTACGAGCACTTCATGCTCAAGGAGATCTCCGAGCAGCCCCAGTCGCTGCGCGACGTCATGAGGGGCCGCCTCCTGGTCGAAGAGGGGATGGCCCGCCTCGGCGGGATCACCCTGTCCGATGCGGCGCTCGCCCGCATCGAGCGCATCACCATCATGGCCTGCGGCACCTCGTGGCATGCCGGCCTGCTCGGTGAATACCTGCTCGAGGATCTCGCCCGGATTCCCGTCGACGTGCAGTACGCCTCCGAGTTTCGGTACAAGAATCCGGTCATCGAAGACAACACCCTCGTACTCGCCATCAGCCAATCGGGAGAGACGGCCGACACCCTGGCCGCGCTGCGTGAGGCCAAGCGTCGCGGCGCCCAGACCATGGGCATCGTCAACGCCGTGGGGAGTTCGATCGCGCGGGAAACGGACTTCGGCATGTACCTGCATGCCGGGCCCGAGATCGGTGTCGCCTCGACCAAGGCCTTTACGAGTCAGATCGTGGCGCTCGTGTTGTTCACTCTCTATGTGGGACGCCGTCGCAACCTCTCGGTCCTCGATGGTCGGGCGCTGGTCGAGGCGCTCGCGGCGCTTCCCGACCAGGTCGAATCGATCCTGGAGAGATCCGACGAACTCCGCGTCCTGGCCGAGCAGTACGCCGACGCGAGGAACTTTCTCTATCTGGGACGGGGGTATCAGTTTCCGGTGGCCCTGGAGGGTGCGTTGAAGCTCAAGGAGGTGAGCTACATCCATGCCGAGGGCTACCCGGCAGCCGAGATGAAGCACGGCCCCATCGCCTTGATCGACGACGACATGCCGGTGGTGTTCCTGGCGCCTCGCGATCCGGTATTCGGCAAGGTCGTGTCGAACATCGAAGAGGTGAAGGCGCGCCACGGGCGTGTGATCGCGGTGGTGAGCGACGACGCACCGGAGCTCGCGGGCAAGGTCGATCACATCGTGCGGGTGCCGCAGACGCTACCCGCCTTGTTGCCGATCCTCACCACGATCCCCCTGCAGCTCCTGGCCTATCACATGGCGATCTTGCGCGGGTGCGACGTCGATCAGCCGCGCAACCTGGCCAAGTCCGTCACGGTCGAGTAGGCCCATGCGGGTGCTGCTGCAACGGGTGTCGCGCGCCGAGGTCCGCGTGGCGGATGAGGTGGTCGGGGCCATCGGGGCGGGCCACCTTCTGCTGGTCGGCTTCACCGAAGACGACACCCCGGAGACGGTCGAGTGGATGGTCGACAAGGTCGTGGGATTGCGGGTGTTTCCAGACGACGAGGGCCGCATGAACCGCGACCTCGTGGACGTGCGGGGAGACCTGCTGGTGGTGAGCCAGTTCACCCTCTACGGCGATACACGAAAGGGTCGCAGGCCGTCGTTCGTGCATGCGGCGCATCCCGACCTCGCGATTCCGCTGTACGAACGGTTCGTGGCAGCCCTCCGGGCGCGGGCTCCCGCACGGGTCGAGACCGGGAGCTTCGGTGCCATGATGGAGGTCGAGTTGGTCAACGACGGACCGGTCACACTCCTGCTCGAGCGATGAAGCCACCTCGCTTCGTGCTGGCGTCGGCGTCACCGCGGCGCAGCGCCCTTCTCTCACAGCTGGGCATCGAGCACACCATCGATGTCGCTGCGATCGACGAGCTCGTGCGAGCGGGTGAGTCTCCCGAGGTCCACGTCGAGCGGCTCGCCGTGGCCAAGGCCCGGGAGGTGAGCCACCGGCATGCCGACGCCGTCGTGATCGGGGGCGATACCGTCGTCGTGCTCGGCGAGCGGATCCTGGGCAAACCCGCTTCGCCCGTCGAGGCCGAAGAGATGCTTCTCGCGCTCGCCGGCCGCACGCACCGCGTCGTGTCCGGGTTGGCCCTCGTGGTCCCCGGTCGGGACGCGCCGACCGTCTACAGCCGAGTCGACCACACCTCGGTCACCTTCGGTTCGTTCGGGGCCGACACGGCGCGCGCCTACGTGGCCACGGGCGAGCCGATGGACAAGGCGGGGGCCTATGGAATCCAGGGCGGGGGCGCTGCCTTGGTGAGTCGGATCGAGGGGGACTACACTACGGTGGTGGGGCTCTCGATCGCGGGGCTGGTGCAGTTGCTCCACGACGCGGGTTGGCGGTACCACTTCGCTCACCTCGAGCCCCGGAACTGACCCGACCGAGGGGGAGATTCGACCATGGCAGTTCGTGCGGTGGCGGCGCTGGACCAGGGAACGACGGGTTCGACCGTGCTCATCGTGGCGGAAGACGGTCGGGTCCTGGCGCGAACCTACTCGGAGTTCACCCAGCACTTTCCCCGTCCCGGTTGGGTGGAGCACGACGCCGAGGAGATCTGGCGCGTCACCCTTGCGGTGCTGGGTGAGGCCCTCGCCCATGAGGGCGCGCGGGACGCCCGCATCGAGGCCATCGGCATCACCAACCAACGCGAGACCCTGGTGGTGTGGGATCGCAACACCCTCGAGCCGGTTCACCGCGCCATCGTCTGGCAGGACCGCCGTACCACGGAATTGTGCCGGGGACTGCGCGAGGCAGGCCACGAAGCCGAGGTCCGGCGCCGCACGGGGCTGGTGCTCGATCCCTACTTCAGTGGCACGAAGCTCGCCTGGCTTCTGGAGCAGGTGCCCGGCCTCCGCGCTCGCGCCGAAGCGGGTGAGCTCGCCTGCGGCACCATCGACAGTTGGCTGATCGCGCGCCTGACCGCGGGAGCGGTGCACGCCACCGATCCCACCAATGCGTCGCGGACGCTGCTGTACGACCTGCACGAGAGGGGCTGGTCGCGGCCCCTTTTGGATCTGTTCGGGGTTCCCGCCGCGTTGCTCCCCGAGGTACGGCGCAGCAGCGGTAGCTTCGGTGTCTCGGTCGGGGCGGCCGCCGGCCTGGAGGCGCCGATTCTCGGCGTTGCCGGCGATCAGCAGGCGGCGTTGTTCGGGCAGGGGTGCTGGCGGTCCGGGCTGGCCAAGAACACCTACGGAACGGGGGCCTTTCTGCTCCTCCACACCGGAGCCACGCCGATGCCGTCGGAGCATGGCCTGCTGACCACCGCCGCCGTGGCCGAAGACGGCGGTCACGCCTATGCACTCGAGGGCTCGGTCTTCGTCGCGGGGGCCGCCATTCAATGGCTCCGTGACGGGTTGCAGATCCTCGCCCATGCCGACGAGTCGGAGCGGATGGCGGCCGCCTTGCCGGACAACGGAGGGGTCTACCTCGTGCCGGCGTTCGTCGGCCTCGGTGCGCCGCACTGGGATCCGGAAGCCCGGGGCACCATCGTGGGGCTGAGCCGGGGTACGACCCGTGAGCACCTCGCTCGCGCAGCCCTCGAGGCCATGGCCTACTCCACGGCCGACGTCCTCGAGGCGATGGAAGCCGACTCGGGAGTGGCCGCGACCGAACTCCGGGTCGACGGGGGCGCCGCCAGCAACGATTGGCTGATGGCGTTCCAGGCCGGCATCCTGGGAGTGCCCGTGCTCCGGGCCCCACTGGTGGAGACGACCGCACTCGGGGCCGCCGCCCTGGCCGGACTGGCCGGCGGAGTGTGGCAGGATGCCGAGTCGTTTCGAGCGTCGTTGGGGCCGCCGGACCGGTTCGAGGCGGCCCTCGCCCCGGGCGACCGAACCACGGCCATCGACGGGTGGCGGCGTGCGGTCCATGCGGCGCGTGCGTGGTCGGCGTGGACGCCGTGACGCCGCCGACGGTACCCCTCGACCGGTGCGCGTGGCCTGCGCAGGGAATTTCCCGACAACCGGTCGGGAACCTTCCCACCTTGCGCGGGCTAGCAGGGTCCAGGGATTTTCAGGGCATGGTCCGGCCTGCCGCAATCTGTCTCGTGAGGTCCCTCTCTGCCGGACTACCTCGCCAATCGCAAGGGTACGATCGATGAAACAGAACGGCCGTTTCATGGTGGGTCTCGTCGGAGTGGCCGCCGTGGTGACCTACCTCGTCTGGACTGGGGTGAGCGACACCATGGTGTACTACCTGACTCCCATCGAGCTCATCGAGCGGATCGATGCCGACCCGAGTTTTCGTGACGTGGGCGTCAAAGTGAGTGGTCGGCTGGTCGTGGGCAGCCACGAAGAAGAGCCCGGCACGCTCGTGCACCACTTCATCGTTCATGATCTCGAAGACGCGTCGGTGCAATTCCCGGTCGTCTATCGCAGGTCGCTTCCCGACACCTTCACCGATTCACCCGACATGGTGGTCGACGTGGTGCTCGAGGGACGCTTCAACGAGGCCGGGGTCTTCGAGGCCACGACGGTGTTGACCAAGTGCGGAAGCCGCTATGAGGCTACGCCGGAGGACCTCCGTACGTGAACATCCTGGGCGAACTGGCCCTCTGGATCGCCCTGCCCGTCTCCCTCTGGGGGATGGTGCTGGGGTTTGCCGGGGGCAGGAAACAGCGCGGTGATCTCACGCTGTCGGCAGAGCGTAGCGTTTATGCCGTGTTCTTTCTGGTGCTCATTGCCAGTCTCGGGATCGTCGATGCCTTCCTGAACGATCGGTTCGAGTACTGGTACGTGGCCAGTTATTCGAGCCGGAACCTCGCCACCTTCTTCAAGGTGTCGGGTCTCTGGGCCGGGCAACGCGGCTCGCTGCTCTTCTGGCTGCTCCTGCTCTCGATGTTCGCGACGCTGGCGGTCTGGTCGAACCGGCGCAAGAACCGCGAGTTCATGCCCTATGTGACGGGTACGCTCCTCACCCTCACCTCGTTCTTCCTGATCGTCCTGTTGTTCGCCGACGTCAACCCGTACGAGAGGCTGGGCTTCACGGCGGCAGACGGGTTCGGGCTGAATCCCCAGCTCCAGAACTACTGGATGACGATCCACCCTCCCACGCTCTATCTGGGATTCACGGCGTTTACGGTTCCCTTCGCCTTCGCGATCGCGGCACTCCTGAATGGTCGGCTCGATTCGCGCTGGATCGTGCTCACCCGAAAATGGACACTGTTGTCGTGGTTCTTCCTGGCCAATGGCATCATTTTCGGGATGCGGTGGGCGTATGAAGAGCTGGGATGGGGTGGCTACTGGTTCTGGGACCCCGTGGAGAACGCCAGCCTGCTGCCCTGGCTGACGGCGACGGCCTTTCTGCACAGCATCCAGATCCAGGAGAATCGCGGGATGCTGAAGGTGTGGAACATGGCCCTCGTGATCCTGACCTTCCTGCTCACCATCTTCGCGACCTTCCTCACCCGATCGGGGCTGATCGAATCGGTCCACACCTTCGCGCAGGAACTGAAGATCGCGTACATCTTCCTCGGCTTCATGTCGGCGATCCTGATCGCGGGTGTGGTGCTGGTGCTGTATCGACTTCCGTACCTCAAGAGCGAAAACCAGATCGAGTCGTTCGTGAGTCGCGAGGCGGCCTTCGTCTTCAACAACCTGATCCTGCTGGGTGCGACCTTCGCGATCCTGTGGGGCACGATGTTGCCGCTGATCAGCGAGGGGTTGACGGGGCAGGAGATCGCCGTGGGGCCGCCCTTCTTCAACCGGGTGAACCTGCCGATCGGCCTCGCCCTGCTGGCGCTGATGGGGATCGGGCCGGTGATCGCCTGGCGGCGTGCCTCCCGGCGCAACCTGATCCGCAATTTCGCGCGGCCGCTGGGCGTGGGGATCCTGACGGTTGCGATCTTCTGGGTCGCCGGGGCGCGCCACACCATGGCGCTCATCACCTTCGGCCTCTCGGCCTTCGTGATGACCATCATCGTGGTCGAGTTCTGGAAGGGCACCCGGGCCCGCGCCCGCATCGAGGGCGAGGGTGTGCTGAGGGCCTTCTACCATCTCGTCACCCGCAACCGACGCCGTTGGGGTGGCTACATCGTGCACGTGGGTGTGGTGCTGATCTTCACCGCATTCGCGGCCGCACCGTGGAATGGTGAGTTCCTCCAGACGCTGGAGCCGGGCGAGACGATGCTGGCAGAATCGCCGCTGGGGCACACGTACGAGATGACCTACGAGGGCATGTCGACCAACGTGAGGGACCCCGACCAGAACCTCCAGTGGCAGGCCATCGCCCTGGTGAGCGTGAAGCGCGACGGCAAATCGCTCGGCACGATGACCACCGAGAAGCGCAGCTATCTCCGCCCGGAGGGGTCACTCGTCACCGAAGTCGGCATCAAGTCGTTCCCCCTCGAAGACCTCTACATCATTCTCGCGTCCGCCGATCTCGAGCGGATCCTGCGTGCCGATGCAGGGGGCGAGGCGGTGACCTTCAACGTGTTGATCAAGCCGCTGGTGGGGTGGATCTGGGCTGGTGGCCTGATCCTCACTCTCGGCAGCCTGATCGCGCTGTGGCCCAGCGCCGACCGAGTGCGTACCCCTGCCGGGGCACGGAGTCGACCCGATGCGGTGGGGTCCGAGCCCGTGCCGGCAGGCGACTGAGATGGCGCTGCTGGGTGCACTCCTGCTGGTGGGTGCGGTGGTGCTCTTCATTCTCCTGCCGGTTGCGCGGGGGCAGCACGCCTCGCTGGAGCGCGATGACGAAGAGATGACCGAGGCCGAGGCGCGGCGACGGGTCACACTGCTCGCGCTCCGCGATGTCGAGTACGACTACCACACCGGAAAGCTCGACGAAGCCGACTACATGGCGCTGCGCAAGGAGCTCTCGGGTGAGGCTCTCGCTGCCCTCCAGGCCGCGGAGTTGGAGCACGACGCCCCGAACATCGATATCGAAGCCGAGATCGCGGCCGTGCGCGCCGGACTCGACGCCGGTACGACCTGTGGCTCGTGCGCCCACCGCAACCCAGCCGATAGCCGGTTCTGTGCTGCTTGCGGGCAGCCCTTGGCCGCCCGGGAAGCGACGCCTTCGTCGTGACCCCGGACGACGCTCCCCGGCTCGAGGCCGTGGGGCTGGTTCGCTCGTTCGGCGCCCAGCGAGCGGTGGATGGAGTATCGTTCACCGTCGCGCCCGGACAGGTCGTATCTCTGCTCGGTCCCAACGGAGCAGGGAAGACCACCCTGCTGCGGCTGCTGTCGGGGGCACTGCGCCCCACGGACGGGGTGGTGCGACTTCAGGGAGTGCAGCTCGAGACGCGTAGCCCCGAGTGGCACTCGAGGGTGGGGGTGCTTTCGCACCAGGGATTTCTCTACGGGCACCTGACGGCACGAGAGAACCTGCGGTTCTATGCCGATCTCTACGATCTCGACGACGCCGATGAGCGGGTGGCTCGCGGCCTGGCCTCGGTCGAGCTCGGCGCGCGGGCCGACGACGAAGCCCGCACCTTTTCGAGGGGAATGCGGCAGCGGCTGGCCCTCGCCCGGACGCTGCTCCACGACCCCGAGGTGGTGCTGCTCGACGAGCCCTACACCGGCCTCGACGCCCATGCGGCGGCGGTACTGCGCGGAGTCCTCCAGGCACTCCGTGATGGCCACCGCACCGTGATCCTCGTGACCCACAACCTGACCGAGGGGCTCGAACTCGCCGATCGCATCGCCATTCAGGTGCGCGGCCGGTGGGTGGTCGACGCCCCATCGAGCGAGTTCGATGCGGCCACCATCCATGAGCGGTATCGTCAGGTGGTCGAAGGCGCGGCGGGGGTCGGCGCGTGAGGGGGTATGCACGGCAGATGATGGCCGTGGTCCGCAAGGACCTCGTCCAGGAGCTCCGGACCCGTCAACGGGTGGCCACCATGGGGGCGTTTACCGTGCTGGTGGCGGTGCTCTTCAACTTCTCGGTCGATTCGGCGCAGGTGAGGATGCAGGACATCGCGGCCGGGTTGATCTGGATGACGATGATCTTCGCCGGCGTGATGGGCGTGGGTCGCACCTTTGCGCTCGAGGCCGAAGACGGCGCCTTTCAGGGGATGCTCCTCAGTCCGATCCCCCGGGACGCCATCTACCTGGGCAAGGTGATCTCCAACGTGGTGCTGGTCTCGATCATCGTCGCGCTCACCGCGGCCGTGTTCGGGCTGTTCTTTCAACTCGACTACGGCGCACACCCCTTCGCCTTCGCGCTCAGCCTCTTTCTCGGGGTCGTGGCGTTCGTTGCGCTGGCCACCCTGTTCGGTGCCGTCACGGCCGGCACCACCCTGGGGGAGTCGTTGCTCCCGATTCTGCTCTTTCCCCTGCTCGTGCCCATGGTAGTTTACGGTGTTGGCGCGACGAATCGACTGCTCATGGGTCGGCCCCTGACCGAGGTGGAGGGCAACATCCGCATCCTGGGTGCCTTTGCGGTGGCGTGCGTGGGGCTGGGGGCGGCGCTCTTTCGCCATGTGGTCGAAGACTGACTCACCCGACACGACGAGGTAACGGTATGTCCCGACGTGGGGCGTCTCTATTGGGTCCGACGCTCGCCCTCCTGGGGGTGGCACTGCTGCTCGTGCTCCTGTGGATGGTGTTCTTCTGGGTACCGACCGAAGCGGTACAGGGGGTGATCCAGCGCATCTTCTATATCCATGTGCCCTCGGCGTGGGTGGCGTTCATGGCCTTCGGGATCGTCGCCCTGAGCAGCGCCATGTACCTGTGGCTCAAGGACGACCGTTTCGATCGCGCGGCCGTGGCGGCGGCCGAGGGCGGCATGGTCTTCACCACGGCCGTGCTCCTCACCGGACCCCTCTGGGGAAAGATCGCCTGGGGTACGTACTGGACCTGGGAGCCCCGCCTCACCCTCACCCTCCTGCTGTGGTTCATCTACCTCGGCTATTTCATGGTCCGGGGAGCCACGGAGAACCGCGAGAAGGGCAAACGGTTCGCGGCCGTGGTGGGTATCGTGGGGTCGCTCAACATTCCGCTCATCCATGTCAGCGTGCTCTGGTTCCGCTCGCTGCATCCCCAGCCCGTCGTCTTGAACGCCCAGGGTCCGGCTCTCGACGCCCAGATGGGCATCACCATCGGACTTGCGGCCGTGGCGTTCAACGTCCTGTTCCTCGGGCTGATGATGCTTCGCTATTCGCTCGAAGATGTGCGGGATCGGGCCGCTCTCCTGGAGTCCCGATGAACCGCCTTCGCAGCCGGATCTCGTCCGACTCCCCAACCTTTCATGCCATGTTCAATCGAGTCCTTGGCGCCTTCGGTGCCGCTTTTCTCGCGCTCGCCATTGCCGGTCCCCTCGCTGCACAGGCCACGGAGCTCGGTCGCCAGACGCTGGGAAGGCCCTTCTGGTTCGTCTTCCTCGCCTACGCCATCGTCGTGGCCCTGATCGGCGGGTGGGTGATCTCGATCGCGCGTCGCCTCCGGCGAATCGAAGATCGGCTCCCGGCTCGCGACGGCTGATTCGATGACCGCCGACGAGGGGCCGGCCATCGTCGACCTCCGTAGCGACACCGTCACGCGACCCACGCCGGGGATGCGCCGGGCGATGGCCGAAGCCGAGGTCGGAGACGACACGCTCGGCGACGACCCGACGACCCGGGCGCTCGAAGAGCGGGTCGCTGCTCTGCTGGGCAAGGAGCGGTCGCTGTTCTTTCCGTCGGGAGTGATGGCCAATCAGGTGGCGTTGGCGGTCCAGGGCCGCTGGGGGAGCGAGGTCGTGGTCGAGGCCGGTGCACACATCTTCCATTTCGAAGAAGGCGCTGCCGCTGCCATGAAAGGGCTGCAGCTGCGACCCGTCACCACTCCGGACGGTGTCCTGCGCCCCGAGCATCTCGACGCCGCCGTACGGCCCCGTTCCCCCTATCTTCCCCGCACCTCGCTGGTCTGCATCGAGAATACCCATCTCGCCTCGGGCGGGAGAGTCGTGACGGTCGACGAGGTGCGGGCCCTCGCCGACGCCGCTCACGCGCGGGGCCTACCGGTGCACATGGACGGGGCCCGGCTCTGGCACGCGACGGCGGCCACCGGTCTCGAGCCCTCGGCCTTCACCGGGCCGGTCGACACGGTGATGGTCTGCCTGAGCAAGGGGCTGGGGGCACCCTTCGGATCGATGCTCGCCGGGACGGCCGACGTCATGGACGAGGCGTGGCGGGTGCGTCGACGATTCGGGGGGGGACTGAGGCAGTCGGGAATCATGGCGGCCGCCGGCCTCCACGCCCTCGAGGTCGAGCGTCCAAGACTCGCCGAAGACCACGTGCGCGCCCGTGCTCTCGCTCGCGCTCTGGACGACCTCCCGGGGGTTTCGGCGGTCGAACCGGAGACCAACGTCGTCCTGGCCGACGTCGACCCTGACGTCACCGATCTGACGGAGTTCTTGCGTTTTCTGCGTTCCCACAGAATTCTGATGCTGGAGTTTGGGGTTTCACGCCTCCGAGCGGTGGCCCACCGGGACATCGATTCGCAAGGCATGGCGCGTGTTTTCGACGTATTGGCCCACTGGGCTTCCGAGGGGAATCCCGCATGAATCGTGGCACACTTCTCGCTGTTTCAGGTCTTGATTCATCGATCGGCCCCCGTTGGGGGCGTTTCGGCGAGGCTTTTCAATCCAATCCTGCTTATAGGGACGGAGGATTATAACGATGAGAACCGTTCGGGGTGTGACGTGGACTTCGGGTCTCCTGGCTGTTGCGATGATCATCGCATCGGCACAGGTCGTGACCGCCCAGTCCACCAAGATGCCCAGCACGCTTCGCTACGGATCCGGTTATCTGGATGTCCCGAGCGCCAGCGTGCTGCCTCACCTGGCCATCCAGGGAACGTATTCGGGGTTCTGGGCCTCGCTCAACAGCCAGCCACTGGTCGACGCATCCGGCGCCATCGTCGGCCTCGATACGCGTGGGCTCGACAAATACTACAGCAACGCTTCGCTGGCGCTGGGCCTGTTCGATCGGGTCGAGGTCGGTGCGTCGCTCCACTCGTTCAATGATTCGGACCTGGGCGGTAACATGTTCGGCGCGTTCGGTCAGATCGCGCTGCTCCGTCCGGAGGCTCAGGGCCTCGGTCTCGCGGTGGGCGCCCGGTACTCGGGTGCGCCCGACTTCGATGACGGGGTGGACTATGCCCCGAACCGTTTGGGCTTTCCCGACCGTCGCCTGCGCAAGGACTTCACGTCGGGCGTCGAGGTGAACACGGAGCTTTCGCTCTATGCCGTTTCGTCGGTCTTCCTCCGTGGTTTCGAGAGCGAGTGGTTCCCCGATCACGACTGGACCCTTTCGCTCGGATACGGCAACGGCCAGTTCAACGACGGTGAAGAGCTCGACTGGTACCGCTACACCGATTCCGAGGGCGTCTTTGCCGCCGCGGTCATGCACATGGCGCTGGGCAGCGACAAGCTGCTCAACCTCATGGGTGAGTGGAACGGCTTCGATCTCAACCTCGGGGCCCAGCTCGATCTCGGCGGCTTCCGGGTCGGCGCCCACCTGCTCGGCGCCAACTACCTTCGCGACCTGAGTGTCTATCGTTCGGCCAAGTTCGGCATCCTCGGCTCGATCGCCGTCTGCCCGGGCGATGGCTTCCTCTGCAAGCCGTCGCTCATGGAGCGTGAAGCGCCCGACACCGTGCGGCTCCCGGCTCCTCCGCCGGACACCGTGACCGTCACGCGTGAAGTCGGCCGTCCGCTCCCCGAGGGGAACCCGGCCAGCATCTGTCTGGCCACGGGCCAGGACGTCAACATCCTGCTGACCGCGCAGGGCGATACGCTGGTCGGACCCGACCGCACCTCGATCCGCACGCTGCGCCCCGGCGTGGTGTTCGCTGGAACGTATGCCGAGGGTCGTGCGTGGTTCACGAACGACGAGGCCGTAAGCTTCGAGAACGCCGGCTACAACAAGTCGGGCAGCCCCGTCAGCCTGCAGTGCCCGAACATCATGCGGGTGGGTGAGCACATGGGTGTGCCGCTCTTCGTGATGCGCAACGCCGAGCGCCCGTTCGAGACGCTCTACGTCCCGGTGCGACCGGGCGTGTGGCAGGCCTACCAGACCGGCCTCCAGCGTACGCGCGGTGACTGAACGCGGTCAGGCTGACCGCTAGCACAACGACGATCGCCCGCTCCGGAATGTCCGGGGCGGGCGATTCGTCGTTATCGGGGTTGACCGCAGGATGATGGCCGGGCGCCTTGTTGGGTGATGCTTCGTGCAGAACGGAATGAACATGCAGGTTGCACGATCAGGGCCGCAGGCGCCGGGGGTCCCCTCCGCGGACGGTGCTGGGCGCCGCCTCCGTTCGCGAGCCCCGCGGTGCTTCGTCCACGCCGCACCATGCTCCTGCCCAGGTGTCCGCTGCGAG
>CAZFRU010000024.1:0-29746 GCA_964521385.1 uncultured Gemmatimonadaceae bacterium | reverse complement strand
CCCACTCGGCCGGCGCGGGGTGGGGGGCTGTGCCCCCCGCGGCGCGGCGCGCCCCACGACGCATGGAGTGCCCCGGGGGTGTGGTCCGAGTGCCGGGGCCGGATGCCACGGTGGGAGAGCCCGTTCGTGCGGGCTCCCCCGCGGGTCGATTCCGCAACTCGTACGGAGGCGGTTCCCGCGTCGAAGCGAGGCGCGCTCGGAGGAATCGGGAGCGGACCATTCGTCCGTCCAACCCGCCCGCGGGCCGGAGGCACCGGGGACCTCCGCAGGGGACACCTGGGCAGGAGTGAAGCGCGGCCGGGACCATGCCACCGCGGGGTTCGCAGACGGAGGCGGCGCCCAGCACCGTCCCCGGAGGAGGTCTCCGGTGCCTCCGGCCCTTCGGACCACATGGAGGTCACCTTCCCCATGACGGAAGCCGCCGCGTCGCGGTGGCCACGACGATCAGTCCAGGTACCGCTCCAGCAGCCGGTTGAGGGCGTCGAGTACCGAGATGACGGCCCCGCGCACGAGATCCCCGTCTTCTGCAGCCTCGGCTCCGAGGAGTCGCAGGCGACCCTGATCCGTCTCGGCCTCGACCGAGACGATCACGAGCCAACTGTCGAAGGCACGAACGGCCTTGATCCCACCCAGCATGGGTTCCAGGCGCCCTTCGGTGGCCCGTTGGACCGCCTGGAGGGCCGCTTCGGCACCCATGCGCAGATCGCCTTCACGGGTCATCAACCCGCGGCCCGCCCCGGTCCAACTCCGCCCGTCGAAGCCCAGGCGGACTTCCACTGCACCGCTGCCGTCGGCTCCCGGGCGGTAGTCGACTCGATCGACACGTAGTCGAGCGGCCTGAGGAGAAAAGGGGGTTCGCGCCATTCCGACAAAGAAGCGTCCGAGACCGGGGTGAGCAAGTCCGGCGTTTCAGACGCCGCAAACCGGGGGTACCGTCGCCCCGGAGAGGATGCCAGACTCCGAGTCCAATCGCAGACCGTCGACGCGGGGACTTTCGCATTCTGTTCGGGTTGCCTAGAATGGGGTCCCGACGGCGGCTATCGCACACCACCTCCAGCCGTTCGCTGCACCACGGAGAGACGATTCATGGCATCTGCCGACGATCAGAAGAAGAAGGACCTCACCACCGCCATCACCCAGATCGAGCGTGCCTTCGGCAAGGGCGCCATCATGCGCATGATCGACGGCGCGAAGGTCAACATCGATGCCATCTCGACAGGCGCGATCAACCTCGACGCGGCGATCGGGATCGGGGGGATGCCGAGAGGTCGGATCAGCGAGATCTACGGCCCCGAATCGTCGGGAAAGACCACGATCTGTCTTCAGGTCATCGCCAACGCCCAGAAGGCGGGTGGCGTGGCGGCGTTCATCGACGCCGAGCACGCCCTCGACGTGGGGTATTCCCGGCGACTCGGCGTCGATGTCGACAATCTGCTGGTCTCACAGCCCGATACCGGCGAGCAGGCCCTCGAGATTGCCGAGGTCCTGATCCGGTCCAACGCCGTCGACGTCGTGGTGATCGACTCGGTGGCCGCTCTCGTGCCGCGCGCGGAGATCGAAGGAGAGATGGGGGATACCCACGTCGGGCTACAGGCCCGGCTCATGAGTCAGGCGTTGCGCAAACTCACCGGCGCAGTGGCCCGCTCCAACACGGCCGTCATCTTCACCAATCAGATCCGCGAGAAGGTCGGCGTCATGTTCGGCAGCCCGGAGACCACCTCCGGTGGCCGCGCCCTGAAGTTCTACGCCTCCCTCCGGCTCGACATTCGGCGCATCGGCGCGATCAAGGACGGACAGGAGATCACCGGCAATCGCACGCGGGTCAAGGTCGTCAAGAACAAGACGGCGCCACCGTTCCGGCAAGCTGAATTCGACATCATGTACAACGAGGGCGTGAGCCACAACGCGCTCCTCGTCGACCTCGGCGCCGAGCACGGCATCGTGGAGAAGTCGGGTGCCTGGTACTCCTACGGCGATCTCCGGTTGGGGCAGGGCAAGGAAAACGCGCGCACCTTCCTCAACGAGAACCCGGATGTGGCCGACGAGATCGACGCCCGGGTGCGTGTGGCTCTCGACCTCCCCGGAGCCCGTGCCGGGTTCGACGACGACGAAGCAGGGAGCGATTCCGACGACGGTTGAACCGTCCTCCGGACACGCCCGCCCACAGCGGTTCCAGGGGTGTTGGCGCTCCCCTGGGAATGGTGAGACCGTCGTCGCCTCCGGAGTTCCATTGAGGGGGCTCCAATGCCCCGGTTATGTTTCGGATTCGAGTCTTGCCCCGCGTGCGGGGCTGTCTCCCATCGACGAGAACCGGGCATGAAGGCAGCCGAAATCCGACAACGCTTTCTGGACTACTTCGCGGCGCGGGGTCACACGGTGCGGCCCAGTTCGTCGCTGGTGCCGCAAGACGATCCGACGCTGCTGTTCACGAATGCGGGTATGGTGCAGTTCAAGCGGGTGTTCCTCGGCCTGGACACCACGCCCTTCGATCGTGCCGTGACGTCGCAGAAGTGCGTCCGTGCCGGAGGCAAGCACAACGACCTCGAAGAGGTGGGCAAGACGGCTCGCCACCACACCTTCTTCGAGATGCTGGGCAACTTCTCGTTCGGGGACTACTTCAAGAAGGAGGCGGTGGGCTACGCCTGGGATCTGCTGGTCGACGAGTTGGGTCTCGATCCGGCCCGTCTCGTGGTGACGGTCCACCACACCGACGACGAGGCCGAGGCTCTTTGGATCGATGAGGTGGGGGTCGATCCCTCCAGGATCTTCCGCCTTGGCGACGCCGACAACTTCTGGCAGATGGCCGATACCGGACCCTGTGGGCCCTGCTCGGAGCTGCACTACGACGTGCGGCCGGAGGGGGAGCGCTCGGGCCCCCTGGATCTCGAGACCTTCGTCGCGCTGAGCGACAGTGGGCGGTTCCTCGAGCTCTGGAATCTCGTGTTCATGCAGTTCGACCGCGACGCCGAGGGCACCTTGCATCCATTGCCGGCCCCGAGCATCGATACCGGAGCCGGACTCGAGCGCATCGCTGCCGTGCTGCAGGGTGTGGATTCCAACTTCCATACCGACCTTTTCATGCCGCTGCTTGATGCGGTGGCGTCGGTGGTCGGCCAGCCCTACCAGCCCGACGCCGAGTCCGGGGTGTCGTACCGCGTTCTGGCCGACCATGCGCGGGCCGTCGCCTTTCTGCTTGCCGACGGGGTCTTCCCGTCGAGTGAGGGGCGAGGGTACGTGTTGAGGCGAATCCTGAGACGCGCGGTGCGGCACGCGTGGATGCTCGGCCGTCGAGAGCCTACCCTGGTCCATGTGGTGGAGGCCGTCATCGACACGATGTCCGACGTCTTTCCGGAGTTGGAGATGCGGCGCCAGCATCTGGTGTCGACCACGCGGAGCGAAGAAGAGCGGTTTCTTGCGACCATCGAGGGTGGGCTGGGACGGTTCGACGAGATGGCCCCGGCCGGGTCCAGCGGCACGATTCCCGGCGACGAGGTCTTTCGTCTCTACGATACCTTCGGGTTTCCGCTCGACCTCACGCAGCTCATGGCTGAGGAGCGCGGATGGGCGGTGGACGCCGAGGGGTTCGAGGCGGCCCTCGAAACCCAACGTGCGCGCAGTCGCGCCGACCGGGCTGCGTCGGGACCGATGCTCGGCGACGATGTCGATGCGGCCGTCTGGACCGTCGTGAGCGAGGGCGAGCAGACGTTCGTGGGCTACACCTCGGTCGAGGCGACCTCGCCCGTACTCTCGCTCTGGCGTGACGGATCACGCGCAGGGTTGGTGCTGCGCGACAACCCCTTCTATCTCGAGGCCGGCGGACAGGTGTCCGACCGGGGGCGGGTCGAGGGCGACGGATGGCAGCTCGAGGTCGAGGATGTCGTGAAGGTCGATGGTGCCTCGGCGGTGGTGGGGTCGGTGTCGGGAGCGATTCCCGATTCGCCCGGCCCGGTGCGGGCGCGGGTCGGGCCCGAGGCCCGGCGCAATACCGAACGCAATCACACCGCCACGCATCTCCTGCATGCCGCGTTGCGGGATGTGCTGGGACCCCACGTGGTGCAGCGGGGGTCACTGGTCGCTCCGGACCGTCTGCGCTTCGACTTCGCGCACACCGCACCTCTGAGCCCCGATGAGAAGGCCGAAGTGGAGGAGCGGGTCAACGCAGGAATCTGGGCCGACCATGCGGTCGGGATCGGCGAGATGAGCCACGCCGCCGCGGTCTCGCAGGGCGCCATGGCGCTGTTCGGGGAGAAGTACGGCGACGTGGTGCGTGTGGTGCGGATTCCGGGAGTGTCGATGGAGTTGTGCGGGGGCACCCACGTGCGGCATACCGGACAGATCGGACTGTTCAAGATCATCTCGGAGTCGGGTGTGGCCGCGGGGGTGCGCCGTATCGAGGCCCAGACGGGCCCCGGCGCGTTCCGGCACTTCGCACAGGTGGAACGCCGTCTCGACGAGGCCGCGCGGGTGCTGCGCACGCAGCCCGACAATGTGGCGCATCGGGCAGAACAGCTCCTTGATGAGCAGGCCGCCCTCGAGGCCCTGCTCGACGAGCTTCGGCGGGGCGGGGGTGCCGGCGAGGACGTGATCGCCGATGTCCGCGTCGAGGGCGCCGGAGGGCCGCTGACCTTCCGGGCCGTCCGCCTCAAGGTGCGAGATGCCGACGACGCCCGGGCGTGGGGTGACGGGTTTCTCGGCTCGGTGGGGAGCGGTGTCGCCGTGGTGGCCGCTGAGCTTCCCGGTGACAAGCACTCGATCTTCACCTTCGTCACCGATGATCTCATCGGGAAGGGAGTCCGCGCCGACGCGCTGGTACGCGAAGTGGCTGCCATCGCCCAGGGCAAGGGTGGCGGGCGCGCGCACATGGCACAGGCCGGTGTGGGTGATCCCTCGCGGGTGCTCGACGCGTTGAAGGGCGCCGAGCAGGTGGTCCGGCGGATGGCGGGTGAGGGGTGAGTGATCTTTGCCTGGGCGATTGGCTCGCCCAGCGGAACCCCCCGGTGCCCGATGGCTTTCGGGCCTCGATACGCCCCGGTGATGCGACGGCACCGGCTACCGTCGAGTCGTTGGTGGTCGAGGCGCGGGCCGCGCTGGCCAGAGTCCGGGTGCGTGACCCACGATCGCGAGCCGGCGCCTACGATCTGCTGGCCGCCGACGGCTTTGCCACCTATGCCTGTGAGCTGGCGCTCCACTGCGAGGATCCCGATGTAGCGCTGACGGCGGTCCTGGACGGGCTCCTGGAATGAGTGCACCGGCGGGCCTCGCCGACCTCCACTCGCACCTGGTGCCCGACGTCGACGACGGGGCCCGCACCCTCGACGACGCCCTCGAGGGGATCGGGCGGATGGTGGCCGCCGGGGTCGGGTCGATCGTCACCACGCCCCACTTCGACGCGTCGCTGGGGCGCGACCCCCGTCGGTTCGCCGAACGGATGGAGTGTGTCGACGATGCCTTTGCCGACCTGGAAGCGGGGGTTGCCGAGGCGTTCCCCGACCTTCGTCTGACGCGGGGTCACGAGGTCATGCTCGACGATCCCTTCCCCGACCTCTCCGATCCCCGCCTGAGACTCGCCGGCACGCGGTTCGTGCTCGTGGAGTGGCCGCGACTGCGCATCCCCCCGGCCACGCCCGAGGTGGTGGCACGAATCAAGGAGGGGGGGTGGACTCCACTCATCGCGCATCCCGAGAGGTATGTTCCCCTCTTGCAGAACTTCCAGGTGGTGGGCGCCTGGCGCCGCGCGGGGGCGTGCCTCCAGATGAATCACGGCTCGCTGCTGGGCCGCTACGGCGACGAGGCCCGCGTCGCGGCGCTGCGCCTGCTCGAGGGCGGATGGGTCGACGTGTTGTCGTCGGACTTCCATGGCAGGAGCCACATACCGATCTTCATTGCCGAGGCGCGGGATTGGTTCGAGGAGCAGGGTGCCCTCGAAGCGTTCGACTTGTTGACTCGGACGAATCCCGCGCGGATCCTGGCAGACGAGCTGCCTGATCCGGTACCCTCGTTCACCATCGAGCGCGGGTTCTGGAGTCGTCTTGCCGGATTCCTGCGACCGGGAGACCCATGAGTCGTCCCTCCGTTATCGAGCATCTGCATGCGCTTGCGCGCCTCGCCGGGGCCACGGCCGATTCCTGTGCCACCGAGGTCGAGGACGCGGCCGAAATCGCGCGAACCGCGCTGGCGGCAGGCCGTACCTTGTTCTTCTGTGGCAACGGCGGTTCAGCGGCCGACGCCCAGCACCTCGCCGCCGAGTACGTGGTGCGGTTCGCCCGCAAGCGCCGGGCGCTGCCGGCGCTTGCGCTGACCGTCGACAGTTCGGTGCTGACGGCGGGGGGCAACGACCTGGGATTCAGCGAGATCTTCGCGCGTCAGATCGACGCCCTGGGGCGCCCCGGCGATGTGGTCTTTCTCCACTCCACGAGTGGCGTGTCGGCCAATCTTCTGCGCGCGGCCGAGGCGGCGCGAGCGCGAGGGCTCAAGACCATCGCCCTGCTCGCCCGTGACGGGGGCCTGCTGCGCGAAGCCGTCGACCTACCCATCGTCGTCCCGACCGAGAGCACGGCGCACGCACAGGAGATGCACCTCGCCCTCGGTCACGCGATCTGCGACATCGTCGACGACGCCTTCGAGGACGACCTCCCTGCACGCATCGAAGAGCTGCGGCGGATGGAGAAGGCTCAGACGTTGTGGTACCGGGCCCTGGCCGCGCGGGCCGGGGAGCGGGGCGACGCGGTGGCCTCGGAGCGCTTCAACGGACTCCATGCCGACGAGCAACACCATCTGTCCCGGCTGACCGCTCGTCTCCTGGAGTGGGGCCTGGTGCCGGCAGATCTGCGGTCGGTCACGGCACCCGGACCGCCCGCTGACCGTCCGGACGACGCCATCCGAAGGCGCGAGGACGCTGAAGTGGCGGCCTACGAAGCGCTCCTGACGTGCGACCTCGACGCCGAGACGCGGGCTGTGGCCGACGAGATTCTCGAGTCGGAGCGGCATCACGCGCGTACACTCGACGGCAAGTGGATGCCGGCATGAGCGGGGGAGGCACGACCATGGAGCCGCTGATCGACCTGAGGGGCAAGGTGGCCTTGATCACGGGTGGGTCGCGTGGTGTCGGCCGCGCGACGGCGTTGCTCCTTGCGCGAGCGGGGGCCGACATCGGCATTTCGTATCGGTCGCGTGTCGCCGATGCCGAGGCGACCCTGGCGGCCGTCCGCGAGTTCGGCGTGCGTGCCTGGGCCCGCGCCGGCGATCTTGCGCAAGCCGACCAGGTCGACGCCTTCATCGACGAGGGGGGCGCGACCCTGGGCGGAGTCGATCTCGTGGTGGGCAATCACGGCGTCTGGCCCCCCGACGATGTTCCGCTGGCCGACATGGACGACGCGCGTTGGCGGCGTACGATGGAGGTCAACCTCGATTCGATCTTCTATCTGTGCCGGGCCGCAGCGCGGGTGGTCCGCGACGATGGACGCATCGTGCTCGTTTCGTCGACGGCGGGTCAGCGAGGCGAGGCCTACCACGGCGATTACGCGGCCAGCAAAGGAGCCATGATCTCGCTGGTGAAGGGGTTTTGTGTCGAACTCGCTCCCCGCGGGATCACGGTCAATGCGGTGGCTCCGGGGTGGATCGACACCGAAATGGCGCACCCGGCCTTCGGGGAGGGGGAGCGTGAGCGCATCGCGCGCTCGATCCCCATCGGGCGGATCGCCACGGCCGATGATGTGGCCGGCCCCATCGTGTTCCTCTGTTCGGCCCTGGGGCGTCACGTCACGGGCGAGGTCCTGAACGTCAATGGCGGCGCGGTGTTGGTGGGGTGAGCACCGAGCGCGTGGTCGTCGACCTTCCGGTGCCCGCCGAGGTGCGCTGGATCGTCGAGACCCTCGAGGACGCGGGGTTCGAGACGTGGGCGGTAGGAGGAGCGGTCCGCGACGGGGTCCGGGGGGTACGCTCGACGGATTGGGATTTCGCGACGCAGGCCCGACCACGGCAGGTCCAGCGGCTCTTTCGGCGCACGGTTCCGCTCGGACTCGCGCATGGCACGGTGGGGGTGATCGATCGCGACGGGGTGATGCACGAGGTCACCACCTTTCGCAAGGATGTCGAGACCGATGGCCGCCACGCCGTGGTGGCCTTTGCCGATCGCATCGAAGACGATCTCGCCCGCCGGGATTTCACCATCAATGCCCTGGCCTGGCACCCGCTGCGCGGAGAGCTGCTCGACCCCTTCGGGGGCCGGTCCGATCTGGGCGCGGGCATTCTACGCACCGTCGGCAATCCCGATCACCGCTTCGCCGAGGACTACCTGAGAATCCTGCGGGCCCTTCGCTTCGCAGGACGATTCGGACTGACGATCGAGGCCGAGACCTGGCGCGCCATGCAGCAGGCCGCACCGAAGCTCACCGCCCTGTCTCCCGAGCGTGTCCGCGAGGAATTGCTCAAGGTGCTGGGGGCCCCCCAGGCTCCGTCGACGGCGCTGCACGCGTATCGAGCCTCGGGTGCCCTCGGCATTCTCTACCCGGAACTGGCCGCTCTCGACGAAGAGGACTGGCAGCGCACGGTGGCCGAGGTCGACCGGCTCCCTCCGGAGCGGCCCTGGTTGCGGCTGGCTGCGCTGCTCGCACGGATCGGGACCGCCCCACCCCGACCTGACGATCCCGACCTCGACGGCGTCACGGGGCTGGTAGCGCGCGATGACGAGGCACGTCGGTGCGTGGTGCGCGCCGTGGCCCTGCTGTCCCGCCTGCGGGCGCCGAACGCCAGGATGGCCGAGATCACGGGGTGGTTGGCGCAGGGCGTCCATCCGCCCCACCTCGTCGACGGGGCGGCCCGCCGACGGTGGCTCGCCCGCGCGGGGCCGGAGCACCTCTCGGGATTGGCCGATCTCTGGCGCGTGCGTCACGAGGTGAACCCCGACCAGGTCCCGGATCCGTCGCCGACGATTCGGGCACTGATGGCCGAGCGCGACGCCGGCGTCGCCCTGGCCGTGGGCGACCTGGCGGTCACCGGCCGCGACCTCATCGCCCTCGGCCTGCGGCCTGGCCCCCGGTTCGGTGAGATTCTCGAGGCCCTTCTCGGCGACGTGCTCGACGACCCCACCCTCAATGATCGCGCCGAGCTGCTCTCCCGGCTCCGAGCGCGGGTCGGTGAACCGCCGTCGCCCGAGTCCGGTGCATGAGCGCTCCCGACCTGTTCGGCGAGGCGGGGGTCGGGGCCCGGGGCGGTCCCCGCGAACCTCGAGCCGGGGCCCCTCTCGCCGCGCGGATGCGCCCGCAGAGCCTTGCCGAGTTTCGGGGGCAGGAGCACCTGCTGGGCCCGGGCAAGGCGCTGCGGACCATGCTCGAAGGGGGGACCCCCACCAGCATGATCCTCTGGGGTCCGCCGGGAAGCGGCAAGACGACGCTCGCCCGGCTGATCGCCGACGAGACCCACACCACCTTCGTGCCGTTCAGCGCCGTGACCGAGGGCATCGCTCGGGTGCGCGAAATCATCGCGGAAGGCGCCGAGCGCCTGCGGGTCACGGGTCGCCGCACGATCCTCTTCTGCGACGAGATCCATCGCTTCAACAAGGCTCAACAGGACGCATTCCTGCCCCACGTCGAGGCCGGTACCGTGATCCTGATCGGGGCGACGACCGAGAACCCCTCGTTCGAGATCGTGCGCCCCTTGTTGTCGCGCGCGCCGGTCTTCGTCCTGGAGCCGCTGTCGGCCGACGATATGCGTGCCGTCCTCGAGGCGGCCCGCACGGACCGCGACCGGGGGCTCGGCTCGATGGAACTCGTGATACCCGACCTGGTCATGGCGGGTCTCGCCGAGCAGGCCGACGGCGATGCGCGCCGGGCGTTGGGCGCTCTCGAGGCGGCGGCGCGCCTGGCAGGGCCTGGCGGGACCATCACCGCCGAGGTCGCGCGCGAGGCACTGCAGCACCGTTTCGCCATCTACGACAAGGGTGGCGATGAGCACTTCAACGTCATCTCGGCGCTGCACAAGGCCGTGCGCGGGAGCGACCCCGACGGCGCCCTGTACTGGCTGGCGCGCATGTTCGCGGGAGGCGAGGACGGGCTCTACATCGCCCGTCGGTTGGTACGAATGGCCTCGGAAGACATCGGCCTGGCCGATCCCCGGGGTCTCGAGATCACCCTGGCGGCTCGCGATGCGTATCATTTCCTGGGATCCCCCGAAGGCGAGCTCGCCCTGGCCGAAGCGGTGGTCTACCTGGCTCTGGCTCCCAAGTCCAACCGGCTCTACCTCGCGTGGAAAGATGCCCTCACACTGGCTCGCGACACTCCCGGCGAAGGGGTCCCGCTCCATATCCGGAACGCGCCCACGGCCTTGATGAAGGGACTCGGCTACGGCGAAGGATACCAGTACGATCCCGACTCTGCGGCCGGTGTCTCCGCCCAGAGCTACCTTCCCGACCGCCTCGCGGGGCGGCGGTTCTACCACCCCCGGGGGTTCGGCTTCGAGAAGACCCTTGCCGAGCGGATGGCCTGGTTCGAAGCACGGCGCGCCGAGGCGAGGGGCGACCGGCCGCCGGCTGAAGGCCCACCGTGACACTTCTATGCCGTGCCGGCCGGCGCTAACGTTTCCATTGGGTCTCCGTTCCTTCAGCCCCCAGACGCCGATTCCCACCCAGCTCATCGACAACCACCAGCCCGTCGACCGGACCCTACTCGTGGCGGCTCCGCCTCGGGGGCTCGATCCCCGCATCGCCGAGGAACACCTCGCGGAACTCTCGCGCCTGACCGATACCGCCGGAGGTGAGGTGGTCGGCGTGGTCCGCCAACGCATCGATTCGCCGTCGCCCAAGATGTACATCGGCAAGGGCAAGGCCGACGAACTGCGGGAGTTGGTGGCGGCGACGGAGGCCGACCTCGTGATCTTCGACGAAGAGCTCACCCCGGCTCAGGGCAAGAACCTCGAGGAGCACACGGGGGTGCGGATCATGGATCGATCCGAGTTGATCCTGGACATCTTCGCCACCCGCGCCCGGTCGAAGGAGTCTCGCATGCAGGTCGAGCTCGCCCAGCTCGAATACCTGCTTCCGCGCCTCAAGCGTATGTGGAGTCACCTGTCCCGGATCCGGGGGGGCATCGGGTTGCGGGGTCCGGGCGAGACCCAGCTCGAGACCGACCGTCGACTGATCGGCACCCGGATCGCCGATCTGAAGGACAAGCTCCGTCAGGTGGCGCGGGCCCGGGAGGTTCAGAGACAGGCCCGCCAGGGGGAGTTTCGTGCCGCGCTGGTGGGGTACACCAACGCCGGCAAGTCGTCGCTGTTGAAGGCCCTTTCCGGAGCCGACGTGTTCATCGAGGATCGCCTGTTCGCGACGCTGGACTCGACCACGCGCAGTGTCGATCTGGGCGACGGACACGCCGCGCTGGTCACCGATACCGTGGGGTTCATCCGCAAGTTGCCGCACCATCTGGTGGCCTCGTTCCGTTCGACGCTCGAAGAGGCGCGCGAAGCCGACGTGCTGCTCCACGTGATCGACGCCTCACACCCGGACCGGGACGAGCAGATCGAAGTGGTGGCCGAAGTGCTCGAGGAGCTGGGTTTGCACGAGCGCCCGCAGGTGCTGGTCTACAACAAGATCGATCGACTGACCCACGACGAAGAGGCGGTGCTGCGGGATCGGGTGCGCGCCTTCGAGCCGGTGCCGGCCGTCTTCGTCTCGGCGCACGAGCCCGAGACCCTGGAGAGCCTCGGCGATGCGCTCAAGGCTCGGGTGCGATCGCGTTTGAACGAGGTGCGCATCCACCTTCATGCCCGAGACGGTGAGACGTTGGCCATCTTGTATCGCGAGGGCGAGGTGATGACTCGAGACGACCACGGCTCGAGCATCGACCTCCGTGTGCGGATTCCCGACGCCCTGCTCGGACAGCTCCGCAAGAAGGCCGGCGTCCAGGTTCTCGACGTCGCTTGTGGCGCGCTTGGAACGACTTATAATCGTGGGGCCCGGGCGGGTGGGACTCTCCCTGGGAGACGCATTGTGGCAGGCGGGAGCCGTGCGCGATCTCGTGTTCTGCGGTCGACGCCCGGAGCCGCCCTCGCATCCGCTCTTCGCCCAGCGCATCGCCGCCTATCATTTCGGGCTGCTGGCGCCCCCGCCGGGTGCCGACGGTGCGATCCTCGCGGTGCCGGACGACGTACTGCCGGAGATGGCCTATGCGCTGGCGGCCCTGGGTCCGGCCCCGACGGGCAGCGTCGTATTGCACACCTCGGGTTCGCTCAGCACCGAGGTCCTGGGGCCGCTCCACGCCGTCGGGTATTCGGTGGGATCGCTGCATCCGTTGCAATCGCTGGCCCACCCCGTCACCGGTGCGGCGCACCTCGTCGGCTCGGCGTTTGCCGTCTCGGGCGAGGCGGGGGCTCGCACGCTGGCGAGTCGTATCGCTCTCGCCCTGAACGGCGAGATCCTCGAGATTCCGGTCAATCGCCGTGCCTCGTACCATGCGGCGGCCGTGCTGGCCGCGAACGGGCTGGCGGCGCTCATCGCCACGGCAGCCGAGTTGCTCATCCGCTCCGGTGTCGACCCTGATGTGGCACTCCCGGCGCTGGTGCCCCTGATGCGTGGGGCGCTCGACAACGTGTCGGAGTTCGGACTCGAGCGGGGTTTGACCGGTCCACTCGTGCGCGGGGATCTCGAGTCCGTGGACCTGCACCTGCGCACTCTGGAAGGTGAGAGTCGCGAGGTGTACCGCGCCCTCAGCCGTGTCCTGGTCCGGGTCGCCGAGGCCCGAGGTCTGGATGCCGCAACGCTCGACGGCCTGCGGGCCCTGCTCCAGCCCCCGCGGGGGGCGCCTTTCCAGGAGATCCCGTGAGACTGTTCATCAACATCGACCACGTCGCTACCGTCCGTGAGGCGCGCAAGACCGACGAGCCGGATCCGGTGCGAGCGGCCGTCCTCGCCGAACTCGCCGGAGCGGACGGGATCACGGTGCACCTGCGCGAGGACCGACGCCATATTCGGGACCGCGACGTGCGCCTGCTCGCACAGACGTTGCG
Source organism: uncultured Gemmatimonadaceae bacterium (assembly GCA_964521385.1). Lineage (GTDB taxonomy): Bacteria > Gemmatimonadota > Gemmatimonadetes > Longimicrobiales > Gaopeijiaceae > Gaopeijia. Next base: position 16,750 of record CAZFRU010000024.1, on the reverse strand, counting down.
GACCCCGATGAACCTCGAACTGGCGGTGGTCGACGCCATCGTCACCTTGGCGAGTGAGCTGCGCCCCCACCAGGTGACGGTGGTTCCGGAGCGTCGCGAGGAGGTGACGACTGAAGGGGGGCTCGACCTCAGCGCGCCGGCCACGGTCGAGCGCGTGGGAGCGGTGGTGGAGCGCCTGCGCGAGGTCGGCGTGCGCACCTCGCTCTTCATCGATCCTGACCGCGCGGCCCTCGAGGCCTCCCGAGCTCTGGGCGTCGACGCCGTCGAATTGCATACCGGTGAGTATGCCAATGCCCGTGGCGAAGCGGCGGGGGCCCAGGTGGCTCGCTTGCGGGTGGCCGCAGCACGGGGGCGTGAGCTCGGACTCGATGTCCATGCCGGGCACGGTCTGACCTACGAGAACGTCGCGCCGGTAGCGGCCATCGCAGAGATCGAAGAGCTCAACATCGGCCACAGTGTGGTGTCGAGGGCGGTGCTCGTGGGCATGCACGAGGCCGTCGCCGAAATGGCCCGGGTCGTACGTCGGGCCCGGGGCATGGTGTCATGAACTGGAAGGCCATCGTCGGTTTCGCCCTGTCGGCCTTTCTGATCTGGTTCACCCTGCGCGACGTCGACGTGGTCGAGGTCGGGCGGGCCATGCGGGCCGCCGACCTGGGGCTGCTGCTCGCAGCGGTGGCTGTGGCGACCTTCGGCTTCTTCATTCGCGCGCTGCGCTGGAAGGTGCTCCTGCAGCCGGTCCGTTCGGACACCCGGCTCGGCGATCGCTGGGCCGCCGTCAACATCGGGTTCATGGCCAACAACCTGCTGCCGGCCCGTGTGGGTGAATTTGCCCGCGCCTACAGCTTCGCCCGGCTCGATCCCCGCGTGAGTGTCAGCGCGGCCTTCGGGTCGTTGGTGGTGGAGCGCGTCCTCGACGGGCTCGTGCTGGCGGGATTCCTGGTGGGCGCGGTGCTGATGCCCTCGTTTCCCGAGGTGACGCTGGGGGCGACCTTCATGACGATCCTCAAGAGCGCCGTCGCGCTGCTCGGGGGCATAGGGGTGGCGTTGGCGCTCTTGCTGATCTGGCCGACCACCGTGGTCGGTATGGCCGAGGCGGTGGCGCGGAGGGTGCTGCCCGAGAGCGGGGCGCTCGTGGTGATCGAGGCGCTGGAGGCGTTTCTGCAAGCCCTGGGCGTCGTGCGCAGTCCCCTGTTGCTGATGAAGGCCTTTGCCTGGACGGTCTTCTTCTGGGGCTGGCACGGCCTGTCGTTCTGGCTCGGGATGCTCGCCTTCGATATTCACGCTGGACCCGTGGCAGCCTATTTCACCGAAGCCGTGGTGGGGTTCGGTGTGGCGCTGCCGGCGGCGCCGGGTTTCTTCGGCACCTTCCACGCCTCGGCCGCCTTCGCACTCGACACGGTCTATCAGGCGGGTGAGGTGCAGACGTTGGCGTTCGCCTACGGGTATCACCTCGGCGGGTTCATTCCGGTGACGCTGATCGGGTTGTGGTATACCCGGAAGCTCGGGCTCAGCCTGGGCGACGTGCAGGCGAGCGAGGAGCGGGTCGAAGCCGCCGTCGATGCCGCATTGGTCGATCCCGACGACCTGCCGCACGAGGGTGCTGCGGGGTGAGGGCAGTGAGGGTGAGGGCCCCGGCCAAGGTCAACCTCACCCTTCGGGTCCTGGGTCGGCGACCCTCGGGCTATCACGACATCGAAACCCTCTTCCAGGCCGTCGACCTGTGTGACGAACTCGTGGTCGCAAAGGCGACGCAGCCGGGAGTCGAGGTGGTGGTGCACGGAGCCGATGTCGGCCCGCTGGCCGACAATCTGGTCACGCGGGCGGCCCGCGCCGTTCTCGCGGCCGGCGGCCTGAGTGAGGGCGTCGCCATCGCGCTCGAGAAGCGCATTCCGGCGGGAGCGGGGTTGGGGGGCGGATCGTCGGACGCCGGGGCGACGCTCCGGGCGCTGAACGAGCTGTTCCCCGGCGTCGTGTCCCCCGCAGGCCTGCTGGCGATCGCCGGGTCGCTGGGATCGGATGTGCCCTTCTTCGTCGGCACGGAGGGTCTCGCGCGGGGGCAGGGAAGGGGCGAGGTGCTGACGCCCCTGCCGGCGCTTCCCCCCGCGTACGTCGTGCTCGGATTGCCGCCGGTGCAGGTCGCCACGGCCGCAGCGTACGGCGCTTTGGCGCGGGCGAGAGAGGCGAAGGGCGCGTCCGTGGACGCCGCCCCGCGCCCCAGCGGCGGCGCCGGTTCCTGGCCCGACATCGCACGATCGGCGACGAACGATTTCGAGCCGGTGATTGCCGCGGCTCACCCGCCGGTGGCTCGGGCCCTCTCTGCGCTGCGCGCCACACACCCGCTCTTCGCCTTGTTGTCGGGGAGCGGGGCCGCGGTGTTCGGGGTGTACGTCGACGCCCGCGAGGCCGACGCGGCTCGCAGCGCTGCGGCCGACGCCTGTCCCGACGTGACGTTCCGCACCGTCACCACGCTCGAGGCGCTGCCGGGGTTGAATCCAGCGGGTTCTCCGGTCTAGCTTCCGACCCCCGGAAGGGCGCACTTTCCGGATCGATGGCCCGTCGTCTAATGGCAGGACCCCGGTCTTTGGAACCGGTAGTGGTGGTTCGAATCCACCCGGGCCAATCCCCCCCCATCGTCCGACCGTGACGTGTGGGTTGCGTCGTGCCCCGGCGGGCTGCATCGTGCAGCGAGGATCGCAGTTGGCCACCTCAGCCGGGGTCGTCATGAAGCCGACACTGCGGGTCTGGTCGCAAGGGGCGAATGTGAAGTTGCTCCAGGAGGGCCTCAACCAGGCCGCCCCGCACCTGGTGCCTCCCCTGACCACCGATGGGATCTTCGGCGCCAAGACGCTCGCTCGGGTACGGGAATTCCAGGGCTTTGCGAAGATCACCCCCGACGGCGTCGTGGGCCCGGACACCTGGCGTGCCCTCGGTGAACTGCTGGCGGGTCTGCTCACCCCACCGGGCACCCCTCCCGGTCCCCCGACGGGGGAGCCGCCGCTCGATCTTCGACCGCTGACCTCGGTGTCCGGCCTCAAGACCTCCGTGCAGGAATCGGCCTGGACGCCCGTCGACCCTTCGTTGATTTCGGAGTACGCCTTCAGGTGGACGGGCGTGGTGGGGCAGGGGACGATCTCGTACTTCGAATTGGCGGAAAAGGTGGTTCCAAAGTGGTTCGGCGTACTCGTCCCGAACGGGGTGGCGTCTTTCGACCGTGTCCATCTCTTCTTCCATCCGACCCCTGGCCAGGCCGGCTACCACGACAGCCACTACGATCAGCTGGGTGACTGGTGGAAGGTCTGGCACTACCTGTCGGACGCGATGGGTACCCAGTTCTGCGCCTCGGTGTCGAATCGTGTGATGATCATGCCCCTGATGACCCAGGGCTCGGCGCAGAACGGCGGCATGCTCCCGCAACGCTGGAGGTCGATCTTTGCGCAGATCCTGGGGAGCCTGGGCCCAGGCGGCGGGGCACCCGTGCCGGTGTCGAGCCTCGTGGTGTCGAGCTTCAGCTCCGGGATTTCGTATTCCCACCATTTCAGGATGAAGGCGGGCCTCGGGTCCGAGCTGCGGGGCGTGATCGATTTCGATGGCGCGTTCTCCACATCGAAGCACCTGTCGGCGGCCATCAACCAACCCGCGGGGCGGATCGTTCGTGCGCTGCAGGCGCCGACCTCCGAAAAGACGCTTGCGGCGAGCGCGGCAGCCAATCTGTTCCCGCTGCCGCCGCCGCGCTGGAAGCATTCGCCCTGGCCTTTCGCCAACGCCTATCAGATCCACGGTCTCATTCCGCAGACCATGATGTACACCGCAGCGTGGCGGCTTGGATAGCGGCAAGTGCACGAGGGGGCCCTTGTGATGAGTTACCGCAGCCGTAATATTACGGCCGCAGTAATGTAATCACCTCGAACGCACCTTCGCCCCCGCGACCCGCCATGCCCGACCCGTCTCCCGCTCCCCTCACACCTGCGGTCTTCCACGTCCTGCTGGCGCTGGCTGAAGGGCCGAGGCACGGCTACGCGGTGATGAAGCAGGTCGAAGAGGATTCGGGGATCGCCATGGGGCCCGGCACGGTCTACGGGTCGCTACAGCGGCTGGAAGACGCTGGGTGGGTGGAGGTCGGCGATGAAGACGCGCGGGATGCCCGCCGGGGTCGTGTCTTTCATCTCACGCCGGCGGGTCGGGGCGCCCTGCAGGCCGAAGCGTCTCGCATCACTCGCCTGGCACGGCTGGAGGGGGTCCGCGAACTGGCACCCGACGCCGGCGCATGAGGGCGGCCATCGCCTTGTCGGTGGCGATCTACCGGGTGCTGCTGTTGCGGTATCCGCGTCGCCTACGCGTCCGGTTCGGCGAGGACATGGTTGGCGCGTTCAGGGCGCTGTTGGAAGAAGAGACGCGTCTGCGGGGCCTGCCCGGGGTCGCCGGCGCGTGGAGCCGCGTACTTCGGGAATGGGTGCGGCCGCTGCCGGTCGGCCCACAGGCGCGTGGCCCCGGGGCGTCTCGACGAGGATGGGTCATGGCGGACGGGATGAGACGGATGCGCGTGCTGGTGCGCTCCCTTCTACGCAGTCCGGGATTCACGATACCCGCGCTCTTGATTCTCGCGGTCGGGATGACGGCCGCCACGGCCATCTACAGCGTGGTCGACACCATCTTGTTCCGGCCGCTGCCGTTTCCTGAAGCCGACCGACTCGTCGTCCTGTGCGAAGATCACCCCCGCCTCTCCGGCCTCTGCATCGCCTCGCCGGGAAACACGGAAGACCTCCGCCAGGGTACGACGACGCTCGCCGAGTTGGGGATCGGGCGAGGGTGGCCGTTCGCTCTGGGGAACGATACCGGCTCGCAGGGCGTGTCCGGTGGCCTGGCGACGCCGGGGTTTCTGCGGGCGCTCGGGGCGACCCCGTTCCTGGGTCGACTTCCGGCCGACGACGAGTTCGGTCCCGGCCGGGACAAGGTCGTCGTTCTGAGCCACGACTTCTGGACGACCCGGTTCGGAGGAGACTCGACCGTGGTGGGGTCGGTGATCCGGCTCGACGGTGAGCCCTACGAAGTCGTGGGAGTTCTGGAGCCCGGCTTCGAAGCCCCCCTCGGGATGGAAGGCATCGAGCTCTGGAAGCCCCCACACTTCGATCCGCTCGATCCGGAGGTGCGTGGGTGGCGGGGCTTTCGCGCCGTGGGCCGCCTCGCTGCGGGCGCCACACTCGCGTCCGCCGGCACCGAACTCTTCGCCATCTACGGAGGAATCGCGGAGCGCTCCGAAGAGGTCGACGACAGTTGGCGCCTGCGTGTCGAGCCGTTGCTCCGGGTCGTGGTCGGCGACACGCGCCCGGTCCTGATCGCGATACTGGGCGCTGCGGGGCTGCTCCTCCTCATCGTCTGTGCCAATGTGGCAAACCTCGTACTCGCTCGGGGCATGGACCGGTCGCGAGAGCTTGCGGTCCGTTCGGCTCTCGGCGCAGATCGACGTCGGCTGGCCGGAGACATCATTCTGGAGGGCCTCGTGGTGACCGGGGCTGCCACGGTGTTGGCGATGGTGTTCGGCGGACTCGTCACCCGCCTGCTCGTGTCCCTCGCACCCCCCGACATCCCCCGCCTGGACGGTGTGGCGGTGGACGGTCGTGTGCTGGGGGTGATGGCCCTGGTCTCGGTGGCCGCAACACTCGTGTTCGCGCTGATTCCGGCGCTGCGTGTCACCGCAGGGAATCTGGCTGGGACGATCAAGAGCGGCGGCCGCGCCGGGGGTCCGAAGGGAGCGAGTCGTCTACGCACCTCGTTGGTGGTGGCCGAAGTCGCCCTGTCCGTGGTGCTGGTCTCGACGGCGGGGGTACTGACGCGGAGCTTTGCTGCCTACCTGGACTGGCAACCCGGATTCGAGCGCGTCCCGCTCTTGTCCCTCAGCGCATTTCTCGACGTGTCCAAGCATGAGGGTCCGGTGGCCTGGGCAGATCTCTATCGTGCGGCCGAGGACCGAGTCGGGGCGCTGCCCGGTGTCCTGTCGGTATCGACCGCATCGGCTGGGCCGCTCTTCGGAGGGGGGGACGGTGCCACACCGTTCACGACGCCCTTCGTCGACGAGCAGGAGGCGCTGCCGGTGGCGTTCTGGTACGACCTCGGCCCCGCCCACTTCGAGACGTTGGGGCTGGCCGTCCTGGCGGGGCGCGAATTCACCGAAGCCGATGACCGGACCGGCCCGCGAGTCGCCATCGTCAACGAGGCGCTCGCCCGCGCGGGGTGGCCGGACGGCACGTCCCCGGTGGGCCGCACGGTGCGCCTGCCCGAACTGGATCTGGAGTTCGACGTCGTCGGCGTGGTCGCGAATGTCGCGCCGATGACCCCGGGTGACAGAGCCCGCCCGGAGATCTACTGGTCGAATCGCCAGCTACCTCGTCCCGCCACCTTCTTCTTGATCCGTGCGGATGGCGATCCATCGGCCCTGTCTCGGAGTGTGAGCCGCGTGTTGCAGGAGGTGGATCCCGACCTCTCGCTGGGCGCGCCACGAACGCTGGCGTCGATCGAGGCGGGTCAGCTGGTCCGACCCCGCTTTCAGGCGCTGGTGCTGATCGGCCTCGGAGTCGCGGCGCTGGCCCTGTCGTGGGTGGGAGTGTATGCCGTGGTCTCGTATGCCGTAGCCCGCCGGATCCGGGAAATGGGAATCCGGATGGCGCTGGGGGCCGGTGCCGGCAATGTGTTGCGGTTGGTGCTGGGGTGGAGTCTTGCGACGACGCTGGCGGGTGTGGCGCTCGGGATGGTCGGGTCGGTGCTCGCAGCGGGGCTCCTGCAGGGTGTGGTGCAGGGGGTGCCGACTGCGGACCCTCTCAGTATGATGGTCGCCGGCACCCTCCTGCTGGCGGCTGCGGGATTTGCGGCCGTGATTCCCGCTCGGCGTGCCACCCGCGTCGATCCCCTTTCGGCGATGCGCAAGGACTAGCCGCACTCGGGAGACCGCTCGCGCTACTGCCGGTCCCTGCGGGTGAGCGGGTACCGATGCACCTCTTCGACATCCAGCTCTGAGCGCGCAACACCGACGACGAAGTCGTCGCCGACCTGGGTGACTGCGAGTCCGGGTGGCGTTTCCACGGTGCCCAGCGCGCGGCCGCCGCCCTCGAACACGGTCCAGAGTGTAGGCTTCGCCGGGTCCCAGGAGTACCACGACGCCCAGACGAATCCAAGATCGTCGACGAGAAGCGATCGAAAGCTCGGCACATGATCCACCCGGGGCATTCGCTCGATGAGCGCTCTCAGTTGATCCTCCATCTCGCTTCGGTCGCCCACCTCCCCTGAAATGTAGCGATCGATCATCTCGTCGCTGACGGCGATGGGCGCCCGGTCGATACGCGCAACTCGATGAAGTCGCCCCTCGAGATCGAAGACCTGTATCTGGGGCGAGCGCCCCGACGAGATCCATGCCTCCGGGCCGCGCGTTACTGCGGAAGACCGGGGGGCGAACGGAATCTGAACGAGGAACGGCACGCCGTTGGGGCCGACCTCGCTATAGAGAATGGCTCGGGCGACCCGAGTGATCGGGACCGGGTCACCCTCCGGGAGATGAACCCACGAATAGAGCAGGGTGTCCTCCTGGACTCCCGCCTCGATACCCCCCACTGGACTCGCCAGATGCGCGAGTAGCGCCGCGCCCTCGGCCATTCCCTCCGGTGCGACCGCTCCGTACCATGAGCGGGGAGTCACGGTCCGGACACCGGTCTGCTGTCCGGTGTGCAACACCGTGATCCGCCCGAGGCGGGCATCCCAGATCATCAGGGAGTCCGAGGAGGGTGCGGGGATGAGGGTGGGGCGTTCGAACTCCCCGGGTCCCTCGCCTCGGCCGCCGATCGTCTTCGTGAGACCGCCGGAGGAATCGAAGAACCTCAGCTCCAGGCTTCCCCGATCGAGCACCACGAGGCGGCGGTCCGGCAGTTGGCGGGCCCCGACGATGCGATAGAACGCCTGCTCCCCGACCTCCTCGGCACCGAGGACGAGGTCCGGAGTCCCTGCAACGTCCCACCCGAGCGGGCGATCCCCTTCCGCCGCAGGCGTGACCACGATAGTCACTCCGGCACTGTCCCGTACCGTGGAGGCGTCCGAGTGCCCGGAGGCCGGAGGGCCGACTTCACACGCGCTGAGGGCCAGCCCGATGAGAAATGACCAGCCCGACGCCCTGGAACAGCGGCGGTGAGCGTGGGCCCATCGTCTCCTCCCTCGAGCACGACTCGACAACCGATGGCTCTTCACGGCGCTTTCTCCGGCGAGCTCTGCCCGGGTCATCGGTTCGCGCCTACTGGACCTCGACTGGGGCCGTATCTCGACGATGCCGCTCCGTCTGCAGGGGCACGGCAGGAAACACCTTGCGACAGCCATGCATACGGCACGTCGCGCGGATGGGCCAGGCGTTCGGGTTTCTGCGGCATGAGATCGGGTCGGCGAAGGCGCTACATCCGGGGCGCCCCGGTGAGGCGCTCGAGGATCTCGACCATGAGGAGCGTTCCGCGGCGAATGTTCTCGATCGAGATCCGTTCGTCGTTGCCGTGGATCCGCTCGTCGTCCCGCAGGGGCACGAGGAAGGGGGCGTATCCGTAGGCGTCGATGCCCAGATCCCGAAAGAAGTGACTGTCGGTGAAGCCGGAGGCTACCGAGGGGATGGCCAGCGCCTCGGGAAAGTGCTGAAGGGTGACGTCGACCAGCACCCGGTAGGCCGAGTTGGTGGTGGCCGAGATGGCCGGTGAGAACGCCATGAGCGTCGACAACTCCACCTCTGGATCGTTGATGACCGTCTCCAGCTCCGCGCGGAAGGCGTCGATGTCCTGGTCCGGAAGCACCCGACAGTCGATCTCGGCCGCCGCGGTGGGCGGCACGACATTGATCTTGCCGCTCCCTTCCAGCCGGGTGATCGAGCAGGTGTTGCGGGTCAGGGCGTGGAGGAAGGGGTCGTGCAGTTGCAGACGGGTCATGAACTCGGGGTCCTGCACGGCCGTGGCCAGCTCCTCGAAGGCGCCACGCCAGTCGTCGCCGGAGGTGGCGGCGATGCCCTTGAAGTAGGCATCGACCGGCTTCACCACCCGTGGCTCGAAGGGGTGATTGCGGATCCGGTCCAGCGCGCCGACCAGGCGGGTCACGGCGGATTCCGTCCGGGGCATCGATCCGTGGCCCGGCGTGCCGGTGGCGTCGAGCCGAAGCCACACCGGGACCTTCTGCGTCACCTCGATGCCGAACTGCTGCTCTCCGCTGGGGAGCAAGGTGCCTCCCCCTCCTTCGTTCAGCACCACTCCGACATTCTCGAAGAGTTCGGGCCGATTCTCCACCAACCAGCCGGCGCCGAAGAACCCACCGGCCTCTTCGTCGGCCGTGACCATGAAGATCACGTCGCGGTCGGGCACGCGACCGGAGCGGTACAGGTTCAGGAACGCCTGCAGATGGACGATGCCGAGCCCCTTGGTGTCGAGGGTGCCGCGGCCGTAGATCAGACCGTCCTTCTCCTCACCCCCCAGGGGGTCGGCCGTCCAGTAGTCCGGGTCCGCGGGGACCACATCGCTGTGATGGAGAAGCAGAAGAGCCGGTGCATCACCCCCCTCGATACGGGCCCAGATGTTGCCGCGCCCCGGCGCCGACTCCACCGACTCGTAGCCGATTCCCTCGGCCTCGAAGATCCGGGCGAAGAACTCCACCGCACGGCTCTCGTTGCCCGGCGGATTGATGGTGTTCACGCCGACGTACTCGACGAGCAGGTCCACCGCCTCGTCCTGAAGCGCCGCGAGATCGGGCGCCTGGGCCGTGCCCCGGGTCGGTGTCGCTACAGCGAGGGCCAGGACGACGGCCGGGGCGAGGCGGGCGGAGGAAGGGGCGCGGAAGAGGCGACGGCGTACCGCACGAGCGGAGGTGGGCATGGAGGCAGCCTGCATCGGGGTGTGGACGAGGCTGGCCAAACTACCCGCCGAGGGCTTTGCGGGCCATGGGGGCGAAGCCGAGCGGTCAGCGTCGACCCAGCTTGCCCAGTTCCCTGTCCAACACCGTCCGCATCTTGCGCACGGCACCCTCGGTGGCCTGATCGACCGTCGCCGCGTCGTTGCGAACGACCACGGGTTGCCGACCCGACACCCGCGCCTCGAGTACACATCGGATGTCGAGGTCGCCCCCTTTCGCACCGCTGTTCTCGTCGGTCAGGTGGACTTCGATGCGGGTGATTGAATCGCCGAAGCGATCCAGCCCCCGCGTGACGCGATCTACGATCGCCGCTTCGAGCTCGGCGTTTCCTTCAATCTGGCTGTCGGTGCTGACTTGAACGAGCAAGAGGGGGCCTCTTCGACGGAGTGGACGATCAGGACCAGATCGAAGCTTGGGTGTCGCGTGTGGCGATGACAAGTGGGCGGGGAAGGATGCGTCCGGTGGCGGGCGGGGCCGCGGGCGAGGAACGGCGGAAGAAACCGGGGGGAAGGACACGAAGGTGCTTGTCTCGTCCTGCTGTTCGGTGGTGGTGGCGGGTCCCGCCGCGGCTGCCAGTCCTCCAGGACCAGATGGCCGTTCATTCCCAAGACGGGTTCCGGTGGTGTGGGCAGCCAACGGATTCGCACTGGGTGTCCTGGATTTCGGTTGGCGACGGAAGCATCGACAGGGCCAGATCATGGAAGACGTCAGGCCCACGGAAGGGCGAGCTCCGGGCCTCGGAGCGCCCGGCCGGCCGGCACCTCATGGGCGTCCCGTGAGGTAGCCCCGGAACTCACCCAGGCTCCAGGAAATCAGGAGTAGCACCACCCACGGCGAGACCCTCAAGAAGCGGCCGAGGTGCCGCTTGCGAGCCTGCAGGATTGCATGCCGGAGGAAGAGGACCACGGGCAGAACGGGTGCAAGGGCCGCAAAGACCAGACGACGTCCGGTTCCCGTCTCCCGGACCCGCGTGTAGGCGAAGAGGCGCCCCCAGTCCTGCCGTTCGCGCAGGAGTGGCCCAAGGCGGAGATCCCGGCGTACCTGTCGCACGATCGGTTCGGGACTCAGGTACAGCGTCTCGCCCATTCCCGAGAGAGCCCAATTGACGGTGGTCTCATGATACCGGTCCCGCCACAATTCCCGGGTCTTCTCGAGTGCGGCCCGCGTGTAGAGGCAGTTGACGTCCGTGACGTACTCGCGAGGACCCGCTTCGAAGGGGGGTTGGTACCGTCCGAAGTCGCAGAAGAAAACCGCCCAATTCAAGGGCCGATCCACGCCGCACACGACCCCGCCGCCCAGGACCGCGGGCGGGGGGGACCCCGAGGCCCGGTGAAGGCGGATCAGCGTCTCGAGCCATTCGGGATCGGGGAGCCCCCGATCTTCGAGGATGCCGATGAGGTCGCCCTGGGCGGCTGCCAGGCCGGCCGCCCGGCGGCGATCGAACAGCTCGTGCTGACCCGCGTGGGTGTGGGGTGGGCGGGCGGTCTGGAGGTGCCCCAGAGCGAGAAATCGCACTTCCGGATAGGCCTCGGCCAACCCCGCGATACCGGTGACGGATGCGTCCCACGGGACGAGGACCTCGACCTGCCGGCCGCCGACCTGAGCGCGGATCGCATCCAGGCACGCGCGCAGTGACGGGCCGCCATCGACGATGGTGACGAGGATCGAGACCTGTTCGGGCTGTGGCTTCGTCATGTGACCTTGCCGAGCGAGTCACCGGCACCGGCCCAATACCCGACGGCCTCTCCCCAGGCCCAGGCCACCACGAAGACCGAGATCGCGGGGAGGCCGCGGATCAGATGGTCCCGATACCGACCCTTCGAGAGAATCCGCGACACCGTCCGGTAGAAGAGCACGGGGGGGAGCGCCAGTGCGGCGGCGGCGTACGCGGCGCGTTTCGGGCGGCTCGCCCCCCGGACCCGAGCGCCCGCAAAGGACCGCGAGTAGTTGTAGCGCAACACGAGGTACTCGGGAATCGTGAAGTGCTTCTTGTGGTCCACGACGATGTCGGGGCGGCAGACCAGGGGTGTGCCCGAGGTGCGGATCGCTTCGTGGAGGTCGACCTCCCATCCGTGCCGGTCGACGACGTCCATGTGTCGGTCCAGGAGGGCTCGCGAGTACACCACGTTGTTGCCCGTGAGCCAATCCACCTCGCCTGCGGGGAGGGGGGGGAGGCAATGGCTGTATTCGCAGAGGAACGCGGCCCAATCCGTCACCGTGTCCGTGGCAGCGTTCTCGACGGCTCCGCCGACGATGGCGGCTCCCTCCGAGAGGCTCTCGAGCATCGAGGTGCACCACCCGGGCCGAACGAGTACGTGGTCCTCGATGACCCCGACGGCGGGGGCCGTCGCCCGCCGAAACCCGATGGCCCGCATTCCCGGAATCGACGTACCCGGATTCACGGGCACGACGACCGCCCAGGGGAACCGTCGTTCGACTTCGGACCGGAGGCCGGGACCCAGTCGATCCACGACGATGACTTCGACCTCCGGGTCGGACCGTTGTCGGCCCAGCGCCTCAAGGCAACCAGCGAGGTCGCCGATACCATTCACGGAGGGTATGACGACGGAGAGCTTTGGCATGGTACGTTCGTTCTCGGGCGGAATCGAATTTCCGGGGGTACGGCGGATCCCGCTACCTTCGGGTCGAGTCCCGTGACAGCGGGATCTTTTTCATTGCAGACAACAGGCGACGCATGGTCAGGATGGCGGTCTTCGGGGCCGGAGTCATCGGGAAGCTGCGGTGCGCTACGATCGGGAACAACCCCTCCACCCGCCTCGTTGCGGTGGCGGACACCGATCTCGCCCGGGCTCGCTCAGCCACCCACGGAACCGAGGCGGTGGCGGTCGACGACTACCATCAACTCCTGTCGGATCACGATGTCGACGCCGTGGTCGTGTCGAGCCCGGTGCACCTTCACGAGGAGATGTGTCTCGCTGCGTTCGAGGCCGGTTGTGACGTGTTGTGCGAGAAGCCGTTGTCCAACAGTCTCGACTCGTGCAAACGAATCCTCCAGAAATCGCGCGAGTCCGACAAGGTGCTCGCCGTTGGTTTCAACCATCGCTACTACCCGGCGGTGAAGTTCCTCGTGCAGGCCATCGCCGAGGGGCGCATCGGCACGATCGACCACCTGCGGGTCTTCGGTGGGCACGACGGTCTCGCCGGCTTCCGCGCAGACTGGATGTTCAAAGGCCCGCTGTCGGGTGGCGGAGCCATGATGGACGTGGGGATCCACATGACGGATCTGATCAACTACGTGGCCGGAAACGTCGTCGAAGTGTCCGGGGTGTCGACCGGCTCGATCTGGAACGTCGAGGGCTCGGAAGACAACGCGATGGCCATCATGCGGACCGAGCGGGGCATTCCCGTGCTCTATCAGGCTACGTGGACCGAGTGGAAGGGCTACCAGTTCTTTCTCGACGTCTACGGCGACAAGGGGATGGTACGGGCGGCCTACGCGCCCATGGCGAACCTTCTCATTACGCAGGCGGCGCCGGGCGAGGCTCGTACCCGCACCCGCAAGTTCTATCCTGAGATCATCCTGAGGGAGAAGCTCCGGGGTTGGCAGACCACCACACGCATCAGCTTCGAAGAAGAGCTCAGGGATTTCCTGGCGATGCGTGACGGGGCGACGGTGCCGTTGGCGGACGGGCGAGCTGGAGTCCTCGCCAATGAGGTCGCGCAGGGCGTGTATCGCTCGAGCCGCGCCCATGAGACCGTAGTGCTGGGAGCCCAGGAGTAGCGGCTCGCCGGCAATCCCCATAGGGTCGGAACGTGAGCGGAGGGTGCACCTCCGGTCGCGCTCCACGGAACGGAGCGCCCATGATCGAGGCGGCGCGAGCGCGCGGGGGTGTCCTGGCCTTGTTGTGCCTGGGGTGGTGGGTCCAAGGCTGCATCGGGGGGGAGCCTTCTCCCTACTACGACGACCTGGGGCTTGAACTGCAGACAGACCGCACAGCGGTGGTCCCTCTCGGACGCACGATGCGGCTGGCGCGCACGGTCGGGACCGTTGAGGGGCCGCTCTCCTTCGGAAGCATCGCGGGACTGGGCGTGTCGGAAGACGGACGGCTCGCCATTGCAGACCGTTACTCCTGCGAGGTAATCGTCGTGTCGGTCGAGGCCCTGGAGGTGATTGGTCGCTTCGGGGGATGTGGTGACGGACCCAATGAGTTTCGCAACATCTCGTCCCTCAGCTTCCAGGGTCCACTGCTCTGGGTCTACGACGCTGCACGTCTAAGGCTGGTGGCTTTGGATCGGGTCGGCACGTTACGACACGATGTGTCGGTAGCTCGACTTTCCACCTTTCCCTGTCGCCCAGGCCCGGACTGGCTTGCGGCCCCGAGGGGTTCATGATGGTGTACCGCGAGATCGGATACGGTGAACCGGGTCCTCCGGTGTTGCGCGGGCATCTCGAATTCCGAGCGTGGGATGGGACACCTCTCCTGATCGAGACGATCGAGGACCCGCCGCGAGACTCGTACTATTACGCCACTCTCGGTGGGATCGGAATGGGTCGGGCTTTCTTCCATACCAACACCTGGGCGGTTTTTCCCACCACCTACGAGTTCGTGATCGATGAGTAGGTGGAAGCGTGGTGCGATCGCCTGGTGATCCCGGCTGTGCCTTCTCGGTGCGCTGGCCGCGCTTGTCGGCTGTTTTCCGGCCGGCGACCGAGGGGCAGGGTCTATGACAAGGCCGGGCGCTTCGTACGGTGGCTCGGCAGAGAGGGGGATGGGCCCGGCGGATTTCGATGGGTGACACACCTGTGGGTGGGCCGGGGCGACACCGTCGTCGCCTATGATTACCCCAACGCCGGATCACCTGTCTCGATCCGGGTGGAGACCTGATCGGGACCCTTCCCCATCGAGGCGGGGGGTCGGTATCGGTCGGAGGCGAGAGGCTGCGGACCATCGTTGGTCGGTTCTCGGATGGGAGCTTCCTGGTGAGGCAGAATCTCTCGCCGGCGATCCCTCGAACAAGTCGCCACCCGGTCGCCCCGCTTCACCGGCGTGCACGAGATTCAGCCCCTCACCGACCAGACCCGAGCCTCTCCCACCTGGCATGTCTTCCTGGCCGAAGCCGAGCGTTTCGTGGGTACGGTGGAGTTGCCGGCCGGGTTCCGCCCGACCGCCATCTACGCAGATGCAATCCTCGGTGTGCAAAGGGACGAGCTCGATGTGGAATCCATCCGAGAATACAAGGTCATCCGGTAACGCCCGGGGCACCGCCGATCAGAAGCGACGCGACGAAAATCGTGAGTTGACCACGTTGTTGAAGATCGAGCCGAAACGCACACTGAGGCCGACGTTGAGCGAGAGCCGTGAGCCGGTGGCCTGTTGGCGGCGTTGCACCAGGATCTCCTCATCGGAGAGCCCCACACCCGAGAGGTAGATCTGGTCTCGGATCAGTTCGTATGATCCGCCCAGATTCAGGTTCAATCCCCGCGCCAACCGATAGTCCAGGCTCCCACTCAGTTCGAACGAATAGCGGTCGAAATTGCCGAGGATCTGCGCGAACTGGCCTCCGACCCGTGCGTCGCCCCAGGTTTCCTGCGACCGGTACGACAGATCGAGGCGATGGCGGCCGATGGTCTCTTCGGTGCGGTCGTACACCGTCCGCTCTTCGTACTCGAAGTACTCCACGCCCAGGGAGTAGCGGGCGACGAGCCGGCGACGGGTGGCATCCTGCCAGGGGAAGTAGTTCCATTCGATGGCCGGCGCGAAGTCGGCCCGGAAGGCCTGATTCTGGCGAGTCGAGGTGCCGGTGCCGGCCGTCAAACCCACCGACCAATGATCCGAGAGGCTGCGGACGACGAGTCCTGATACCGTCCAGCTGTTGGTCTCGTTGACGAAGGTGCTGGAGTCGCTGAGCTGGAACTCACTGCGAGACCAGTTCGCCCAGAGATTGACATCGACCTTCCAGAGATCGGTGGTACGGTTGGCCGAGGCGCTGGTGTTGTAGCGGCTCTTCTTCTGCGTGTCTTCACGATCGATGTCGGCGCCCGCACGGATCGAGAAGACCCATGCGTTCCAGGGATCGTCTGCGACCGCGCTCCCGGCCACGGGGGGTCCGCTGGGGCGCGAAAAGGCGACGCTCAGGCCGTCGCCCAGCCCCGCGAGCCGCACGAAACGTACGAGGCCGAGCGCGAGTGTGTTGCTGAGCCCGCCGGCGACCTCTTCTTCGACATCGGTGCTCCCGGCCGAGAACTGGAACCGGTCGGTATAGTCCGCGAGGCCGTTGCGGCCGATGAAGTCGATGGTGTACTGGGTGCCGCCCCCACCCGCGCTCTGGCTCGTGATGATGACGTGGAGGTCGGCCGAGGCCGGCTCCCTCACCCAGTTCACATAGGGAATGTCCTGACGGAATCGGTCCGAGTCGCATCCGCGAGCGGCGCAATCGAGATAGACCGGGAGCACCCGGGTTGGCGTGTCCTGGGCGTGGACACCCGGAGGGAGGGCCAACAGCGGGAGCGCCAGGAGGAGGGCTGCATAGCTGGATTTCAACGTCATGGAAGGTCCAATGGTGCGTTGGAAGGGAGGGGTCGTGCCTTCGTCGACCTTCCCCAAGCTCGCGGAACCCGGTGTCCCGCGCCCCAGATATGGGTTCGGAAGCCTTCCGGACCGTGTAAGAACCCCGTAAAGCCGTGCGAGCGTGCCGGAGGACCTCAGGGTTCGAGGCGGTATCCCGCTTTGCGTACCGTGAGTAGATAGCGGGGGTCGGCCGGGTCGGCTTCGAGCTTGCGACGCAGCTCGGCCACATGGATGTCGACGGTGCGGGTGACGACATCGGTGTTGGCATAGCCCCACACCTCGTCCAGCAACTCGCTCCGGCTGGCCAC
>CAZFRU010000023.1:0-63645 GCA_964521385.1 uncultured Gemmatimonadaceae bacterium | reverse complement strand
ACCGCGGCTCGCCCCGCAAATCACGGGGCGGTGGGTTACTCGGACAGGCTCCTAGCCGACGTGCAGGAACTGCGAACTTGCGCTCCCCGGGCCGCCCCTCACATCATGTCCGCCTCATCATGGAGGCCTCATGCGCAGCACCCTGATCCTCGTCACCGCAACGCTCTTCGCGGGGTGTGACGGTCCCTCCCGAGATCTGTCGACGTTGGTACGCGACAGCGCCGGGATCACCATCGTGGTGTCGCCGGCCATCTCCGACGAGACCCCGAATTGGACGCTCAGCGAGGGTGCCGTGCCCCTCGTCGGCAGCGAAGAAGTGCCTCTCTACCAGATCGTGGGTGCCGCCCGTACGGCGGACGGGGGAATCGTGGTCGGCAACGGGGGCTCCAGGGAGCTCTTCTGGTTCGACCCCTCGGGAGCGTTGAGCGAAACCTCGGGAGGACAGGGCGAGGGCCCGGGCGAGTATCAGTGGATCGGGAGCCTGTTCGGGGTTGCGGGTGATTCGGTGGTGGTGATCGAGTCGTTTTCGAGTCGTGTCGACCTCTACGGCCCCGACCGCGCCATCGCCCGCAGCTGGCCCATCGGCGAGCTTGGGCGCTTCAACACGCCCGCCCCCTTCGCTCGACTCCAGGATGGAACCTTCGTCGCCGTCACCCAGGGCACCGACGACGAGTACCCCGGGCATCAGTCGTATACTGCGTTCGTGGTGCGCTACCGCGACGGCACGCCGCTCGACACCCTGGCGACCTTTCCGGGAGAGGAGGGCTACACGGTATATTGCGGGCCTGACAATACGGCGGTATGCAACATGGGGGTGATCTACGGTCGGCGGCTCTCGACGGCGGGCTCGGGAGATCGGGTGGTGGTCAGCGCGGGTGACGAGATACGGATCTTCGAGGGCGGCGTGCTCGCGCGTATTCTGCGTGTGGACGACGACCCGGTAGCCGTGACCCCCGCAGCCGTTGCAGCCTTCATCGACAGCGTGGCCGCGCCTCAGGCCCCGGATCGCGCCCGCGTCACCCGGGAGAGGTTCGCCGACGCCCCACACGGAAGAGCCTATCCCCGTTTCATCGACCTCGAGATCGACGCCGTAGGCCGCATCTGGGCCGCGCGCGGAGACACGGGCTCGGACCGATGGGACGTCTTTTCGCCCGAAGGCGAGCGGGTGGCAACCGTGGCTCTGCCTGCCGTGTCGAAGGTGTGGCAGATCGGCGAGGACTGGATGTTGATCTCCCAGAGTGACGATCTGGACATCGAGACGGTGCGGATTCTCACCTTCGACGGCGTGCGGTAGGCACCTTCCCCGAGCCCGACCATGAACCTGGCCATGAACCGAAATCCGTGTGTCGAGCGCGTAGGTGTGCTGCTCGTCGCAGGACTCCTGGCCGCGGCGTGTCGTGGCTCCGAACGCTCTGCCGGTGGCGAGGGCTGGGGCGGCACGGTCGATACTCTACCTGCGGGGCGTATCGTCGTGGTGAATCCAGATCCCGCGGATGCACCTGCGCCCTGGACTCTCGTGGAGCGTTTCCGCATCGGTTCGTTGCAGGCCGACGGACCCGATCTCTTCGGGCAGATCAGCGGTCTCCAGCTGGGTCCAGCAGGCGAGGTGTACGTCCTGGACGGACAGGCGTCGGAGATCCGCGCCTTCGGGGCCGACGGCGTTTTTCAGCACGCATTCGGGGGTGAAGGGCAGGGGCCCGGCGAGTTGAGCTCGGCCTCGGGCCTCGCCTTCGACGCCCACGGCACACTGTGGACCATGAACTGGGCCAACGGCCGCTACTCGGGATTCGACCCAGCCACGGGAGCCGTGCGGAGCGAGCCGCTGCGGGCCATCTCGTTCGCCTCGTTTCCGTGGGGTGGGGCCTTCGAGCAGGGCAGCCGCCTGGTCGATATCGGCCTCGACCGCAACGGGGCGCAGGCGCTACTCCGACTCGACTCGGCCTTCGTGCCCCACGACACCCTCGTGTTGCCCGTGGTCCCGCCCGAAAACCTCGTCGCCTTTCGCCGGGGCTCGTTGATGATCGCGTCGCTGCCCGACCCCTTCGCGCCGCGACCGGCTTGGGCGGTCCGTCCGCGAGGGGGTGTCATCGTCGGCGACGGTGCGACCTATCGTCTGCACCGGGTGACCTTCGAGGGTGACACCACCATGACGATCCAGCTCGATCGGGCCGCCGTTCCCGTTTCGGCTGCGGAACGCGACTCGGCTCTCGCGTTGTTTCGGGAGATGGCGGAGTCCCTCGATGGGGTCACGGCCAGTCGCAAGGTGAACGCTCGAGCGACCCAGCCGGCTCACGGACGTATCTTCGTCGATGATCAGGACCGCAGCTGGGTATGGAGCATGCGGCGGGCCGGCGCCGACCCCGTGTGGGATGTCTTCGACGAGGATGGGCGATATATGGGATCGGTCCCGGTGCCCCTGCCCCCGAGTCTGGCGGTCGTTCGTGGTGGCCGCCTGGCCGTCGCGACCCAGGTCGACGGGTATCCGGTGGTGGTGGTGTACGATCTGGTTCGGTCGTCGTGACGTCACGGTCAAGAACCCCTACGCCCGAAAATCTGGTGCAGGTCTCCTCGGCCGTCCTACTTTTCGATGAGGAGGAGCACGGCCCCCGCATCGGAGACCTCTCGATGAGACTTCACTCGGTTCCGACGATCCTGGCTCTCGCTGCCTTGCTGAGCGCCGGTGCCTGTTCAGACAGCCCCACCGACGAGGGACCCAGCCTCACGGTCTCGCCGGCTACCGCCCAGGTGCAGGTCGGGTCCGAACTCTCGCTCACCGCCTCCGTCGCGAACCTCGCGGACGCCTCGGTGACCTGGGCCGTGGACTGTGGCGCCATCGATGCTGCAGGGGCCGTCGCCACCTTCACGGCTCCGTGGGGCCCGCGCAGTTGCAGCGCCACCGCGACCAGTGTGGCCGACCCGTCTCTGTCAGGTACCGCCGCCATCACCGTCACCCCCGTGGCGCCGCAAGACAACCTGCTGGCGCCAGGAGGCTTCGACAGCGGTTTCGCGCCCTTCACGCCCGTCACGAACGACCCGCCCGTGGTGGAGTGGTCGCCGGAAGACGCTCGGGGATCGGCGACCTCCGGCTCCGCCCTCATGCACCATCCCTTCGTCGGGAACAACGGCGCTGTGGTGGCCCTCAACTTCTGCTTCACCCCCGAGCCGGGCGCCGAGTATCGCGCCGGTGGCAGCGCTCGACTCACCCAGGCCGTGCCCGGTGTATGGGTGATTTTCAGCGCCCTGGTCTACACCAACGGCTGCGCGGAATTCGACACCTATCTCAAACATGGGGCTTTCGCGGCAAACTCGGCCGAGTGGGTCTCGGACGCCTTCACATTCACGGCGCCGGCCGGTACCAAACCGATCAAGATCCTGCTCGGCATCAGCAAGGATCTCGGCGTCTCCACCGACATCTCCGCCCTCGTCGACGATCTCTTCGTCATGCGCGTGAGATAGCGCGCTGAGGCGGGGAACCCGATGGCGGTTCCAGAAGGCAAGCCCACGCTTGCACCGCCCCTCCGGCTTCGTGAACGGTACGTGGAATGGGAGTGGACGGTGGCCTGGCAGTACGGCACGCCGGCGATCACCTACCGACTGGGTGGACCCCGGGACGAGGTCCACTTCCTGAAGCTGGGCTCGGTCCACGCCTACCCGTGCCTCGCCGACGAAGCAGACCGCATGCGATGGGCGGCAGCGCACCTCCCGGTCCCCAGGGTCCTGGAGCAGGGCACCGAGGGGGACACCGCCTGGTTGCTGACCAAGGGGCTGGCCGGCGCCGATGCGACCGACGCC
The DNA here is from genome assembly GCA_964521385.1 of uncultured Gemmatimonadaceae bacterium. Taxonomy (GTDB): domain Bacteria; phylum Gemmatimonadota; class Gemmatimonadetes; order Longimicrobiales; family Gaopeijiaceae; genus Gaopeijia. The sequence continues at coordinate 59,853 of CAZFRU010000023.1, read as the reverse complement.
CGCTGGCGCGCGGAGCCCGAGCGGCTGGTGGTGACTCTGGCCCGGGGCCTGCGCAGAGTGCACGAGATGCCCGTGGCCGCGTGCCCCTTCGATTTCCGTCTCGATCGAGCTCTGGCACACGCACGCCGCCGTGTCGAGCGGGGGCTCGTCGATCCGGATCATGATTTCCACGAGGAGTTCTCGGGGCTCTCGGCTGCAACGGCGCTCTCGATCCTCGAGCGGTCTCGGCCCGCCGAGAAATCCCTGGTCGTGTGCCACGGGGACTACTGCCCGCCCAATGTGATGGTCACCGACTGGCAGGCAACGGGCTTTCTCGACCTGGGTGAACTGGGTACGGCCGACCGCTGGTGGGACCTCGCGGTCGGTGCCTGGAGCGTCGGCTGGAATCTGGGTGTGGAATACGAAGCACTCTTCTTCTCGGCGTACGGCGTCGAGCGAGACGAAGAGCGAGTTCGCTACTACCGGCTGCTGTACGACGTGGTGTCGTAGCCGGCCCCGCTCCCCCTTGCGCACTCCGAGGGCAGTGTCGCACGATGGCGCCTGGATCGAGGCGAATGCCGGGGGCCCCTCCCCCCCGTGGCCTCGGTTCGGGCCGCACGGCTCACTGGAGCCGTCTTCTTGCGCTCGAGGAGGTCACGCATGCGTCGAAACGGAAGTGCCACTCGTGAGGGTGTGGTGGTCGGGCTGATCGGATACGCCGCGGTCGCCGTGTTCTACGCCGTCTTCGATCTACTCGCGGGCCGCGGAGGTCTGTTCACCCTCAACCTGCTCGGCAAGATCGTCTTCGGCGGAAACCCGGATCCCTCGATCCTGCAGCTGCCGATCCCCATCGACGCCGGGGCCATGATGGCCTACAACGTCCTGCACCTGGTGGTTTCCCTGGCAGTGGGTCTGTTCGTGGCCCACCTCGTCGCTCAGGTCGAGCAACGCCCCCGCATCGGCGTCCCGGTGCTGCTGGTGCTGCTTTCCGGATACGCCGTGACGGTGGCCGTGGTCGCGGTCGTCACGCAAGAGGTCGCGCCGCTGCTCCCCTTCTGGTCGATCGTGACGGTGAACACCCTGGCCGCGCTGGCGGGCGGTGTGTTCCTGTGGCGCGCCCACCCGCACCTGTGGGCGCGCGTTCTTGCGGTGCCGACCGGGGGATAGCGCCGATCAGAACTGCGGGTCGGGCCCTTCGGGACCGCTGTCCATCGCACCGGTGAGGTACATGAACGATCCCACCAGCCAGAACAGCGTGCCCAATCCGACGGCTCCGAGCGTGGGTCCGACCAGCCATCCCGGCGTCTTCAGGAGAATCGCGCCCAAGGTCGGGTTCGTTGCCGCGCCGAAGAGCACGACGCAATAGGCCACGATCCCCACGATGGCCACGACGAATCCGGCGATGACCAGCCGTCGGCCCCGCGACATCTTGCGCGCTGCGTTGGCATGGATGGTCGTGTTCGAGTGATCCGATACCCGGGTCTTCAGATCGGGAAGACCCTCTGTCGACGCACGCCCCAGATCGAGGGGATTGCGTACATGGCTCGTGATGTTCATGGGATGATGTCTCCTGTGGTCCAGGGGCCGAAGGCCGGCTGAGCGCCGGTCTGTGAGTGGTGCGGTGTCTGCCGCACATGGGGTCGCCGCAGTCTGAGCAAGGCGGCGTACAGCAGGCGGTTGGCAAGCCCGAAGAAGGTGCACAGCCACGCCGTCGCCGCCGCCACGACGAAGGTCCGGGCGATCCAGAGCAGAAACGGGGCATCGAGCACCCCGGCCAGCGCGTACGAGCAGGCTGCGTACATCCCGAGTGGGAAGACCAGCCCCCAGTAGAGCGGGTCGTAGGAGATCTCGACCTTGCGGACGAGGTGCCTCCAGACTCCGAGCGCCAGCAACATGGGAATCCACCAGGTTGCGGTCGCCCAGAACATCACGGCTCCCCCGAGGATGAAGGCGCGCAGCGGAGCGAGCAGTGCCGAACTCTCGGCCGCGCCGGCCAGGAGGGCCCCCGCGAGGGTGGAAATGGCCACCGCCCCCATGTTGATCCAGTAGGGGGGCAGGAGGTCTTCGGGCGAGAACGCGAAGAACATGTAGCGGTAGAAGATCAGGCCGATGATCCAGAGGTAGAGCATGCCGCCACCCAGCCAGAACGACAGCAGCGCGAACAGCGCGACGTCGCGGTCGGCGAGCATGGCTCCGTTCAGGGTGGAGCCCAGAACGCAGATGGACTGGGTGGCCACCACTGCGACCAGCCAACCCCCGTTGATCCCCTCAGCCAGGGTCGGCTTCTTGTCGCCTACGGTGAGGAGCACGAATACGGTGTACGTACACACCGCCCAGAGTACCACCGCGGTCCACCACAACACCTTCGCCATCAGAATGTGGTCGTGGAGCAGCACCGCCTGGGTGCCCAGCACGCCCGTGGCGGCGACCAGGGTGAAGTAGCCGGGAGCGCGGGCATGATCCCGCAGGTCGGCAACGACGCGGTCGGTAAAGAGCACGGCCCGCGCGATGAACAACACCCAGAGCGTGGGATACGCCACGACATTGATCCAGGAGAGCACGAGGGCGAGCTCTTCCAGGCCGAGCAGATGACACGAGATGGCCACGATACCGGTGGCCATGGCCAGCGCGAAGTAGGCTGGATGCAAGGTGGCCAGCCGGGCCTTCAGGTGCTCGGCCAGGAGTCCGCCGCGGCTGTGCGACGATGCGATGCGTGGGTGCGTGAGACTCATGTAACCACGCTACGATGTACCCGGGATGCAGGGTATCGGGGGCCGTCTGAAAGTTTTGTGGGACCATCCGAAGCCACGTGTCGGTGTTCGTCCTACACGGCCACGGCGTCAGCGTGGGCCATCGAACCAGCGTGGGCTGCTATACCAGTACGAGCGACCGAACGAGCACATGCCACGGCATCCGCGCGAGCTACTGCACCAGATCGTGATGCAACGCATACCGCATGAGCTGGGCGTTGGAGCTCATGCCCATCTTCTCGAGGATGCGAGTGCGATAGGTACTGACCGTCTTCACGCTCAGGTGGAGCTGGGTCGCGATGTCCGAGACCGAGTGGGCCATGGCCAAAAGCAGCAACACCTCGTATTCGCGCGGTGACAGCAGCTCGTGCGGTGCCTCCGAGCCCGAACCCACGAGGGCGACGTGGTCGGCCAGCACCCCGGCCACCGTCTCGCTGAGATAGCGCTTGCCTTCGAGCACACTCTCGATCGCCTTCAGGAGTTCTTCGGGCGCACGGTCCTTGGTCAGGTAGGCCGATACCCCGGCTCGGAGCGCGCGGACCACGAACTGGCGCTCCCCGTACATGCTCAGGACGATGATGGGCATGCCGGGTCGGATCTCCTTCAGCTCGGGGACGAGGGCGAGACTGTTGCGGTCTTCGAGGGCGATGTCGAGCACGAGCACCGACCAGCTCGAGTCCTTGACCGCGGCGCGCAGCTCCGTGCAGGAGCCCACCTCACCGACGGTGACACCGGGGAAGGCATCGGTGACGATGCGGCGGAGCCCCGATCGTACGATGGCGTGGTCGTCAGCCAGCAGAATGCGCATCGGTCGCCTTCGGTGTGGGCGGCAGGGGAATCGATACCGTCACGGTGGTGCCCGCTCCGGGTACCCCCCGGATCGAGAGGTGTCCGTTGCAGAGTACCGCGCGTTCGCGCATGCCGATGATGCCGAGCGACTCACTGCCCTCGATCGAGTCGGCGGTGATCCCACGACCGTCGTCGTGCACCGTCAGCACGACCTCCCGCTCGTGGGCCACCAGACCGATCTCGACCACCCGCGCGTCAGCGTGCAGCACCACATTGGTGAGCGCCTCCTGCGCAATCCGCAGCAAGGTCACCGAGAGCTGCTTGTCCAGACGGCGGTCGACGTCGTCGGCCTCGACCTGGACCACGAGGTCGGTGCGCGCTTCGATCTCATGGGCCTGCCACTCGAGGGCCGCGGTCAGCCCGAGCTTGTCCAACACCCCCGGTCGCAGGTCCGACGCGATCCGCCGTACGAAGTCCATCGCAGTGGCGATCTGCTCGTTCATCGTCTCGACGCCCTCTTTGAGCGCTGCGGCACAGGAGTGCTCCTGGGTGCCGGAGGGGCAGAGGGTCGGCAGGCGCGACAGGTCGATCTTCAGCGAGGTGAGCATCTGTCCGATTTCGTCATGGAGTTCGCGCGAGATCCGCTCGGCTTCGGTCTCCCGTGCCACCTGGACACGACTCGCCAGCGCCCGGAGCCTCGCCTGGGCATCGAGGGCTTCGCGGTGTCGCTCCGCCAGGGAGTCGGCCATGGTGTTGAAGGTCGTGGCGAGGGAGGCGAACTCGTTGTGCACTCCGGGCACCCGGGCGCGGGCGGACAGGTCTCCGGTGCCGAAGCGCTGCGCCGCACGGGCCAGGGACTGCACGCCGCGCAGGATCCCGATCTCCGCGGCGATGAACACTGTGGCGATCGTGAACAGGGTGAGGAGTCCCAGCCCGAGCAGGGTACGGTAGAAAGCCGCGTTGGCCTGCCCCAGGACCTGGTCGTAGGGTAGGCCGACGGCGGTGAACAGCCCGGGTGCCTCGTCGAGGGGCGCCACCACGAAGTAGCGGGCGACACCGGCGCTGTCGAAATCGAGCGTGCCTGCACCCTGCGAGCGCACCAGGGCCGAAATCCCGGGCAGCCGGCCTCCATTCGCGGTGATCTCCGGCTCCTCGGGACCACCCCAGGCCAGCACCTGGTCGTCCTGGTCGGCGATCAGCAGGGAGAACCCGTCGGGAAAGCTGCTCTGTCCGGCCAGTTGCGATAGCCATTCGAGGTCGAGGCCGTTGAACAGCACGGCGAAGACCTCGCCCCGGGCGTCGCGAACGGCGTAGGCATGATTGAGGGTGGGTCGATGGAAGATGGGGGAGATGAGGTAGGTGCCGGCGACGACCTCATCCGACTCGAGTGCCGCCCGATACGCCGGATTGTCGCTCCAGCTGAGATAGCTCGAGAGCGGATACGCGCTGGCCAGGACCTGTCCGTCGGAGGAGAGCACGCCGACGTTGCCGAGCTGCGGCCACCCCGCCAGGAGCGCCTGAAGATAGCCGGGATCGGTGATGATGGGTGACTCGGGCCCTTCGAGCGCGACTTTCGCGCCCAACCACGCCAGCAATTCACGAGCCCCCTGAACCTGGTGGGCGTGCTCTCGACTCGCGAGGCTCGCCAGATGGAGCGCGTCCCGTTCGGTACGCGCCAGGGCAGCAGCGCGCTCGTTGGCCGCGACGAGAAAGGTGAACAGAATCGCCGGCAGGGTGGCCAGGCAGATCAGAAAGAAGAGTCGGCGACGCAGGGAGAAGAACATCGGCATCGACAACGGCCTGCTGCGGTTCATACGACCTCCGGTTGAGGTCTTCGCCGTGGGGCGTTCGTGCCCGCGGGATCCCCCGTTCTTCTGCGATGGGAGGGTAGGGCGCAGTCCCCCTCGGGGGCAAGCGGGCGGGCCGCATCCGCCTGCACTGGCGGGTCCCGTTCGACCTTGTAAGTCCCTTGTAAGTGCACCTCCGTATGATCAATTCCGATCAACCAGTCTTTCGTTACCTGTACGGTCGGGGTGCGAGAATGCGAAGAGGACCGACACACACCGGGTCGCGGCCCGGTCGCCATCTGATCTCCGCGGCTGCGGCTCTCCTGCTGCTCGTGGGTGCCACCCCGGACCGGGTCCGAGGGCAGGACGGAGAGGCGATCTTCAACACCACCTGCGTCGCCTGCCATACCATCGGGGGCGGGCGCCTGGTCGGGCCGGACCTGGCCGGGGTTCAGGATCGGCGCAGCGAGGAATGGCTCATTCCCTTCGTGCAGCGTTCGCAGTCGATGATCGAGTCGGGCGACCCCGAGGCCGTGGCCCTCTCGGAGGAGTACCCGGGACTGATCATGCCCGACTGGCCCCTGTCGGATGACGAGGTGCGGGCCGTGCTCAGGTACATCGCAGAGGGGCCTGGAGCAGGCGCAGCGGTGCCCGTCGCCCCGGTCGGGCCTCCCACCCAGGAGAACATCGACCTGGGCAGTCACCTGTTTCAGGGTACGACACGCCTGGCCAACGGCGGCCCGGCGTGCAACTCGTGCCATGAGGTGAGCAACGACGCGGTGATCGGAGGCGGAGTGCTTGCCATCGAGCTCACCTCCGTCTTCACCCGCCTCGGGGGCCCCGGGGTCCGGGCCATCGTGGGCAATTCCCCCTTTCCCGTCATGCAACGGGCCTATCAGGGACGGTCTCTCCTGCCCGCCGAGGTCGACGCCCTGGTGGCCTTCCTGCAGCACGCCGACGCCGAGCAGGCGTTCCATCAACCTCGCGACTACGGTGTGGGACTGCTGATCGCCGGCTTGATCGGCACCTCCATTCTGCTCGGGCTGTACGCCCTCACCTGGCGGGGACGCCGGCGAGGGTCCGTGAACGCAGACATCTACGACCGGCAAGTGCGATCCACCTGATCTGACGCGACAGGAGCACTCGCCCCCACACCCACCACGACCCGCACCGGATACAGCGACCATGGGTTGGATCAAAGACATCATCTCGCCGCAAACGCGGAAATGGGAAGAGTTCTACCGCAACCGCTTCCAGCATGACCGTATCGTACGGAGCACGCACGGGGTCAACTGCACCGGCGGCTGCTCCTGGCAGATCCACGTCAAGGACGGCATCGTCACCTGGGAGACGCAGCAACTCGACTACCCGTTGCTGGAGAACTCGCTTCCGCCCTATGAGCCCCGTGGGTGCCAACGCGGCATCTCGTATTCGTGGTATCTGTACAGTCCGCTCCGGATCAAATATCCGCTGATCCGCAGCGCGCTGCTCGACGCCTTCCGCGCGAAGAAGAAGGAGGTCGGTGGGGATCCCATGGCCGCATGGAAGGCGCTGCAGGCCGATCCCGAGGCTCGCGCAGCGTATCAACGCGCTCGGGGCAAGGGCGGTTTTCGTCGGTCGACCTGGGACGAGGTGCTGGAAATCACGGCCGTGGCCAACCTCCACACCGCCGAGGTCCATGGCCCCGACCGGGTGGTGGGATTCAGCCCGATTCCGGCCATGTCCATGCTCAGCTACGCCGCGGGCAGCCGCTTCCTGCAGCTCTTCGGCGGCGTCAATCTGAGCTTCTACGACTGGTACTGCGATCTGCCCACGGCGTTTCCCGAGATCTGGGGAGAGCAGACCGACGTCTGCGAGAGCGCCGACTGGTACAACGCGAAGATGATCGCCGACATGGGCGCGTGCCTCAACATGACGCGCACCCCCGACTGCCACTTCTTCGCCGAGTCCCGGCACAACGGCACCAAGACCGTGGTGTTCGCGCCCGACTTCAGTCAGGTCTGCAAGTATGCGGACCAGTGGGTGCCCCTCCACGCCGGCAGCGACGGCGCCTTCTGGATGGCCACGACCCACGTGATCCTGAAGGAATTCCATCACGAGAAGCAGACCCCGTTCTTTCTCGACTACACGAAACGCTTCACCGACAGCCCCTATCTCGTGAAGCTCGAAAAAGACGGCGACCACTTCCGGCCCGGACGCCTGCTACGAGCCAACGAGGTCGCGAAATACAGGGACGTCTCCAACGGCGATTGGAAGTTCCTCAACATCGATGCCGCGTCCGGCGATCTCGTGGTGCCCAAGGGCAGCTCGGGCTCGCGCTGGGACAAGGAGCAGGGCAACTGGAACATGAAGTTGGAGAACGCCGTCGACGACGAGTCCTACGATCCGGTGCTCACCCTGCTGGGTCGCACGGACCGGGTGGCGCAGACGGCCTTCACCGAGTTCGGACTCGACCGCACCGTACAGCGCGGCGTGCCCGCCATGGAGATCGAGACCACCGACGGCCCGGTTCTGGTCACCACCGTCTATGACCTGATCATGGCCCAGTACGGCGTCTCGCGGGGCCTGGCGGGCGACTACCCGGCCGATTACACCGACAAGGATGCCGCCTACACCCCTGCGTGGCAGGAGGTCTTCACCGGCGTCGCCTCGGAAACGGTGCTCCAGTTCGCCCGGGAATGGGCCAGTACCGCCGATGCCACCGGCGGCAAGTGCATGATCATCATCGGCGCGGGCATCAACCACTGGTACCACAGCAACCTCATGTACCGCGCGGGCGCCATGGCGCTCATGCTCACCGGGTGCGTGGGCAAGAACGGCGGGGGGCTGAACCACTACGTCGGCCAGGAAAAGCTGGCTCCCGTCGATTCGTGGGGCGCTCTGGCCTTCGCCAAGGACCATGTGCCCGCGGTGCGACTGCAGCAGGCTCCGATCTGGCACTACATCAACACCTGCCAGTACCGGTACGACGGCCAGTTCTCACGGTACAACACCACCCCCGACAACGAGCTGACCCAACAGCACACGGCCGACCTGATCTTCAAGTCGGTGCGCATGGGCTGGATGCCCTTCTTCCCGCAATTCGATCAGAACACGCTCGAGCTGTGCAAGGAGGCCATCGCGCAGGGAGCCACCGACGACGACGGAATCAAGCAGTACGTGCTCGACAAGCTCCAGCGCCGTGATCTCAGGTATTCGGTGAGTGATCCCGAGGCGCCGGAGAACTTTCCGCGAGTGTGGTACATCTGGCGGGGCAACGCCATCATGGGGAGCATGAAGGGGCACGAGTACGCCCTCAAGCACTACCTCGGCACCCACTCCAACGCCATCGCGCAGGACTCGGACGAGCACACCAAAGAGGTGAAGTGGCACGAGGTCGCGCCGGTGGGAAAGATGGACCTGGTGGTCGACCTCAACTTCCGCATGGACTCGTCGGCGCTCTACTCCGACATCGTGCTGCCGGCCGCCTCCTGGTACGAGAAGGCCGACCTCAACAGCACCGATCTCCACTCCTTCCTGCACCCGCTGTCGGCGGCGATTCCACCGGTCTGGGAGTCGAAGACCGACTGGGACATCTTCCGCGAGTTGGCCCGGACCACCAGTGAGGCCGCGGTGAAGTATCTGCCCGGCCCCCGCAAGGACGTGGTCACGTCGGCCATCGCCCACGACAGCCCCGGAGAGATCGCCCAGCCGACCATCCAGGACTGGTACGAGGGCGAATGCGAACCCCTCCTCGGCAAGACCACGCACAACCTGACGGTGGTCGAGCGCGATTACACGAGGCTCCACGAGCGGTTCGTCACCCTGGGCGACCGGATCCGCACGTCGGGCCTCGGGGCCCACGGCAATCCGTATCAGTGCGCGGATGCCTACGACGAGATGATCGTGTCGAACCACTTCCCGGTCGAGGGCACCAACGGCAGCCGACTGCCCTCGGTGCGGGAGGCCGAGTCAGCGGCCAACGCCGTGCTGCACCTCTCCACCCTCACCAACGGCGCGCTCAACGTGCGCGCCTACGAAGATGCCGAGCGACGTACGGGCCTCGACCTGGTCGACCTGGGCGCCGGGAGCCGCGACGTCCGGATCCGCTACGCCGATCTGCAGGCTCAGCCCCGGCGCTACAACACCTCGCCTCTGTGGTCGGGGGTGATGACCGACGGCCGGGCCTACGCGGCCTACACCTACAACGTCGAGAAGCTGGTGCCGTGGAGAACCCTCACCGGCCGTCAGCACTTCTATCTCGACCATGAGATGTACCTCGCCTTCGGAGAGAACCTGCCCACCTACAAGCCGTCACCGAAACCGGCGGCCTATGGCGACCTGAAGACCACGCTGGAGAGCGGCGAGGCGAGGGTGCTCAACTGCCTCACCCCACACGGCAAGTGGCACATCCACTCCACCTACATGGAAAACCACCGCATGCTCACCCTCTCACGCGGGTGTGAACCGGTGTGGATGAGTGAGGTCGATGCGGCGGAGCTGCAGATCAAGGACAACGACTGGGTGGAAGTGTTCAACGACCACGGCGTCTACGCCGCTCGGGCCTGCGTGAGCGCACGGATCCCGAAGGGCGTCTGCATCGTCTACCACGTGCCGGAGCGCACCGTGGGGATCCCGAAATCGCAGGTCAGGGGAGGAAAGAGGGCAGGGGGTCACAACAGCTTCACGCGGATCCACCTGAAGCCGAATTTCCTCGCCGGCGGCTACGGACAGTTCTCGTTCGGATTCAACTACTGGGGTCCCATCGCCCCCAACCGCGACACCCATGTAGTGGTGAAGCGCATGGACAAGGTGGAGTTCTGATGATCGCGTCGCCACGAAACGGATGGGGGAACTGAGATGGATGTACGTTCGCAGATTTCGATGGTATTCCACCTCGACAAGTGCATCGGATGCCACACCTGCTCCATCGCCTGCAAGAACATCTGGACGGACCGCAAAGGCGCCGAGTACATGTGGTGGAACAACGTCGAGACCAAGCCCGGTACCGGCTATCCGAGCAAGTGGGAAGATCAGGACATCTACAAGGGCGGCTGGGAAAAAGACGGAGACGGCATTCGTCTGAAGGGTGCGGGCAAGGGCAAGGGGCTCGGCAACATCTTCCACAATCCCCATCTGCCGGTCATCGACGACTACTACGAGCCGTTCACCTACAAGTACCTCGATCTGATCGAGGCACCAGCGGGTGACGACCAGCCCACGGCGCGGCCCATCTCGATGATCACGGGCGAGCCGATGGACATCAAGATGGGCCCCAACTGGGACGACGACCTGAGCGGATCGCCCGACTATGCGCGCAACGACCCGAACATGGAAAACCTCTCCGAGGCCGAGCGTGAGGCCATGTTCCAGCTCGAGCGCATGGCCTTCTTCTACCTGCCGCGCATCTGCAATCACTGCCTGAATCCGGGCTGTGTCGCCTCGTGCCCCTCCGGCGCCATCTACAAGCGGGGCGAAGACGGCATCGTGCTCATCGACCAGTCCGTCTGTCGGGGCTGGCGGATGTGCGTCACGGCCTGCCCGTACAAGAAGACCTACTACAACTGGCGCACGGGCAAGTCGGAGAAGTGCATTCTCTGCTACCCACGGCTCGAAGTGGGGCATGCGCCCGCCTGCATGCACTCCTGCGTCGGCCGGATCCGCTACCTGGGCGTGCTGCTCTACGACGCCGATCAGATCCAGAGCGCGGCCTCGGCCGACGACGCCGACGTCATGCACCGCCAGATGGACATGATCCTCGATCCCCATGACCCTGAGGTCATCGCTGCGGCCAAGGCCAACGGAGTGGCCGACTCGACCATCGACTCGGCGCAGAAGTCTCCAGTCTATCGCTTCGTCAAGGACTGGAAGCTGGCGCTGCCCCTCCACCCCGAGTTCCGCACCCTTCCCATGCTCTTCTATGTGCCTCCGCTGCTGCCGGTGATGGCGTCGGTCACCGAGGTCGACAACAGCGCCCAGGCCGAGAAGATGAACGTGGCCGCCAAGCACTGGCCCGACAACTGGCTCTACGACACCAGCACCAAGGAGATGTTCGGGACCATCGACGACGCACGGTTCCCGCTGGAGTACATGGCCAGTCTCTTCAGTGCGGGAGACACCAAGGAGGTGGCGGACCGGCTGAAGAAGCTGATGGCCGTGCGGCTGCACCGTCGTCAGGTGACGGTGGGAGATGTGAACCCGGACACGGTGGCCGACGCGCTGACCGACACCGGGCTCACCGCGGAGAGCGCCGACGCCATCTACTATCTGACGTCGTTGGCCCGCTTCGACGACCGCTTCGTGATTCCGCCGGCCCATCGCGAGCAGGCCATCGAGTTGATGGAGTTTGCCGGCGATGTGAAGGGCAACACCGGCTTCGGCTTCAAGACCGGCACTGCCGAGCGGGGGGCTTGAGCATGCATCCCCTCAGCCACTACGAGCACCTGGCCCGCCTCTTCGACTACCCGCGCTACGATTATCCGCAGTGGGTCCAGGCCTGCTACGACATGCTGGCCGGGCGCTACGTCCTGGCCGCCTCCGAGATCGTGGCCTTTGCCCAGGAGCTTCCCTCCGAGGGTGGCCCCCTCGAGCCCGAGGCGCTGGACGAGGTGCAGGAGATCTTCACCCGCACCTTCGACGTGCAGGCCATCACCACCCTGGGCGTGGGCTACGTCATGTTCGGTGACGACTACAAGCGCGGGGAGCTGTTGGTGAACCTGAACCGTGAACACCGCGCGGCCGGGATCGACTGCGGCGACGAGCTTCCGGACCACCTGCCCAATGTGCTTCGGCTCATGGCCCGGTGGGAGGATCGCGAACTCGCAGCCGAGTTCGCCGAAGAGATCCTCCATCCCGCGCTGGTGCGGATGGTGGAGGAATTCGAGCCGCGCCGCAGGGAAATGCGGGATGGGCTCTACAAGAAGCACCACAGGACGCTCATCGCCTCGTCGCCGGCGCGCGTGACCATGTTTCGGGAGCCGCTGTGTGCCGTGATCGAGGTGCTCAAGCTCGATTTCGGCCTCGGCGAGTGGGTACCCCCGGAGCAGGACAACGACTTCTTGCGGTCACTCGGGCGTGAGCTGGAGATCGAGGCTGAAGAGGCACAAACGACCGCTCCCGGAGGCAAGGCATGAACATGACGGCGTTGAATCCGTTCCTCTTCGTGGGGCTGCCGTATGCGGCTCTCGTGATCAGCGTGGTGGGGTTCGTCTATCGGTACCGTCAGAAGGGCTTCACCGTCTCGTCCCTCTCGTCGCAGTTCCTGGAGGGAAAGCAGCTCTTCTGGGGAAGCGTGCCCTTTCACTTCGGTATCCTGGTGGTGTTCTTCGGACACCTGACCGCCTTTCTCTTTCCGCGCACCACCCTCGCCTGGAACAGCGTGCCGGTGCGCCTGATCATTCTCGAGGTGACGGCGTTCACCTTCGGCGTGACGGTGTTCATCGGGCTCGTCGCCCTCATGTACCGCCGACTCACCACCCCCCGCATCCGCGCCGTGACCACGGTAATGGACCTCGTGCTCGAGGTGCTGTTGCTGGCGCAGGTCGTGTTCGGGCTCTGGATCGCCCTCGGGTACCGGTGGGGCGCGTCGTGGTTCGCCGCAGACCTTTCACCCTACCTGTGGTCGCTCTTCAAGCTCGCTCCCGAGACCAGTGCGGTGTTTGCGCTTCCCTGGGTGATCAAGGCGCACATCGTGGGTGCGTTCCTTCTCGTCCTGATCCTTCCCTTCACTCGGTTGATCCACTTTCTCGTGGCTCCGCTCCACTACATCGCGCGGCCCTACCAGCAGGTGATCTGGAATTGGGACCGCAAGGCCATCCGCGATCCGCGCACGCCCTGGACCAGGGTCCGGCCCAGAAACAACTGAACTGGGAGTTGCGCGCATGACCACGGAGCGGTCGGGGCCGCCCGGGACCTGGCCTGATTATTTCGATCCCGAAGACCGGGTCTTCTGGGAGAGAGAAGGCAAGAAGATCGCGGCCCGGAACCTATGGGTGTCCATACCCAACCTGTTCCTGGGGTTTGCGGTCTGGATCTACTGGGGCATGGTGGCCACCTACGTCCAGCGGCTCCACTTCGCTTCGGGCGGCGAGTTGTTCGACTTCACCTTCATGAACGGGGGAGCGAGCTACGACGAAGCGGGCTATCGGGCGTTGATGTTCATCCTTCCCGCCGTGGCCGGGCTCGCAGGGGCCACCCTGAGGATCCCCCACTCCTTCATGGTGGCGTGTTCGGGGGGGCGCAACGTCAAGTTCGTCACCAGCGCCTTCCTGATCCTGCCGGCCCTCGGCACCGGTCTCGCACTCCGAGACCCGGACACCTCGTTCGTGACCTTCATCGTGCTGGCGGCGCTCGCCGGTGTGGGCGGAGGCGCCTTCGCGTCGTCCATGTCCAACATCAGCTTCTTCTTTCCCAAGCGCACGCAGGGGCTCGCGCTGGGGATGAATGCAGGTCTGGGCAACCTCGGGGTGAGCGCGATGCAGTTCCTCATTCCGTGGGTGATCACCTTTCGAGCCTTCGGTCCCCTGAGCGGCGACCCCCACATCTACCTGGTCGACGGTGAGCCGGTCCGTATGTGGGTCCAGAACGCCGGCCTGGTCTGGGTTCTGCCGCTCATCGCAGCGGCTTTGCTGGCGTTGGGCTTCATGAACAACCTTCCCTGTCACCGGGTGGGCAGTACCGCGGTGGCCATGGGGCGAGCCGTGTGGCTGACGCTGCTGGGACTGCTGGGCACGGCGGTAGCGGTGGTGTTGTTGCTCGTGCCGTGGGGTGGGTTTCCGGAGCTGGTGAAGACGTTCCTGATCGCCGTGGTGGCCATCGGGGTGACGCTGGGCGCCATGCGCTATATGACGCCCGCCGACACGCGCAAGAGTCTCGAGCCGCAATTCGCCATCTTCAAGCTGCGGCACAACTGGATCATGACCTACCTCTACGTCATGACCTTCGGCTCGTTCATCGGCTACTCCAACGCCTTTCCAAAGCTCATCGACGACGTCTTCGGGATGGTGCGCATCGGGCCCGAGGCAGGTCAGGCAACGGGGCTGAGTTCGGCGGCGTTCATCTGGATCGGCGCAGGTGTCGGAGCTCTGATCCGGCCCCTGGGCGGATGGCTCGCCGACAAGTACGGCGGGGCTCGGGTCACCCACTGGGACACGGTGATCATGATCGGGGCCACGCTCGGATCCGGGTACGTCGTGTCGCTCGCCATGTCTTCGCCGAATCCCACGCAGTACTTCCCCCTCTTTCTCGCCCTCTTCGTCCTGCTCTTCGCGACCACGGGCATCGGCAACGGCTCCACCTTCCGCATGATCGGCGTGATCTTCGCCTCGGAACAACGAGGACCGGTCCTGGGCTGGACGTCGGCCGTAGCCGCCTATGGTGCGTATCTGATTCCCAAGATCTTCGCCGGACAGATCCAGGCGGGCACCCCCGAAAATGCGCTCTACGGGTTTGCCGCCTACTACGCCACCTGTCTGGCCCTCAACTGGTGGTTCTATGCTCGCAAGGAAGCCGAGATCGCCTGCTGACCGCATGGATCGGCTGCCGCATGGGGTGGCCGTCGTGGGGAAGGGGGGCGCATGAGGGAATCGGCGCTCGCCTGGCGGATTCTCGCGGTCAACACCCTGGCCTTCACCATCTGTTTTGCGTGTTGGATGCTGAACGGGGTGTTGGTCACCTTCCTGGTGGAGAACGGCGTCTTCAACTGGGATCCCGCTCAGATCGGGGTCCTCATCGGCGTTCCGGTGCTGACCGGGTCGGTGATGCGATTGCCGGTGGGGATGCTCACCGATCGGTACGGGGGTCGCCCGGTCTATGCGATCCTCATGCTGCTGGCGGCCGTGCCCATGTTTCTCCTGGGACGGGTCGAGTCGTACGAGGGCTACCTCCTGGCCAGTCTCGGCTTCGGCCTCACCGGCGCGGCCTTTGCCGTGGGCATCGCCTTTTCGTCGGTGTGGTTCAGTCGCGAGCACCAGGGCACGGCGTTGGGCGTCTTCGGGGCCGGCAACGCGGGGGCCGCGTTGACGACGCTGGCGGCGCCGGGGCTGCTGGGGGTTCTCACCCAGGACGGCGAACAGGTTGAGCGGTGGCGCCTGCTGCCGACGGGGTACGCCCTGGCGCTGGTCGGCATGGCGCTGGTGTTCTGGGTGCTGACCGAGAACCGTCGCCCGCAGGGTACGGCGCGGCTGTCGGTGCGCCAGATGCTGGTACCTCTCGGCAATGCGCGGGTCTGGCGCTTCGGGCTCTACTATTTTCTCGTCTTCGGTGGTTTCGTGGCGTTGGCGCAATGGCTGGTGCCCTACTACGTCAACGTCTACTCCATGTCGCTGGTCACGGCGGGTCTGCTCACCTCGGTCTTCTCACTGCCGTCGGGAGTGATCCGGGCTCTGGGCGGCTATCTATCGGATCGCGTCGGTGCCCGGACGATCATGTACCAGGTGCTGGCCATCATCGCGGTCTGCTCGTTTGCATTGCTCTTTCCCCGCATGGAGATCGAGTCCCCCGGCAGTGGTGTGATGGCCGCCCGCGGGGGGACGGTCACGCTGGTCTCGGCCACCGAGATCCATGTAGGCGAAGACGTGTACCCGCTGAACACCCGCGCCGAGGTGGCGATCGACGAGTCGGCCACCTACCTCTGGCCTGTGGTGCGGTCGTGGCACATACCCCAGGTCACGGAGGGTGAGGTGGTCGGGCGTCGGGCGCTGCTCGCTCGAGGGGTGACCAACATCTTCTTCCAGGCCAACGTCTGGGTGTTCACGATCCTCGTCTTCGTGATCGGCATCGCCATGGGGATCGGCAAGGCGGCGGTCTACAAGTACATCCCGGACTACTTTCCCGAGCAGGTGGGGGTGGTGGGAGGCATGGTGGGTGTGCTCGGAGGGCTGGGCGGCTTCACCTGCCCCATCATCTTCGGGTACCTGCTGCGCGGCATCGGCCTCTGGACCACGACCTGGTTGTTCTTCCTGATCCTCGCCCTCGTGTGTCTGGTGTGGCTGCACATCACCGTGCGCCGGATCGTCGCGGGTGCAGCGGCTTCGACCCAGCCCACCCCTGGGCTGGACTCACCCGTTCACGATGGCGAGTGGAGCGCCTCGTGAAGACGACGGGTTGCCGCAGCCGGCGTGGTGCCCAGCGTCGCCGCCAGCGTCTCCGTGAGGTGCCGATAGCACTCGGCCGACTCCGCGGGGCGTCCGAGCGCCACCAGAACCTCCATCAACTGCCGGCTCAGATCTTCTCTCAGCAGATCGAGCTCTTGCGCGCGGCGCAGCGTTGCCACGGCTGCAGCGAGGTCGCCCGATGCGCGTTGGAGGGCCACGAGTTGTTCGATGGCCCAGAGCATCGCCCCGCGCTCCCGGGCCATGACCGCCTGTCCCCACCCGTCCGGAAACTCGCCCCCGAACGGATCTCCCGCATAGAGCCCGATGACCGCCTCGAGGCAGGCCATGGCCTCGGCGTCGTTGCGCCCTTCCGAGAGGGCCGCCCCGGCGTCCCGGAAGCGGTCACGAAAGCACCACAGGTCGGAATGGACCGAGGATTGCGGGTCGATGAAGTAGTGCACGCCATCGCGTCGGATGTGGGCCGGAGCGTTGGGATCCTTGGGATCGACCACGGACCGAAGGGTGGAGAGGGTCACGTGGAGGCGGTTTCTGGCGAGCGTCGGTTCGGCGTCCGGCCAGAGGGCCTCACACAGATGCCGCCCCGCCAGCGGGCGACCCCCTGCCGCGATGAGCAGGGCCAGGAGCTCGCGCGACTTGGCCCGCCCGAAGTCGCTGGCTTCGAGCGGTACGTCGCCCACCAGGACCCGAAAGCCTCCGAGACACTCGACCCGGAGATGCTTGCCCCGGGGACCGGGCTCCGGGTTTGCGGGCCCGCCCGAGAACGGGGAAGAGGTCGGCGAGGCCCGCTCGGTCAACCAGAGGGCCTCGGCAAGGTGGCGCGTCAGGGGCACGGGCGCCCGTTCATTGAAGGCCACCGAGGCGACTCCCCACACCGTATCGCCGCTGACGAGGGGTACGCAGTACCGGGCCTTGGCGGTGCACCCCGCTTCCAGGCATTGGCGTGGCCAACCCGCCCGCCCACCCAGCACCTGCACCTCGACCCCCTGGCAGCTTGGACAGCCTTCCAGAGAAGGCGTCGCGAGGCCCCCCGCCGTGCCGGGAGACCGCAGCAGAACGGTCGCGGAGTCGGCCGACGCCGTCGCGCGCAGACGATCGGCCAACTCGGAGGCCGGCCGCAGTTGAAGCTGCGCTCGGGCCAGCACCACCGCGTTCGCCAGCGGCTGAGCCGCCAGTGTGGCCGCACGCACGAGGTGCTCGAGATCGCCGCGGGCCTCCTTCCATACGAGCACGATGCAGCCCCCTACCACGCCCCCATGGTGCAGGGGCACCGAGACCGCACAACGGTAGCCCAACGCCTTGACCCGAGAACGGATGAAGTCCGCTTCGCTCGTAAGAGAGGGGGTCCACAGGGCACACGCCGTCGACAGGGCGATTCCGGGAAAGCCCTCGCCGGCATCGAAACGGTCCTGTTGGCAAAACGCGTTGGTGTCGGCGCCCAGGTGCGAGACCATGAACACCTCGGAGCCGTCGGGAGCCGCGAGGAAGAGCTCGGCCGCGTCCGCGCCGGTGCGTTCGGCGATACATCTCAGCGCCGTCTCGATGATGTCGAGTCCGCCGCCCTGGCCCAGAAGCAAGGAGACCTCCCCCACCAGCGCGAGGTCGTGGGCGCTGGCGCCGAGCCGGGCGTCTTCAAGATCGACGAGTCGGGTTCTCAACAGCCGGGTTCCGTGAGGGTGGAGCCGATGTCGGAGGGATGGTTGAACATATAGGTGTCTGCCGGGCGTCTCACAATCCGCGCGACGCCGCCGGGATCACTTCGTATCAAAGGAGCGCCGTGTGGGAGACATCATCACGCGCACCGCCCAGTATGCCATTCGGGCCGTGGTGTACCTTGCCGAAACCGGCGACGATCGGTTGACCGTCGCCGAGGTCGCGCGCGGCACCGGCGTGCCCCGAAACTACCTCTCGAAGGTCCTGAACGCCCTGGCCCAGGTGGGGATCCTGGAGTCGACCCGCGGACCGCATGGCGGATTTCGACTCGCGCATCCCGCCACGGACATCTTCCTGTCCGACGTCACTGCACCCTTTGCCGATATCCCCACGGGCCAGTGCCTCCTGAGCCCCAGAGCCTGTCCCCACGGCCGACGGTGTCCCTGCCGCGAGGAGTGCAGAGCGCTTTCCGAGGCCATCTCCCACTTCCTGACCACGACGAGCATCGACCACCTGACGGTTCGATCGGCCGGCTGAGGCTGGCGTGGTGGCGGCGCTCAGGCGGGGCGGGAACCAGGCGGGGCGGGAAACGGTCATTCCCCGAAGTTCGAGCCGTGGCCCCGAACCGAGTTCATCCAACTCTTGAGTCGTGCGAGCCGCGCCGGGCCGAGGGTCTCGCGGATCCAGTCCTTGGCCCTCGCCGTCCGAACGACACCGGCGAGGCCCGGTGCGTCCGCGATCGGCACCTCGAGCAGGGTGGGCCGGTCTCCCTCGAGCGCGGCAGTGATCCGCCCTGGATCGAGGTCAGCTCCAAAGCGCAGATAGTCGATGCCCGTGGTGTAGGCGAACCCTTCGAATGAAAAGGGTCCGGCCGCCACTCCCACCGCATGCCCGGACTCCGAGAGTTGGCTCAGCCTGATCTGGTTCAGGTACCCGTCGGCGAAGACGACGCAGAGCAGCGGAAGCCCCTCCCGCATGGCGGTGGTCAGCTCCATTCCCGCCATGAGAAAGCCCCCATCGCCCGTCACCACGGCAATGGGCCGGTCGGGCGCGGCATAGCGAGCGCCGATGGCCGCGGGAATGCCGAATCCCATGGATTGGAAATCGCTCGGGATGATCAGTCCGCGGGGTGCGCGCACCTCGAAATGACGGCGGGTGGCGATTTGATGTTGCCCCGAATCCGTCACCAGGATCGTCTCGGCAGGCAACAGCTCCCGGAGCCACGCGAAGAACTGATCCATCGCCTGGGGGGGCTCGGCGTCGATGCTCGGTTCGAGCGGAGCCGGCTGCAGCGTTCGAATCCGATGGCGCGCCTCGGCCAGGTCGTCGTCGGACCAGGACGCCCGGCTGCGGGGGTGGGAGGCGAGCAGGTCGAACAGCGCCTCGCCTGACGTAGCCACGGTGAGCGAGGCGGGGTAGTTGGCCTCGAGGACGGCGGGTTCGGGGTCGATGTGCACGAGGGCGTCTTGCGGCAGGTCGATCCGAAACCCGGCCGTACCGTTGTGGGTGAGCTTGCATCCCACGGCCACGATCAGATCGGCCCGCGCCAGCAGCCCGTTCAGCGGTTCGAGCCCACCCCGGAGGGGATCGAATCCGAGCACGAGTGGGTGGGATTCGGAGACGATGCCCCGTGCGGACGGTGTGGTGAGGATCGGAATCCCGTTCTCTACCGAGAGCCGCTCCAATGCGGCCGCATCGTCGAGACATCCCAGGCCCACGAAGAACACCGGGCGCTCGGCTTGAACCCACCGCTGGGGTAGGCGACCCCAATCCGCGGGGGGCGATCGAGGTCGGTCACCTCCGTCGGCGTCGACGGACGCGGCCGACGGCCCGCCCCCGATCTCGACCAACACCGGGCCCGGCTCACCGCTCCGTGCGACCTCGAGGGCGCGAGCGATGATTCGCCCGGCGTCTGCACCGCTGGACACGACGAAGCTGCGCTTCACGAGGCTCGCTGCGATTCCGGAATGATCCATCCCCTGCAGCGCGAATGCGCGCCCCGAGGGCGGTGCCACGCTGACCAGCAGCAGGAGGGGGATCGAGTCGTGTCGGGCCTCGGCGAGCCCCGTCAGGGCGTTGGTGAATCCCGGTCCCCCGATGGTGCTGACGACGCCGACTCCCCCCCCTGCGCGGGCGAAGCCATTGGCCATGAAGGCCGCTCCGCTTTCGTGGGCCGCGAGGATGAAGGCCAGTCCCTCATGACGCAAAGCCTGGAGGAGATCGACGGACTGGGTGCCCGGTACACCGAACACGCGCTGCACTCCTCCGGCTCCGAGGGCGGAGGCAACGGCCCGTGACAGCTCCATTGCGCGTGGCGGCGCCTTCATGGCCCAGCCCTCAGCACCCTCCGGACCGTGGCCTGGATTCGCCCTCTCGCCACCCTCGTGGTGTCCGCCACCGCAGGCCAGGGATCGGTCCATTGAAAGACCGGTTGACAGCTGCTCAACCAGCTCCGCAGGCAGGACCGGCGGGTCAGATGGCCCTCCCGCACCAGTTCCTGACAGGCGAAGTAATCGTAGTACGGGTACACACATCGTCTGCCGACGGGGTATCTGTCGAGGGTGGGCAACTCGGCGCCGAGGGCGTCCAGATAGCTGAGAGTGCACACGTCGACGCCGCAGAGCGCCGCGAATTCGACGTACCACCAGGCCCTCGCGTTGACCTCGAGAATACGAAAGACCCCGTCGCGCTGGTCTTGTTTGAACTCGGCGCTGAAGGGGCCGCGAAAGCCGATGGCACCGAGCAGCTGCAGCACGGCAGCGACGGCTTCGCTCACCTCGTCCAGGGCAATGCTCCGCATGAAGCTGCTGTTGCCGAAGTCGACCGGGTACATTCGCAGTCGGCGGCGCGCAAAAAGAGCCCGGCACTCGCCCGCCGCATCGATGAATCCGTCCACGAAGACGTGGTTGCTGGCCGGACCCGGCACATACTCCTGCAAGATGAAGCCCGTGCCGGTCTCGCCACAGCGTGCGACCTGGCTGCGGGCCTCCTCGGGCGATGACACGTGCAGCGCCTTGACGCCATAGGCCGCGATGAACCGTTGCGAGTCCCGCGGTTTCAGGAAGGCTCGCTCGAAGCAGCTCGGATCCAGCGCGTCGAAATCGGTCCCGGCATCGACCACGAGAGACCATGGGTGCGAAATATCCATGCGCAGGAGCGTCTCGAGAAACGCCGACTTGTCGACGAGTTGGTGCAGCACGGCAGGCGGTGAGACGCTCGCCGGAAACCTCGATCGCAGTGCGGGGGGCAACTCCGCCACCGCCATCGCCCAGCGATCCGAGCAGGGCAGGAGGACGGCACGGTCCAACTCGAGGGACTCGAGCCAGCTCGGGAGTTCGGCCTCGGTCGGAGGCGACCACCCCGGGGGGAGAGCGCGGTACCAACGGGAGCGTGTGACGATCGGATCGCTCCCCGAACAGGTGAAGTAGCGCAGACCGCGTTTGCCCAGCACCCGTTGGACGCCCAACGCCGTGACCCCCGTACCCAGGATGAGGACGGGAATCTTCCACTCGTCTTTGAGAACGAACACCGGTCAGAAGGCCTGCGTCGAGGGTCGAACCGCGAAGAGCCGGGGGGGGAGCGTTCGGCAAGGACCTCAATGATACCGCCTGCTGCCGTCGGCCGGAACCACGGGGAACCGGGAGATTGCGCTGGAATACTCCCTGCGGCACCCTGTCTACGGGCATTCCGACCCGGGCGGATCTGCCAGGGAGGCTCCTGACCCCGCTCGAGCGGAGGAACTGTGGATTCTGGTCGTCATTTCTACGAGGTCTTTGCCCGGCGGGCCCGCGCCAGCCCCGGCTCCACCGCCCTGGTGAGTGGGGAGCGCCGGGTGACCCTTGCCGAGTTGGAGGCCCTCGTCCACCGGGTGGCCTCTGCCCTCGTCGCTCGGGGGCTGGCGCCGGGATTCACGGCGGGATTGCATCTCGATCGCTCAGTGGAGTGGGTGGTCGGAGCGCTGGGCGTCCATGCGGCGGGCGGGGTGGTCTTGCCCCTGCCGCCCTCCTATCCGGCCCGGCGTCGTCGGGAGATCGTCGACTGCGTCGCACCCGCGATCGTCGTGGACCACGGGTCGACGCCGCTCGACCCCTCCGTCGGGGGGCCGGGGATCAGCCTTGAACGTCTGATCGCGGAAGGGTCTGGAGAGCCGCCGCGCGCCTCGCTGGACCCGGATCAGGCCGCATTCATCCTGGCGTCGTCGGGATCGACCGGGCTCCCCAAGCTGATCATCCGGAGCCATCGGTCCTTCTTTCACCGTCTGGGTTGGACCTGGGCTCGCCACCCGTTCGGCGCAGGCGACATCGGGTGCCACAAGGCCCACGTCACCACGACCCACGGGGTGTACGAGCTCTTCGAGCCGCTGCTCGCCGGTGCTCCGGTCCTCATTCTGACGGAGGCTGAAACCCGCAGCCTCGAGCTCTTCTGGGATCGCATTCGGGAGCACGAGGTAACGCGTCTGCTCCTGGTGCCCTCGGCGCTCCAGGCAAGCCTCGACATGCCGGGGATCGAGTTTCCGAATCTGGGTGTGGTCGTGTTGATGGGCGAGTACCTGCCTCCAGGACTGGCGGAGCGCGCCCTCGAGCGGCTCCCGCAGCGGACCGCGCTCTACTCGATCTACGGCAGCACCGAGGCGAGCTCGGCCCTGGTCTGTGATGTGCGACGATCCCTACGCCGTGGGCAGGAACTCGCGCTGGGCCGGCCGATCGCCGACTCGGTCCAGGCGCTCGTACTCGATGCCGCTGGCCAGCCGGTCGCTGCGGGTGAAGAGGGTCGCCTCTACCTCGCGGGGCCGAATCTCTTCAGTGGCTACGTATCCGACCCCGAGGGCACCCGTGCCGTGCTGGTGTCGCCGCCGGGTCGGGATGGCGTGGTGTACGACACCCGCGATACCGTGCGGATCACCGCCGAGGGTGACCTCCACTTCGTCGGACGCACGGACCACACGGTCAAGGTGCGTGGGTTCCGGGTCCACCTGCTCGAGGTGGAGAGCGCGCTCCTCGAGCACGAGGGAGTGAAACAGGCGGCCGTCGTGGTCGCGGACGATGGCCCCACACCACGACTCGTCGGGTTCTACACCCCGCCCACGGTCACCGCAGCCGACCTCTTCGAGAGCCTGCGTGCCAGCCTGCCGGACTACATGGTTCCCTCGTCGCTCGTGGGCCTCGACGAACTGCCACTCACCGCAAGGTCGAAGGTCGATCGGGCGCGCTTGCTCCGGTCGCTGCCGACGGCCGCCGCCACGGGGGCAGCCCCGGCCGCCGGGGTCGGGACCGCCACTGCCTCGCCCACCGAGCAGATTCTCCAGGACGTGTGGGCCGCGGTGCTGGGACATCGTGGATTTTCCCTGGACCAGAGCTTCTTCGAGGTCGGTGGCACATCGCTGACCGTCTTTTCGATGGTGCACCGACTGCGCGAGGCCCTCGAGCTTTCCCCGGCCCGTCTGCGGGAGGACGTGGTCTGGCGCTTTCCGACGCTGCGGGGGCTGGCTCGGCACCTCGATGAGGACCCCGATGCGACCCACGAGGCCCCGCGCCCCGACCGGCTGCTGCTCACCCTGCGGGCGGCGAAGGACGACGGTCTCACACCGCTCTTCGTGGTCGGCTCGGCCGGCGGCACGGTGGGCGCCTACGAGAGATTGGCCCGTATCCTGAAGACCGACCGCGCGATCGTCGGACTTCAGGATCCCTTTCTCTGGGGTGACCGGCCGGCCAGTGAACCCTTCGAGGCATGGGTCGAGCGCTATGTGGCTGCCGTTCGTGAGCGTCAGCCGGAAGGGCCCTATCGCTTGATGGCCTTCTCCTCGGCGGGCGCCTTCGGACTCGAACTCGCGCAGCGACTCCGATCGGCGCGCCAGGAGGTGGCAGCTCTCGTCCTCGTCGACCCGCTGGCGATGGATCGGGACAGCACCTGGCGATACGGGCGCTGGGCGTTGCAGGCGATCTGGATGCGTGGTCCGGTTCGCCGCCTCGTCCGTAGCCTGGGTCGCCTGCGCCGACCGCTCTCCTCGCTGCGAGCGCTGCTTCCCGATCCGGATCCCGCCCCGCTGTCGGACGAAGAGTGGGAGGCGGTGGCCGAGGCCGCGCGCACCGACCTGGACCACCTCCTCGCGCTCTCGACGCTGATGGAGCTCAACAGCGGGCGGCCGTTCAGTCTGTCTCCCGCCGATTTCGCCGGGGTCTCGCCAGAGAGGTACCTCGAGGTGTTTCACGCCCGGATCCAGGAGGTGGCCCTGGAGATCTCCCTTGCCAACCTCGAGCGCATGGTGAGCCAGTACCCGCTTCAGATCAAAGCCCAGCACCGGTACCGGTTGCGGCCCTACGACGGACGGGTGCTGCTCTTCGAGCCGGTGACTCCGCATGCCGGTCTCGTCGCCGAACACCTGCGCCCCTGGATTCCCGATCTACGCTGCCAGCGGCTCGAGGTGGGGCCGATTCCCGCGGGGCTCGAGGTGGCGGCCGGTCGCTTCGGGGCGCTCGACCGCCACTATCGGAGTATGCGCGACGACCTCTTCGTCGGGGCACTCGCCCGAGCCCTGGAGTCCGAGTTCGGGGCAGGGGGGGCTGACCGGGAATGCGACCCGGACGGCTCTTCGCCAGATTAAACCCGACAGGCACACTTCACAAAGGAACTCGATGATCTCGACCTCCGCGCTGGTCTCCGCTCTGCGGCGCCTGACCACGACGGCCACGATTGCCGCTGGCGCTACCCTCTTCCTGACCTCGGCTCCGCTCACCGCACAGGCCTCCAGCGCCGACTACCAGGAGCCCCATCAGCAGCAGGCGCTCGAGATCTACCGGACGATCATCGGCTTCCGTACTGCGGCCGGCCACAATCAGGTCGGGCCGATGGCGCGCTATCTGGCCGACCGGTTTCGGGCCGGCGGATTTGCGGAGGAAGACGTCCACCTGCTTCCCCACACGGCACCGAACGGAGATGAGATCCCGGTTCTGATCGTGCGCTATCGAGGTGACGGTTCGTCGGGAGACGGGCCCATCCTGTTCACCGCTCATATGGACGTGGTGGACGCTCTGCCCGAGGATTGGGAGCGGGACCCCTTCACCATGGTTGAAGAGGATGGCTACTTCTTCGGGCGTGGCAGCTTCGACGACAAGTTCGGGATCACCATGCTGACCACGACCTTCCTGCGGCTCAAGGCCGAGGGGTTCGTGCCTGATCGGGACCTGATCATCGGCTTCACCGGAGATGAGGAATCGGGCATGATCTCGACCCGCGCGCTCGTCGCCGACCACCGCGACCTGACCGACGCCGTCTTCGCCCTCAATGCCGATGCAGGCGGCGGCGTATTGAACGAAAATGGCACCCCCCTGAGCTACCTGGTCCAGACCGCAGAGAAGACCTACGCCAGCTTCGAGGTCACCGTCACCAATCCCGGTGGCCACTCATCGCAGCCCCGAGCCGACAACGCCATCTACCAACTGGCCACCGCTCTCAAGCGCATCGAAGGTCATCGGTTTCCGGTCCGTGTGAACGACGCCACACGGCTCTACTTCGAGATGACCGGCGAGTTGGAGGAGGGTGAGGTGGGTGAGGCCATGCGCCGTCTGGCCGCCGATGCCACCGACGAATGGGCCGCCGAGGTTCTCTGGAACGAGCCCGACCAGATCGGTGTGACCCGGACGACATGCGTCGCCACCATGCTGCGAGGCGGACACGCCGAGAACGCGTTGCCCCAATCGGCGACCGCCACGGTCAACTGCCGGATCTTTCCCGGAATCGAACCCGATGTGATCGGTGGCGTGCTGCAGGAGGTGGTCGGTGGTGGTGCCACCGTGACGATGATCGGGGAGGCGGGATCCGCCCCACCGTCGCCCCTGCGGGAAGACGTCATGGATGCGACGCGTGCCGGGGTCGAGGCGATCCACCCGGGCACACCGGTGATTCCGTATCAGGCGCCCTATGCCACCGACGGCTATCGATTCCGCGCCGCTGGAATCCCCACCTACGGCATCATGGGCCTGTTCATCAAGGGTAGCGATGAGTTCGCTCACGGACTGAACGAGCGGGTCGAGGTCAGGTCGTTCTTCGACGCGCTGGAATTCTGGAAGGTGGTGGTCAAACGACTGGCGGGGCGGCCGGCGGCCTGACGCGTGCCGACCCGATTGGGGCTCTCTCCCGGCGCCGGCCTGCTGCTGGTGACGGTCATCTGGGGTGGCAACTTCACCGCCACCAAGATCGCCTTCACCGAGATTCCGCCGCTGGCGTTCACCGGGCTGCGATTCGCACTGGCCACGGTGGTGCTCTGGTGGATCGTCGGGAGGGTGGAGGGCCACCGCCCGTTGCCACCCGGGGCCCGCAACAAGCTCATCGCCCTGGGCCTGGTGGGGCAGACCCTGTATCAACTCTTCTTCATCGAGGGACTCGCCCGTACCTCGGCGACCAAGAGCGCCATCATCCTCGCCACCCTGCCGATCGCGGTGACGGTCGCCGCGGCCCTCCTCCGGATCGAGGTGGTCACCACCCGGCAGCGCTGGGCCGTGGTGGTGGCCACCCTCGGCGTGGGAGCGGTGCTGGCCGCCCGCGGCGGTTCGATCGGCGGCCCGGTCGGCAGCGGCGACCTGCTCCTCTTCGGTGGGGTCGTCACCTGGACGGCCTACACACTCATGCTGCGGCACTGGGCGTTGCCGATGTCCACTCTTTCGATCACCGCCTGGACTCTCTACACAGGCACCCCGATCCTGGTGCTGGTGGGCCTCCCCCAGATGCTCGGGCTCGACTGGGGTAAGGTGAGTATCATCGGCTGGGGCGGGGTGATCTACGCCGCTCTCCTCTCGCTGGTGGCGGCCTACATCCTCTGGAATCACGGTATCGTACGGTTGGGTGCCGCCCAGGCGTCGGTCTACAACTCCCTGGTGCCCTTCGTGGCTGCGGTGGTGGCCTTCTTCGCCCTGCGGGAGATTCCCGGTCCGTTCCACATTCTCGGTGGATTGCTGATCATCGCGGGGATTCTCCTCGCCCGGCAGGCGCCGGCCCCCGAGGGGTAGCCGGACAACAGACGGTCCTGTCTCGGCCGGGCTCCATGTACCACGTTCAACGAGTCGAAGCCGGAGGGCGGGTCCGACATGGGACCCTCTCTCTGGCCTGATCACCCATTCCGCCGGACCGAATCTCCATGGAACGACGCCAGTGGCGGCACCGGCTCTTCCAGTTCGGTGTCGTGTTGAAGGGTGTGGACGGCGTGTTCGAGATCGTGGGTGGCACCCTTCTGGGGGTGTTTGGCGCTCGAGGCCTCGGTACCGCAGTCCGCTTTCTCACGCGACATGAATTGTCTGAGGACCCGGGAGACGCGGTGGCCGGCTGGATGGTGCACCACGCTCAAGCGGTCGGGGCAGATACGGTGCGCTTCGCGGCGCTCTACCTGCTTGCGCACGGGGTGGTGAAGGTGGTGCTCACCATTGGACTCCTCCGGGAGCGGTTGGGTGCGTTTCCTGCCGCGTTGGTTTTTCTCGGCCTGTTCGCGCTCTACCAGACGTATCGGCTGAGCGTGCACCCGTCTGCGGAGCTCGGCGTGCTCACGGTCCTGGACGTGGTCATCATGGCGCTGGTCTGGGCCGAGTATCGTACGCTACGGCACCAGGGATCGCGCTCTGGATAGACGGCGAGCGTGCACCCGGCATGAGGACGAGACAGGCGTTGATGCCGCCGAATCCGAACGAGTTGGACAGGGTGATGCCGACGGGTCCGGTACGACCCGATCCCCTGACGTAGTTCAGATCGCAGTCCTCACCCGGATGCTCGAGGTTCAGAATGGGCGGGAGCCAGCCCTCTTCGAAGCAGATGCAGCTGATCGCCGCCTCGATCGCCCCCGAAGCGCCCAGCGAGTGCCCGTGATAGGGCTTGGTCGCGGTGACGTGGACGTCGTCCGTCGCCGACCCGAGTACCTCCCGGATCACACGGGACTCGGTGCCGTCGTTGAGCGGCGTCGAAGAGGCGTGGGCGTTGACATGCCCGATGTCGGAGGGCTCCAGGCCGGCGAAGCGCAACGCCGTCCGCATGGCTGCAGCGGCCTGCGTCCCCTCGGGGCGGGGTGCGACCATCTGGTAGCCGTCGTTGGTCACGCCGTATCCGACGATCTCGGCGTAGATCCGGGCTCCTCGAGCACGAGCATGGCGTAGCTGTTCGAGGACCAGGGTCGCCGCGCCCTCACCCATCACGAAGCCGTCGCGGTCGCGATCAAAGGGCCGACAGGCCTCGGCGGGCGCCTCATTGCGCGACGACAGCGCACGGATGAGGGCGAAGGCGCCGAAGGAGAGTGGCCCGAGCGGAGCCTCGACACCGCCGGCCAGCGCGACGTCCGCCAGGTCGTCCCGGATGAGCCGGAAGGCCTCGCCCACCGCGATCGTGCCCGAGGCACAACTCATGGCGTTGGTGGAGTTGGGGCCATGGAAGCCGAACTCGATGGCGGCCTCGCACGAGGCCGCACCACAGAAGGTGCTGGTGGCAATACGCGGGTCCACCGCCCGAATTCCCTTCGAGAGGTAGTTGGCCAGCTGCACCTGGGCGTGGGCCAGCCCTCCCAGCGCCGATCCCATCTGAACCGCCGCGCGGGCGCCTTCCACCGCCAGGGGATCGAGCTTCGCGTCGGCCAACGCCAGGTGCGACGAGGCCACGGCGAACTGACCGAACCGATCGAGTCGACGAGCGCGACGGTCCTGCAGCAACTCGGTGGGCTCGAAATCCTCGATCTGGGCCGCGATCTGCGATCGAAAGTCCGAGGCATCGAAGCGGGTGATGGCCGTGACGGGCGACTCGAGACGCCGCAGACCCGCGAGCAAGGCGTCCCGTCCGATGCCGATCGGGGTGATCGGGCCCACCCCGGTGATGACCACGCGTCGAGCGCTCATCGTGCGGGGCCCGCGCCGAGGTCCTCACGGCGCTCTCCGCCCGCCTGCCGCTCGGCCGCCCGAGCGAGGCCGGCGAGGGTGCGAGATGCGATCCCCTTCACGAAAACCGGCCCGATGACGAGGCGGGCGGCGATCCCCGAGATGATTGGCCAGTCGGGACCCTTCCACTCGTGCACGATCCGCATCAGGGTGCGCTCCTCATCCAGCGGACGGACCTCCCAGAGCACATCCATGCCCCGCGTGATTCCGCCGATGTGCCGGTAGGTCACGGTGCGCGCCTCGGGGTCGTGCGACATCTCCGAGCGCCACCAGGTGGGCCAGTTGCAGGGCCCGAACGGGCGGTTGGCCGCCATCTCGACGATCCCTTCCGCGAACCCGTCCTTCCGGGTGAACCGCACGTGGCGATAGTGGGCGAGGTGATCGGGCCAGCGCTCCACATCGGCGGCGATGCGAAAGCACAGTTCGGCGGGGGCGAGAGCCACCTGTTCGTCTACGGTTCTCAAGGGATGCCTGGTGAGAAAGGGGCGAGAGCGGCGCCCAGGACGGTCCTCGCCCAGCGCGGCCATGCGGTCGGTGACCAGAGGCCGGAGGCGGGGGCCAGGTCACCGGTCACGGAGATGAGCTGGTCGAGGAGCCCGGTCGCGGCCAGCGCCGGCAGCAGTCGATCGAGTAGTGCCGGCCTGCGGATGACCTGCTCGATCGCCCTCTGCACGCGGACGCCGTCGCGGCGCGCGGAACGGAGCCGACGACCGTAGCGTCGTAGCGACCGGGGGTCGCCTCCGGCCAGGATGGCCGCGGCGGCCAACTGCGCCGACTCGAGCGCGCGCCCGATGCCCTGTCCGGTGACCGGATCGTAGTACCCTGCCGCGTCGCCGACCAGGATTACGCCCTCGCCCCAGGGATGGACGACCGGTCGATGAAAGGGTCCGCTTCCCAGGACGCGGGACACCGCCCGGGCACCGCTGCCCAGCTGCGGGATCTGCCGCCTCGCCTGGGCGATCAGCGCGTCGGCGCCATCGGGGAGCACGCGATCCTCGCGGGCCCCGGTGTCGGTGCGGGTGACGTACACCAGGGTCCAGCGCTCCCCACGGGGGTCCAGCGGTGCGAGTCCGATCGTGCCGCGGGGGTCGAGCACGAGGCGCCCCCACCCAGGATCGAGGCCGACCCCTTCCAGCTGCACCGTGAGCGCGGCCTTGCGGAGCCCGGCGGTGGGGGCCGTCGCGCCTGCTTCGGCTCGCACCCGAGAATGCAGACCGTCGGCCCCGACCAGGATCGGAGTCGAGCGAACTTCCCTTCGGCCGTCGGCGTGGCGAAGCCGCACCTGCGGGCGGCCTGCGATCCGTTCCTCGATTCCCGCGTAGGCGACTCCGGCCTCGAAGAGGGCGCCCGCATCGATGGCGGCTGCCAGCAGCGTCGCGTCCAACCGGGACCGGTCGATGACCCAGCTCCGCTCGGCCCCAAGGAACCCGGCCCGCACCACTCGGCCGGACGGGGCCTGAAGATCCCACCCCGCCAGACGGCCCGGATCGAGCGCCCGCATCGCGTCGGCCAGACCGAGCTCCCGCAGCCGATGGACCGTGCCGGGGTTGGAGCATTCCCCGCAGGCTTTCGGCCGCGGGAAGAAGGCACGGTCGACCACGGTGACCGGGTGCCCGGCGCGAGCCAGGAGCAGCGCAGTGACGCTGCCGGCGGGGCCAGCGCCCACGACGAGGACGGGGGCGTCACTCACCGCCTCACCACTCCGATCAGCCGAAAGGGGAGGTGTCGTCGAACGTCCGCTGCGCCGAGCCCCGCCTCGACCATCAAGCCGCGCATCTCGGCGCGCGTGTAGGCCCGGCGCACCGAAGTCGGGGCGTCGGTCCGGGTCAGTCGGTTGCCGCGCCAGAGGGTGGCGGCCAGTACCCGCGCCCCGACCCAATGCAGGCGCGAGCGTTCCAGGTCGCTCACGACCACCCCACGGCGGGCGACCCGAGCCATTTCACTCAGCAGGAGCAGGGCGTCAGCGGGGTCCAGATGGTGCAGGGTGAGCACCGAAAGCACCAGGTCGACGCTCCGATCTGTGAGGGGAATTGCGCGGCCATCCCCGCGAATCCAGGCCACCTCACGGTGCTCGCCACGACCCACCGCCACGGCATCGGGGTGGTGGTCCAGCGCGATCCTGCGCACGGGCAGAAAACCGCCGGAGCGCGTCTCGAGCCAGTCTGCGAGCCGGGTCAACACGTCGCCGTTGCCGGCCCCGACATCGAGTATCGAGCCGATGCCCCGCTCGAGGCCAGCCTCCCGCAACCGACTCCGCAAGGCGCGTTCGGCCCCGAGCATCCGGTCGACCTGCGCGACCTGTGTCAGGGAGTGTGAAAACTCGGCCCGATCCTGCCCTGCGGCGTCGATCAACTCGGTCTCGGTCGATCGGGGAGGTGGGGGAAGAAGTGGCATGCCTATCCTACCGTGGTGAAGCTCTGAACCGTCACCGTGTCGGGTCGAAGACGACCAATCCCTTGAATGCCGCCCGATAGAAGCCCTGGTCTCGGGTGAGCAGTCGATCCGAATGGCGAAGAGCGTGAGCGCCCAGGAGAAAGTCGGCCGCAATGCGGCGAGGGCCCCCACCCGCGCCGGTGCGATAGGCAGACCAACGCGCGGCTGCCTCGAGTGCGTCTTCTTCCGACAACGCCACGAATCGCACCCCGAGCGAGTGCAGCGCCTCGGAACCCTGTTGGGGCGAGGGGAAGAACGTCGCCACCTCGGCCCATACCACCTCACATGCCACCAATCCTCCGGCATCGTACGCCTGCCGGAGTGCGACTCGCGAGGCTTCGCCGTGCGTCCGATCGGCCAGGAAGACGTCGAGAAGAACGTTGGTGTCGAGTGCTGTGATCAAGGTTCGGCGTCTGCGACCGGACCCCTCAGGATCGCCATCCAGTCGTCGGTCGAACGCTCGGACGGAAGCAAGCCGTAGGCCCGATCGACCGGGTGCTGTTCACCCGTGCGATGCAAGACGATGCGACCGTCCTCTTCGGTGAACTCGACGACACCCCCCGGGCGGATGCCGAGGCGTTCCCTGAGTTCCTTCGGGATGGTGATCTGGCCCCGATTCGTGATTTTCGATTTCATACCGTTAAGATACGAAATCATATCCCAGAAATCAAACCGCTAGGGCCAGGGTGGGCCTCCATGGAGAGCAGTCGGGCACGCGCTACCGCACGACCGTGACCTCGCGCTGAAGAAAGGTGGTTTCGGTGTTGGCCCACCCCGGGTTCGTCGGGTCTTCGTAGAAATACCCCAGATACTTCTTGCGAAAGCCGGTGAAGATCTCGCCGTTGAGATGCGTGGCGAAGGCGGCCGGGCTCTCGTAGGCCTCGAGGAAGGTGACGTCGGTCTGGAGTTCGCAGGGGATCGCCGGCGCGGGCGGGGCGAGGGGCTGGCCGCTTCCGCTGAGCGGGTATTGCGCGTTCAGGTTGACGAGGTAGATGAGGGTGCCCGGCTCCTCGGCCGCGATCCGCTTGCCGAGGGCGTTCAGGGCCGAAACCAACTCCGGGGGACAGCCGTTGCGCAGCTTCCACTTCGAGATCAGCGTGATCAAGCGATGCTCCTGGTCGTGGGGAGGGGGGAGAGTGGGCATTCTGCCGGGCGCGGAGACTCTCCGCAATCTGCTTCCGATCGGGATGGCTGGACGTTTCCCTTGCTTGCGGCCCCGGCAGATCCTACCGTGCCATCCCTGACAATCGCGCCCCCCCGCGTCAAAGGAGCCTATCGTGGCCCCCAGGAATCCCAATCCCATCCCCAACATCCCGGCTCACACTCGACTTCCCGTCATCGAAACGACGAGGAAGACTGCAGGCTCGGTGAGTGTGCCCACCTCGACCTCGTTCTACTACGCCGGGATTCAGTCCATCTGGCTGTGGTGGCTCGTCGATCTCGAGCTGCTGAGCGCATATGTGAACCCCTACCAGATGACGCCCTACGACTTCGGAGGCGGGAAGGGGGCGGTGAACGTCAACTTCTTCAACGCCACCGCGCTCTATGGCAATTCGGCCGTCGCCACGAACGGGATCGGGGGCTTCAACGAGACGGAACTCAACGTCGTCTCGTTCGCGTCGAAGGTCGCCCGCAACGTGCCGACCGGGCTTACCCTCCAGGATTTCCTGGCCCACGGCGAGCCGACCAAGCGGGTCGGCAACATGCGGCTCTGGGTGGCCTGTGACGATGCCGTGGCCGTGGCTGCGGGCCAGCAGGTGTTCTTCGAGAACAAGTTCCTGTGCTCGTACACCTACAGCGTGCCGGCGCTCAACAACCCGGGGCAGGCGGTCTACGACTGGAGCTGCCACGACCCGGACAAGCCGAAGCTGGATATCTACACGACGACGGTGGACCTGGCCGGTCTCACGCCCACCCAGGGCAATCCCTCCGAGTGGATCGATCTGAGTTTCGACGCCAAATCGCGCCGCCCGGTCGGGTCGCGCCGCAACTACTTCGGCATGTACAACACCTATCAGGTGCCGAAGGGCAGCAAGGCGGTGCAACTGGCCGTCGGCAAGAGCGAACACCCCATGCGAACCGACATGCGCAAGCTGCTCGGCTCGCGCAAGGCCGTGGCGATCCAGACCTTCGCCAGCCCGACCTGCATTGCCGAGGTGGCCGGGTACTACGCAGACCTCTAGGCCATCTCCAGCCCCCCCATCCAGCGCGGTCAGGAGCACACCCATGGCCACATCGAGTTCAGAGGCAGCAAAACAGGGCCGACGTAGTGAACCCGCAACGCGCGAGCTCGAGCCGCAGCTCGATCAGTTCGTCGCACTGTCGGCGGCGCTCACCGGATTCTCGGGGGCGGAGTTGTGGGGTACGGGTATGATGCACGTGTACTTTGCTCTGGTTCCGTCCATCACCGGGG
Organism: uncultured Gemmatimonadaceae bacterium; assembly: GCA_964521385.1. Lineage (GTDB taxonomy): Bacteria > Gemmatimonadota > Gemmatimonadetes > Longimicrobiales > Gaopeijiaceae > Gaopeijia. The sequence continues at coordinate 26,058 of CAZFRU010000023.1, read as the reverse complement.
AGATGATCTTCGGTGACCTTCTGACGCGGTGGCGGGACATCGCCGTGCGAGGCTCGGGTCGCCGTAGCTACATCGAAAAGCTCCTGACCGAAGAGATGCTCGAGGACCCCAAGCTGGGTCCCGTCGCCAGAAATGTGGCCTACCTGTGGTATTGCGGCATGTGGCAGCAGCTACCCGGAAGCTGGCGCAACACCTATGGAGCCAACGCACGCGATCTGACTCACGTGGTGTCTTCGAAGTCGTACCAGGAGAGCCTGGTGTGGAAGGCCATGCACACCCACCCGCAAGGTGCCAAGCAGCCAGGCTTCGCTTCCTGGGCGATGAAACCCGAAGAGGGAGCACGATGATGGGCATCGAGGCGACGTACGACGCGATCGTCGTGGGCGGCGGACCCATCGGAGCCCATGTGGCGAAGGGGCTCTCCGCCGAGAACAAGCGCGTCTTGCTCATCGAGGCGGGTCGGGCCTCGGGACTCACCCCGCACGGCTACCGTTCGTACGTGGAGAACTACTACACCTCGGTGGTCAAGCAGCCCAACTCGCCCTATCCGCAGAACGCGAGTGCGCCCTCGCCCTGGTCGACCGACATCCAGCCCATCACCCCCGGCACGCCGGACCTGGACGGCTACCAGGTGGAGCGCGGACCCCAGTCGTTCGCCTCGACCTACCTGCGATCCCTCGGGGGCACGTCGCTGCACTGGCTCGGAACGGTTCCGCGCCACCTCCCCAACGACTTCCGGATCAACACCATGTACGGGGTCGGTGTCGATTGGCCTCTCACCTACGACGACCTCCAGAGCTACTACTGCGAGGCGGAATGGTCGATCGGGGTCGCGGCCAACAAGGAAGACCAGGCACACCTCGGCGTGTGGTTTCCCGAGAGCTACGATTACCCCATGGAGCGGATTCCGCCGAGCTACAGCGATCAGGTGATCGACAAGGCCACGCGGCGTCTGGAGGTGGAGCTGGCGGGGCGGAAGTACCCGGTCCGGGTGTCGAGCCTGGCCCAGGCCCGCAACTCGATTCCGCGCAAGGGCTACGTACCGGTCGGTGCGGTGGGCAACCCGAACCTGGGCAAGCGCTGCGAGGGAAACGCGAGCTGCATTCCCATCTGCCCCGTCCAGGCCAAGTACTCGGCGCTGAAGACCATTGCGCAGCTGGATCCCGAATATGTGACGATCATGAGCCAGGCCGTGGTCTCGAAGCTGACCATCGCCCCCAACGGTCGCATCGAGGGAGTCGAGTACCTTCGCTATGATCAGGAGGGAATGGGCGCCCAGGCGGAATCGGTCAGCGCGACCATCGTGGTGCTGGCGGGTCACGCCATTGAAAACGCCAAGCTGCTGCTGGCCTCCGGCGCCGCCAACAGCAGCGACCAGGTGGGCCGCAACCTCATGGACCACCCCTTCTTCTACACCTGGGCGCTCGCCAACGATTCCATGGGCAGCTTTCGCGGCCCAGGACAGACCTCGGGCATCGAGTCGCTGCGGGACGGCGAATTCCGCAAGGAGTTCGCGGCCTTTCGTATCGATCTCGGCAACTGGGGGTGGGACATCGTCAACTTCCCTCCCAACCCCGACGTTCAAGCCAAGCTGGCCCGCAACGTCTTCGGCAGGAAGCTTCGCAAGTACCTCGGCGACACCATGCCCCGGCAGGTGCGGATCGGCTTCGACATCGAGCAGCTGCCCGAGTCCCGCAATCGGGTCACGATTTCTCGTCGGTACAAGGATGCCATCGGCTGCTTCCGCCCGGTCATCGACTACAGCGTGTCCGACTACACCTGGCAGTCCATGGTCGAGGCCCGCCGACTGTCGACGCTGGTGTACACGGCCATGGGCATCCCGGCGAAGCATCAGTACCACGAGCCGCCGAAGGGCCTGGCCGACGAGAAGCTCTATCGGGCGCCGGACGGCAAGGACCATCTCCTCAACTTCATCGGAGCGGGGCATCACATCGGCACCCATCGCATGGGGGTGAGCCGCACCAACAGCGTCGTCAACCGTCACTGCCGCAGTTGGGACCACGACAATCTGTATGTGGTCGGTTGCGGGAGCCTCCCCACCACGGCCACGGCCAACCCGACTCTGACCGCCATTGCCACGACCCTCATGTCCGTGAAGGACATGCTCACCCAACTCCGCTGAGTTCCCGGACGCCCACGATGCCCATCTCCGATCCGAAGAGCCTGCGCGAGCACCTCCAGACGGCGCTCACGCTCGAACTCTCCACGATCCCCCCGTACCTGTGCGCTCTCTACTCCATACCCGAGGGCTCGAACATGGTCGCCGCCGAGGTCATCCGCAGCGTGGTGATGGAAGAGATGCTGCACATGACGCTGGTGGCCAATCTGTTGAACGCCGTCGGCGGCACGCCCTGCCTCGACCAGGCCGAGTACATCCCGTCGTATCCCGGGCCTCTGCCGCACAGCGACGGCAGCTTCAGTGTGGGATTGCTGCCGTTCAGTCCCGAAGCGATCGAGACCTTCCTGAAGATCGAGCGGCCAGCAAAACCGAAGGCGCCCCCCGAGGCGGATCGCTACGAGACCATCGGGCAGTTCTACGAGGCGGTCGAGGAGGCGTTCGAGACGCTCCACCGGGAGTTCGGCAAGAAGCTCTTCAGCGGCAAGTCCAGCCGGCAGGTGAGGGGCGAGCACTGGTACTATGGCGGCGGCGGTGAGCCGATCGAGGTCGTCGATCTCGAGTCGGCCAAGCGGGCCATCGCCGAGATCGCAGAGCAGGGCGAGGGGCTGGACCACGGGCTCTTCGACGGCGACGACGAGTTCGGCGAGGAGAAGGAGTTGGCCCACTATTTCCGGTTCAAGGAGATTCAACTCGGGCGACGGTACCTGGACACCGACACCCCGGCCGGGGGGCCGACCGGGCCGGAACTCATCGTGGATTGGACGGCCCGCTATCCGATGGGAGCCAACCCCAGGGCCCGCGACTACAAGGGCCAGCCCGAAATCCATGCTCTGATGACGGCCTTCAACCAGCGCTATACCGAACTGCTGCTCATGCTGCAAGAGGCGTTCACCGGGTCTCCTGAGCAGTTGCGCGAGGCGGTTCCACTGATGTACGACTTGAAGTACAAGGCGCAGGCGCTGATGCGCATTCCCTCGGGCAGGGCCGACGGCACCACGGTCGGGCCCAGCTTCGAATTCCTTCCACCCACTTCCTGACGCGGGGGCGCTGGGCCATGACCGCTGTCCATGTAACCGTCAACGGAGAACCCCGGCGCGTGGACGTTGAACCACGCACGCTGCTCTCCGATCTTCTTCGCGACGATCTGCGCCTGACCGGCACCCACATCGGCTGTGATACCAGCCAATGCGGGGCGTGCACGGTGCTGGTCGACGGGCGGGCGGCCAAGAGTTGCACGACGCTGGCTCTCGATCTCGACGGGTCGCAGATCACCACCATCGAAGGGCTCGCAGACGACACTGAATTGCACCCGATGCAGGCCGCCTTCAAACAACACCATGGGCTGCAGTGTGGCTTCTGCACCCCCGGCATGGTGATGAGCGCGGTGGACCTGGCGACCCATCACCCCGCTCCCACCGAAGCAGAGGTGCGCCTCTGGTTGGATGGTAACCTGTGCCGGTGCACGGGCTATCACAACATCGTCCAGGCGGTGCTGGCGGGGGCTGAAGCGATGGGAGGTGCACGATGAGCGACACGGGGATCGGCGCCGCCGTTCGCCGCAAGGAAGACGCACGCTTCCTGACCGGGAAGGGACGGTATACGGACGATATCCAGCGCCCCGGACAACTCTACGCACACTTCGTGCGCTCACCCCACGCCCACGCCAACATCGCCGGGATCGATGTCTCGGCAGCGCAGGCGGCGCCCGGCGTGGCCGCGGTACTGACCGGGGCAGACCTGGCGGCCGACGGTGTGGGGGGCCTGCCCTGTGGCTGGCAGATCCACAACCGGGACGGCTCCCCGATGGCCGAGCCTCCCCACCCCCCTCTCGCCGCGGAGCGGGTGCGGTATGTCGGCGACGCCGTGGCCGTGGTCGTCGCGGAGAGTCGCGACCAGGCCCGTGAGGCGGCGCAACTCGTCGACGTCGACTACGAGGTGCTCCCCGTGGCGGCGAATCTGACGGCGGCCACCCGCGAGGGAGCGCCCCTCGTGCACGAGGGCGTCGTGGGCAACGTCTGCTTCGATTGGGAGATCGGCGACCGGGAGGCCACCGAGCAGGCCTTCGCGAGGGCCGCCCATGTGGTGTCGCTCGAGCTGGTCAACCAACGCCTTGCACCCAACGCCATCGAACCCCGCGCTGCGGTGGCCGAATACGACGAGACGTCCGACCTCACCACCCTGTACACCACCAGCCAGAACCCACACCTGATCCGGCTGTTGCTCGGAGCCTTCGTCATGGGCCTTGCCGAGCACAAGCTCCGGGTCGTGGCCCCCGATGTGGGGGGCGGCTTCGGCTCGAAGATCTTCTTGTACGCCGAAGAGGTGGTCGTTACCTGGGCGGCACGTCGACTGCGTCGACCGGTGCGCTGGACGGCCGACCGGAGCGAGGCCTTCCAGACTGACGCCCATGGCCGTGACCATCTCACCCACGCCGAGTTGGCGCTGGATGCAGAGGGGCGCTTCCTGGGACTGCGCGTGGATACCAGGGCCAATCTCGGCGCCTACCTGTCGACCTTCGGGTCGTCCGTCCCCACCTACCTCCATGCCACTCTTCTCGCAGGGTGCTACACGACCCCCGCGATCTACGCCAACGTCAAGGGTGTGTTCACCCATACCGCCCCCGTGGACGCCTATCGCGGGGCCGGACGGCCTGAAGCGGCCTTCGTGGTCGAGCGCCTGGTCGATGTCGCGGCGCGGGAGACGGGCGTGGATCCGGTGGAGATTCGGCGAAAGAACTTCATCACCGAGTTTCCATACGCGAGTCCGGTGGCGTTGGAGTACGACAGCGGCGACTACCACGCCACGCTCGACCTGGCCCTCGAGTTGGCCGACCATGCCGGCTTCGAGGCGCGCAGGGCCGAGGCCCGGGAACGGGGACGCTTCCGCGGGATCGGGGTCTCGACCTTCGTCGAGGCCTGCGGCATCGCTCCCTCGGCGCTGGCCGGCGCTCTGGGCGCCCGTGCGGGGCTGTACGAGTCGGGGCAGGTGCGAGTCCACCCCACGGGCTCGGTGACCGTCTTCACCGGTACCCACAGCCACGGGCAGGGCCACGAGACCACCTTCGCCCAACTCGTGTCCGATCGCCTGGGCATCGACATCGACCTCATCGACGTGGTCCACGGCGACACCGAGAGAAGCTCGTTCGGGATGGGTACCTACGGCTCCCGGTCGCTGGTCGTCGGTGGGAGCGCGATCTACATGGCCATGGAGAAGGTCATCGAGAAGGGCCGCAAGATTGCCGCCCACCTCATGGAGGCCGCCGTGGACGATGTGGAATTCGACCAGGGCACCTTCAGGGTGGCGGGCACCGACAAGGAAAAGAGCCTCGGCGAGGTGGCGCTCACGGCGTACGTACCGCACAACTACCCGGCCGATCTGGAGCCCGGGCTGGACGAGACGGCGTTCTACGATCCGAAGAACTTCACCTATCCGGCGGGGGCCCATGTCGTGGAGGTGGAGATCGATCCCGACACCGGTCGGGTGCAGGTGGTGGGGGTCTCATGCGCCGACGACGTCGGGACCGTGATCAATCCCATGATCGTGGACGGGCAGATGCACGGCGGGTTGGCCCAGGGCATCGGCCAGGCGCTGCTCGAGCACGCCGTCTACGACGACAGCGGCCAGCTGCTCACGGCCTCGTACATGAACTACACCATGCCCCGGGCGACCGACTTTCCGTCGTTCAAGCTGGGACGCCACACCACGGAGTGCGTCCACAATCCCCTGGGAGCCAAGGGCGTGGGCGAGGTGGGCTCGATCGGCGTGCCGCCCGCGGTCATCAATGCGGTGGTCGACGCCCTGGCGCACCTCGGTGTGCGCCACGTGGACATGCCGGCCACACCCGAGAAGGTCTGGAGACTCATCCACCGGACAGACCCCGCGATGTCGGGCGTCGGGGCACAGGAAACGCCATGAACAACTTCGATTACCATCGTCCTTCGTCTCTTGCCGAAGCCGTCGCGTTGCTCGCGAGCGGCAGCGAGGGCAAGCTCCTGGCCGGCGGCCAGAGCCTCATTCCGGCCATGAAACATCATCTACTGGCGCCCGACCGGGTGGTGTCGCTGCGCGACGTCACGGAGCTGCGGGGCGTCGCGCGGGTCGATGGCGCGCTCCGCGTCGGCGCCATGACCACCCATGCCGAGGTGGCCGAGTCGGCCGAGGTGCGCTCGGCCATTCCGGCACTGGCGGCTCTGGCCGAGGGCATCGGCGACCCGCAGGTCAGGAATCGCGGGACCCTGGGTGGCTCCATCGCCCACGCCGACCCGGCGGCGGACTACCCGGCGGCGTTGCTCGCCCTGGGCGCCACCGTCGAGACGAGTCGTCGTGAGATCGGCGCGGACGACTTCTTCCGGGGCATGTTCGCCACCGCCCTCGACCCGGGCGAGGTCGTGGTCGCCGTGCGGTTTCCGATCCCCGAGGTGGCCGCGTACGTGAAGTTCGCGAGCCCGGCGTCGAAGTACGCGCTGGTGGGGGTGATGGTGGCCAGGGGGCCGGCCGGGGTGCGGGTGGCGGTGACCGGTGCTTCGCTGCGGATCTTCCGTCAGGCGGATATGGAGCGCGCGCTCGAGGCTCGCTTCTCGGCCGACTCCCTGGACGGCGTCCACCAGAGTCCCGACGGACTCGCTGCCGACCTCGAGGCCAGTGCCGAGTACCGTGCCCACCTCGTGGGGGTGATGGCGAAGCGGGCCGTGTCCTCGTGCGTCTAGCGGCTCCCACTTCGGTCGATGAGACACTGGCGCTCCTGGCCCGGGGTGAGTACGTCGCCGACCGAGGACTGGCCACTTCGTTGTTTCTGTCGTTCGCTCTGGGGCGCCCCCTCTTTCTCGAGGGGGAAGCCGGGGTCGGCAAGACCGAAGTCGCCAAGGTGCTGGCCGCGGGTCTCGGGCGCAGGCTGATTCGGCTGCAATGCTACGAGGGGCTGGATGTGGCGTCGGCGGTCTATGAGTGGAACTATGCCCGCCAGATGATCGAGATCCGGCTGGCCGAAGCAGCCCAGGGGGTCGACCGCGAGGCACTCGCCCGCGACATCTTCTCGCGTCGCTTCCTGGTCCGACGTCCGCTGCTGGAGGCGCTCGAACCGCATCCCGAAGGGCCTCCGGTCCTGCTCATCGACGAGTTGGATCGTGCCGACGAGCCCTTCGAGGCCTTTCTCCTGGAGCTGTTGTCGGAGTTCCAGATCACGATTCCCGAGGTGGGCACGATTCGGGCTGACGAGCCGCCGCTGGTCATCATCACCTCGAACCGCACGCGCGAGATCCACGACGCACTCAAGCGTCGCTGCATCTATCAGTGGCTCGACTATCCCGACGCTGCACGTGAACTCGAGATTCTCGAGGTGCGCGTGCCCGGCGCCGACCAGCGCTTGTCGAACCAGGTGGTGGCCTACGTGCAGAAGCTGCGCGGCCGCGAGCTCTTCAAAGCGCCGGGCGTGGCCGAATCCCTCGATTGGCTGCGCGCGCTGCTCGCCCTGGGGCGGATCACGCTCGATGAGGGCACCGTCGACGAGACCCTCGGCGTGCTGCTCAAATATCAGGACGACGTCGAGCGGATCCGGGGCGAGGAGGGCGCCGAGGTGCTGCGCGAGCTGGAGCGTGAGCTGGCCGCCCTGCCGCTCTGACGACGGGCATGGGACCGGGGTTTCCCGACCAGCTGGTGCGCTTCGTGCGCCTGCTCCGGAGGGGAGGCGTGCGGTGCGGGGCGGGGGCTTCCATCGACGCCCTCCGCGCTGTCGAAGCCGTGGGTGTGGCGCGACGCCAGGACCTCTTCTGGGCGCTGCACGCGGTCCTCGTCACGCGTCGGGACGACCACGAGGTGTTCCGACGGGCCTTCGATCTGGTGTGGAGGGCGCCCACCGCTGCGCCGACGGATCTGGCCCCCCTGGGCACGCCCACGGCGATGCCCCCACCACCGCCGCGGCCCGGGCAGCGCCGGGTCGAGCCCGGGCCCGAGCCGTCAGGATCGACCGCGCAACGGCTCGAGCCCGACGAGGACGGGAAGGATGTGGTGCTCGCCTGGTCCGACCGGGAGATCTTCAGACACCGTGATTTCGAGCAGATGACGGTCGCGGAGGTGGCGCTGGCGCGCCGGATGGTCTCGGAGCTGAAGCTCGATCTCCCGCAGCGTCGGACCCGGCGTTGGATGCGAGACCCCGAACGGGGGCGTATCGACCTGAGGCGCACCCTCCAGGTCAACCTCCGCTCCGGACACGGCGCGGCCCCTCTCGAGTGGCGGCGGAGTCGACCGGGGCCGCTGGAGCTGGTGCTCCTCTGCGACATCTCGGGCTCCATGGAGCGCTATGCCCGCGTGGTGCTCCACTTCGCCCATGCCCTCGCCACGGCCACCCCACGGGTGTACACCTTCGTCTTCGGGACCCGGATCACCAACGTCACGCGTCAGCTGCGCAACCGCGATGTGGACGCCGCCCTCGCCGCGGTAGGGCACCTCGCCGACGATTGGTCGGGAGGCACACGCATCGGAGCGAGCCTGGGCGCCTTCAACCGTCTCTGGTCGCGCAGGGTGCTGGGTCGCGGCGCGATCGTGCTCCTGGTCACCGACGGCCTGGATCGTGATGGCGCGCGAGGGATCACCACGGAGGCGGCCCGTCTCCGTCGTTCGTGCCGCCGGCTGATCTGGCTCAATCCGTTGCTGCGCTACGACGGGTTCGAGCCTCGGGCAGCGGGAATCCGGGCGTTGCTCGGCGAGGTCGACGAGCACCGTCCGGTGCACAATCTGGAGAGCCTGGATCAACTGGCCGCTGCGCTCTCGAGTCTGTCGTAGGTCGCCGCCTGCGTCCCGCTAGGCTCGGCCGAAGAGTCGGCTCAGCCAGCGACGCACCGCGCGCAGGAGGAGCGCGAGCCCCATGGGCGGCGGTTGGACCGGGGGGGGCGGCTGCGGTCCGTCCCGGCCGGTCGTCCCGGTGGCGTGAGACGCAGCCAGCGTGCTGGACAGGCAGTCCATGAACGACGAGAGGACCTCGTCAGCCACCGGCCCGACCATTCCCCGGCCGAACGACACGATCTTGCCGGCCAACTCGACGACGGCGTCCACCCGGACCTCCGTCCCGGACTCGGTGGGCACGACATCGGTCGACATGGACATGGACACGGCGCCGGCGCCGGTCTTCTCTCGCCCCTTGCCCTCGACGCGCAGGCGCCGCGCGGAGGCGTCGATTTCGACGAACTCGGCGCTGCCCCGGTACGAAACGCTGAACGCACCCAGCTTCACCGTGATGAGGCCGGTGTGGTGTCGCCCGTCGTCCGAGGATTGCTCGAGGGTGGCGCCGGGAAGACATCCCACCACGAGGGAAGGCTCGATCAGGTAGCTCCAGACCTGATCCGGTGTGGCGTCGAGGGTGAAGCGCTTCGAGATCTCGAGCGTCGACACGTCAGCTTGCCCGCGTCTGCCCGACCGGACTCACCTCGGCGAGCAGTTGCCGGAAGCGGAGGTCGTCGCGCACGACTGCAGGAAAGGGCAGCAGGCGCAGCCGCACCATGTCACTCGCACGTTTGTCCAGCGCGGCGCGCAGCGCATGGACGGTCTCGTCGACCTCGCCCAGGCCTGCGTGGATCAGTGCCCGATCCAATGGGGATACGTACGCCGTCGCCTCGGCCGCGTCCAGCTGAGCCAGGAGCTCACGAGCTTCGACCTCGCGGCCGTCCATGGCCAGCGCCTGGCCGAGATACCCCCGGGCCAGAAGGCCGCCGGAGAGCTCCACGGCCTTCTCGAAGGCGGCGATGGCTGCGCCCAACTCACCCTGGTGGACGAGAAGGTTGCCCAGTCGTTGGTAGGCCAGGGGATAGCGACGGTCGAGCGACAGCGTCTTGTCGATCTGGGCCCTCGCCTCGGCGTAGCGACCATTCAGGAAGAAGGCGTACCCGTAGTGATCGTTGATGATCAGCGAGAGCGGGTCCAGCTCCACGGCACGGTGTAGCGACTCGAGTGTGGCCTCGAAGCGTCCCTGTACCAGGAGATACCAACCGAGCCACTGGTGTGCCGTGGCGTAGCTGGGCTCCAGCTCGATGGCCCGGCGTAGCTCCCGGGCGGCAGCCTCGTAATCGCGGTCGTAGAACAGCAGCGCGTACCCCAGCGAGGCGTGGGCCTCCCCCAATCCGGGGTCGAGCTCCAGGGCCTTGGTCGCCGCCGCCTTCGCCTGGGGGTAGGTATCGTCCGGAGGTTGGATGTTGTAGTAGCCGAGGACGTTGTAGGTGTCGGCGATGCCCGTGTACACCAGGGCGTAGTTCGGATCGAGGTCCACGGCTTGCTGAAAATGCACGATGGCGAGCTTGAAGCCGTCGGCCGTGCGTTTGTTCCAATAGAACCGGCCCTTGAGGTAGGCGTGGTACGCCTCGGTATCGTGGGTCTCGCGGTGCAGGAGCCGCTCTCGTTGAGCTCCGGTGAGTTGGATCCGCAGCGACCGCGCGATGTCCTCGGCCATCTCTTCCTGGACGGTGAAGATGTCGGCCAGGGGCCGGTTGTAGTGCTCTCCCCAGAGCTGGGATTCGGAATCCAGATCGATGAGCTCGGCCTGTGCGACCAGGACGCCACCCCGCTGATGGACCCGACCCGTGACGATCGCACGTACGTCGAGTTCCCGACCGATATCCGAGGGCAGGAGGTCGTCGCGGTTCTTGAAGCGGAATGCGGACGCCCTCGGGACCACCCGCACCCCCGCGATCGTCGCCATCTTGTTGATGATGGATTCGGTGATGCCGTCGGAGAGGTATTCGCTGTCTTCTCCACCCGCGTTGGAGAAGGGCAGGACGGCCAGCGAGTCGATGGTGCCCGCATCGCCGCCCTCTCCTCGCTGCCGGTGCGGTCGACCTGACGCCAGAGCCGACATCGCAGGGTTGGTGCCGGTGCCGCGCGATGCGATCTTCGCTCCCCCGTCCAACTCGCCGGTTCGTCTCACTCCCTCGGGGGTCAGATCGTAGACCCAGGCCAGGACCAGCACGATGGGGAAGAGGAAGAGGACCAACAGGACGAGAAGCCGGAAGGTCCATTCCGGCATGAGCAGCGCGGGCAGGACCAGATCGGCACCCTGCAGCAGGGCGAAGGCCACGACGATATAGGCCACGCCGACACGAATGACGTGACGGCGCTTCAACTCTGCCGCAAATCGCCGCAAGGACCTCTTGGTTGCCATCTCCTACGTGGGTGCGAGACATGTGCGTGCGCGGAAACCCGGCGCGACGTCAATTCTGTGGTTGCAGGCCGAGCCTCGCCAGCAGAAGCCGAAACCTCTCCGCCGGTGCCAGATTCGCAAAGGCAGGGTCGACGTTCACCAGGAACATGAGCCAGTCCTTCTCCTCCAGACCCTGCTCGAGCGCGCTCAGAGCTTCGTCGTCGGCCCCCAGCAAGGCGTAGTATTGGGCCTGCCGGTAGGGGCTGAGCGATCCCGCATCGGCCATCTCCCGCAAGGCCGCCAGGGCGGCGGGCCGAGCCCCACGGGACTCGATGCCGGTGACGACCCGGTTCCAGGGCTCGGGATCGGTGCCGGTGACCTCGGCCAATCGAGCCAGCGTCTGCCGTGCGTCGGCGGGACGCCCGGCAAGCAGGTAGGTCTCGGCCAGGAACTGAAGCGCCAGCGGCAGGTCCGGCTGCAGTTCGAGTGTGCGCAGCAACTGCGTCACAGCCTGCTCGTAGCTGCCGGAATAGATGAAGTGGTTGGCGAAGGCCTCGTTGATGATGGCCGAGAGCGGATCCAGGGCGTGTGCCCGTTCGTGCTGCACCCGAGCTTCGTCGAAGCGACCCAGGGCGTCGAGGTAGATTCCGTACCACTCGTGGGCGGTTGCGTAGTCCGGGTCGAGGGCGAGCGCACGGGCGAACGACTCCCCCGCAGCACTCCAGTTCCAGTCGTAGGCCGTCCTCACGAAGGCCAGGGCCGCGTGGGCTTCGGCCAGGGTCGAGTCCAGGGCGAGGGCGCGGTCCGCAGCGGCCCGGGCCAGGGACATCGCTTCAGAAGCCGGCACGTCGGCATACAGCGGCAGGAGCACGTAGGTGTTGGCCAGTCCCGCCTGCGCCAGGGCATACGAGGGATCGCGGGCCGACGCCTCGAGAAAGAAGTCGACCGCCCGCAGCAGCTCGTCGCCGGTACGGCGATTCCAGTGGTACAGACCCAGCAGATACAGGTCGTGGACGGCGATCGACACGGGCGCCGGTCCGGCGAGGCTCTCGATGCCGGTGCCCAGCCCGACCTGGAGCGCCGCCGCCACCGAAGCCGCGATCTCTTCTTCCACCTGGAAGAGGGTCTCCACGTCCAGTTGCCGGTCGAAGACCTCCGACCAGAGTTGTCGGTCGCTCGCGGCGTCGACGAGGCTCACGCTGACGCGTACCCGGTCGTTGGCACGCTGAACGCTCCCCTCCAGTACCGCGTCGACACCGAGTTCGCCGGCGATCTCCTGGATGCTCCGCGTCCCGGCCGCGAAATGGAACGACGAGGTACGTGACGCGACCCGGAGGCCGGGAATACGACCGAGGGCGGTGCGGATCTCGTCACTCACCCCCTGGCTGAAGAACTCCTGCTCGGGATCCCCGGTCACATTTTCGAAGGGAAGCACGGCCAGGGAGGTGAGCGGCGCCCCACCCGATTCGGTCGGTGGCGGGGTCTTACGGCTTCGATAGGTCCATAGGCCGATGCCGACGAGTGCGAGGGCCACCAGCAACACGGATTCGAGCCGGGGAACGGCGAAGGGAGGACGCCTGGGTCGGGCCATGCGCTGAAAGTGGATCCCCCGTCGACTCGACACAAGCATCTCGGCGACGAGCCGAGGATGCGAGGAGGGTGGCTCAGGCCCCGGTGCGCAAGCGGCCGACCCGGACCACCGGTACGCCGAGCTCGTCGTCGATGAGGTGGGCCACGAGTCCGTCAGGGCCGAAGGCGGCGGGAGTTCGCAGCGTACCGGGAGCGAGCGTCCCGAGATACTCGCCGGTGGCGGTGACGATGTCGGTCGGTCCGCCGACACCGGGCACACCCGAGCTGCGCTGAACCCAGATGCGGTCGCGCGGATCGACTGCGATCTGTTCGATCACAGGGATCGACGGTTGAAAACCCATGGCGTCGATTCGCCCCTCTTCGAGCCTCCGTACCAGGTCGACGGCCGTGCCGGCGCGCCTCCCGTCCTCATCGCTCACCTCCATGCGGGGGGGCTCGTCGCCGAGGAGGCGCAGGCGCCGGTCGCGCTCGAGGTCGCGGATCGAAGCCGTGACCGCCGTCGGCGCGATCGGCCGGCGCAGTGAAGCGACCACCGCGCCGTCCGGAGCCAGTAGACGCAGGTGGTAGTCGAGGGAATCGACCACGACCAGTCGGCCATCCCGAAGCGGCACCGCCAGGAGGGGGGGGTGGAAGGCGATCACAGGGGGTAGTCGCACCCGGAAGCCGCCGGTCTCGTCTTCGGTGAGCGCCCGAGTCGTGGGTATCGGCGGCCGCCACCCCCGGTAGACGGTCCGCGGGGGCGCACCGGACGGGGGGTGGACCACCACGGGGCGGGCGTCTCCGGTCAGGTCGTTCTCGCTCGGCACGACGGCACCCACACCGGTCCCGAGGAGCGAGCCGTCGGGGAGGGAGGCCAGGGCGCCCTGGGGTGCCGGAGCATCGGCGGGGAGGGGGCGGCTGCCGACGTAGGCGCCGTCGGCTTCGAAGTCCATGAAGCTGCGGCGCCTCGCATCGTAGACCACCAGACTCCCATCCGGATTCACGACCATGGCCGAAGGGCTCCCGAACTGGCCGGGCCCGTCTCCGGGCGCTCCCACGGTGTGCCGCAGCCCTCCGTCACGGTCCACCACCGTCACCTTTCCGGCGACGCCATCCAGCACGTAGAGGCGCCCTGCGCCGTCGAACCCAACGGCAGCGACCGCCCCGAAGGCGTCCCATGCCGCTGCGCTGGCGCCTCCGATCTCATAGATGGGTTCGATCGACCAGGCCAGCGGCGCATCGTCTCCGGCCAGGCTTCCGCCCGGCGCCCGGGACTCACTGCCGCCGCACACCGACGTGACGGCCGCCACGAACAAAACCCTCGCAATCCGTGGTTGCCATGGGTACACTTTCGGCCATCCCCCCACTGTTGTTCTTCCCTCCACTCGGGAGTATCCCATGCGGAATCCCATCGCTGTGCTGGCCGTGACCCTTCTCCTTGCTGCGTGTTCCCCTGCCGAGGATGCTGCTCCTGCGGAGGACGCGGAGATGGAGATGGATATGGCCACCACCCCCACCCTTGCCGACTTCGCCGGCACCTGGGACCTGACGGCCATGGTCGACGGGTCGCCTGATCCGGTCCCGGTGAAGCTGGTGGGCTCGGCCAACGGCACCGAATGGATGATGACCCTTCCGGATCGAGACCCGATCGCCACCCAGGCCTCCATGTCTGGTGACAGCCTGATCCTCCAGGCACCGGAATACGAGAGCGTGCTTCGTGCGGGAGTCATGGTCTCTACGCGTACCGCAGCAGTTCTGCACGACGGCCGTATGGTCGGCAAGCTCACCGCGACGTACCGCACGCCGGACGGCGAAGAGATCGTCGGTGGCACGATGGAGGGCGGTCGCGGCGGCATGTAGCTCGGCCTCACCGGCGGTGGCGGCCCCGGCGCGTTCCGATGCGGAGCGCGCGGGGGGCTGCCGTGTCTCTGCGTGGCTCTGCCTCGTGCACCCCCCGCGGGGGTCTTGCGTCGCGTCGGGCCTCCACACCTTCTCGCGGTACAGTCGCGGTCTCGATCGAGTACCCGTTGCGACATCCTCCAACCGGTCGCAGGGGCGCGAAGAGACCCCTGAGGGTATCTTATCGGTAGTGGACCTCGGGATCATCGTCCCGATCCGGGGCTCCGTCTTCGCCTCCGGGCTCCGCATTCAACTTCCGACGCCTTGGCCGCCCCGTCCCTGACCCCCCGCACCGCCGAGTGGCTCGGGCGGCTCCGCGACGCCCTACGTGCCACCGGGCTCGGACTCGAGGTGCCCGGTGTCGACGAGCACCGCCGGATCCGGGACGAACTGATCGCCCAGATCGAGGACTACCTCCTTCCCCGTCTATCGAATCTGGACGCGCCCCTCCTCGCCGTCGTGGGGGGATCGACCGGAGCGGGCAAGTCGACGCTGATCAACGGCCTGGTGAGTCGGCCCGTCTCCCGCACGGGCGTGCTGCGGCCCACGACCCGTTCGCCCGTGCTCGTGTGCCATCCCGACGATGTCGACTGGTTCTCCGACGAGCGGGTGTTTCCCGGATTGACCCGGGTGACGGGAGACGGATCGGCGGCCGGCGCGGCCCTGGTGCTCCTGCCGGTGGCCGCGGTGCCCCGTGGGTTGGCGCTCCTGGATTCACCCGACATCGATTCGGTGGAGGAGGCCAACCGCCTGCTGGCCACACAGCTGCTGTCGGCGGCCGACCTCTGGCTCTTCGTGACCACTGCCGCGCGCTACGCCGACGCGGTGCCCTGGGGGTTTCTCGAGCAGGCCCGCGAGCGCAGCACGGCACTGGCCCTGGTGCTGAATCGGGTGCCCGAGGGGAAGGGCCCGGAGGTGGCGTCCCACCTGTCCGAGATGCTGAGGGAGCGGGGGCTGGAGGGCACGAAGGTCTTCACCCTCGAAGAGGTGGAGCTCGACGACGACGCCCTGCCGTCGGCTCTCGTCGCACCGATTCGAGGGTGGCTTCACGGCCTTGCCGCCGACGCCGAGACACGGGGTCGCGTGATCCGACAGACGCTCGAGGGTGCCCTGTCCACCGTGCCGGCGCGGGCCATCGAGGTGGCGCGCTGGCGCGAGGCACAGATCGAGGTGGGCGATGGGCTCCGGGACTCGGCCGACCGCGCCTATCGCAAGGCCCTCGAGGCCGTCGACGAAGGGCTGCGCACCGGAACGATGCTCAGGGGCGAGGTGCTCGAGCGGTGGCAGGATCTCGTGGGCACGGGCGACTTCATGCGCGGTCTCCAGACGACCATCGGCCGCTTTCGCGACCGCCTCACCTCGTTCGTCACGGGGCGCGATCCGGCCGTGGCCGAGGTGCGCGGACAGATCGAGTCGTCGGTGGCGCGCCTGGTCCTCTCCGAAGCCGACCAGGCCGCGCTGCGGACGGTGGAGGCATGGGAGGAGACGGCAGCGGGCCGCGCCCTGCTGGAAGGCGAGGGAAGAGCATTGTCCCGGCACACATCCGACCTCGCCGAGCGGGTCGAAGCGGCACTGCGAGAGTGGGAACGCGATGTCTTCGATCTCGTCCGCGACGCGGGCCAGGAGAAGCGAGTCGTGGCACGGGCCCTGTCTCTCGGAATCAACACGATCGGTGTCGCTCTCATGATCGTGGCCTTCGCCCACACGGGGGGACTGACGGGAATCGAGGTGGGCGTTGCCGGCGGGACGGCCACGGTATCGCAGACCCTCCTGACCGCCCTCTTCGGCGAACAGGCGGTTCGATCGCTTGCGAGTAGAGCCCGCAAGTTGCTGCTCGAGCGGGTGAGGGTGTTGCTCGCCGCCGAAGAGGACCGCTTCGCAGGCAGGGTCGCGACGGCCCTGGGCGACCCCGGTGCGGCTGGGTCGCTCCGGGACCTCGCGGGGGCCTCGACGTGAAGAGGCGCGGTCCCGGGGTCGGCGAGCGGCTCGACGCCCTCGAGCGTGCAGCCGATCTTGCCAGAGGGCGGCTGGGTGAGGCGACGCTGTCGGCCGCCGGCGCCGTGGTGGAACGAGCCCGGACCCGCCTCACGCACGGGAGCGAGTGGACGGTGGTGGCGCTCGCGGGTGCCACGGGGAGCGGGAAGTCGTCGGTCTTCAATGCACTCGTCGGTGAGCCACTCTCGGAGGTGAGCGTGCGCAGGCCCACGACGGGCGTCGCCCACGCCTGCGTCTGGGGGGAGGCGTCGGCCGAGGGGCTGCTACAGTGGCTCGGCGTGAGTCGGGTACACCGCAAGGGCACGGCCGACCCGGTGCTCGACGGGCTCGTGCTCCTCGACCTCCCCGACCACGACTCCGTGCGCCTCGAGAACCGTCTCGAGATGGGACGCCTCGTGGCGCTGGTCGACCAACTCGTCTGGGTGGTCGATCCCGAGAAGTACGCCGACGCCGCCCTCCACGACGGCTTCCTGGTACCGCTCGCGGGCTATGCCGATGTGATGCTGTTCGTGATGAACCAGATCGATCGACTGTCGGCCGAGGCGGTGCGGGCCTGCCTCCGCGACTTCGCGGCGCTGCTCGAGTCCGATGGGCTCGGTCGGGTGCCGGTGATTGCAACCTCGGCTCGCGATGGCCGGGGAATCGACGAGTTGCGGGACCGGCTCGCCGAGCGGGTCGCCGAGAAGCGGGCGGCGGTGCGACGCATCGAGGCCGACCTCGATGACGTGGTCGAGGCCATGCGGAGCGAGGCCACCCTCGAGGGCGAAGCCCGGCCACCGGACCGGAAGGCCCGCGCCCGGCTGGCCCAGCTGCTCACCGATGCGGCGGGTGGGGCCACCCTGGTCGATGCCGTGGCCCGGGGCTATCGGCGGGACGCTGGCCTCGAGGTGGGCTGGCCCGTGACCCGGTGGCTGTCACGACTCCGCGCCCACCCCCTGCGTCGGCTGGGAATCCGCGCGGGACGCGAGAGGGCCGCCACCTCACTTCCGCGGCCCGGCCGAGCCTCGCTGGCCGACATTCGCCAGGGTCTTCGTGACCTCGCCGACGAAACGAGTCGGGGGTTGGAGGGACCGTGGCCGGCCCGGGTGCGCGAGGTCGTCGTCGGAGAGCCCGATCGGCTGGTCGATCCACTGGACCGGGCGCTCGCCTCGGCCCGTCTCGGCGCCGCCCGGGTTCCGGCGTGGTGGGGGGCGTTGGGCGGGCTCCAATGGGTGCTGCTCGGCATCGCCCTCGGGGGGCTCGTCTGGCTGGCGGTGCTGTTCGGCTTCGCCTGGTTCCGCCTGCCCGAACCTCCGACGCCCGAGTGGAAGGGGGTGCCCTGGCCGACGCTCATGGCGCTTGGAGGGGTCGGAGGCGGTTGGATCGCGGCGGGCGTGGGTCGGCTCCTGGCCCGCGTGGGTGCCCGGCGGCGCGCCGCCCGGGCCGAGGCGCAGCTCGTCGCCGGAGTCGGCGAAGTCGTCGAGCGCGAGGTCATCGTCCCGCTTCAGGCCGAACTCGCGGCGCGTTCGGAGTTGGCCGAAGCGTTGAAGGTGGCGGCGGGATAGCTCGGCCCGCGTCTGGGCCAGAGGCGACGCCCGGCGCGGTGCGAAGATCCGGTTGACCCGGCGCCCGATCCGTACATATATCGGTCCTGTCACGTCGCGGTTGATCGAGGCATTCGGGACGGGGGCTCCACGATGCCACAGGCAAGAGTGAATGGAGTCGGGCTCTACTATCACGTCGCTGGTCGGGGCGAGCCTCTGGTGCTGGTCCACGGCTCGTGGGGTGACCACTCGAGTTGGCAGGGGGTCGCCGACGTCCTGGCCGCGTCGTTCCGGGTCGTGACCTTCGACCGCCAAGGCCACAGCCGGAGTGAGCGTCCCGGCACGGGCCTCCGGCTCGACGACGAAGACGATCTCGCAGCGCTGCTCCACCACCTGGAGATCGTGCCGGCGCATGTCGCCGGCACCTCGTTCGGTGCATCGATCGTACTCGGTCTGGCCGCCCGCCGGCCCTCGCTGTTCCGAAGCTTGACGGTCCACGAGCCTCCTCTTCTGTCGCTCACCCGCGACGATCCTCAGCTCGGACCCGCGATGGACGCGACCCAGAAGAAGATCGACCGTGTCATCGAGCGGCTCCGGGCGGGCGATCTGGCAGGAGGCGCACGCCAGTTCATCGACGACGTCGCGCTCGGGCCCGGGGGCTGGGCCGCACTTCCCCACGCGGTCCGCGAGACCTACAAGAGCAACGCCCTCACCTGGCTCGAGGAGCAGGACGACCCCCGGTGGGACGAACTCGACCTTCGCGCCCTCTCCGCATACTCCGGGCCTGCGCTGCTGTCCGAAGGAGACCGAGGCCCCGCCTGGTTCGGGCTCATCATGCGACGGCTCGAGAAGGGCTTGAAACAGGCACAGCACCACGTCTTTCGCGGTGCCGGCCACGCACCCTACAGGTCGCACCCGAAAGACTATGTGGCCGTCGTCTCACGGTTCCTTCAGGAGTCCAGCGCCTGAAGCCCCTGCCTACCACGACCACGCGCTGGAGCATCGTGGGGCACACGACTCGGCGGGTGCTTCGATTCCACGTGTACGGACCCGGACGGCGCCGTACTGGCGCGCCGAGCCATGGGCCCCGATAGGTTGACCCGATGACGGACCCGACCTTCCCCCTGAACGCTGCCGAGTGCCATCGATGAGCCCGCACGCCGTGGAGCGTCTCAATGGGGCACTGGCGGGGCGCTACCTGATCGAGCGCGAACTCGGTCAGGGGGGCATGGCCACGGTCTACCTCGCCGACGATCTGAAGCACGATCGCAAGGTCGCGCTCAAGGTGCTCCGGCCCGACCTGGCCGCGGTGGTGGGCGCCGAGCGCTTTCTCGCCGAGATCAAGACCACGGCCAACCTGCAGCATCCCCACATCCTGCCGCTCTTCGATTCGGGCGAGGCCGACGGCTTTCTCTTCTACGTCATGCCCCACATCGACGGCGAGCCGCTGGCAGAGCGCATCGGGCGCGAGCGCCAGCTGCCCGTCGACGAAGCCGTACGCATCGCGGTGGCGGTGGCCAACGCCTTGCAGGTCGCGCACGACAAGGGGGTGATCCACCGCGACATCAAGCCGGGCAACATCCTCCTGAGCGGCGCCGAGCCGCTCGTGGCCGACTTCGGCATCGCCCTGGCCGTGGGGGCGGCCGGAGGGGATCGGCTGACCGAGACCGGCCTGTCGGTGGGAACGCCCTACTACATGAGCCCCGAGCAGGCCACCGGCGACCAGTACGTCGGGCCGGCCAGCGACGTCTATTCGCTCGCCTGCGTGCTGTACGAGATGCTGGTCGGCGAACCGCCCTACCCGGGCAATACCGCGCAGGCCGTGCTCGGCAAGATCATCCAGGGCAAGCCGGTCTCGGCGGCCCAGACCCGGGCCTCCGTCCCCGCGCATGTCGACGCGGCCATCCGGAAGGCCCTCGAGAAGGTGCCGGCGGACCGATTCCGACAGGCCCGGGACTTCGCGCACGCCCTCCGGGACCCAGGCTTTCGGCACGGAGTGGCGGTCGGGGGAGCGGCAGGCGCCGGAGCCCCGGGCGTGGGATGGAAGCGTGCCGTACATACCGGGATCACGGTCGCGTTGGCGGGGCTGGCGGCCTGGGCACTCCTGAAGCCGACGCCGGCCAACCCGCTGGTGGCGTTCGAACTCGAGGCCACTCCGATCCAGGGGGCTCCGATGCCGTACTCACTGGCGCCGGATGGTTCGTTCCTGGTGTTCAACGCCGTTGCAGGCCCGGCGGATCCCATGGCCTCTCTTCACATTCGGCACCTGGATGCGCTGGGGAGCACGGCCGTGCCAGGCACCCGAAACGGGATCATGCCGACGGTGTCTCCGACCGGCACCGAAGTGGCCTTTCTCCATCAGACCGACCGAACCCTCAAGGTGGTGCCGCTCCAGGAGGGCGGGGTGTCTCGGCCGATCGCCGACTCGGTGGCCTGCTGCCCGAGTTGGGGGGCAGACGGCCGCGTCTACTACACGAGCTTCGACGGGAGCGTGCGACGGGTGTCGGGAAGTGGGGAGGACCGAGAGCTCCTGGTCGAGCGCGCGGAGGGAGATCAGATCCTGAACTCTCCACGACTCACCGCATCCGGCGAGGCGGTGGTCATGACCGTCGCACGGGCCTCCGGTGGCGCCCGGATCGAGATTCTGCGGCTCTCGGACCGCAAGCGCGCGGTCCTCCTGGAGAACGTCGTGGCGGCACAGCCGACTGCGAGCGGTCATCTGGTCTTTGTCGATCAGCAGGGCCGCCTGGTCGCTGCTCGCCTCGATGAGAAGGCACTCCGGATCGAGGCGAACCTGGTCGAGATCGCCGAGGGGCTCCGCCCCGGGACCCCGTTCTTCGACGTTTCAGCCTCGGGCACCCTCGTGTACCTCCAGGCATCATCGGATGGTGAGGAGGTGCAGCCCGTGTGGGTCGACCGCTCCGGGGCCATGGAGGTGGTCGACCCCGACTGGACCTACGATTTTTCGAGTCCAGGCAACAATCGGGGCTTCTCCCTCTCCCCCGACGGGACGAGAGTCGCCACGAGCGCAGGTGGTGGGGACCTATCCCGGTCGAACATCTGGATCAAGCGACTCCCGAACGGGCCCTTCCAGCGACTCACCAACAACTCGATTCAAGCGACGCGCCCGCGGTGGACCCCCTCTGGAGATGCCATCACCTACCTCGGCAGCAGTGAGTGGGGCCTTGCGAGCCTGGTCCTCCCAACCGACTTCGTCACGCCCTTTCCGGATACGATCCACTTTGCCGAGGACTTCGTTCCCTTCGAACTCCAGATGGCCCCCGGTGGGGACTGGATCGCGGCCCGTTTCATCGGCGAGGGATCGAGCAACCTGATCGCGAGCCGCCTGGACGGCACGGCGCAGCACATCGTCGAGACCCCCTCCGCTGAACGGGCCATCGCGCTATCCTCCGACGGAAAGTGGCTCGCCTACGAGTCGGACGAGAGCGGAATCACCCAGGTCTATGTCCGGCCCTTTCCCGACCTCAACCGTCGCCGAGAGCAGGTGTCCACGACGGGAGGCAGTGAGCCCCGATGGGGACGCACCGGCCGCGAGCTCTTCTACATCGACGACGCCCGCAACATGGTGGCGGTCGAGGTGCAGCTGGGAGACAGCCTGCAACTCGGAGAGAAGACCACCTTGTTCCACCTCGACTCCGGGCTTCTGACTGCGGGGCTGGGGGAGTATTACACCCTCTACGACGTGGACGTGGACGATCGGCGTTTTCTCATGATGCGGGCGCTCGACGGCGGCGCGGGCCAGGATCGAACGGTCATGGTCCTGAACGTCTTCGAACTGCTGGAGGGCGGCGGGCGGAAGTGAGGGGCAGGCAGCTTCCGCACATGAGCTCGACCCCTACCCCCTCCTGAAATCCAACCCCGGTTGGCGCGTACCGCTCCGTGTCCGTTTCTTTCGGGGGAGGCTGAGGATATGGTGGGCGGGGTCGATGCTGGCGCGGTGTCATGGGGGGAGCGGATGAGAGACGTCGTGGCCCTGGTGTGTGTGGCCGTCTGCCTCGGCGGCGAGGCGGTGGCGGGGCAGGGCGGGGCTCGGGGCGACCGCGTGCGCACGGTGACCGACACACTGGTCGGAGCGGTGGGGGGAGTGGCGGTGGACCGACTCGGGATCGTCTATGTGGCCGACTTCGGAGAGGTGGTGCACAAGGTGTGGCCCGACGGCCGTCGGGAGGTTTTCGCCACCGGCCTGTATGGCACGTCCGGGAATGCGGTCGATTCGAAGGGGCGACTGCTCCAGAGCGAATTCACCGGCAACCGCGTCGCCCGCATCGAGCGAGACGGCACCGTCTCGACCTTTGCCGAAGGGCTGCAGGGGCCGGTGGGCATAGTGGTCGGCGACGACGACGAGCTCTTCGTCTCGAATTGCAACGCCAACACCATCGCGCGGGTCTCTCCATCCGGCACCGTGAGCTCGTTTGCGAGCAGCGACCTCTTCAACTGTCCCAACGGAATCACGAGGGCCCCCGACGGCGCGCTCTTCGTGGCCAACTTCAGCGACGGACGGGTGTTGGAAGTCGACCCCCATGGCACCGTCTCCGAACTCGCACTCCTCCCCGGAGGCGGCAATGGCCATGTGGCGCTCGCCCGGGGCGACCTCTACGTCACCAGCTTCCAGGGGCACCGCATCTATCGGGTCACCCGGGCCGGCGAGGTCACGGCCGTCGCGGGGTCGGGAACGATCGGCGAGCTCGACGGCCCGGCTCTCGAGGCCACCTTCACCTTTCCCAACGGCATCGCGGCCGGCCCCGGTCAGGACCGGCTCTACGTCAACGACTACATCAACCGCTTCCCGCCCACCACCGAAGCCCCTCCGGTACCGAGAAGCACCCTGCGGCAGCTCACTCTCGCCGCCTTCTGGGAGCGCCTGGCCGCGATTCGGGCCGCCGACGGCGTCGAGGCGATGCGCGCCTTCCACGATGAGTGGAAGTCCGATCCCGCCACCGCGAGGCTCTTCACCGAGATCGAGGTGAACGCCCTGGGCTACGGCTGGCTGAGCGGGGGCGATCTCGAGGGCGCACTCACCCTCTTCGAACTCAACGCGGGCTCGTACCCGAACTCCTTCAATGTATGGGACTCCTGGGCCGAAGCTCTGGCCCTGGCGGGGCGCACCGACGATGCGATCCGATACTATGAGAAATCGCTGGAGCTGAATCCGGGTAACGACAATGCCCGTCAGAAGCTGAAGGAGATCGGTGGCGGGGCGCCGTCGGCTCTGGTCACTCCGCTGGGCGGCTGAGCCAGACCTCGCGGCCGAGCGCTTCGGTCAGCGGCGGAATCGCGTCGATGTCGGCGGCCGCCGTGTTGAAGTTCACGATGCAGGCCCGCAGCAGGTAGCGGGGGCCGACCACGGCGTTCGAGACGAAGGCCGCGCCGCCCCGCTCCATCCGCGCCTGGATCTCCCGATTGAGCGCCTCGAGTTGGGCTTCGACCTCGGGGGTGCCGACGCCGCTGGCGAGCTCGGGTGGCACGTAGCGAAAGGTCGAGATGCTGAGGCCTCCGGGACCGCCCTCGAGTTCGGGGTGCTCCTGCACGCGCTCGTCGAGCCTGCGCGCGAGGGCAATGTCTTCGGAGATCATCTTCGCGTAGCCAGCGCGACCAGCCTGGCGCAGCTGCATCCAGACCTTCAACGCACGGAATCCACGCGAGTTCTGGGGTCCGAGATCGACGTAGTTGGTGACTTCCGATCCGAAGTGGTAGTAGGGCGGGTGGTAGGCGAAGGCCGCTCGTAGCCGGGCGGGATCGCGCGTCAGCAGGCAGCCGGCCTCGAGCGGGGCATAGAGCCATTTGTGTGGGTCGACCGCCACCGAGTCGGCCAGGGCGAGCTCGCGCAGGGTGTCGGGCGCCGCAGGAGAGGCCGCGGCGAACCCACCGTAGGCGCCGTCGACATGGAACCAGACCTTCTCGGCACGGCAGATCGCGGCGATGTCGCCGAGGGGATCGACGGCTCCCGTGCTGACCGATCCCGCCGTGCCGACCACCATCATCGGTTCGTCACCCGCCTGCCGATCGTTTGAGATCGCGTCACGCAGAGCGTCGAGGTCCATGCGCTGCTCGGTATCTGTCGCAATCCATCGCACCGACTCGGTGCCCATACCGGAGAGGTCGGATGCCTTCTGGAGCCAGGTGTGGGTCTCGGCCGAGGCGTACACGCGAAGCCTCGAGGCGCCGCCGCACACTCCCGTCTCCCGGATCCTCCATCGTTCACCGGCCGCGGCGCGGGCAGCCCAGAATCCCACGGTATTGGCCATGTTGCCACCGCTCACCAGGAGGCCGCCGCTCCCCTCCGGCATGCCGATCAATTCCCCCATCCAGCGCACCGCCTGGGCCTCGATCTCGCTGGCCATGGGCGACAGCGCCCAGGCCCCGACGTTCGGATTCACGGCAGAGGCCAGGAGCTCGGCGAGCACACCCAGCGGCGCAGGCGAGGCCGTGATGTAGCCCAGGAACCGGGGATGCCCATTGAAGAGCGAATGGTCGAGCAGGAGGTCGGTGGCCTCGGTCAGGATCACCTCGGCATCCGTGCCCTGTTCGGGAAGCCCCGCCTGCGCGCCGAGCGCGCTTCGTACCACCTCCGGGTATTCGCCCGGCGTGACGGGACCCTCGCCCACCTCGTCGAAATGCCGTGCCAGGCGATCGACGAGGGCATGCCCGAGACGACGAAAGGTGGCGCCGTCCATCGAGAACGGGGTGGAGCGGTCTTCGGGGAAGGAAGGGTCGATCAACGCCACCGCCTCCTGGGGTGTAAGGGGCTCCATGCGAGGCACTATAAATGCACGCTGGAGCGCCCGACAGAGGCGGCCGGACGCGGGTGGGTCCGCCCAGGGCCCCCCGGATGGCGAGGGCGGGCTCCCGACACAGTCGGCCCCTCGGCGTGCGACACCGTGGGATGCGAGCCGCCGCCCCGGTTCAGACCGCCGTGTACCCGCCGTCGACGAGGTAGTAGCCTCCGGTCATGAACGACGCTTCGTCGGACAGCAGGAAGCAGACCAGGGACGAGACCTCGTCCGGTCGTCCCAGGCGTCCGAGCGGATGTCGTGAGATCAGCATCTTGCGGACCTCGTCGGAGGCCCCCGCCAGGAGCGGCGTTTCGATGTAGCCGGGGCCGACGCAGTTGATGCGTAGCCCCTGGGGTCCATACTCGGCGGCGGCATTTCTCGTCAACCCGACCACGCCGTGCTTGGCGGCGGTGTAGGCCGAGTTGCCGACGGCCGCGACGGCCCCGTGGATCGAGGCCATGTTCACGATCGCGCAGTCCTTGGCCCCTGTCGCCAGCATTGCCGGAATCTGATGGCGCATGCCGTAGACGACCCCGTTGAGGTTGATGTCGATCACCCGGTCCCAGTCGTCGAGGTCGGCCTCTCCGGTGGGCGCTTGTTTACCTCCGATGCCGGCGTTGTTCACGGCGAAGTGCAGTGCGCCCCAGTGGTCGAGGGCCAGTTGGACGACCTTTGCGGAGTCTTCCCGGTCGGCGGTGTCCTGGTGAAGGGCCACGGCCGTCCCCCCCGCTTCATGGATCCCCGTCGCCACCTGCTCGGCCCGCTCCAGGTTGATGTCCGAGAGCACCACCTTCGCGCCCCGCCGACTGCGCACCCAATCATGGTCGCACGCCATTCCCAAATCCCGCACGGATCGTCAGGATGCCGACGTCGACAATCTGGCCGCCAGCCTGAGAGTCATGTCTACACCCCAAACGCGGACCCGGACGGACTCGGAGTCCAAGTCGATCGCATCCCCTCTCGGGCTCCTCGCTGTTTCAAATGGGTTGAGTGAGGGGGAGCTTGCCGTGCATGAGG
>CAZFRU010000022.1:0-65750 GCA_964521385.1 uncultured Gemmatimonadaceae bacterium | reverse complement strand
CTTCCTGCCATATGCGGTGGTGAACATCCCACCGGGCGGGTGGCGCGGCGGCACGCGTCGTCTTCCTGCCATATGCGGTGGTGAACATCCCACCGGGGGCGGGTGGCGCAACGGCACGCGGTATCTTCCTGCCACATAGCGAGGTGAACATCCCACCAGGCCGCGCAACCTTACCGCCCTGGGATGTTGTCGCCAGGCCAGGGCGGCGCGGGCCTCGCACCAAGAGAGTGCACCATCGCCGGTCACCCCCGCGACCCGCCACCCTGCCCCGTTGGCCTCACGAACTGCCAAGCGGCCGCATCCCGGTGGCGGGCCACCCTGCCCCGTTGGCCCCACGAACTGCCGGGTGGCCGCATCCCCCGCGACCCGCCACCCTGCCCCGTTGGCCCCATGAACTGCCGAGTGGCCGCATCCCCCGCGACCCGCCACCCTGCCCCATGGCCCCACGAGCTGCCGAGCGGCCGCATCCCGGTGGCGGGCCACCCTGCCCCGTTGGCCTCACGAGCTGCCGAGTGGCCGCACCCCCGTGGCGGGTCACCCTATCGCGAGGCCAGCACCTCCGGGATGAGGTCGAAGGGCACGGGCCCGACCCGAAGGATCGCATCGTTGAACGCCCGGACGTCGAATCCCTCCCCCAGCCGCTCCTTTTCCGCCTCCAGGATCCGCCTGAGCAGATCCGCCCCCAGGAAGTAGCTCGTCACCTGCATGGGGCTCCCTTCCAGGCGTCCCCAGAGGCTCTTGGCGAACTGCGGCGCCACGAGGGATTCCTCCACCGAGAATCGCAGGACCTGTTCCTCGGTCCAGCCGAAACAGTGGACCTGCACGCTGGTGTAGGCCCGGTTGGCGTTTTCCAGGCGCTTTCTCAGGTGGGCCAGATAGGTGAGGCGGTTGTGGTCGTCCCACCCGGCGTCCAGGGCGATCTTCTCCACCAGGGTGGCCCAACCCTCGATGTAGGGCTCGTAGGGAAACAGGCTCCGGGCCTGCCGGGGGTTCGTGGAGGCGATCTTCGCCTGCATGTAGTGCCCCGGGACGAGCTCGTGGACGATGATGGCCTTGTTGAAGTGGTTGTTGAAGGAACGGTAGAAGTCCTCCTTCTCTGCGGACGGGAAGGTGTCTTCGATGGTCGGAATGCTCAGCACCGTCCGGGCCGTGGGATCGAAGGGAGGTGCAGGCCTCACGAATCCGATCCGCTGCACGGGCCCCGCACTGGCCGGCGTGAGGACGATGTCCAGCGTGCGCTCGGCCGGTAGGGTGGCGATGCCGACCTCCCGGACGAAGGCTTCGGCCTCGTCGGCGAAGCGGGTGAAGAGCTCCAGGGACTCCTCCTGGCTGGACGCCCGGTCCCCCTCCATCTCCGCCAGCGCCCAGGCGACGAGGACGCCCTCGTCTGCGGGGGGCGGGTCCGCCGGCGTCTGCGCGTGGGCCTCCGCCCAGTACGCGGCCGCCGTTTCGGCCATGAGCCGCCGAACGTCCCGGATCTCCCCGAGGGCCCGTTCCGCCACTTCTTCCGGCGTGATCTCCATGTCGTAGTACTGGAGGAGCGCTGCCGCGTAGGCGTCCCGTCCCAGGGGGAAGTCGGACCGAGCCGCCCCCGCATCGCTCGCCGCCGGCCGTGCCTCGGCTTCCGCCCAGCGGGAACGCTCCGCCCTGCCCTTGTTGCGGATGAGGCGGAGATCGATTCGGAGTTCCAGCGGGAGGGTGGCCGGTGCGGTCGAGATACGGGCCAGGATGGAGTCGTTGAATGCGGCCCAGGCCTCGATTCCCGCGGGAGAGCGATCCCCGGTCCTATCCCGGAATTCTTCGAGACCCAGAGCGGCGGATCTCTCCGGATAGAAGTTCTTCCAGGCCTCGATGTACCCGGAAGCCAGGGACTCGAAGGCAGCCTCCGCCTCCCCGGCCGGGTCCGATCCCCTGCAGGAGAGGGACACCCCGACCACCATGGCGAGAAGTCCGAAAAGAAGGGGATGTCCGACTCTGCGCACGGGGCACCAGCCTTTCAGGTGAACGTCGAGGGTGTCTTCGGAAGAACGAGAGCCTCTCGGGGTCCCGATCCCTTCCAATCATGGCCTCCCGGGCCCCATCCGTCGACCGGCACAGTCGGGCCGCCTCTGTGCCGACGGCCTACAGGCAAAGTCGTGGTCGGGGCCGGGAACTGGCGCGCGGGACATGGTCACGTCAAGAAAGGTCGGCGGGCCACCTGGGTTGCGCCGCGACCGCCCCCCCCTTCTGCGTGCCTACGAGTTGGGAACGCGGATCGATCGTCCTGACGGGCGCGTACAGCTACGATATCAGAATCGGCCCGGACGGCGCCTCTTCCCCCCCAACCCGAACCCCACCCATGTCCGACCACTTCGACGAGAGAGCCGCAACCTGGGACGACGACCCCGCGCGGACGGCGCGGGCCGCGGAGATCGCTGACCAGATCATGGACCGGGTGCGCCCCGCAGCGACCGCCGACGTCCTCGACTTCGGTAGCGGCACGGGTCTCCTCGGCTTCCGGTTTCTCCCCCACGTCGCATCGGTGACCTTTGCCGACACCTCCGAGGGAATGCTCCGACAGGTGGAGGCCAAGCTCGCCGACGGGTCGCACCGGAAGGGCCAAGCGTTCCTCCTCGATCCCGAGTCGCTGGCGTTGCCCCGACGCTACGACCTCATCGTGTCCCTCATGACGCTGCACCACGTCGCCGACCCCATGGCCGCCGTGCGCCTTCTGGCGGACCATGTCGCACCGGGTGGCTGGTTGGCGGTCTGCGACCTGGACACCGAGGACGGCACCTTTCACGACGATCCCGACATGGACGTGCACCACGGCTTCGATCGGGATCGGCTGGTCGAGCTCGTCGAGGGGCTCGGCTTCAGAGAGGCCCAAACGTCCACGGCGTTCGTGATGCGCCAGGAACGGCCCGAAGGCGAGCGCGCCTATCCCCTCTTCCTGCTGACGGCGAGGAAACCGGTCTGACCCGGGCTCGACCTGACGGGTCTAATCGGCGCTGAGCACCGTGCGGGGGTCGGTCCGACCGGCCCGACGCGCCGGGAGATAGGTGGCCACGAGCGCGGCAACGGTGGTCGCAGCGACCCCTCCCAGGATCGACACGGGATCCAGCGGGTCGACCCCGAACAGCAGCGCCCTCGCACTACGGGCGGCGACGATCGCCGCGATCAGACCCAACCCGACGCCCAGGATGATCACCGGCATGGCGGCGACCACCTGGTCCCGTTCGAGGCGCCGGGGTGAGGCCCCGAGGGCCATGCGGACACCGAGCTCGGCC
Organism: uncultured Gemmatimonadaceae bacterium; assembly: GCA_964521385.1. GTDB lineage: Bacteria > Gemmatimonadota > Gemmatimonadetes > Longimicrobiales > Gaopeijiaceae > Gaopeijia. Next base: position 62,481 of record CAZFRU010000022.1, on the reverse strand, counting down.
CGACGGCTACGGACGGCATACGAGACGACTCCGAAGACCCCGAGAGCCGCAAGCAGCCAGGCCAGAGCCGCGAGGGCCACCACCAGCGAGCGCGCGGCGCGGGGAATCGCGACCCACGATTCGACCAGGCCCGCCATCGGCACCACATCGATGATCGGTTGCGTCGGATCGACCGACCACACGGCGTCGCGGACCGGGACCGTGAACGATGCGGGGTCACCCTCGACGCGCACGTAGAGCCCCAGCGTGCCGCGGGCCGAGCCCTGGTTCGGCACGTACAGCATCGGCGGAGGAGGGGTGGAGGGCCCCAGTGACCGCACGTCGGCCACCACACCCACGATGCGAAGCTCCTGATACGTGGAATCGTGGGTGCTGATGAGTTGCCCGACGGCGTTGCCCGACGGGTAGTGCTTGTGCGCGAAGGCTTCGTTGACCACCGCCGTGCGGGGTGTGCCCACCATGTCTTCGGGACCGAACGCGCGTCCCTCGCGCACGGCGATGCCGGCGGTGGCAAAGAGGTCATCGTCGATCCTGCGCCATTCCTCACGCACACTGGTTCGTGGCTGGAGTTCACGGTCCAACAAGAACACCCGCGCGAAGTCGTCTTCGGCCAGGAAGTCCACGTAGTCGATCACAGCAGCGTTGCGAACGCCCGGAATCTGCCCGACCGCCTGCGTCACCTGCTCGAAGTACGCGACGCGCTCGACGGGCTCGAGCCCCCAGACGTCGGCGAAGCGGGCCGTGAGGAGTCCTTCGGCCTCGATGCCCACCTCGGTCGACAGCAGTTGGTCGAGGCTGCGGACCAGGAGGCCCGCTCCCACACACAACACCGTGGTGACGGCCAGTTCGACCCCGACCAGGAGCCGGGTGCCCGAAGGCGTGCGAGCCCCACGCCCCGTGTGCAGGCTCTGCTCACGCAGGAGTCTCATGAGGCCGGGCACCGTCAACACGAGGGCCCCCACCACCGCGGTGGCAAACGCCACGAGCCCCACCTCCGGATCGAGAGCGGCGCGCACCACGGGCACACGCGCGGCCGAGTCCGGGATCGTGATCCACAGGGGTACGAGGTCGGCCACCCGCGAGAGGATCCAGGGGGTAGCCGCGAGCCCCACCGCCGCCCCTGTGGCGGCCAGGAGGAACGGTTCCAGCGCCAGGATCCGCACCAGCCGTAGTCGGCTCGCTCCGAGCGCCGCCCGCACCGAGATCTCGTCCTGCCGGGTCGCCGTCCGGACCCGAAACAGGGTGGCGAGGTTGGTCAGGGCCACCAGCAACACCAGGAGCACGGTGCCCACCAGAATGAGGATCGCCGGGCGCACCGCTTCGACCGAGGCGACGTCCAGGCGCTCGGCTCGAAACGACCACCCCTCGAACCCCGGGTAGTCGGCCACGATTTCGCGCGTCGCCCGGTCGAGTTCGAGTTGGAGGTCGGTAAACGAGGCCCGGGACCCGAGACGGGCCAACAGGTGGTAGTGGATCCGCCCGCGATCGTCGGCCGCGAGTTCGTCGTCACGCAACGGGAGCAGGACCGGCGCGGGTGCAATGAAGTTGAAATCGGCGGCGAGCACCCCGATGACCGTGCGGGGGGTGTCTTCGAGCACCACGCTCGAGCCCACCACGTCGGGGTCGCCCCCAAGCCAATCCTGCCAGAACCCATACGTCACGACGATCGACTCGGGGCCGCCCGAGAACCGATCGGACTCGTCGAAGAACCGCCCCAGCGCCGGCCTCACCCGCAACACATCGAGGAAGTCGACCGTGACCTCGAGGGCGTCCAGGACTTCGGGACGGCCGTCGACCTCGAGATAGGTCCCGTCGTAGTGGAAGGCCGCCAACGCGTCGACGGTGCCCAGTTGGTCGTGCAGGTCGACGTAGTTGGGCCCCGAGATCACGTCACGCCGCTGCCCGTCTTCCAGGTTGCTGCCCCAGATCACCGCCACAGTGGCCGGGTCGGGGTACGACGGCCGCGCCAACAGGGTGCCTCGTACGTAGCTGTACACGGTCGCATTGGCGGCCACCGCGCAGGCGAGCACCGTCACCGCCGTGACGACGTAGCCGCGGCTCTTCCAGAGCGAGCGCCCGACGAACTTCAGATCACCGGCCCATCCGTAGGTCGTGTCCATCACACCCCTCCCGAGTTGATCCACCCATACGCCCGCGATTCCAGACACGAGGTCCCATACTGCGGCCGCCGAGGCGCGCCGGCCCCCTCCCGCTCTCTGCCAGCGATAGCTCACCGCGTCCCAGATTTCGGCCCCGTAGAGGCGTCGGTAGCGCCGGGGCAGGAGCCGAAGCAGCCGCCGAAGGCCAGCGGGGAGTCCGCTCACGGCGATTCGCCGAGCAGGTCGAGGGCACGCACCGACTCGAGAAGCTCGGACTGCCGAGCCGCCTCGGCCTTCAGGGCGTCGATCCCCCGGGCCGCCACACCGTAGATCTTGCGAGGCGCACCTCCCCCCTCGGCCGGGGCCTGCTCACCGAGCGGGCGCACCAACCCGTCGTCGACCAGCGACGCGAGCGTGCGATAGAGCGACCCTGCGTTGAGCCGAATCGCTCCCTGCGAACGGGCCGACACCCGCTCCATGAGTTCGACGCCGTACGTGGGCTCCTCGGCCAGCAACACGAGGATCAGATAGTGCACGGGTTTCAGGGGGATCCCGGGTCGGTACGCGGCAGTCATGGAACCTCGCTCCATTGAATATGCATGATGCATATTATAGGACTGGCGCCAATGTGTCCAGTACGAAATCCGTCGCGTCGCCGCGGAGACGCATGTAGCGTTCAAAGAGGAGCGTCAGCGAGATGCCCACGAGCCCCCGGAGAGCCCCATGAGACGCATCGCCACCACACTTCTGATCACGGCCGCACTCGCTGCCTGTGGTGACCCCGACACTGCCGAGGCCGAAACCGCGGCGCCCCCCGACGTCGCGGCTGCGCCGACGGCCGCACCCGAAGCGCCAACAGGACGAATCGGCACCGGCCTGCGCGCAATCGACAAGGCGCGGGACGCGGCCGACCTGGCCTCGAATCGGGCGCTACAGCACGATACGATTCGGTAGGGAGGGCGATGGTGACGGGGGCTACGTCGTCGACCCGACCTCGAAGTGCCGCGATTTCCTGCGGCAGGCACGCGTTCCGGCGCCGCCGTACGAAGAGCTGCGGTGCCTCACGACAGCACCGTGAATCCGTCTTCGCCCCTCAGCGCGCGGTCGAACGTGGTGGTTTGGTCACACCCATGCGCGTGGTTGGTCTCACCGATCAGATAGTCGGCAAAATCCGCCTTGCCCTCGCGGTACCGACGCAGGGATCGCCACACGCGGTCGCGTCCCTCGAAGTCGAACTGCTGCGTGAGGAGGAGCTTCTCCAGGGCATCGGCGATCTCGTCCTTGGGGTACTCGTACGCCGACTCCAGAACCCAGACGGTCTCGCAGATCACGACCTTGTTGAGATAGACAGAGACGCCACTTTCCGCTGCATCCGCGATGAGTCGGGAGACCACCGCCGCCTGGTCGGCATCGTCTCTGACGAGGTACCGGACGAGCACGTTCGTGTCGAATCCCGTCACGGCTTCAGCCCGTGACGCCGCCGGATGATCCGGTTCATCTCTTCCACAGTCACCGTTGGCTGCCCCGGCCGCTGCAGAATCCCGTGCAGGTCCCGGATGTCGTAGGTGGCCGGGCGAAGCACCACTCGTCCCGCTTCGTCCACCACGTACTCGATCCGATGGCCTGGCTTGAGCTTGAGGTGCTCCCGAATCTCCTTGGGAATCGTCGTCTGGCCCTTGGAAGTGATCGTCGAGTGTGCCATTGCCCTTACCTTGTATGAAATCCTTACTTCATGGTAAGGCACACAGGGGTAGGGGTAAAGGCGTGCCTTCGATGGTCGGAATGCTCAGCGCCGGTCGTGCCTCGGCTTCCGCCCAGCGGGAACGCTCCGCCCGGCCCCGGGGAGGTCCTTGTTAGCGGTTGAGAACCTTCGGGGTTGCCCAAGGGCGGTGAGCCCACCCATAGTGTTTTCTTCACCCCCCTCCCGTCGGCTCGCCCTTGAAGAACATCATTCACGAAGTCCACCGTCGGTCGCTCTGGCAGGTGCTGGGCATCTACCTGGTGGGGTCCTGGATTGCCCTCCAGGTGGTGGACGTGTTGGGAAACATGGTGACCCTCCCGGAGTGGTTCCCGGGCTTCGCGGTGGCCCTTCTCGTCATCGGCCTCCCCATCGTCCTGGCCACGGCCTTCGTCCAGGTGGGCGTGCCGTCGGCCATGTCCCAGGAGTTGGAGGACGCCGCCGGCGGACCGAGGACGGGGCCCGGGGAATCCACGGCCGCCACGGCCACGGGGTTCTTCACCTGGCGGAATGCGATCCTGGGCGGACTCGCCGCCTTCGCGCTCCTGGGCGTGGTCACCGCGGGCTGGTGGGTCGTCGAGGGCCGGACGCCCCCCGCTCCCGGAGTCTCGGAGGCCGCCGCCGCCGACACGGCAGACCTGCGGTCGGTGGCCGTTCTGCCCTTCGTGACCCGGAGCGCCGAGGAGAGTGATCTCTACTTCGCCGACGGGATGCACGACGACCTGCTGACGCAACTTTCAAAGGTCGAGGCTCTTACCGTCATTTCCCGCACGTCGGTCCAGAAGTATCGCGACGTCGAGATGAGCATCCCGGCCATCGCCCAGGAGTTGGGGGTGGCCACGATCCTGGAGGGCGGCATCCAGCGCGCAGGAGCCCGGGTGCGGGTCAACGTCCAGCTCATCGAGGCCGCCACGGACCGGCACCTGTGGGCCGAGACCTACGACGAAGAGCTCACCGCCGAGAATCTTTTCCACATTCAGAGCGATCTGGCCCAGAAGATCGCCGGGGCGCTGCAAGCCACTCTCACCCCAGACGTTGCCGAGCGTCTCAACGTTCAGCAGACCACGAGCCTCGAGGCCTTCGACGCCTATTCCCGTGGACGGTATCTGTATGAGCGATCCCTCTCCCCCGACGGCGCCGGCCTCCGCGAGGCCCTGGCACTCTTTCAGCAGGCCGTCGCCCTGGACTCCACCTACGCCCTGGCGTGGGCCGGCATCGCCGACGCGTACACGTACGGGGCGGGCAAGCCCTTGGCCTTCACGCAGGAGGAGGGGCTGGCCAAGGCGTGGCCCGCCGTGGAGCGGGCACTGGAACTGGACTCGAATCTCGCCGAAGCCTACGCCCGCCGGGGCGATCTGCAGATGATCGCTGGGCGAATGGACGCCGCCGAGGCCGACTTCGGCCGCGCTTTGGACCTTGCTCCCGGATCGTCGCTGGTGATCTCCCGGTACGGCGGATTTCTCTCCCGCACCGGGCGCCTGGACGAGGCTGTGGCGAACGCACGCAGGAACGTCGAACGCAACCCGACGGACGTGAACATCCGGGCCGCATTCGAAGACCTGCTCTGGCAGAAGGGGGCGTTCGAGGAGGGGCAGCGGGTCGCGGAGCGCACCGTGGCCATGGAGCCGGCCGCCCTCACCTCCTGGTACAACGTAGGGTGGTTTGCCGGAATGAATGGGGATCCCGAAAAGGCCATCGACGCCTTCTCGAAATGCCTCGAGCTGTCCAGTGACGAAGCCACGTACCGCTCGGCATTGGCCTGGGCCTACGCCCTGGCCGGCGACCGCGAGTCGGCGCTGGCGGAGACTGCCAAGGTGCCCGTAGGATCTCCGAGTTGGGACATGGCCAACGTCTACTTCATCCTGGGCGACGAAGACCGAGCTTTCGCGGTGCTCGAGGCCGTCTTCAAGGCGAACCCCACCTTGGCGGGCGCCACCGGCATCGACGTCGACTGGTCCACCGCCTCCATGCGCGCCGACCCGCGCTATCGGCAACTCCTGACGAACCTTGGCCTGGACGGATAGGCGCGATCCCGCCAGGTAGAAGCCGCCTCGCAACTGCGAACGCCGGCCTGATCTGCCCCAGCGGGCCGTGCCGGCACTGGCCACGGCGTTCGTGTGCGCCCTGGGAGGGTGCGCTCAGGAGCAGCCGGTAGAGCGAGATGACGTCCAGACGGTGGTGGAGTCCGCCGGCGAGATACGCGCTGAGCGCCTGGCAGCGGAGAGTCCACCCGGCAGAAACATGACAAGGACGCCGCCGCTGAGGCGGCGGCGTCATCTTCCTGCCATATGGGGTGGTGAACATCCCACCGAGGCAGGTGGCGCAACGGCACGCGTCATCTTCCTGCCGCATAGCGAGGTGAACATCCCACCGAGCCACGCAGCCTTACCGCCCTGCGACTCGCGGCGAAGCCAGCGCGAACAGCGATATCGACCTAAGCGTGGAATTCCCGATGAGGCGCGCGGACGGTCCCCGGACGTGCCGTGGGCACAAGTGCGGGGAATGCGGAACGTGGTCATCCACGCGTACGACTCCGTGGATGTCGAACCCGCGTGGGAGACGTCACAGGGAATCTTCCCCCACTCCCGGTTCCACTGGAGAGCCTGTCGGGTGCCTCATGAACCCGGTCCGGCACGAAATCCGTCGCGTCGCCGCCCAGACGCATGTAGCGTTCAAAGAGGAGCGTCAGCCAGACGCCCCCGAGCCACCGGAGAGCCGCATGAGACGCATCGTCACCACACTTCTGATCACCGCCGCACTCGGTGCCTGCGGTGACCCCGGCACGGCCGAGGCCGGAACCGCGGCGCCCTCCGACGTCGCGGCTGCGCCGACGGCCGCACCCGAAGCGCCAACAGGGCGAATCGGCACCGGCCTGCGCGCGATCGACAAGGCGCGGGGCGCGGCCGACCTGGCCTCGAATCGGGCGCTACAGCACGATACGATTCGGTAGGGAGGGCCACGTCTGGGTGGGCTAAGTCAGGGAGGGCCACGGCAGGGAGGGCCACGGCAGGGAGGGCCACGGCAGGGAGGGCTACGTCGTCGATCTGACCTCGAAGTGCCGCCCCACATGGCCGATGACGAAGCGGGTCTCGGCCGGTGCCCGCGAGGTGAAATAGATGCGAAGGCAATGCCGCGGATCGTAACTGGTCCCGAGCACGATGTGTTCGACGCAATCGTGGAGTCGTCCGTCCGAGTCCGCGAAGAGATACTGCTCGCGGAGCCGCTTCGCCGTCGATCGCCCGACCCCGCCCCGGTAATCGATTCCCAGATCCCTGAACGCTTCACGTAGCGGCACGCCCAGTACGTCATCTCCACGCCTGCGGGCCACCTGGGCCATGGCGCCCAGCACCACCGCCACCTGGTCCGGGTCTTCGAACGGACTCGCCGCAGCCGACTTCTCTGCCGAGTCCAGGATGAGGAGAGTGTCCGGATGGGCCTCGGCCGCCTCGCGCACCACGCCGAGAAGGGTCGTGCGTTCACCGTCGTCGGGCTCACCGTCATCGGAGGCACGGCGCTGGAGTTCCCGATCCGGCGAGGCGGCGTCCGGGTCGGGCTCGAGGTGTCGCAGCAGCAACGTTTCGAGGCGCCCCACCCGCCGCTCGAGCGATGCGGTGTTCGCGGATCGGACAGCGGTAATGGTCCTCAAGCGCTCCACCTCGTCGAGCAGCCGGTCGTGCCCATCGATGAGGCGCCCGATCCGATCCGCCAACCGCCCCAGGTCGCGACCGAGTCCCGCGATCAACTCGACAGCGAGCCCGCCTCCGAGCTCCTCCACGGGGGTCTCGCCCGGATCGGCACGAGTGGAAGGCGCTGTCGACCCCGTCGGTGCCGGATCGTCAGGCAACCGCGAACCCGGTTCCACCTGCGCCACCTGAGAGACCTGCGCCACCTGTGACAGCTGTACCACCTGTGCCGACGGTGGCGCCGGAACGTCGGGCTCAGGCAGAGGGATCGGCTCGTCCGGCTGTCGGGGTGGAGTACGGCGTTCGGGAAGCGTCGGAGGAAAGCCGAGGCGGGTCCCGTAGTAGACGCCGAGTTGCCCCACCAGCGCCGCTCGCACCACCGGATCGTCGAGACGATCGCCCACGAGCAAGGGGTGGTCGTGACTCGCATCGGCGGTGGAGAATCCTGGTAGATAGACCCGGAGCGCCCCCCAATAGCACGACAACCGCCGATCCCTCAAGGTGTCGGACAGCCGAAAGGTGTCACGATGTTCGCGAATGACCCGCAGGTGCGCGATCCCGAGGAGTTCCCGCGCCAAAGCCGAGGGCTCGATCACGAACCCGCCTTCCTCGAGCGGAGCCAATACGGCCTCCGGCGTGGTTCGACCACGCACGAGGAGCGTGCTCCGGACGAAGTCCTCGATGTCCTGCCCCAGCAGGTCGAGCGGCTCTGCTGCGATGCCCTGGAAGACGACCTGGAATCGGTCGGCAAGCTGATCGAGAAACGCCGGGCGCGCCTGACCGGCGACGACGAACCCGCGCATACCATCGCGCCCGTCGTCGGCATACACCCGCACCGAGAGCCGGGTGTAGTTGCGGCGCTCCTCGACGATGACGTGGGTGGTACAGGGCATCCCCGCAATGACCGGGTGCCGATGACGCCACAGAAGCTCTCCGGTCCACCCCTCATCCTCCCGGATCCAATCCCAGGAGAGCCCTTCGAAGCGCCCCGCGGGGCGCACGAGGGCCGCGTCCCGTGGCAGGGGCCCGGACGCTACACTCCCGTCGCTCGCGGCAGCACCCAGAATCTCGAGCACCTCGTCGACGACGTTCGTCCCATCGAGCTGACGGCGCTGGAGAGTGACCGTGGTGCCGAACAAGGTGTGTTCAGGTCGGCCCGGAACGACCCCCTCGCTCACCGCGGGGTCGTCGACCATGTCCACCGCAGCGCCTACGACACGCCAGCCCGTCCGTGTGTACCGGGTGGTGCGGGACATGTCGGAATCGGCTGAACGACTCATGACCTGGCAAGGCTCCGGGGTCGTCGGGACGAACGGCGCTCATCGGGATCACGCCTGCGACGCTAGGGGATCGGCACGTGTCGCGCCACCCGGCGTCGGCGATCGGGCAGCGCGCGCGCCAGTCCGCACCTCACCATGCACCGACCGACACCTCTGCGCCCCATCACATCGCAACCCTTTGAATCCTTCCGGCGTCCCATTCGTAGGGTGGGACGTAGAGAGAGCCGGGGAGTGTCCCCGGACACACGGACGAAGGGGAGACGATGACGCACTTTGGGCAGGCGAGCCGAACGAAGGATCTGATCGGCATCGCACTGATTTCGATGATGATGGTTCTGCTGTGGGTGAACTCCGCCCTCGCGACCGATAGGGCTGCGCATACCGCGCCGGATGCGGTGGGTGCTGTGACGGGTGAAGTGGGGACGACGGGATCGATCGGGCCCGTGAGGGCGGAACACCTGTAGACGACGGCCGACGCCCGGCGACGGGCGTCGCGACCGATAGATGTGAAGGGCGCCACCCGGCTGAGACCGGGGGCGCCCTTCGCCGTTTCAGGGCATCGACCCGCAGACGGGGCGGCTACCGCGGCCCGCCCATGCTCATGCGCGCGCCCACGTAGATGCCCCGCCCCGGCGCGGCGAAGCCGAACACCTCGCTGTAGTCCTGGGCGAACAGGTTGTCGGCGCGCAGGAATGCGGTGAGCGCCGGGCGCGACCCCCCTGCCTCGAGCAGACGCACGCTGGTACCCACATCGACGAGCGTATACCCCTCCAGCGTGACCGCGGCCGCCGGAAATCGAGAAAAATCCAGATCGCTGCGCGCACCGACGTACCGCACCGTGGCGTCGAAGCCGAGCCAATCCCGACCGCGCCACGCCCCGCTCAAGCGCACCTGATCGCGCGGTCGTCGCAGCAGCGCTTCGCCCACCACGAAGGTGGCCGCAGGGCCTTCGTCGAAGCCCGCGTCGATCACCTCGGTGTCGAGTCGGGTCCAGTCGAGGGACGCCACGAAAGGCCCCCGCGTCGCCTCGATGCCGAGCTCCAGCCCCCGGGAACGCGCCTCGGCTACATTGAAGAAATTCGCGGCCCCGGGCGCGGGAGAGGTGAAGGTGTACTGGATCAGGTCCGTGAGGTTTTGCTGGAAGAGGGTGGCCCGCACCGAGACGGCCCCCTCGAACAACTGTTGTTCGATGCCGACCTCGAGACTCTGTGAGCGCTCGGGCTCGAGATCGGGATTGCCCACGGTGAAGCCTGTGGCGAACGCCTCGAAGAAGGTGGGCTCCTTCACCCCCGTTCCAGCCGCACCCCGCAACTGCGTACCGGGAGCGAGCCGAAGCGACGCCCCCACCTGCCCCGTGCCGAAGCGCCCGTACTGGTCGTTGTCTTCCAGGCGCAATCCGGCGTTGGTGGCCAGACGCCCCCATCCCGCCACGACGTGCGTATACACCGCCCGGTTGGCCCGCCGAAACTCGCTGCGCACGGTCGAGGGACCATACTCCGACGCCGATTCGCTGAACGAACGCACCCGCTGGCGCTCGAACTCGGTGCCCAGGGTGAGCACCCGGCCTGCACCGAGATCGAGGTTGGCCCGCACGTCGACACCGGCGCGACGCATCAGGTCGAGGCTGTGATAGGCGTAGAAGCCCAGCGTGTCGGCTGGGCCGTCGGGGGCATCGTCGGTACCACCCTCGAGATCGCTCAACGTGACCAGCGCACGCACCTCCAGCCGATCGCCCAGCGTACGATCGAGCTCGAAGGCCAGCCCGGTTTCGCCTCCGAAGGTCGTCTGGTTGCGGTCGACCACCGCCCCCGATCCGTCGGTGGGAAACCCGTACGACCGGTCCGAGGTGCGGGCGGAGAGGCGCACGCGGGTATCGGGGTCGAGCGCGAGCAGCGCCTGCCCCGAGACGGCGGTCTGCTCGTGCCGGTTGTTGAACGCCAGGATCCCGTCGGTGGTCGTGCGTGAGGCGGTGAATCCGTACGAGATCGCGTCACTGCCGCCCGCGAGCGACACCGATCCGTCGAGTCGTCCGAAGCTTCCGGCCCGGACGCCGGCCGAGCCGGATGGGGGCCCCGCTCCCCGCCTCGTGATCACCTGGATCACCCCCGCCACGGCGTCGGACCCGTACAGTGCACTACCCGGTCCGCGCACGATCTCGATCCGCTCGACATCGTCGGTGGTGAGCGACGAGAAATCGAAGGCTCCCCCCGGCTGGTTCATCTGCACGCCGTCGACCAGCACCTGTACATGGTCGCTCTCGGCACCGCGAAAGAACACCGAGGTGGTGGCTCCGAACGAGCCGTTGCGGGCAACCACCAGACCGGGCACGCCGCGGAGCGCGTCGACCACCCGGGTGATTCCCCGCACGCGAAGCTCGGCGCCGTCCAGCAGTGTGACCGACGCACCCAACGCGCTGCGTTCCACCGGCACCGGGGTGGCGGTGACGACCAGCCCTTCGATCTCGATGGGGTCGGGGCGCTGCGCCCGGAGAGGGGCCGCACCAGAAGCCGTGGCCACCGCAACCGCGGCAGCCAGATACCAGAAGACACGCATGAAAACACTCCCGTCCCGCCCACGCGGGACCGTACCCCCCGGACACGACTCCGGGGGAGCAGGAAGATGCTGCGTGTGGGTCAGGTCTCCTGGCTCGAGGCCGATCGGTTCGCCTTCCCAGAGCCGGGCAGGCTCCAGTGGCTGAAGTGAACCGTCGTTCCGGGCGTATGCTCGGACCTCTCACAGTGGCGGGGCCGCGCCGGATTCACACCGGCTTCCGGGTTGACCCACCCGCGTTCGAATCGTGCTCGATGGTAGGGGATCGCGCCTCGGGCTTCAAGGCTCGGCGGCGGGGTCTCGCCCGGACCTTCCGGACTGGGTTACCCCTATGGACCCAGGTCGACCAGGGCCCGGTAGCGGGCAGCCCGCTCGTTCAGCCCACGGGCCTCCATGACCTCGACCAGCGCCCCCAGCATGTTGATGACCTGTCGGTCCTGGGCGAGTTCGGGATACTGGGACAGGCCGTCGAGGCTCCAGGCGAACAGCTGGTCACCCCCTTCGGTGCGGCCGGTCAGAACGGCCGCCGTACCGAGCCAGCCCCGATAGACGTTGGTCCAGCTGTGCTGGGATCCGACCTGTTCGATCATGAGATCGAGAGCCTCGCTCAGAGGCTCGATCGCTTCGGGTGCACGCCCGTTCTTGACCAACGCACCACCGAAGAACATCAACGCCTGGGCCGTGCGCCAATGGCCTTCCGGCCACTGCACCCGGGCCGCGTCGATCCGGTCGCGATAGAGGGCGATCGCCTCGTCGGCGCGTCCGGTCTCTTCGAAGACCCTCGCGAGATTGCCCGTCATCATCAGCGCAGTCGGATGCCCGGCCCCGAGCACCGACGTCAACGTGTCGACGGCCTCCCGATAGAGCACCTCGGCGTCGTCCAGCGCACCCTGCATGCGGCGCAAGACCGCCAGATTGTTGAGCGTAAGCGCAAGGGCCACGGGGTCGGTGTCGGGGGATCGGCGTTGCAGGTCGGCCACCTGCCGATAGAGATCTTCGGCACCTGCCAGCTCGCCGCGACGGCGTACCAGGCCAGCCAGATTGACGAGCGCGTTGAGGTAGTTGGCCTGCGGGTAGTCGGCCACGGTCGCGACTCGCCGCAGGCCGGCACTCAGGTGGAATTCAGCCGAGTCGGGCTCATCGAGCTGAGTGAAGGCGCCGCCCAGGCCGAGATCTGCGGCGCCCACCGCGCGATCATCGCCCATCTCAGCCCCGGCCTCGCGAGCCGCCCGGTAGTTCGCCACCGCCTCGGCGAAGTGCCGCTCGTTGATGTGCAGGTCGCCGAGGATGAGCAGGCTGGCCGCCAGCCCCGACGGGTCCGGCAGCGAGTCCCGATGCAGGGCAACCGCACGGCTCACGAGCCGTACCGCCTCTTCGAAGTTGCCCAGGTTGCCATACACCTGCCCCAGCGTTGCAAGCAATTCAGCTCGGATGGCGGGCTGACCGGCGAGTTCGGTCTCGACACGCTCGGTCCCCCTCCCGAGCAGGGCGCTCACAGACAGCGTGTCTCCCCTGGTCTCCCTGGGGTCGCTCCCCTCGAACAGTCCCACGAGGAATGCGGTCACCTGTCGAGCCGTTTCGGCTTCGTGCCTGGCCGCCTCCGCTGCGACCGTGGCCCGGTTCCGCTCTTCGACCACGGCGGCCCGCTGGAGCGCCAGGCCAACGGCCGATCCGAGGGAGACCAGGAACACGATGGCCACGGCGGCGACCGACACCCGGTGGCGGTATACGAACCGTCGGGTCCGGTACATCTTCGCGTCCCCTCGCGCCCCCACGGCCCGGCCGGCCAGATGGTGCTCGAGGTCTTCACGAAAGGCGGCAACGGATCCGTAGCGCTCCTCGGGACGGGTCCGTAGTGCCCGCAGCAGGATCGCATCGAGGTCACCGCTGAGGCGGCGCCGCAACACCTCCCGCCCCTCGCCAGCCTCCCCCAGGGCCACCGCGTCGGAGGGTGCGGTCGGCTCGTCACCTCGAATCATGCGCTCGAGAACCGAGCCCGGCTCTCGATTCGAATAGGGCCGCAGCCCGGTGAGCAGTTGATAGAGCAGCCCACCCAGGGCGAAGACGTCGGTCTGCGTGCTGACCGCCTCGCCCAGCAACTGCTCCGGGGCGGCGTACTCGGGTGTGACGAAGCGCGCCTCGGGGCGGGTGGCGAGGGGCACCTCGTCGCCCTCGGGCGCCTCGAGCAGCTTGGCGATGCCGAAGTCGAGCAGCTTCACCCCTCCGCCCTCGGTCACCAGGATGTTCGATGGCTTGAGGTCGCGGTGGATCACCATGTGGCGGTGGGCATAGTCGACTGCGTCGGCTACCCGAATCGTCAGGCGCACGCACTCCGGGACACCGAGGTCGCGCTCACCCACGTATCGGTCGATGGGCACGCCGTCGACGTGTTCCATGACCAGGTACGGGCGCCCCTCGGGAGTGACCCCTCCGTCGATCAGCTGGGCGATGCCGGGGTGATTGAGCGAAGCGAGAATCTGTCGCTCCATGCGAAAGCGCTCGAGCACTCCGGGAGTGGAAAGGGCACGCCGCAGCACCTTCACCGCCACTCGACGCTCGAACACCCCGTCGCTGCGCTCGGCTAGATAGACGACCCCCATGCCCCCGACCCCGAGTATGGAGATGAGCCGGTAGGGCCCGACGAGCATCCCCAACATGGCCTCGGGTGCCTCGGGCGCCTCACCCCCGACATCGGTCAGCGCGGCCTTCAACAGATCCGGGCCGGGCGTGAGAAGTTCGGCGGCCTCACTCGAGTGGGCCAGCGCCCTCACCGCCTCGAGCAACTCCACATCGTCGGCACAGGCGTCGACGAGGTGGGCGTCGCGCTCGGAGACGGGTCGGTCGAGCACCTGCTCGAGAAGAGCGTCGACCTCGTCCCAGCGGTCCCAGATCGGCGATCCACTCACGGGCCTTCGCTCCTGCATGGACTGCGGTTCGCACTCGGGGTCGACCGTACGAACGCACTACTCCGCGCAATCCCGCCATCCGGCCCCTCGCCCCTCACGAACCGGGGCGCTCGATCGCAAGCGCGTGATGAAGGTATGCGCGCGCCCGCGCCCACTCGCGTTCGACGGTTCGCGTCGAAGTGGTGAGCGCCTCTGCGGTTTCGGGCACCGACATGCCCCCGAAGAACCGGCACTCGACGATGCGCGCCATACGGGGATTGCGATCCTCGAGCCGTACCAGGGCGTCCTCGACCGCCAGGATCTCGCCCACGTCGGCGGCCACCGCGGCAGTCTCGGGGGTCAGCGGCACCTGAATACGCGCCCCTCCACGCTTATCGGCGCTCTGTTTGCGGGCGTAGTCGATGAGAATCCGGCGCATGGCCTTCGAACAGAAGGCGAAGAATTGCGCCCGCCCCGCCCAATCACCCTCGTCGACCCCGGCGAGCCGCAGATACGCCTCGTGTACAAGTACGGTCGTGTCGACCACCGCATCTCTCGCCCCCAGGGCGAGGTGGTGATGGGCGATTCGCTTCAGATCGTCGTAGACGAGTTCGATCAGGCGCTCGAACGCACCCTCCTCCCCCTCGCTCCAACGCGCGACGAGGCGGGTGATCTCACCTTGGGGGGGGCCGGAAGCTTGCATCATCGTGCCCAAGCTACGCCCGAGTCTCGGCTTCCCGAAAGGACGACGGGTGAACGGACCGGGCTGTCATAGCCTCCGGATCCACTCTCAATCGTCGTCCTTGAGGATCCTGCGCGGGGGATCGTCCAGATCCTCGAACTGCCCATCACGAGCGGCCAGCAGGAAGAACGCCAGAAAGACCACCGCCAGCCCCACCGCCACGGGCACGAGCACGACGACGATGTTCATGTCGGCCCGGGATGCGGCCGAAGTTCGCCCCGACGTACCGATGCCTCGACGCGAGACGACCCCCACAGCACCATCGCGCTCGAGAGCGGCATGAGCACGGCCGCCACCAGCGGGTTCACGAGCCCCGCCGCCGCGGCGCTCACCGCCGTGACGTTGTAGATCAGGGAGCGAGTCAGGTTACCCTGGATCGCCTTGCGAGCCGCTCGGGCCGCCCGTATCCCCGCCGCCAGCGGGGCCACCGACGCCGACGCCAGCACTCCGTCGGCCGCCAGGATCGAGCTGGCGGCCCCGGTACCCATGGCCACGCCCACGCGGGCCGCAGCCAGGGCGGGCCCGTCGTTCAGGCCATCGCCCACGAATACGACCTCGCGCCCCGAGGCGCCCGCAGCCGCGATCCATTCGGCCTTGTCCGACGGCGTCTGCCGAGCGAGGACGGCCGAGATGCCGGCGGCCCGGGCCATCTCGGCCGCGGGATCGACGTCGTCACCCGTGAGCAACACCACCGACAAGCCGAGGCCGCGCAGCTCGGTCACGGCCGGAGCCGAGTCGGCCCGGATCTGATCACCCAGGTAGACGGAGCGGCGAGCGCCGGCGTCGTCGACCAGGTCGACCCGCCCGGGGCCACCCCGCTCGAGCCGCCAGACGCGGCCGTCGACTCGACCCCGAATGCCCTGCCCCGCCGTCTCCTGCACCTGCTCGGCAGCCGGGAGGGGGATTCCCCGTCGCACCGCCTCGCGGGTGATGGCCCGCGCGATGGGATGCACGCTGTAGCGCTCGAGGCCGGCCGCGACCCGCACCACCTCGTCGTCGGCTGCGACCACCACCAGATCACCTCCGGTAACGGTGCCGGTCTTGTCGAAGGCTGCGATGCGTACGTCAGCCAGATCCAGGAGCGCGTCGGAGCTGCGAAACAGCAATCCCCGCCGCGCCGCCGCGCCCAGCCCCGCCGCCGCAGCCAGTGGGTGCGACAGCGCCAGCGCACAGGGGCAGGCGACCACCAATACCGCCACCGTGGCCTGCAGCGCGGGCGCGAACCCGCTCCCGATCCACCAACCCACGAGCGTCGCGGCCGCCACCGCCAGCGTCACCGCGGTAAACACCGGTGCCAACCGATCGGCCGCGGTGGGTGTGGTGGCGCGGTCGGCGGCACGGCGCAGCTCTTCGGCCATGCGGTGCACCACGGTGGCGTCCGAAGCCGCGGCCACCGTGATCTCCAACGCGCCGTCGTCGAGCAGCGTCCCCGCGAAGACGCGCGAGCCGGGACGCACGGCCACGGGCTCGGCCTCTCCGGTCAGCAGGGCGACCCGCACCAGCCCCCGCCCCGAGGTCACCACCCCGTCGGCTGGAATCTCCTCGCCCATGCCCACGGCCACCCGCTCCCCCACCACCAGCTCGGCCGACGGCACCACCACCACACTGCCGTCGGCTCGAAACCGGCGGGCGGTGGCCGGAACCACGGCAGCCAGCGAGACCGCGGCGTCGGCAGCTCGGCGACGGCCTCGTCCCTCGAGCAACCGGCCCGTGAGCAGGAGAGCCACCAGCATGGTGAGCGAGTCGAGGTACGGTTCTCCCAGCCCCGCGTCGGGCCCCAGGAAGGTCACCACCACACCGTGCAGATAGAGAATCGCCACCGCGAGCGCGATGGGCAGGTCCATGTGCAGCACGCCGTGGCGAAGCCCCGCCCGGGCCCCGGCAAAGAAGGGGGCCGCCGACCACAGCGCCACCGGAGTGGCCACCACCAACGACGCCCACTGGAAGAGAGCGACGAAACGGGGCTCCATGTCGCCCAGCCACCCGGCATACAGTGCGGCCGAAAACAACATCACGTTGAGTGCGCCGAAGACCGCCACTCCCAGACGTAGAAGCAGGTCACGATCCGGGCGTGCCTCCTCGCCCAGCAGGCGGGGGCGGTAGCCCAGGGCGGCGATGGTACCCGCCAGGCGGGGCAGTTCGACCTGACGCGGATCCCAGCGGAGACTCGCTCGCCCGCTGGCATAGCTCACATGGGCCTCGACCACCCCGGGGGTCGCCTGAAGCACCTGTTCGGTGACCCAGACGCACGACGCGCACCGCAGCCCGTCGACCATGAGACGCACCGAGCGGGTGCCATCGGCCTCCTCTGCGACCGGCACGGAATCCCATCCTCCGCCGATTCGCTCGGGGCGGGGGGCATAATCCTCGCGATCCCGGTAGTAGCGGTCGAGGCCGGCGCCATGGATGATGGCCGCCGCCATCTCGCATCCGGCACAGCAGTACTGGTCGGTCGGTCCCTCGACCGGCGTGCCGCAATGAGGACACCGCGTCACGGGCGATGCGACGCGGCTCGCCCGCTCCGCGCCCGCGACCCCGCTCACCGCGCTTCGGTGGTGTACGACTCGGCGATCTCGTCGGCCCCGCCCACGGCGAGCACGATGAACCCCACATTGACGACGACCACGAGCAGCAGCCCCAGGGCGATGGCCCACGGCCAGTGCCGACCCCCTGCGTCGTCCATGCCGCGATGCTCAGCGCCCCGCACCGGTCCCTCCCCCCGTGCTTGCGTCGGTCTTGAAGGTGGCCGGCAACCACAGCGTGCCCTGCGGCGACTCGATCTCGACATCGAAGGGCAGCGTACGCCCCAGAGCGGCGTCGGACGCGCGCATGCGCACGACCAGGGGCACGGTGCGGGTCTCGGTCGATTGGAGCACGATCTGATCGGTCACCAGCTCTCCTCCGGCCAGCCCCGCCAGACGTACGTCATAGACCATGGCGTCGGTCGAGGGATCGTTGTTGGTGATCTTCAGGAGGTAGGTATTCCTGACCCATCCGTCGGCGTCGATGTTGAACAACGAGCCGGGCGCCCGGTTGACCGTGGCTTCGAAGGGGATTCGGGCCAGCACCAGAATCGTCGCGGCCGTGGCCAGTGCGGTGAGGAGTCCCCCGTAGATCACCGTGCGGGGGCGCACCTTGCGCAGCACCCGCCCCTCGTCGACCGCAACCGAGCTGTACCGGATCAGCGTTTCGTGGCCCAGCGGCTCCATCACCGAGGCGCAGGCGTCGACGCAGCGCGCACACTGGATGCACTCCAGCTGGAACCCGTCGCGGATGTCGATGCCCTGGGGGCAGACCACCACGCATTTGTTGCACGAGATGCAGTTGCCGGCCTCGGCCGCCGCCTTGCCTCGCCCCCGTGGCTCCCCGCGCGGTACGTCGTACGAGATCAGCAGCGACTCGTCGTCGGTCATGGCGCTCTGAAAGCGCGCGTAGGGACACAGATAGTTGCAGAACTGCTCGCGGAACCAGGTGAAGTCGAGGTACCACAGGGCTGTGAAGATCCCGACCAGGGCATACGAGGTGGCGCTGGCCTGCCCCGACCAGAGGGGTCGAGCCCCCGCGAAGATGCTCATCATCGACATGCCCAACAGCAACGCCACCAGCAGAAACGCGCTCCACTTGGCCACTTTGCGCCAGGCACGATCGAAGGTCCATCCGGCCCCGTCACGCCGCTTGCGGCGTGTGCGATCGCCCTCGATCCAGAGTTCGAGGGGCCGGATCCAACTCTCCAGGAACACCGTCTGGGGGCAGGCGTAGCCGCACCATACACGCCCGAACACGGCCGTGAAGAAGAACAACGAAAACGCCAGAAAGAGCAGGAACAGCAACAAGAACAAGGTGTCGGTCGCCGTGAAGATCTGCCCGAACAAGAAGAACCGTCGGTGGGGCAGGTCGATCTGGATCGCGGGGAGCCCCCCGATCTTCACCCACGGCGCCCCGAACAACACGACGTGCAGCGCCAGGAAGGTCCAACGTCGCAGCGTCGTGAAGCTACCCGTAATGGACTGGGGGTAGACCCACTCCCGTGTGTGTTTGAAGCCCAGCATCGCTCTCAGCCGGCCTCACCCGGGTCGCCCAGGATCTCGTCGAGCGTGCGCCCCGTCGCGTCCATGTTCTTCGACAGGATATAGGCCGTCACATCGTTGATCTGTTCGGGACTCAGGATCCCGTCCCAGGCCACCATACCCTTGTCGAGCACCCCTTCACGGATGACGCGGATCACGTCGGCGGCGGAACCCCCGTGGATCCACTCCGCGTCGAGAAACGAGGGGCCGATGAGCCCCTCGAGCCCGGCCGCGTGGCAGGGCGCGCAGTTCTGGGTATACACCGCTTGCCCCGCGGTGACCGCCTCGGGGGTCATCGAGAACTCGATCCTGGCGCGGGCCTGTTCAGGCCAGCGGGCTTCGGCGGCGGCCATCTCGGCCGCCAGGCTCTTCACCTGCGACCGATCGGCGATGAAGTGGTAGTGCACGCTGTAGGCGATGGCCCAGATGATGGTGAGCCAGAGCAGTCCGAGCCACCAATCGGGCAACGGGTTGTCGTACTCCTCGATGCCATCGGCCTCGTCGGCATGGCCCAGGAGCCGGTTGGTGTCCTTGCTCACTCCGCGCCTCCGTCGGTGAAGGGAATGCGGGCTGCCTCGTCGAAGGCCTGTTTGCGGGCGGGCGAATAGGCCCAGATGATCCAGCCGATGAAGAAGGCCAGGAAGAGCACGGTCATGATCCCCATGAGCATGCCCCCCTGCACGGTCTCGGATGCGGCTCGCGTGAGGGTGTTCATCAGTTGCCTCCTGCGGCGTCGCGCGCCCTGAAGACGGCGTTGCCGTCACGCCCGAGGCGCTGGAGATAGGCGATCATCGCCACGATCTCGCGGTCCCATCGGGTCTCGATCCCCGTCTGGGCGAGGTTGGTCACGATCTGCGAGCCCTGCGACTCCATCTGCCCCCGCACCCAGTCGAGTTCCGTGCTCTGGTAGGGTGTGCCGGCCCGCGACAACGCGCGTACCGACGCCGTGATGTCGGCGGGATCGACAGTCCAGTCGAGCAACCACGAGTAGGTAGGCATCACACTTCCCGGGGAGGTGGACCGCGGGTCGCGCATATGTTCGTAGTGCCAGGCGTCGGGATACTTGCCACCGATCCGCTGCAGGTCGGGTCCGATCCGGCGCGATCCCAACAGGAAGGGACGATCGTACTGGTACTCCCACGCGCGGGTCCACTCGCCGTACCGCAAGATCTCGGCCCGCATGGGTCGGATCATCTGCGAATGGCACAGAGAGCAGCCTTCGCGCACATAGATGTCGCGCCCGGCCACCTCCAGCGGCGTGTACGGCGTGACGTCGGCGCTGGTTTCGGGCCCGAGCGCGGCGGTGAACATGGGAATGATCTCGACCAGTCCCCCGATCGAAATCACGATCGTGGTCGCGATGGCGAAGAGGGCGGCGTTGCCCTCGAGAATACGCCGATGCGCCCGGCCGTAGGCGGTGCCGGTGTCGTCCTGCGCGGCCTTCTTCTCGTGGTCAGACATGGGCTACCTCCCGGGGTGAGCGAATGGTCTGCCAGAAGTTGATGGCCATCATGATGGCGCCCACCAGATACAGGGTACCTCCGACGAGTCGCAACCACATGAACGGCTGGAGGCGCGCGGTGATGTCGACGAAGATGGGATTGGCGAGCTGTCCGGCCTCGTTGATGGCCCGCCATTGGAGGCCCTCCATGATGCCGGCGGCCCACAACGAGACGGTATAGAGCACGATACCCACCGTGGCCAGCCAGAAGTGCTGCGACACCCACTTCGGGTACTTGAGCGGCTTGCCGTAAAGCCGAGGTGCCAGCCAGTAGAGCATCCCGAACGAAATCATGCCCACCCAACCGAGGGCTCCGGAATGCACGTGACCGATGACCCAGTTGGTGTAGTGCGACAGACCGCTCACGGCCCGGATCGACATCATGGGGCCCTCGAAGGTACTCATACCGTAGAAGCTCACGGCCACCACCATGAACTTCAGGATGGGATCGGAACGCAGCTTGTTCCAGGCGCCCTTGAGCGTGAGCAACCCATTCAGCATCCCGCCCCACGACGGGGCCAGCAGCATGATGCTGAACACCACGCCGGTCGTCTGCGCCCAGTCCGGCAGGGCCGAATACAACAGGTGGTGGGGCCCGGCCCAGATGTAGAGGAACACCAGCCCCCAGAAGTGGATGATCGAGAGTCGGTAGCTGTACACGGGGCGCTCGGCGGCCCGTGGCAGGTAGTAGTACATCAACCCCAGGAAGGGCGTGGTGAGGAAGAAGCCCACCGCGTTGTGCCCGTACCACCATTGCACCAGCGCGTCGGTCAGCCCCGCATAGACCGGGTACGACCGGGTGAGGGTGGCGGGGATGGCCAGGCTGTTGAAGATATGCAGCATCGCGATGGTCAACACGAACGACATGTAGAACCAGATCGCCACGTAGAGGTGCTTGACCCGGCGCCGCGCCAGCGTGCCGAAGAAGTTGATGGCGAAGACCACCCAGACGATGGTGATGGCCACGTCGATGGGCCAGATCAGTTCGGCGTATTCCTTCGACTGCGTCAATCCCAACGGCAAGGTGATGGCCGCTGCCACGATGATCCCCTGCCACCCCCAGAAGTGGATCCTCGAGAGCGTGTCGTTGAACATGCGGGTCTTCAACAACCGCTGGGTGGAGTGGTAGATGCCGGTGAAGCAGACGTTGCCCGCAAAGGCGAAGATCACGGCGTTGGTGTGCAGCGGGCGCAAGCGCCCGAAGGTGGTCCAGGGGAGCCCCAGGTTGGCCGGCCACCAGGCGAGCTGCAGGGCGATGATCACACCCACCAGCATGCCCACCAGCCCCCACACCACCGTCGCCGCGAAGAACATCTTCACCACGTCGTCGTCGTAGGCGGGGGGTGCCAGGGTAGCCGTGCCGGCGGTGCCCGGGGTCACGGTCGCTTCGTGTGCCATGTCTTTCTCGTACGAAGGGTCGTCAACGCCCGGTGGCGGCCGGGACGGGTGAAATGTCGTGCATGAGATGTTCGTTCCCATGGTCGCCGGGCACAACGCCCAGGCGAAGGCCCACCGAGACGAGTCCCAGCAGGAGGACGCCGGCGGCGAGTACCCGGCGCAGGCGCAGGTCCCGGAGCACCATGCGCCGGGCCCCGTAGGTCATGGCCACCAGGGCCGGTGCCGTGCCCATCCCGAAGGCGACCATCGAGAGCGCCCCGGCCCGGGCGCTGCCCGATGCCACCGGGATCGCCAGCGCCGCGTAGACCAGACCGCAGGGAAGCAGCCCGGTGGCGAGCCCCAGCAGGTAGCCCGGCGCAGCCCCCCGGCCACGGGCGGCCCGGCTGGCGAGGGTCTTCAGGCCGGGAATGCGGACGGTGGGTTCGGGTACCAGCCCCGCCAACGCGCCCGCGAACCAGATCAGCAGGCCGGCAGACACCAGCGCCGCCACCCAGCCGGGGCCGGGAAGCACACGCCCGAAGGCGCCGGCGAGGGCACCGAGCGCGGCATAGGTGGTGAGCCGTCCTGCGTGCCACGCCGCTCCCCGCCCTGCAGTCGAGCCACAGGCTACCGCAAATCCACCGCACATTCCCATGCAGTGGGGGCTACCGACGAGACCGGCGAGCGCGGCTGCGCCGAGAGCAGGGATCATCGAGCCAATCCCCTACATCTCCTTCAAGAGTCCCACGCGCAGGGCGAAGCGAACCAGCTCGGAGCGGTGGTTCAGCCCCAGTTTGTCCATGATCCGGGCGCGGTAGGTGTCGACGGTCTTGGGCGAGATGAACAACTTCTTGCCGATCTCGCGCGAACTGAACCCTTCGGCGGTGAGTGCCAGCACCTCCTGTTCACGACTGCTCAGATCGTGCAGACCGACGAGATCGGGATTCTGCTCGGCAGAGCGGTACTGCTGCAACAGAAGACGCGTCGCCTTGGGAGGAAGGAATACCTCGCCGCGTGCCACCACCCGGATCGCCTCGATGAGGTCGCGGTCGGCGCTCGTCTTGGTGAGGTAGCCACTGGCGCCGGCCTCGACGACGGGCACCAGGTATTCCTCTTCGGCGTGCACCGTCAGGACGAGCACACGGGTGTCGAGGCCCAGAGCCGCGATGCGTCGGGTCGCCTCGAGCCCGTTGGAGCCTGGCATCGACAGGTCCATGACCACCACATCCGGCTTGAGCGCGCGCACCTTGTCGACGCCCTCGTCACCGGTCGACGCCTCTCCCACCACCTCGAGGCGATCTTCGGATTCGAGCAGCGCGCGGATGCCTGCGCGGAACATGGCATGGTCGTCGACGAGCAGGATCCGCACCTCAGACATGACGTACCTCTTCGGCAAGTTCGGAAGGGATCCGGAACCGCACCCGCGTACCTTCACCCGGCAGAGACTCGACCGTCACGTGTCCGCCCAGCATGACCGCGCGTTCCTGCATGCCCAGCAGCCCGAGCCCGCGGCCCTCCTGAGCGAGGTGCTCCGGAAGGAAACCGATGCCGGTGTCTTCGACCACGCCCACGATGTGCCCGTCCTCGACATGGATCGCCACGCGGGCCTGTGGGACTCCCGCGTGGCGCACCACGTTGTTGAGCGCTTCCTGCACGATGCGGTACAAGATGAGCTTGCCGTCGGGGGTCAGCAGACGGTCGACCGGGGCGACATCGAGCAGCACGTCGACGCCCCGTCCTTCGCGGAGCAGGCGCGCGTGCGACCGCAATGCCGAGTCGAGTCCGGCGTCTTCGAGTTCCGGCGGACGCAGTCCACGGGCGATGCGGCGGACCCCTTCAGCGGTGTCCTGCAGCGCCGCGCGGATCTCGTCGAGCCGTTCGAGCGTCTCGGCATCGTCGATCCCCCGTTCCACGAGGCGCAGGCGCACCATGATCGTGGCCAGTCTCTGGGCCGTGTCGTCGTGCAACTCGCGGGCGATACGCGCGCGCTCGTCTTCGGACGCACGGAGTGCCCCGGTGCCGAAGTCCCGGAGACGCCGGCGCAACGAGACATCGCGCACCGTGGCCACGGTCCAGGTCGATCCGTCGGTGATCTCGATGGGAGCGAGCGAGATCTCCACCGGCACCTCGCCGCCTCCCTTGCGGGCAGCCCTGAGCTCCATGCCGATGCCCATGGGACGGATCGCCGAGGTGTACGCATACCGCTCACGGTGTGCCCCGTGCTCCTCCCGCATGCGTGGGGGAACGAGCACGTCGACCGCCAGCCCCTCGAGTTCGTCGGCGCCGTACCCGAACAACTCCCGCGCGACTCGATTGGCCTGGCGGATCACTCCGTCGGGATCGACCAGCAGGATGCCGTCGGGCGAGTTGTCGAAAATGGCCTTGTAGTTGGCACTGGGCACGGGCAGTCGGGGTCGCGTTGGGAGGGACGACTGTCGGTGAATCCCCCACACACAGGCGGGGAGGTGTTCCGACAGACATGGAGGTGTCGGCCCCTCAAGTTAGGCATAACTGCCCGCGCCGCGAGGGGGAGGCGCAGGTCATCCCTCCGACATCGATCGAGGTCCGACCATGGCGGCCAGCCCGCTGCCACCACTTCGCACGCCCAACGGTGTGCCAGGAAACCGCCCAGCCCGGGGTCCGGGGTGGGCCCAATTCGTATTGCGGGCGCCCCTCTTCTGGAAACTCCTGCTCCCTCAGCTGGCGCTCGTGGCGATCCTGCTGGGCGGGTTCGCGGCCACGCTTCCGACCCTCACCAGCCATCGCGGGGTGCTGGTGTTGGTGTTGGTGGGCGGCCCGGTGTTGACCATCACTCTCTCGGCGTGGATCCTGCGAGTGGCGCTGAGACCGATCCACGACCTGACCGAGACGGGTGTGCGGGTCGCACACGGAGACTGGTCGGCTCGTGCCCCCGAGTCGCCCTTCGCCGATCGCCGGGTCGAACGACTGGGGGCGGTCCTCAACGAGATGCTCGATGCGCTGGGCGAAGCGCGCATGGCCCAGCGCAAGATGTCACGGCAGGTGCTCGAGGGCGAGGAACGCGAACGCGAACATATCGCCCACGAGCTCTATGCGGGTACGGCGCAGACCCTGGCCGGCGTGCTGATTCGCCTGCGGGTGTTGCGGATGGCGCTGCACGACGGTGATCCCGATCCGGTCCTCGACGAAGTGGTGTCGGAAGTGCGGCAGGCTCTCGAAGAAGTGCGTGCGGTAGCGCGTCGGCTGCGCCCCCCCGAGCTCGACGAACTCGGGGTGAGGGCCGCACTCGAGGCCCACGCGCGTCCCCTCTCTGCCGCGTGGGACACACCGGTCCATTTCCATGGGGTGATTCCCGAAGACCGACTCGATGCCGGTGCGCGCTTGGCGCTCTTCCGTATCGTCCAGGAGGCGGTCACCAACGCCGTCGTCCACGCGGGCGCCACCGCAGTCGACGTCCGGTTCAGCGACCGTGGCGAATGGTTCCGGACCGAGGTGAGTGACGACGGAGCCGGCTTCGACGCGGACGAAGGACTGGGACTCGTGGGCATGCGGGAGCGCGCCGACTATGTTCTGGGACGGCTCGCCGTGCAGTCGTCTCTCGGGCAGGGCACCTGCATCCGCTTCGATCTGCCCTGGTCGCCGCCGGACGAGTTGGCCGAGCCGACCTCGTCGCCGCCGCTACACGTCAAGCTCGCGCACGGCTGACGCAGTTCTGCCCCTGTTCAACGCAGTTCAATCCTCTTCGACTCCGTCTGGAGGTTCTTCGATGTTCAATTCGATTCTGGTCTCGCTCGACGGCTCCCGCTTCGCCGAAGCGGCGCTTCCCGTCGGCCTCTCACTCAGTCGCGCCACCGGCGCCGACGTCCACCTCGCCATCGTGCACGAGCCTGTACCGAGCTTCTCGTACGATGAATGGGAATCGGCGGCGTGGGACTGGTCGGAGGAATACGTCAAGCGCGTTCAGGTCCAGGCCGCGCCGCACGCGGGCGGATCGGTCGACGCCTGGGTCGGTACGGGGCGGGTGTTGCAGTGCCTGCAGCTGCGGGCCGACGATGTCGCCGCCGATCTGATCGTCATGGCGACCCACGGCCGCGGCGCCTTCACGCGGGCGTGGCTGGGCAGCACGGCCGACGCCCTGGTGCGGCAGGCGCGGCAGCCGGTCCTGCTGGTGCGTCCGGGTGACGAAGGAGCCCCGGCGGTGGACGCAGAGCTGTCGTTCGTCCGCATCCTGGTACCCCTCGACGGATCCCCCCTGGCCGAGACCGAACTCGAACTCGCCAAGGGGATCGCCCGCATCTTCGACTCGGAAATCGTACTCGTGCGCGTGGTGGCGTTTCCGGTCGAGATCGCCTCTCCCTATCTGCCCCACACGGTGCAGATGAACCAGCAGATCGTGGACGAGGCCAGGGAGAGCGCACAGCAGTATCTCGACACCGCAGTCGCCACGCTCCAGGCCGAAGGATTCGACGCACGCGGACTCGTCGAGGTCGATTCCCAGCCGGGTCACGCCATCGCGCGCGTCACCGAAGAACAACACGCCGACCTGGTCGTCATGGCCACCCACGGCCGAGGTGGGCTGCAGCGTGCTCTGCTCGGCAGCACCACCGACAAGGTGATCCGGGGCGTCCGGGTTCCGGTGCTGGTGCGGCGTCCCTCCGACTCCTGAACAGTGAGACCCCCATGTTGACCGTACGTGATATCATGCAGACCGACGTCGTCACGATTCCCCCCGAGGCGACGGTTCGCGAACTCACACGCCTGCTCGCCGACTCCGGCATCAGCGGGGTGCCCGTGGTCACTGCGACGGGCACCGTCCAGGGCGTCGTCTCGTCGTCCGACGTCGTTCGCCTCGCCGCCGAGGAGCGCGAAGTGGGCACGACTTCGGCGCGATGGGCACGCGTGGCGACGAGTCTGCGCGAGCGCGACCCCGAAGACGAAGAGGACGATTGGTTCAGCGACTACTTCCTGCCCGAAGACGCGCCGACCCTCGACCCCACCTGGGGCATGGGCCCGGAAGACGGACCCATGGACCAACTCACGGTGTCCGACATCATGACCCCGGTGAGCTTCTCCGTGGCGGGCTCGGCGACCCTCGTCGAGCTGGCCGAGTTTCTGGTTCGGGGACGGATCCACCGGGCGGTCGTCATCACCGATGGTCGTCTGCAGGGCATCGTCACGACCATGGATGTCCTGCGTGCATTGGCGGACAACCGCATCTGAGCCATTATTCAGGGCTCGATACCTCACGATCTCGACAGGAGTACCCATGATTCGCAGGATCCTTCTCCCCGCGCTGGCGGGGCTGCTTCTACTTGCGCCCCTGCCCCGGAGTATCGCGGCTCAAGACAGCGCGGGCCCTGCCGCCGACGCGGTGACGGTGATTCCCGAGGACTCCGTGCAGACGCTGCTCGCGCGGTTCCAGGCACTGCAGGAACGGGTCGGGGTGCTCCAACAGGAGATCATGGCCGAACATCCCGAGTTGCAGACCCACTCGGCCGAGGTGTCGAGCGCCGTGGAGCAGGCGGTCTATGTGCTCGATCCCACACTCGACGCCGACATGGACGCGCGCATGCCGGGGCTCCAGCAAGAGGCGCAGGCCGCCCAGGCGAGCGGGAACACCGCCCGGCTCGACGAACTCCAGGCCGAATACGTGGCGCTCCGCACCCGAGCCGAGCAGGCCGAACTCGAGGTGCTCAAGCAGCCCGAGATCAAAGCACTCATCGACGCCTTCCAGGCGGCGCTGACCGAGAAGATGAAGGTGAAGGACCCCGAGATCGGGAGCGCCATCGACGAACTCGAGGCGCTGGCAGAGCGGCTTCAGGCGACGCTCGGCGAGGGATGAGGTCGCTCGGCGCCATACTGGCGCTGATCCTGGCCGTCGCCGCTCCGGCGACGGCACAGGGACCGCGGTCCGGGCCGCCCACCGGGCTCATCGTGGGCGCGCGGGGCGGATACGATTTTCGCGCGAATGCACCGCTGCTGGGCGCGTTCGCGCGTGCCAGCCTCGGATCACGGGTCGCGGTGCAGGCCACCGGTGAGCTGACCTTCCTGAGCGGGCTGACCGAACGCCAGTACGGCGCCGACCTGCTCGTGCGTCTCTCGCCCGGGCTGGCCCTGGGCGGGGGACCCATGATGCGCAACAGCGTCTACAGTCCCGATGGCACGGTCGACGACCGGGAGAGCCGTCTCGGGTATTCGGTGGTGGCGCAGCTGGACGGTATGGTCGGCGGAGGCCGTGTCATCAACGGTCTCGAGTTTCGCTACTCGGCCGTGGACGAACTCACCTCGCGCACGCTGGCCGTCCAGATCGGCCTGATCCTGGCTCGCTGGTAGCACGAGGCCCCCGGTCAGGGCCCCGAACACCCCGTGGGCATAGGCGCGGCTACGCCTACGAACAGGCGTCCCACCACCGCCCCGGCCGCTCGCTCCATGCGACCGCCCAGCGAGTCGCCCACCGGGGCCAACCTCGCCCGCAGCCCGGTGCCCTCGGGGCCCAGTGTGAGATAGACGGTATCGGCGCGAATCACGAAATCGCCGATCTCCGGGCCCCGATCGGGGCCGATCACCGCTCTCACCCACCCGTCGCGGGCCAGAAATGTGGCATCGACCCGCCGGGCCGCCAGCGTCGCATCGACCTCGTCGGGCCACTGCCCCGTGCGGTAGCCCAGCGAGTCGAAGACGAACCGAAAGTGCCCGCATCCCACCATCCGGCGGGCGAGTTCGGCTGAATCCACCCGTGCCGTGCCCACGGACACGGGGTCTGGATTCAAAGAGGCTACAGCTCTGCCGAGCAGCAGCCGCAGGCTCACCGCTGAAACCAGCGAGAGACCGATGACGAAGAGCAGGGGCTTGAATCTGGACACGCATCGCGTACCCGGAGGGCCTGCGGCCGTGCCCGGAGCGGGATCAGCCGCTGGCCCGTGCTAGTCGGCCCGCAACGCTCGGCTCGGATCGACACCGGCCGCCCGTACGGCGGGCAGCCAACTCGCAGCC
The DNA here is from genome assembly GCA_964521385.1 of uncultured Gemmatimonadaceae bacterium. Lineage (GTDB taxonomy): Bacteria > Gemmatimonadota > Gemmatimonadetes > Longimicrobiales > Gaopeijiaceae > Gaopeijia. The sequence goes on along the minus strand of CAZFRU010000022.1, from coordinate 33,587 downwards.
ACGGCCACGACGAGCAGTGAGGTCGATACCGCCACATAGGTGAGTGGATCCAGGGCGCCCACGCCGAAGAGCACCGACTCCATGACCCCGCTCATCACGGTGGCGGCTGCCAGCCCCACGACGATGCCGACGCCCACGAGCGCCAGTCCCTGTCGCACCACCATGCCCCGTACGGACGGGGCTGTCGCGCCCAGCGCCATGCGTACGCCGATCTCGCGGGTGCGCTGCGACACGACGTAGGAAACGACGCCGTAGATGCCCACGAGACCCAACAGCAGGGCGATGCCCGAGGCGGCCCCCAACATGCCCATGGTGAACGAAGTGCGGGCTGTGGACGCATTGAACACATCGCTCATCGAGCGAGGGTTCATGAGTGGAATGCGGGGGTTGATGCCCCGTATCTCCTGGCGGATCACCCCGACAAATGCCATGGGATCACCCTGCACACGCACCACCAGGTCGCGACCGCGGACCACCTGGAACTGCTCGCCCGCCGAGGTCACCGAGGGAAAATAGATCATACTCGGCACCGGTTGATCGAGCCCGTTCTGGCGTACATCGTCGACCACCCCGACGATGCGGTACCACTCCTCGTCCTGGCGTCCATACCGCACCCCGCGTCCCAGCGGACTCGAGTCGGGCCACCACTCCTCGGCAAAGGACCGATTCACCACGACACCTCGACCGTCGAGCGGAAGATCGGCCCGCTCCAACGCGCGGCCCTCGACGACTGGAATGCCCAGGGCTTCGAAATACCCCGCATCGACCTGCGGCAGCGTGGCGAAAATGGGGAGTTCGTCCGGACCGCGCGGATGGTCTTCGACCTCGATGCCCCCGAACGACATGCCACCGCTGACCAGCGGAATCCCCGACCCCCATCCCACGGCCAGCACCCCCGGCAGGTCGGCCAGGCGCTGGCGCACCTGATCGAAGAACAGCTGCGTTTCCTGCCAGCTCTCGATCTCACCTCCAGGCACCGCAACCCGTGCGGTCAGTACCCCCTCGGTATCGAAGCCCGGATCCACCGCCCGCAGGGCCATGAAACTGCGCAGCATCAACCCCGATCCCACCAGGAGCACCAGAGCCAGGGCCACCTGGGTCACGACCAGGGCGTTGCGGAGCCGGTGGGCGCTGCGGCCGCCGGTGGCACCGCGCGCACCACCCCCGTCGCGGAGCTGCCCGGCAAGATCGTCGGCACCGAAGCGGAGCAATGGGAACGCCGTGAAGAAGAGAGCCGCGACAGCTCCCAGCACCATGGTGAACGCCAGAACCCGAAGGTCCATGCCCACCTCGTCCATTCGCGGCAGGTCGGCCGGAATGAACGCGGCCGTGACACGCAGGGCGAGCGCCGCGATCCCGAGCCCCGACACCCCGCCCAGGACCGCGAGCACCGCGCCCTCGGCGGCGAACCCACGCAACACCTGCCAGCGTCCCGCGCCCACCGCCACTCGGAGCGCAAGTTCCCGTTGCCGCCCCTCGGCGCGCACGAGCAACAGGTTGGCCACGTTGGCACAGGTGATCAGCAGGACGAAGGCGACCGTGCCCAGCAGGATCCAGAGCGTACGGCTCACATCCCCCACGAGAGCGTCCTTGAGCGACAGCGTGCGGGGGCGGATCTGCACATCCATGAGGAACTGCGCACCGCCGTCTCCCGGCAGGAACTCGGGAAGGCGTCCCAGGAGCGCGGTCAGTTCGGCCTGTACGTCGGCGAGCGTCCGACCATCGGCCATGCGTCCCACACCCTGCGCCGAGAACATGGCCACCGGAGCCTGGGCCTCGTCGATGACCAGGGGGAGCCAGAAGCGCGCCGCCCGATCCGGGTACCCGAAGCGGGGGGGCATCACCCCGACGATCTCTCGCGATACGCCGTCGAAGTCGACGGTCGTGCCGATGACGCCGGGATCGGCCCCGAACGACGTCCGCCACAACCCGTCACTCAGCACCACCACCGGCGCCGCCCCGGGCAACCCCTCGTCTTCGCCGAATGCGCGGCCTCGCGCCGCCGCCACCCCCAACGTCCCGAAAAAGCTCGGGGTGACCATCTGCCCCGGAAGCCGTTCCGGCTCCCCCTCGCGCACCAGGTTGGCGGTGGTGGTGCGGAACATGGCCACCGAGGCGAGTGTGGAGGCGCGATCACGGTAGAGCAGGTGGAGCCCCGGAGACTGGGGCAGTTCGTCCTGTCCATCGCGCCCGAGCGCCTGGATCGACACCAGTTCGTCGGCGTCGGGCAGCGGCAAGGGACGCAGCAACACGCCGTCGACGAGGGTGAACACCGCCGTGCTGGCCCCGATTCCCAACCCGACGGTCAGCACCGCGATCGCCGTGAACCCGGGCCGTCGCAGAAGACTCCGGACCGCCAGTCTCACATCGCTCCAGAACGCCCTCATCAATCCTTCCTCCGCCCTGCGGGGATCACCAGGAGACATACCCTTCGACGGCTGAACGACTGGAAGCGTTGCAGGCGTCCGTCATGATCAGGCCGGCACACTCGTTGCTGAAGTACGAGACCACCGTCCACTCGCTCGGAGCCCCTCTGTCATGCGCGCATTTCTTCGTTCGCTCGCGACCCTTCGCTGCATCGGTGCGGCCGCGGCGATCGCCGTGGCCTCGGCCTGCGGCGACTCGACGGGCCCGAGCCCCGGGGGATCCCAACCCATCACCGAACTGCCGCGCAGCCTCACCGTCACCGAGACCGAGGTCATCGAGCGGGCCACGAGCTTCGGACTCGATCTGTTGCGTCGCACCAGCGCGCGCGACGAGCGCCCGAACATCGTGCTGTCGCCCTTCAGTGCGTCGATGGCGCTGGGCATGACCCTCAACGGTGCGGCCGGTACCACCTTCGACGCCATGCGCTCGACCCTCGGCTTCGAGGGCATGGCCCAGGGCGACATCAATGCGGCCTACGCCAGCCTCATCCCCCTGCTGACCTCTCTCGACCCCACGGTGCGCTTCGACATCGCCAATTCCGTGTGGGCCAACGCCGGATTTCCCTTCCACCAGAGCTTTTTCGACACGGTGAGCACAGCCTTCCAGGCCCGGGTCGAGACGCGCGACTTCGGGCTACCGGCGACTCTCGACGCGATCAACGGATGGGTGCGTGACGAGACCCGGGGGCTGATTCCGTCGATCCTCGACCAGCTCGATCCGGCCCTGGTCATGGTGCTCATGAACGCCATCTACTTCGACGGGGCGTGGACCGAAGCCTTCGATCCCGACGAGACCACGCAGGGGGCCTTCGTGCGTGCCGACGGCACCCAGGTCGACGTCGACATGATGTCGCAGTCCGACTTCGAGGTGATGAGTGGTGGCGGGTCGAACTATGCCGCGATCGAGCTGCCCTACGGCGGGGGGGCCTATGCCATGCTGCTCGTGGTCCCCACCGGGCCCGCCGACATTCGCTCCATCGTGGCCGGTTTCACTCCCACGGCCTTCGACCAGCTCGTGTCCGGCATGGCCGAGCGGGAGCTCGACCGGGTGCAGATCCCCCGCTTCACCCTCGCCTACGACGCCTTTCTCAATTCCGTACTCGACGACATGGGGATGGGTGTGGCCTTCCGTCCCGGAGCCGATTTCACCCGTCTGTCGCCCCGTGGCGATGAACTCTGCATCGATTTCGTGCGCCAGAAGACCTTCATCGAAGTCGACGAAGCGGGTACCCGGGCCGCGGCGGTGACGGCCGTCGGGATCGGCCCGACCTCGTTCAACGGATTCGTGATCGACCGCCCGTTCTTCTTCGCGATCCGCGAGCGCCTCAGCGGCACCCTGCTCTTCACGGGAATCATCGGTGACCCCACGATCGAGGACTCGGGGTCGGACAGCTACACCAGCACCTGCGGTTGATCGGCGACGCTCCGTGCAGAGGGTGACAGGGGCGACCTGCACCCTCGTTGGGCCGGATCGAATCCGCGATTCTCGAGAACCCTTGGTTCGCGCGCGTTTCGGAGATACCCTTCACGCCAGCCAACCACCGCACAGTCGAGAAACGAGCGCGTCATGGACCTGAAGATCACCGGCAAAGTCACGCAGATCCTGGAAGAGCAGTCTGGCGAGGGCCGCAACGGCCTCTGGCGCAAGCAGGATTTCATCCTGGAGACCGCTGGCGACTATCCCAAGCAGATCTGCCTGACCCAGTGGGGTGACAACATCGACAAGTTCGCGGTGCAGGAAGGCGAGCAGATCACGGCTTCGATCGACATCGCCAGCCGCGAGTACAACGGCCGCTGGTACACCGATGTGAAGGCGTGGCGGATCGACCGGGAGGGCGGCACCTCCGACGCTCCCCCCGAGTTCGCGGGTGAGCCCTTTCCGGAACCGCCGGCCGACGCCGTCGAAGACGACCTGCCCTTCTGACGCCTGCCCGCTCGGGGTTACCGGGCGCGCGTCGCGAGCGAGAGGCCGGCTTCGTTTTCCATGAGCCGGCGAAAGGCTCCGAGCGACATGGGCGCGCCGATCCGGTAGCCCTGCAGATAGTCGATCCCGAGTTCGAGGAGTACCCGCTCCTCTCCGGCGGTCTCGACCTGCTCGGCCACGACGGTCAATCCGAGATCGTGGGCGACGGTGATGAGGCCACGAAGCAGCGCCCGATTGGGCGCAGAGGTATCGACGCCGCGCACCATGCTGCCGTCGATCTTGACCCGATCGAGAGGGAGTTCGGTGAGATGACGCAGCGGCACACCCGAGCCGACGTCGTCGAGCGCCACGGCGACGCCCGCCTGGCGTAGCGCTTGCAAGGTGGTGCGGCTTTCGGGCACGTCGACGCCCAGGATCGGTTCGGTCACCTCGATGCCGAGCAGCCCCGGCGGCACCGGGCCGTCGAGCAGGCTGGCGACCAGCACCGTCGCACTGGGCTGGAGCAGGTCGGCCACGGCCACATTGAGCCAGAACCGGCGATCGGTATCGGGCAGCGCCGGGATCAGGCGGGCCGCGGCAGCCAACATCCGCTCGGTCCAGGCACCACTGGCACCCACCGACATCATGGCCTCGATCAGGGCGTCGAGCGGCACCTGGGTACCGTCCTCACGGGTCCACCGGGCCAGAAGCTCGGCTCCCGAAACGGCGCCATCCGAGGTGCGCACCAGGGGCTGGAACACCGGTTCGATGGCACCCTTCTCGAGCGCTTCGTCGATCTCACGGATCAGGGCCCGCCGGTAGTTGCGACTGTAGATGGCGTGACGATTGCGACGGTTCTTCTTGGCGTCGAGCAGCGCCGTGTCGGCGTGGAGGAGCAGCTCGTCGAGCGCCGTGGGGCCGTGGGCGATCGCAATCCCGATGGTGGCCCGCAGGTACAGCCGTACCCCGGCGATGGTGATGGGGGCGGCCAGCGATGCGTGCAGACGCTCGGCCACCGCCTCGGCCTCGGCCGCGGGATCGGCCAGGTCATGCAGTACGAGCACGAACTCGTCGCCGCCGATCCGGGCCACCCGGTCGTCGGCTTCGACGACCCGGGCACACGCCTGACCGAACGCCACGAGAGCGCCGTCGCCCACCTGATGACCCCAGCGATCGTTGATCGACTTGAAGTCGTCCATGTCGGTGAGCAACAGAGCCACGCCCTTTCCGTCCGGATCCATGAGTCGCGGCTCTTCGTGGTGGAACAACGCCCAACGGCTGTCGATGCCGGTGAGCGCGTCCTTCTCGGCGGCGGCCCGCAGGCGCTCTTCGAGACGGCGGCGCACACCCATCCACCATCCCAGCACCCCGAGCCCGGCCAGCGCGATCAGGAAGCCGGCCAGAGCGCTGGCCCGGGCACGTCGGCCCGCCGCAAGGGCGTCGGCACTCAGCCGAGCCTCGGCCATTCGCAGGAGTTCCTCACCGGCACCCGACAATGCGTCGAGAGATTGCGTGGTCTGGGCGACGAGCTGGTCCAGGGATTCGAGGGCGGGAGCAGGCGCCCGCCCGAGTATCCAGCTCTGGGTGGCCTCGATCCGCAGGATCGGCATCCGGTCGCGCAGGGCGGCCACCCGCTCGGCCATCTCATCTCCCAACTGGGCGGCGCGTTCGGGCGAGAACTCGGGGTCGAAGGGCGAGCCCGCCGAGTCGCTCTGCGCCTCGAGGCTCTCGAGGCGACCCACTTCGGCGTCGATGTAGGCGCGCAACCCGGGGTGGGCCGCCACCCGGCCGCCCTCGCGTGCCCAGTACGCCAACACCAGCTCGGCATGGCTGACCGGCACGTAGACCCCGTACTGGGTACCGATGGTGAATTCGAGCAGATCCGACCATTGACCGGTCAGGTCCTGCGGAAAGACCCCCGAGAACGAGGTGGTGAACGCCCACTGCCAGGCCCAGATCCCCTCGGGTGGCGGTCCGGGGGCCTCCATGCGCCGAATGCCCTCGTCCACCGTCTCGAGCAGTCGGTCGACCGTCGATTTCCACAGCGACAGGGACTGCATGGCCACGAGGCGGGTCCTCAGATCGGTCAGGAGCTCCGCCGTGCTTGCGCGCAATTCCGGGAGATCGTCGGCGGTGGGATCGTCGTATCCGAGCCGGATCGCCTGCAGACCCAGCCGCCCCACCGCCACCCCCGCCTCGCGCTCGATCCGAAGCAACGCGAGTCCCTGCTGAAGACCTGGAATCTCGCGCTGGGTGTCGCGCGCATCGATCCAGACGCCGGCGCTCAGCGCGACGCAGACCACGCACGCCAGGGCGGCCAGCCACCACGGCCACTCCCGCAGGGCAGGCTGGGTTGCCGACGGCACGAAGGTCGCCGGACGACGGTCCCGGACCGGTTCGATCAACGTTCGAGGGGCGGAAGGACGGAGGCGGGCAGTGTGCACGCGCCTTTCATCCATGAGAGGATCGACCGGATCGGGGCGGAGGTGTAGCGGTAGGAGTGCGGTCGCGGCCCGGTCACTCCCTGCCCAGTGCGTCGGCCGGCGACTTCCGCGCGGCACGGAGCGCGGGCACCGCAGCCGCCAGCGCGGCCACCAACAGAAGACCCGCACCGGTGACCGCCAGCGTCACATAGTCGGTCGACTCGACGCTGTAGAGCAGACCGTCCAGCACGCGGGCCCCCGCCACCGCTGCCGTCCCCCCCAGCACCACTCCCACGGCTGCCAACGCCAGGCTGTCGATCACCACCGCCCCCGCCACAGCTCCCGCCTCGGCCCCCAACGCCCGCCGCAGGGCGATCTCGGGACCCCTCTGTCCCACCGCGAAGGTCAGCACCCCGTAGATACCCACTGCGGCCAGCAACATGGCCAGCAGGCTGAACACCCCCATCAGCATGGCTGCCAGACGGGGCATGGCGGTCTGTCCCTCGTAGAGCTCGGTGAGCGAAGCCATGGCGTAGGCCGGCACCGCAGGGTCGAGCTGCTGCACCGCTCGGCGCACCGCGGCCGTCACGCTGGCGGGATCGCCCTCGACCCGATACGACACCTCGTGCGTGCGGGTGGGAACCTGGGCCAGCGCAAAGAAGACGTCGGGGCTGTTGGGGCCATCGAGCATGTCCTGGGTGAGATTGCGAAAGCGTACGTTCTCCACCACACCCACGATCTCGCCCAGGTTGTCCGGATCGTCGGGTCGGCCCACATAGATCTTGCGGCCCACGATCGAGCGCTCACCAGGGAACACACGATCGGCGAACGCCTGGGTGACCACGACCACCCCGGGCGCATCGGCCCCGTCGGTGTCGAGGAGCATGCGGCCGTCGAGGAGTTCAACCTGGAGCTGGTCGAAGAAGCCCGGAGTCACCGAATGCCGGTGTACTCGGATGCGGGTCTCCACGTCGGCGGGATCGAAGGCGTAGGTCCCGCTGCTGCCTCCCCGAAAGGGAAAGTCGGAACTGAGCGCCACCGACGACACCCCCGGCACCTCACCCACCACCCGTTCCAGCTCCCGGGCGTAGATCGACAGCGATTCCGCGTCGGCATAGCGCTCACCCGAGGGCTGCACCCGCAGCGCCTGGATCCCCTCCATCTCGAGCCCGGGATCGATGGCCAGCTGGGCGCGGAAGCTCCGTGTGAGGAGCCCGGCCCCCACCAGCAGTGTCAGGGCCAGCCCCACCTGTGTGACCACGAACAACTTCTGCGCCCGGTGGCCCCTGCCCTGAAGGCCGCCGCGTCCGGCTCGAAGCGTCGACGACAGATCGCGGCGGGCCGAGGTGAGCGCGGGCACCAGTCCCGCGGCGAGTCCCACCACCAGCAACACCAGCAAGGTGAAGCCGAAGGCCCGCGCGCTGATGGCGGGCTGGGCGTACGCAGGCAGCACCCCGGCGGGAATGAGAGGCAGCGCCAGGCGCAGGGCCCAGAAGGCGAGCACGAGCCCCACCACCCCACCCACGGTGGCCAGCGTCACGCTCTCCGTCAGCAGTTGGCTCGTGATGCGGCCGTGGTCGGCGCCGATGGCGCGTCGCACCGTCAGCTCACGGGCGCGGGCGTGGGCCCGGACCAGCAGCAGATTGGCCACGTTGGCAGCGGCGATCACGAGCAGCAGTGCGCCCGCCCCGAACAGGATCCAGAGCAGATCGTCGGTAGGACCCAGGAATCCCTCCTTGAAGGACACGAGCTGGACGAAGCGGTCCTCGTGGGCCTCGGGGTACTCGGACTGCAGATCCACTGCGATGGCCTCGAAATCGGCCACGGCACCCTCGCGGGTCACACCGGGCGCCAGGCGGCCGAGTACGGGCAGGAAGCGGGAGCCCCGCGACTCGAGGGCGTCGGTCGAACCGATGAGCGAGAACATGGCCAGTGGAGCCCACAGGTCGGTCTCGAGGGTCGAACCCGCGAAGCCTTCGGCCATCACCCCCACCACCTCGACCGACCGTTGATTCACCTCGAGCGTGCGTCCGACGATGGCTGGATCGGCCCCGAATGCGCGCTGCCAGAAGGCGTGACTCACGACGACGACGGGATACCCGTCGGGCACGGCAAGCTCCTGGGCGGTGAAGGTGCGCCCCCTCTCGGAAATGCCCCCCAGAAGCTCGAAATAGCCCTCACTCACGAATTCGGCGGTCAGGCGCTCCGCCTCGGCGATCCCGCTCGAGGTCACCGTACTCGGGTGGGCAGCCACCACGGCGTCGAGGGTGCGGGCGCGCTCTCGCCAGTCCCGGAACTCGGGCACCGACGCCAGGCGCACCGCCTCTTCGCCATTGGTGCGGTGCACGCCGTTGACGAACACCAGGCGGTCGGCGTCGGGAAACGGTAGCGCCCGCAACACCGCCGCGTCGAGCACGCTGAAGAGGGCCGTGTTGCCGGCCAGGACGACGGCCAGCGTAAGTACCGCCATGGCCGTGAAGCCGGGGTGGCGCCGAAAGCCCCGTAGAGCGAAGCGAAGGTCGTGCAGGAGGCGCTTCATCATCGTCGTCATCGTCGTCATCGTGCTCGCCTGGGTGCGCAGTTGTCGTTGGTAGCGCCGGGGATCACCGAAACGGGCACGCGCCTCACGCCGGGCTGCGGGTAGATCCATTCCCTGCCCCACCAACTCGTCCACCAACGACTCGAGGTGGACTTCGAGTTCGCGCTCGATATCGGCCGCCTCGCCTCGGGTGAGGCGGGGTGGGGGGAGCGGATCGAAGGGCCAGCGGGGGTCGGGCGCCACGAAATCAGCCGCCCAGCACCGTGGCCACCGCACCGCTGAATTCGGCCCAGCGGGCACTCTCGGTGGCGAGATGGTCGCGTCCCTCGGCCGTGACCCGGTAGAACTTGGCCCGGCGCCCGGTGTCGGTCTTGCCCCAGGCCGCCTCGAGGTGTCCGCGTCGCTCCAGCCGATGGAGCGCCGGATAGAGTGCGCCTTCTTCGATGGCAAGGACTCCGCCCGTCTGGTCGCGAAGCGCCTTGCCGACCCCGTAGCCGTGCAGAGGCTCGGGCTCGATGGTGCGCAGGATCAGGAGGTCGAGGGTGCCGGTGAAGAGATCGGAGCCGGACATGGGTGCCCCTGCGTCGTAGCGTGCGGGCCGTCCTGAGCGGAATGCCTCGTTCACTTAGGGATAATACACGACCCCTGAGTGGACAAGGTGTCTGGCAGATCGGCCCGTCGGCCTAGTTGCGGCCCGGCACCTCCCGGGCACCGATCACCCGCACACCCTCGCTTCTCAAATGGTCGAGTTTGCCCTCGAACCCCTCGGCGTCGAGCGGCTGGCACCCATCCCGCACCAGGGTGACCGCAAACCCCTCCTTCACGGCATCGAGCGCCGTGTAGTAGACGCAGATGTCACCGGCCAGTCCTGCGAGGAAGAGGTGGTCGACCCCCTTCCCGCGCAGATAGTCGGCCAGCCCGGTCGACTTGCGGTGGCCGTTGTCGAAGAAGCCGCTGTAGCTGTCGATGTCCGGGTCGGTGCCCTTGCGGAAGATCGCCTCGATGGGCCTCATCTCCAGAGCGCCGGACAGCTCGGCACCCGGGGTGCCCTGCACGCAGTGGTCGGGCCACAGCGTCTGCGGCAACCCCTGCAGGGTGATCTCGTCGAAGGGCTCTCGGCCAGGGTGATTCGAGGCAAAGCTCTTGTGTGACGGCGGGTGCCAGTCCTGGGTCGCGACCACCAGATCGAACCGGCTCAGCAGGCCGTTGATCACGGGCACGACCGCATCGCCCCCGGTGATCGGCAGCGCACCGCCGGGCAGAAAATCGGGTTGTACGTCGACGATCAACAGCGCGTTCATGCTCGTGCTCATTCCTCTGGCCTGCTCATGCCTGTGGAGGTGCATAGGTGCGGCGCAGGTCGTTGCGCAGGGTCTGGAGCCCCTCGCTCATCCCCACCTTGTAGAGGTGCGGGTTCTCGAAACGCTTGTACTCTGGGGGGAGGAGGGCGATCCGTTCTGCGGCATACGCCTTGATGTGGGCGATGGGCTGCGGCGCCTCCACCCGTCGGCCCTCCTCCATCGCCGGCACGAGCAGGGGCTCGCTGCGCGCCCCCCCACACGAGATCGACTTGTGCTCCTCGAAAGGGTGGATCATGCGGCTCGGCACCGGCTCGTCGGCCCGGGCGATGGCGTCCATGCCGTGGAACGAGCCGTCGCGGTTGAAGAAGCGATGCACCTGCTTGCGACCCGGGAGCGTCACCTTGCGGATGTTTTCCGAGACCTTGATCCGAGCGTCGTCGCCGGCGAGCGCGAGCTTGTACACGCCGTCGAGCGCACCGTCGGGACGACCGGTCACCAGACTGGTCCCGATCCCGAAGATGTCGATGGGTGCCTTCTGTTGCTGCAGGCTGCGAACCACGTATTCGTCGAGTTGGTTGGACGCTGCAATCTTGACGTACCCGAGACCGGCTTCGTCGAGCAGGACGCGGGCGCGGTGGGCAAAGAACGCCAGGTCGCCGCTGTCGAGGCGAATGCCGCGCAGGCGGTGGCCGCGGGCCTCCATCTCCCTGGCCACCGTGATGGCGTTGGGAAGGCCGCTCTCCAGCGTGCTGTAGGTATCGACCAGGAAGACGCACTCGTCGGGGCGGGCTTCGGCAAACTTGCGAAAGGCCGTCAGTTCGTCACCGTAGAGCTGGACGAACGAGTGGGCCATCGTGCCTTCGGACCGGAGCCCGTACCTGCGAGCAGCGTAGACGTTGCTGGTCGAATCGAAGCCGCCGATGACGGCCGCGCGTGCGGCGAGCACCGCCCCCGGTCCCTGGGCGCGCCGCAGCCCGAAGTCGCTCAGGATGCGGCCCTCGGCCACCGACCGGATCCGAGCGGCCTTGGTGGCGATGAGCGATTCGAAGTTGACGATGTTCAGCAGCATCGTCTCGACCAACTGGGTCTCGATGATGGTGCCCTCGACCCGCATGACGGGCTCGGTGGCGAAAACCACATCACCCTCGCGCGGCGCATGGATCGCACCACGAAACCGAAAGCCGCTCAGAAAGCCGAGGTAGGCCGCGTCGAACCCCCGCGAGGCGAGATAATCGATGTCTTCGTCCGTGAACTCCAGCGATTCCAGAATCTCGAGCACATCGGCCAGGCCCGCGAACACGACGTATCCGCCGTCATAGGGCAGTGAGCGGAAGAAGTAGTCGAAGGTGGCCGTGGTCTCGATGAGGCCGTCGCGGTGATACGCCTGTCCCATGGCGATCTGGTACAGGTCGGTATAGGTGCCGGTGAAGTCGAGTTGCATGGGTCGATGCACCTATCTTGAGGGAGACGGCTGGTAGATACCCCCGCTCCCTGCCATTTTGCTCCAGGGCGCCCACAGTTCGTGATCCGCCACACCGGAGTCCTGCCCGGATCGGCAGCCCCCCACCTTCGGTATAGGATGTCGCATGCGTCTGCGAAGCGTGTTCGTGCTGGCGGCGCTGGTGTCGGCCAGTGGCTGTCATCACTACCTGCCCTCGTCTCTCGATGAGCTCCAGGCGGGCCAGGCCGTGCGCCTGCGGCTCACGGCCGAAGAAGCCGCACGATATGGCGATCTACGGCTGCAGGATCCACGCCTGCTCGCGGGTAGAGTGGTCGATCAGTCCCCGTCGGGGCTCATGCTCGATGCAACGGTGGGAGTCAACGATGCCGCAACGGGCCAGCGCGCCCTGACGCAGCGGCTCACAGTTCCCCTCTCGGAGGTGCTCGATGTGGAGCTTCGCGCCCTCGACACCACCCGGACCGGCTTCCTGGTCGGGGGGAGCGCCGTGTTGGTGGGGGTGATCATCGCGAGGGCGACGGGAGCCTTCGGCAGCACCCGTCCTCCCGGCGGCGACATCGACGAAGTCCACCAGGTGCCCCTCTTCAGGATCTGGTTGCGGTTCTCAAAAGCGACGCGGCCCCACCCGGAAACGGGTTGGGGCCGCGCCTGTTCGTGACGACGTCACGCTCCCTTCATCAACCGCCGGGCTGTACCGGGATGTTGGGATTGGATTCGCGCTCTCCCTTGGGGATGGGGTAGCAGAGGCTCTGATTCGCGTCCAGGTACGACGCGGCGTTTCCTGCCATCTCGAGTGGATCGAGCGCGCCGGGCGTGCTCGTGTCCCGCCACCGCTTCAGATCGCCCAGGCGACGTCCCTCGAGCCATAGCTCGATACCCCGCTCCCGTTTGAAGTCGGCCCAGGCCTCGGCGATGTTCGCGGGCGTCCAGGGATCGAGACCCAGAGCGGTACGCCGCGCGTTGATCAGGTCCATGGCACCGGCCATGTCGCTGTCCAGGAGCTTTTTCTCCGCCTCGATCAACCGCATCTCGTATCCCGACGAGAGCCGGATGTCCGACCCACGCTCCGGGAACTTGCCCTGGCGGTAGAAATCCACCCTCCGGCCGAGGACGCCGACCGAGGCGTCTCCGAGCAGTCCCGTGTCGGTCCAGGGAACCCGTGGGTCATGGGTGGTCGTGTAGTAGTCCTCGTAGACCGTGTTCCAGACCGTCACCGCTCGATAGGGCTGGTCTGCACCGGCGAAGTAGATGCGATTGAACTGGTCCTGCTCCGCGTCCTCATAGCGTGCGTTGTACACGAACGTCGTCGGTACCTGCCCGGCGTCGGCGACCGCGCCGGCCCAGTCGCCCAGACCGACCCGAACCGACGCGCGGCCCGCGATGGCAGCGGTCTTCTGGGTCGCGAGCGACGAGGTCGATCCGGCCGCTTCAATGGCCTTCGTGAACCACGCCTCGGCCCGCTTCAGCAATTCGGAGCGGGCGATGATCGGACCGCCGTCCACGGCGCCCTCACAGTAGGTCTCCCCAAGTAGCCGACTGGCGTAGCCGGCGAAGAGGGCGGCCTCGACGGCAGGCTTGTACCCGGCCGTACCCCCCTCGTGGGTCTTGGCAAAGCGTTCGAAGCCGCTTTCTCCGACATACCTGGCCTGCTGGGCGGAATTCCACGGGCTACTGACGTGCTCGTCATCGTACAGCAACAATCCGACCTGCTGGTTGTTGGAGATGCCGAACGACGAGGTGGAACCCGAGGGAAACAGCTCGCGGGTGACGGCCGAGGTCGTGTACGAGGAGTTGGCGAGCGCATCGAACACGAGGCGCGCAGCGCCGTTGGCCACGGCTTGATGGGCCTGGGAGTTGTCCAGGAACTTGTCGTCCGTGGGCCCGGGATTGGTGACTTCGAAATCACATGCGGTGGCTGCGAGAACCCACAGGCTCGCCATGCCAAGCCGCTTCAGGGATCGAACCATGCTGGATGCTCCTTTGCACGCGGCCGACATCAGAACACCACCCGCATGGAGGCGACGAGCGACGCTGCCGGTGGAATGTGCTCGGTGATACCCGGAGTCTGGTTGCCGAAGCCGCCGTTGGTCACCATTTCGGGATCGAAGATGGGAAAGTCGGAGTTCCTCCACCGATACCAGTTCTGGGCCGACACGGTAAAGGTGGTGTTGGCACTACCGGGCACCAGCTGCCCCAGGGGAACCATGACGGTCACGTCGCGGAGCTTGAAGAAGTCCGCCTTGTGGGTCATGGTCCCACGTCGATAGAACCTCGAGTCGCACTCGTACCGCATCGAGGCCGGGGCATCGGCACCCTTGCCCGCGTCGGTCAACGCGTAATAATCGAAGCAGGTGGGCCAGCGAATGTTGCGGTTGACGCCTTCGTTTGTGGGTCCGTCGTTGATGTAGTGACCACCCTGATACTCGCCACGAGCCGAGAGCTGCACGCCCTTGGGCATGCGCAGCATGGCGTTGAACCCGAAGATCCTGGTGGGCGCCTGCGGGCCGAGAGGCACGTCGACGTTCACACAGGCGTCGCCCGCAGCTACCCGGCTGTCACCACACACATATTTCGGGTCGCTCTTCGAGTTCGGGTTGTCGATGGTGACACCACGGATCAATGTGGCGGGGTACCCCTCCTCGATCCACGACCCGCCGCCCGAAAACGGAGGCGCGCCGCCCAGCGACAGTACCTCGGAGCGGTTCGTGTAGATGTTGGCACCCAGGTCGAAGCCCCAACTCTCGGCATCGTACAGAGTCGTCCGGACGTTGAGTTCGATGCCGCTGTTCTCCAGCTCACCCACGTTCTCCTGCTGCGACAGGGCGAAGCCTTCGGACGCGGGGTGCCGAACACTGAAGAGCGCGTCGGTCGTGTGCTGCCGGTACCAGGTGAAGTCGACGTTCAACCGACTCTCCAGCGCAGACCAGTCGAACCCGAACTCGGTCTCCCCCGTCCGTTCGGGGCCCAGGTTCGGGTTGCCGAGGTTGGACGGCAGATAGGTCGGCTGGCCGCCATAGCCGATGGCGTTCCAGGTCCGTACCGCGTCGAAGGTGCCCGGCGCTCGGCCGGACTGACCGTAGGCGGCCCGAAGCTTCACGGAACCGAGGGATTCGTTCCAGAAGTCCTCATCCGAGATCACGTACGAGACCGACACCTTCGGATAGGCCTGGAGTCCCAGCGCCTTGCCGAAGGCCGAGTTGCCGTCGACCCGGACTCCGGCGGTGATGAAGTACCGGTCCTTGACGTTGAAGAGGGCCTGACCGAAGAAGCCGGCGTTGACCTCGCGGATGCGGGTTTCCCAACTCAAGCGGTTGGCGCCCGCATCCACATCGGGGTCGCCGGGGCCCGCGAAATCCGTCCCCTCGGCCTGCACCGTGCGCTGCTCCTGGGTGATGCTCTGTCCACCCACCGACACGGTCACCGAGTTCTCGCCCAGCGGAACCACGTAGCTTCCGACCAGATCGGCCGTGAGCGTCGAATAGCTACGGAGGGCGCTGTACAGCTTCCCGCCCGGAAGCTGACGATATCCGTAGGGACGCAACTGCCGGTTGTCCTGGTTGGCCAGATCATATCCGACCGTGAACTTGGCGTTCAGCGGGCCGGATGGATCATAGCTCATCGTGGACCCCAGGAGGTACCGGTCGACCCGAGTACGGATATCCTGGTCCAGGACCAATCGGATCGTGTCCGGGTTGGCGTTCGAGAAGTAGTTTCGCTCGCGCCGGAAGGCGTTGAGAATGAGCCCCTGGGCGTTGTTCCCGGCAGGTGTGTTCTGGATGTCGTCCCGGTTGTACGCCGAACTCACCTGGACCATCACCGAGCTCAGGGGTGTGAAGGTGAAGTTGCCGCGGACACCTCGCTTCTGCTCGCTGTCGAGGGGCAGCACACCCTCGTTGTCGTCCCACTGGCCCGACAGGAAGTACTGCAGCGTCTGCGCACCCCCGGCCACGCTGATCGAGTACTTCTGGCGATATCCGTCGCGAAGGTACGGATCCAGGTTCATGTACTCGTAGGAATACTCTCCCCGAGGCCCCTCGGCGAGGTCGTCGTTCGGGGGCCGCACATCGACGTCGGGTGCGAAGGGCAGGAGGCGATTGAATCCCTGGTCGACCTGCATCGTCCAGCGAGGTGCGCCCTGGGAGCCACGCTTGGTGAAGATCTGGATCACTCCAGCGGCGGCTTCCGTACCGTACAGCGTCGATGCCGCCGAGCCCTTGAGCACCTCGATACGATCGATGTCGTTCGGGTTGATGTCGTTCAGGGGCGAGGCCGTGACGTTGCCGCCACGCCCCGCGCCCTCGGTGGGAGAGATGTTGCGGGCATAGGGGTCGCTGCGCACCCGGATGCCATCCACATAGATGATGGGCTGGTTCGACTGCGACACCGACACCGCGCCACGCAGGCGGATCTGGGCACCGGAGCCCGACGAGCCGTTTCCTGCAGAGACCATGAGGCCCGGAGCCTGGGATTGGAGCAGCTGGTCCACGCTGACGGGGGGAGACGCCACGTCGCTGGCCGAGATCTGTACGATCGAGTTGCCCACCTCGCGGCGCCGAGCGGCGCCGGCCGTGCCGGTGACGACGATCTCGTCCAGGCCCAGCGCCTGGATCGGTAGGGCGAAGTCGACGGTCGCGGCCTGGCCCGCGGTCACGGTCACCGACTGGGTGACCGCCTCGTAGCCGATTCGCATCGCGCGCAACTCGTAGGTGCCGGGCGCTACGTTGCGGATAAGATACCGCCCGTTCGCTGCGGTCAACCCCCCCATCGAGGTGTCGACGATGAACACCTGGACCTCCGACAGGGGAGCCATGGACGACGCCGTTACGACGCCGGTAATGGTACCGGTCTCCTGGGCTGCAACCGGCAGAGCCGGAAGGGTCAGGAGAGATACCGCGACGCACCAGGACGAAAGTCGTCGCAAGGGGTTTGACGCAGACAGCGACATGACGTGCTCCTAGAAGGGAGAGTGACGCGACTACGTGTACGAAGAAGGTGTCGCCTCGCAGAGGGCACCTTCTGCCACGGGTGGGCTGGGCCGAAATCCGGACGGACGTTCGAAACCCACGGCATCATGCTGCGGGAGGAGCCCGCTCGTCAAGCGAGACGGCTGCGCGGCCCCGACCGCCGAAGCGGACCGACGGCAACAGGTGCCGGTCGAGCCGAGTTACACCGGTCGACGCACCAGCCTTCAGGGAGAAGGCTGGTAACTACCGGCAGGCGTGCGAAAGGGCACCGCGAGGCGATTCCAGCCGTTGATGGCGACCACGGCGAGGGTGAGATAGACCAGCTCTTCGTCGGTGAAGTGCTCGCGGGTCTGCTGAACGAGGAGCTCGGAGGGGGGCTCCGAGGCCAGCAGGGTGACGGCTTCGGTCCACGCCAGGGCAGCACGCTCCCGAGGCGAGAAGAACGGGGTCTCACGCCACGCGGTGAGTGTGTACAGTCGTTGCTCGCTCTCGCCGGCCTGGCGCGCGTCCTTGGTGTGCATGTCGAGACAATAGGCGCATCCGTTGATCTGCGATGCCCGGGTGCGCACCAATTCGAGGAGCGGTAGCTCCAGGGACGAATGGTTGATCTGCGCGGTCAGCCGCACGAGGGTGGCGATGGCCTCGGGTGCAAGGCGGCCGTAGTCGAGGGTCGGCTGGTGCTCGGAGATGTCATGGTCGGTCATGGGATCCTCTCATTCTCACGCATCGTGGGTCGTTGATGGCGGGCCGGCCGTTGATGGCGGGCCGGCGTCGAGCAGTTCTCGATCTTCGGACATCCTGGCCAGCATCAACGAGCCGGCGGCCGAGGCCGAACTCAGTGCCGTCAGGGTGCCGGCCACAACCGCCATGGCCGGGCCCGGACCCACCGCTGACAGTGGCAGAAGGCTCAGCAGAAGGCCACCCACCGCCCCCCACATCGCGAACCGGGAAACCGACAATTCGTCGAAGCTGCGACGGCGTCCCGCGACTCCGAGCACGACCGAGAAGACGGTGCCACTGACGAAACCGGGAATCGCCAACGCCGGCAGCGGGGCATCGAAGACCTCGACGAACCACCCCATGGGTACGCCGAGAGACCAGAGCAGCCCGATCAGCACCCCGACCAGCGCCCATGCGACCGCCCAGGTCAGGCCCATGCCCAGGGCACCCCGGATACGCTGCAGCCAACGGCTCATGCCGACAGCCCCGACCCGAGACTGCGGGGCTCGTCGTCGGTCTCGCTGCCGGGCTCTCTGCCCGAGTCGCTGCCCGACTCGCTGCCCGACTCGCTGCCCGACTCCAGCAGGGGACCTGCTCTGCGCGCGACCAACAGGGTGGCGGTAGCCGATCCGCCACCCAGGAGCACGAAAATCGCCGCATTGGCGAGAGCATCGGACGCAGACCACGCCTCCCAGGCATTGACTCCGAGCACTCCGAACAGCAGGAGCCCGGCTCCGGTACCCAACGCAGCGAAGCGCGGCAGCGAGAGCTGGTCGAAGCGACGCCCCCGGGCGGTGAGTGCGATCACTCCGGAGAAAGCCACACCGATCGGGAAGGCCCAGATCGCGCTTGCGACCACCATCCGGGCCATCTCGGCGCCGCCTCGGCTCCCGGGCAGCAACCCCACGACTCCCGCCACCGCGGCCGCCACCAGCCCGACCCCGGCCGAAAAGGTCAATCCCATACCGATCATTCCGCGAATGATCCTCAGCCAACGAGGCATACCCGATCCTCCATTCGATTTCACTTTATCAAACAAAGTAGAATGCCGGACGAAGCCGGTCAAGACGGTATGGGGGGCCCGCCCTCCCACGGTGGACCCGAACAAAAGGTACCTGATCAGGCACACAGGTGCCGGAACCCGGGTGAGGCGACCGAGCGGCGCCGGGTCGCCTGCAGCAACGCTGGCGCCCCATGCCATGGGCTCCCGCTCAGGGTCCGGAGCAGGCTCGTCGCGGCTCGATGCTTGCTGGCCAGCGTGCCTGAATCCCGCAAGCCACCTCGGAGCGCCGATGCCGCGTGCGACCACGCTGTCCCCATCCGTCGTCACAGCCGTCGGGCTGACGCTGGTCCTGACCGCGTGTGGTGACGCCGGCACCTCGCCTCCGCCCGCACTCGAGGGCGTCGTCGAGGGCACGGTCCGCATCGAGGGTGCACCCCGCGCCGAGATCGACGTCCGGCTCACGCCCTCCCCCTCAGGAAGCGCAAGTCTGCGGCGAACCGACGCGGCCGGTGCGTTTCGTTTCGAGGGGCTCGAGGCGGGCCCCTACTCGGTGCGTGTCGAGGCTCTGGTGCCCGCGGTATTCGCGCCTTCCGGCGTGACCGCCAGCCTCACGCGCGAGCACGCTCGGGCCACGATCGACTTCGCCGGCACCTGGCAGCGAGACGCAGGGCTGTCGGTGCGGGTCGAGGCGGGGGGCACGCCCGTGTCCGGTGCGATGGTCACCGCCGCCGGGCCGCGCGAGGGCTATGGCGAGGTCACGCTTGCGCAGCTCACCGACCTCACCGGCACGACCGCGTTCACAGGGCTGGTGCCGGGCAGCTACGAACTGACGTTGTCGGGCATCGATCCGGCGGTCCTGGCCTTCGACCCGATGATCCTGACCGTGACGGCACTCGCTCAAACCACCTCCACGGCGGCCTTTGCGGGTGAGCGTCTGCCCCAGATCCCCACCGCCCCGGGTTCGCTGTCGCTGGTTCTGGTCGGCTCGGACGCCGTGGCGCTGTCGTGGACCGGCGGGTCGACCGACGAGACTCGCTTCGACATCGAGCGTAGGGACGAAGGACCAGCATCCGCCCCCTCGTTCGCGTCGCCCGACGACGGCTTCGCGGTGGTGGCGACCCTACCAGCGGGCAGCACCGGATGGGTGGATTCCGGCCTCGAGGCGGGGCGGAGCTACAGCTACCGGGTGCGGGCCTGCAACCAAACGGGGTGTTCGGCGGCTTCGACCGCCGCTGCCGTTACCACCCCGCCGCCGCCCCCGTCGGCCCCTACGGCACTGATCGCGCATGCCACGGGGCCCACCTCCGTGTCGCTGGGCTGGTCGGACACCTCCGACGACGAAGCCGAGTTCCGGCTCGAGCGGGCCCCCGTCGTCGGTGACTTCACCGAAGTGGCCCGCCCGGGTACCAACGCCACGACCTGGTCGGATACCCAACTTCAGCCGACCACGGCGTACCGATACCGGATCCGGGCCTGTGCAGCGTGGGGCTGTTCGGCGTTTTCGAGCGTGACGACCGTGTCGACCGACGCGGCACCCCTGCCTCCTCCCCCTGCACCCACCGGGCTCTGGGCCCTCGCGATCGGTCCGGACCGCATCGACCTCGGTTGGATCGACGCTACGGCCGACGAAACGGGATTCCACATCGAACGGCGTACCGCAGCGACGGCCTTTGCCCACGTCGGCTCGACCGGGGCCGACACCCCGACCTGGTCGAACACCGAGCTCGCGGCCGGCACGACCTACACCTATCGCGTGCGGGCCTGCACGGAGGTCGGCTGCTCCGAGCCCTCGAGCGAGGTCAGTGCCACCACCGACGCCGCACCGCCCGGAGGCGGGCTCGGTCCCGGGGCGTCGCTCGGCGGCTGGCGTCCCTTTCCGGCCGACAACCCCTGGAACACCGACATCTCCGCTCTGCCCGTCGACGCCAACTCCGCCACCCTCATCTCGGCCTGCGGCGACCGCAACCTGCATCCGGATTTCGGCACGGTCTGGAACGGTGCGCCCATCGGGATCCCCTACACGGTGGTCGCGGGCAGCCAACCCCGTGTGCCCGTGTCGTTCCAGTACGCCGACGAGAGCGATCCCGGCCCCTATCCGGTCCCACCCGACGCGCCCATCGAAGGGGGTCCCTCGGCCTCGGGCGACCGGCACGTGATCGTGATCGATCGCGACCACAGCATGCTCTACGAAATGTTCGATGCCACTCCCGTGGGGGGAGGAACCTCGTGGACGGGCGGCGCGGGCGCCGTGTTCGACCTCACGTCGAACGCGCTACGGCCTGCCGGCTGGACCTCGGCCGACGCCGCGGGCCTGCCGATCTTTCCGGGGCTGGTGCGCTACGACGAAGCCGTCGAAGTGGGCGTAATCGCCCATGCCCTGCGCTTCACCTGTCCCGTCACACGACGCGCGTACGTCACGCCCGCTCGTCACTGGGCCAGCAGCAACCCGGATCCCGACCTTCCTCCCATGGGGATGCGGGTGCGCCTGAAGGCGTCGTTCGACATCTCCGGGTTTCCGGCCGAAGTGCGCGTGATACTCCTGGCTCTCAAGACCTACGGCATGTTCCTGGCCGACAACGGCTCGGGATGGTACATCAGCGGCGCCCCGGATTCCCGTTGGGATGATTCGCGCCTGGGTACGTTGAAGTCCATCCCGAGCAGTGCCTTCGAAGTGGTGCAGATGGGAGCGGTGGTCGGCGGCAGCTGAGCAGCGGCGGGTTGCTGTCACGGATCGAGTCCGTCGGCTACCTTGCGGGTCGCCGAGCCGACCCGCCCGCCGACCCGCACGCACGGAGGTGTGATGCAGCCTGTTCCCTCGCCCTACCTCGTTCCCTTCGACGGATCCTTCCGTCTCGGCACCGCGCCTACTGCACCACCCACGAGCACGCCGAAGAACAAGGTGCTCAAGGCGCATCTCGCCGACCTCAACCATGCGCTGGCCGAACTGCAGCGCGTACTCTACGCCCACGACCGCTACAGCGTGCTCCTCATCTTCCAGGCGATGGACGCGGCGGGAAAGGACGGCACGATCCGCGGGGTACTGAGGGGCGTCAATCCTGCGGGATGCCAGGTCTCTTCGTTCAAGCAGCCCTCGCGTGAAGAGCTCGACCACGACTTCTTGTGGCGGGTGGCGAGACGCCTGCCCGAGCGCGGACGGATCGGCGTCTTCAACCGCAGCCACTACGAAGAGGTGCTGGTGGTACGGGTCCATCCCGAGTACCTGGCGGCGCAGCATCTGCCGGCCGACGACGTCGGTTCGGACGCCTTCTGGAACCGACGGCTCGAGTCGATCCAGGAGTGGGAGCGACACCTTCACGAGACGGGCACCGTCGTACTCAAGTTCTTCCTGAACGTCTCCCGGGACGAGCAACGCGATCGCTTTCTGAGCCGCCTCGACGAACCCGAAAAACACTGGAAGTTCTCGGTGGGTGACGTGAAGGAACGGGAGCATTGGGACGCCTACATGGCGGCCTATCAGGCGGCGCTGGCCGCCACGTCGCGGCCCTGGGCGCCCTGGTACGCCATTCCGGCCGACAACAAGAGCTTCATGCGCGCGACGGTGGCAGGTATCGTAGTCGACACGCTCCGACATCTGCCCCTCGCCTACCCCGAGGTGGCCGAGGCCGACCGCGCGCGCTTCGCCGAAATGCGCCTATTGCTCGAAGGGGAACCATGACGACCCGCACCATTCGACCCGGTACAGCCGTTCGACCCGGCACAGCCCTCCGCTCCCTCTTCGCCGCCGCGACCGTACTGGCGGGGCTCTCCCTCTCCCACCCCGCCCGGGCCCAGGAGCGGCCGTACTCGGATGTCGTCCCGTCATCGGCGACCACCGACGAGGGTCTCTTCGACGTGCATCGGGTCGAGGACCGGTTGCTCTTCGAGATCGCCGACTCCCTGCTGGAGCGGGATATGATCATCATGAGCCGCTACCATCGGGTGCAGGAGGACCTCACCAACGTCGGCGCGAACATGGCGCCCAACATGGTCGTGCGTTGGGAGCGGCGCATGGACCGGATCCTGCTCCGGGCCGTGACGCTGGGTTCGACCGCCGATCCCGACGACAACGTGAGCATCGCGGTGGAGAACCAGAGCTTCGCACCGATTCTGGCGTCGCTCCCGATCCAGGCCCGGGGCACCGCCACCAGCGTGGTCGATGTGACCGATCTGTACCTGGGCGACACGCCGGCGTTTTTCCTCCCCACCTCGCAAAGACAGCGCATGGGGGTGCGCCGCTACGACGCGGATCGGAGTTGGCTGGAGTGGTCGCGCAGCTTTCCCCTCAACGTCGAAGTCCGGGTCGTCCAGAGCTACGACGCCACCCAACCTCCGTCGGCCCAGCGGGGCGGAGCCCTCTCCTTCGAGGTGAACCACTCCATGGTGCTGCTCCCCGCCGAGCCCATGCGCCCGCGCCTCTACGACGAACGCGTGGGGTTCATCTCGATCCAACGCACCGACTACTCCCGCGACTTCCAGGGAGTGCGCCCGGACCGGTACGCGGTGCGCTACCGGCTCGAACCCTCCGACACCGCCGCCTTCCGTCGAGGTGAGTTGGTGACACCGGTCAAGCCCTGGGTGTGGTACATCGATCCCGCTACACCCGCAGAGTGGGTGCCCTACATCGAAGCGGGGATCCTCGAGTGGAATGCGGGTTTCGAACAGGCGGGCTTTCGCGATGCGATCCAGGTGCGACGCGCCCCCACCGAAGAAGAAGATCCCGAGTTCAGCCTTCTGGACGCGCGCTACTCGGTGTTGCGGTACGTGCCCTCACCCACCCGCTCGGCCAACTCGGGCGGCGATGTGGTCGATCCCCGTTCCGGCGAGGTGATCCGCGCCCACACCAACCTCTATCAGGGGGTGGCCGAGCGCATGCGCTGGCAGTTGCTCAGCCAGGTCGCCACGGCCGCGGACGACCCCCGCTACCGCGACGACGAGCTGCCGGAAGACCTCATGGGCGAAGCCATTCGGTATGTGATCTCGCACGAGACCGCGCACTCGGTGGGGCTGCCCCACAACCAGCGGGCCAACTTCGTCTTTCCCGTGGACTCGATCCGGGATCCGGACTTCGTGCGGCGGTGGGGTCACTCGGCCTCGTCGGTGGGACGCACCCGCTTCAACTATGCTGCGCAGGCGGGCGACGGCGTGCCGCCGGAACGGCGCATGGGGGTCTGGGACGCATGGGCCATTCAATGGGGGTACACGCCGATCCTGGACGCCGAGACCCCGGAAGCCGAGTTCGAGACCCTCAACCAGTGGATCATCGAGCGAGCCGACCGACCGTGGTTCCGCTTCGCCTCGGCGCTGTTCGGCATGGACGTCGAGTGGGACCCGCACCGCATGACCGAAGGCATCAGCGATGACCCGGTCGAGGCCGCGGCTCTGGGCATGAACAATCTGCGGGTGATGGTGGACTCGCTCCTGGCCTGGGTCGTGGACGAAGGCGACGACTACTACGAACTCGAGGGCCACTACCTCCAGGCCCTCACCCAATGGAATCGGTACGCCGAACATGCGGCCGCAGCCGTGGGGGGCTCGTGGACGCACCACAAGCGCTACGGAGAAGAGGGGTGGGTCTACACGCCCATCGACGTCGACTACCAGAAGAAGGCCATGGCCTTTCTCGACGAACATGTGCTCAGCACCCCGACCTGGGCGCTCGACCTCGACATTCTGCGTCGACTCGAGCATGCGGGAGCCGTGGAGCGGATCCGGGCCTATCAGGAGCTGGCGGTGCAGCGGCTGCTCAATCACGCGCGACTGGCCCGTATGATCGAGCACGAGGCCTTTCTGGGCAGCGCGACCTACACGCCGACCGAGATGCTCGACGACACCCGGGAGATGATCTGGCGAGAGGTGCGGGGCGGTCAGGCGATCGACACCTACCGCAGGAACCAGCAGCGGGCCTACCTCGAGCAGGCGCATTTCCTGCTCCACGAGGCCACCTCCCAGCACTGGACCCCGCCCGGCTCGGGCAACCTGCGCGTGGGCAGCAACGACGACCCACCCCTCAACGCCGACCTCGACATCGCGCAGTCGGACATTCGTCCGCTGATCCGTGATCAGCTCCGGCTCTTGCGGCAAGAGGTCGGGGCGGCCGTGGACCGAGGGGTCGCCGATCGTATGACCCGGATCCACCTGGAAGACGTGCTGGTGCGCCTGGACGCGGCACTGGGGGGGTGAATCCGATCACCGGGGGGAGGTGGGCGGCCCGCTCACCTCCCGACCCGGTACGCCGCACCCAGGCGGAGCCCGTATCGAAACGCATAGCCCCCCGTGCCCTCGAACGTCGCTCCGCTCGCTGCGGTATCCCTGTACCACAGCCACGACACCTCGAAGGCCGCCATCAGATGGACCCGCTCCCCCAGCGGGGTCTCGATGCCGGCCTCGGGCCCCAGGAGCAGCCCGGTCTGGTGGTACCCGCTGCGCGCTCCGGTGCCCGCGATGCGATGTACGCCCACCCGTCCCTGCAGATAGGGATTCGTGCCCCAGGGATCGCCCAGCGTCTGGCGCGCCCCGACACTGACGCCGAGTTCTGTGACCGCGGTGCCCTCTTCGTCGGGATCGAATCGCCCATACAGCACTTCCATCAGCACCTTGCGCGTGGTCGAGGCGTCGGCCGTCAACACGACCACGCCCCGGAATCCCGGCTTGAACAGAGGGGCCTGGCGTCCCCCCCAACCCGCAATCCCGCCCCAGACCTCGATCCCCCGAAAGGGGTCGAACTGTGCCTGGACACCCTGCGGCACCAGCAGCGCGAAGAGGATCAGGGACCACGACCGGGGCGAGACCACCGCAACCTCTACGAGATGATGGGAATACCGCGAGCGCGTAGCTGCGCATTCAGCGCCGGCAGGTCGACTTGCAACAACTGATCCATCTGCGCCTGCGCTTCGGTGAGGCGCGCCTTCAGCACCTCGTAGACCTCGACCTGCTGGGTGGTGGGCGCGAAGTCGGTCGAATAGCGGCCCACATCACTGCCCAGCGCCGACATGCGCCCGTAGAGCTTCATGGGCGCGCGGAAGGCGTCTTCACGAGCACCCGAGAGATGGATGTCGAAGAGTCTCGACTCGACCTCCAGCAGCCTGTCACGAAACTGCGCGGCCGCCTCCGCGACCGCCTCGGCATCGGCCTCGACCCGCTCCAGCTCCTGCAGGTCCTCGACCTGCTCGCGGATCCACTCGAGTCGGCTGATCATCTCTCCCATTTCCTGGAGATCGTCACGCAGCATCAGCGAAAGCGCCACCTGGGCGCGGATCTCGTCGAGGCTGCCGGTGGTGGTGGGGTCTTTCAGCACCTCGACCGGTGTCTCGAAGGTGGCGTTGCCCGCCGTGATGCGTGCGGTGTAGGTGCCGGGCACGACGAGAGGGCCCACCTGGCCCCCCGAGATATCGAGATCCCAGGTCCGCAGCCGACGCGTACCGTCGTCTTCCATGGCGATCCAGGGCATGTCGGGTGGGGGCGTACGCAGCCGGGGCGCCCTGGGGGACTCGTAGCGCAGGTCCCACTGAATACGATTGAGGCCCGGCGTACCCCGGCCGGTGAGCGTGCGGACCATGTCGCCGGACGCATCGACCAGTTCGGTACGGATCGCTCCCGCCGCGCTCTCATCGAGCCAGACGTCGATGACCGCACCATAGCGCGGGTTCTGGCCCGACACATGGCTCGGAGTGCTCTTGAGTCCCTGGATCGACTGGAACCGGTAGGCGGGCTGCGGGGGGACGACCGCCACCGGACGTGCCATCACCTCGGCAGAAAGGGCGCGCAGGCCGGTGATGTTGTCGAAAATCCAGAAGCCCCGCCCATAGGTACCGACCACCAGGTCGTGGAAGTGCGGCTGGATGGTCAACCAGTAGACCGGTGCCGCGGGCAGGTTGTTGCGGAGCCGCATCCAGTGCTCGCCGTCGTCGAGGGTGAACCACACCCCGTTGTCGGTGCCGGCAAACAGCATTCCCGGGCGCACCGGATCTTCCTTCACCACATGCACGAACGACGACCACGAGCGTTCGATCCCGGCATCGATGCGTCGCCACGACGCGCCGAAGTCACGGGTGACGTAGATGAAGGGATCGAAGTTGGCCATCTGGTGGAAGTCGACCGCCGCGTAGGCGGTGCCCGCATCGTATCGTGACGGTTCGATGTTCGAGAACTGCCCATACTCGGGAAGCCCGGGCAGGTTGGCGCTCACGTTGGTCCAACTGTCCCCACCGTCACGGCTCACATGGATCTGGCCATCGTTGCTGCCCGCCCACAACAGCCCCGCCTGCACCGGTGACTCGGCCAGCGCATAGAGTACCGAGCCATCGAAGGTCATGAGGTTGTCGGTGGTCATGCCCCCCGAATCCTGCTGTTTCGTCTTGTCGTTCAGGGTGAGGTCGGGCGAGATCACTTCCCAGGTCGAGCCCTGGTCGCGTGTGCGATGCACGTGCTGGCTGCCCACATAGACCGTGTTGTGGTCGTGCGGCGAAATCACCACCGGAAAGGTCCAGTGCCACCGGTAGCGCAGGTCGGCCGGGCGCCACCCGTAGGCGGCCTCGGGCCATACCCGCACGTTGCGAACGTGCCCGGTGGCGGGGTCGAACACCTCGAGCCCTCCGTCGTAGCATCCCGACCAGACTTCGTTGTTGGCCGCCGTGTCGGGGATCGCGAAGCCCGACTCGCACCCTCCCACCCCCGACCAGTGTCCCACCGAGATCCCGCCCGCGCGGGAATTCGACGGGCCCTTGTACGACCAGCCATCCTGGCGGTTGCCGTAGAGGTTGTAGGGCACCTCATTGTCGGTGAACACGTGGTACATCTGGGCGATGGGCAGCACCACCCGCTCGAAGGTGCGCCCGCGGTTGAGGGTGATGGTGGCACCGCCGTCGTCGGCGACCATGAAGCGGTCGGCGTTGGTCGGGTCGATCCAGATGTCGTGTGTGTCTCCACCACCGCGGGGTGGATCAGGCACGAGAGTGCGTCCCCCGTCCTGGCTCATACCGAAGCGTACCGACGCGAAGTAGAGCCGGTCGGGATCGGTGGGATCGACGCGGAAGCGGGTGTAGTACGAGGCGCGCTCGGCCAGATCGTGGTCCCGGCTCGTCACCCGCCAGCTTCGGCCCCCGTCGTCGGAGCGGTAGAGGGTGGGGTGGTCGAGCTCCAGCAGGGCGTAGACCCGGTCGGGGTCCGAGGCGGCGATGTCGACGCTCACCTTGCCCACGAGATCGGTGGCGCCGGGCAGACCCCGACCGGTGATCTTGCTCCACGAATCCCCACCGTCGCGCGAGACGTAGACCCCGCCGCCGGTTCCCGCCGAGCGGAGTCCCCAGGGATCGACCCGGAGCGACCACATGCCCGCGAAGAGAATGTCCGGACGCTGCGGGTCGATGGCCAGATCGGCGCACCCGGTGCCTGGATCGACGAACAACACCTGCTCCCAGCTCCTGCCTCCGTCGCGCGTACGAAACACCCCCCGCTCCTGCTGATCGTCGTAGGCGTGCCCCAACGCGCACGCATAGACGAGGTCGTTGTCACGCGGATGCACCACCACCCGCCCGATCCGACCCACGGAGTCGAGCCCCGCATGCTCCCAGCTGTCACCTCCGTCGCGGGACTTGTAGATGCCGTTGCCCATGGCCAGCGCCGGCCGGATGATGAAGGTCTCGCCCGTACCGGCCCACACTTCGTTGGGGGCGGTGGGAGCGATGGCCAGCGAACCGATGGACTGCACATCCTGGTCGTCGAAGGTGGGTCGCCAGCTCGCACCCCCGTCTTCGGTCTTCCATACGCCGCCCGAGGCGGCCCCCACCAGCGCGATCAGGGGATTACCCGGTACGCCGGCCACCGCGATGGCGCGATTGCCCTCGGGGCCCACATGGCGGAACCGGTACCCGGAGTAGACCGACGGGTCGATCTGCTGGGCGGCGAGAAGTGCGGCAGGCGTGAGGGCGGCGGCCATCAGGGCGACCAGAGCGACGGAGGACGACAGAATGCGCATGGTGTGGATTCGAATGGAAGTCAGGTGCAGAACCCCTCGGGCACATGCTGCCGTGCTCGCGTCGCGCGGGCAAGCGGCGAGGAGATCTCCCCACATCCGTGGCTCGGTTTCGTCCGACAGAATTACACCCGCCGAGGTCGAGATTTCAGGTACGAGAAAACGGATCCTTCACACGAGGCGGGCTCCCCATGCGCACGACGGTCTGGTATCCACTTCTGTGCGGCGTTCTGGCGCTCACACCTCTGACCGCATCGGGTCAGGACGTCACCGTGTCGGGTCAGGTGCGACCCCGCACCGAGATCCGCGACCCTGCCGGCGCGACGGGGGGCACCCGCGCCTTCACGAGTATGCGCACCCGAATCGCAGCGTCCTTCGAGCCGTCGGGCCCGGTCTCGGCCTTCGTGCAGATCCAGGACGTGCGCATCTTCGGCGAAGAAACCGGCACTCTGACGGACTACAGCGCCGACCACCTCGACCTGCACCAGGGGTGGGTGCAGGTCGGCGCCGACGACGGCACGCTGTCGCTTCGCGCTGGCCGACAGGAGCTGGCCTACGGCGGCGAGCGCCTGGTCGGAGCCGTGGGCTGGGCCCAGCAGGGTCGCGCCTTCGACGGAGGTCGCGTGCGCTGGCGCGCATCCGATCGGTTCCAGCTCGACCTGCTGGGTATCCAGCTCTCGGAGTCGTTCTCGACGGGGCGTGACGCCGATGCCGCCTTCTGGGGCGCTTATGGCGTACTCGCACCCGACCCCAACCGTTCGCTCGACCTCTACGCGCTCCGCCAGAAGGTCGAGGCCGCTACGGCCGACACCGACCAGTGGACGTCGGGACTGCGCTACGCGGCGAATGACGGCGGCTTCACCTACCGTCTCGAGGGATCGTGGCAGACGGGCCAGCGCGCGGGTCACGACGTGAGTGCCTACCTGTGGGGAGCCCGTCTGGGTCGCAGCTTCGCCCAGGGCAGGGCGGGCCTCACGCTCTGGTACGACTACCTCTCGGGCAACGATCCCACCTCTACCGAGATCGGCGTCTTCGATACGCTCTTCGCCACCAACCACAAGTTCTACGGCTTTGCCGACCTCTTCACCGACATTCCGGCACACACCGGTGGCCGCGGGCTCGTCAACGTGGCCATCAAGGGCCGCTGGCAGGTGCACCCCGACTGGACCGCTCTGCTCGACCTGCACCGCTTCACCGTGGCCGACGACACCGGACTCGATTCAGGCTCGCTGGGCACCGAGTTGGACCTGACGCTCAGCCGGGCCGCTTTCAACGGGGTGCGGATCAGCGCCGGCGCATCACGCGTGCTCGCCGGCGACGCGCTGGAGGCGGTGCGAGGCATGGCCGACGACGCTACCTTCGTCTATCTCATGCTCGACGTGGTCTTCTGAAGGTGTAGAGGCGATCGATGAACCGCTCGGCCCGTGTCGGTGCCACCGTGGTGGCCGTGGCGGTAGGTCTCGCCGTCGGTTCGGCAGGATTCACCTTCAGCTACGGCCAGGGCGCGGCCTATCTCACCGACGACCCCGCCGGCTGCGCCAACTGCCATGTGATGCAGGACCATCTCGACGGCTGGCTGCGCTCGAGCCACCGCAACGTGGCCGTCTGCAACGACTGCCACGCGCCCCACGACCTGCTCGGGAAGTACTGGACCAAGGCCCGCAACGGTTGGGCGCACTCCGTGGCGTTCACCACAGGGCGGTTTCCGGAGCACCTCCGGATCACGGATTTCAACCTGGCCGTCACCGAAGCTGCCTGTCGGGATTGCCACAGCGGGTTCGCCGTGGCAGTGGATGGGCCCGACGGCTCCGAGCCCCGCAGCTGCGTAACCTGTCATGAAGACGTGGGGCACCCGTCGGGCGCCCTGCGGATCCCCATTTCTGCCGACGACGGCATCCACCGAGGTGACGGACGATGAGTGAGCACGATAAGCGCCCGCGGGGAATTCCCTGGTATGTGGGCCTGGCAACCATGGCCACGGTGGCCTCGGTGGCGGCGCTGGCCCTGCTGACCAACATCTTCGAGCGCAAGGTCGAGGCCAGGGATCCTTTCGTGCGAGTGGTCGAGATCACCGACACGACCCAGGATCCGGCGGTGTGGGGTCGCAACTTCCCGAACCAGTTCGACTCGTACTCTCGCACGGTCGACCAGCAGCGCACCCGGTTCGGCGGGTCGGAGGCTTTTCCCCGGACCCCCACCGACGCCGATCCCCGCTCCGTCGTCGCGCGATCCAGGATCGAAGAGGACACCCGCCTCAAGACCATGTGGGCCGGGTACGCCTTCTCGATCGACTTCCGCGAAAAGCGCGGACACGCCTACATGCTCGAAGACCAGACGTTCACCGAGCGGCAGAGCGTCGGGCAGCCAGGCACCTGCGCCAACTGCCACGCGTCGACCGTCGTGGTCTGGAAGGCGCTGGGCGACGGAGATCTCACGCGCGGCTTCGAGATCATGAACCAGATGCCCTACATGGAGGCCGTCACCCACCTCGAGTATCCGGTGGGATGCATCGATTGCCACGATTCCGAGACCATGGGCCTGCGGGTGACCCGCCCCGGCTTCATCGAGGGCATGGCCGCGCTCAAGGCCGGCCAGGGGATCGAAGGCTACGACGTCAACCGCGATGCATCGCGACAGGAAATGCGCTCCTTCGTGTGCGGCCAGTGCCATGTGGAGTACTATTTCCAGGGCCCCGAGAAGCGCCTGGTGTTTCCCTGGGCCAACGGTCTCGAGGTCGAATCGATCTACGACTACTACCAGACCGCCGACTTCAGCGACTGGACCCACGCCCTGACGGGCGCTCCGGTGCTGAAGGCGCAGCATCCCGAATTCGAGATGTGGAACCAGGGGCTGCACGCGCGGTCGGGGGTGGCGTGCGCGGACTGCCACATGCCCTACCAACGCGTGGGTGCGCAAAAGATGTCCGACCACCAGGTACGCAGCCCGCTCCTGAACGTCCAGGCCGCCTGCCAGAGCTGTCACAACCTACCCGAGCGCGAGATCGTCGCCCGCGCCGAGAATATCCAGAACCACACCTTCCGCATGCGGAACCAGGCCATGGACGCTCTCATGGCTCTCATCGCCGACGTACAAGCCGCGCGCGACGCCGGTGCCACCGACGCGCAGCTGGCGATACCGTGGGAAATGCAGCGGCGGGCGCAGTTCTACATCGACTTCATCGAATCCGAGAACTCGACCGGATTCCATGCCCCGCAGGAGGCCACCCGGATCCTGGGTGAGGCGCTGGACTACGCCCGACAGGGTCAGCTGGCGCTACGGGATCCCACCTTCAAGGTGTCGGTGGCGCCGCCGACGCGACGGTAGACCGGGCGGCGTCCCGAGCGGGTCGGCACCCGAGCGGGATGGGCACTTCGCCTCCCGCACGGCGCCCGAACGGGAAGGGCACCTCACCCCCCGCCCGGCGCCCGCGTCACCACCACGAAGTCGCCGAGCCCCGCCAGCCGGTCCGCGTCCCACTGGGCCGGGTCGGCGGCGGGCCGCGCGGCCACCACGAGCGACCGGGTGCCGGGGCGGTAGTGCTGGAGCGCTTCGGGTGTGCCGGTGGCGTGTTCGACGTGGAATCCGCCCGCCATGTGGAGCACGAGAGCGCCCGGCGTGCGGTCGAGGGCCGTGGCCACCGCATGGCCCATGCTGGCGTCCCATAGCGTTTGGCCATCGAGGGGATCGCCGCTCATGTGCGCCGCCGCCTCACCCATCAGCGCATCCCACTCGGCCCGGTAGGCCGGTGACGCCTCCGGATAGGGCAGGGGCGGCAGATAGCGGCGGGCGTCGGGACCCAGCACGCCGAGGCTGTCGCGGCCCAGACGCGAGGCCCGGTTCACGTAACGCCGCGGCGCGTTGGCCGCCACCACCTCGAGTTCGTGCGCACGGGCGAACTCGACCATGGGACGATAGTCGGTCTGGTAGCGTTCCCATGGACGCGCACTGGCAAGGAAGTGGCTCTCCGAAATGACATCGTCGAGGTACTCGTCGACGATGTACTGCACGTCGCGCTCGAACATCTCGAGCGAGAGCACGATGGGGCGTACCGTCCCGTAGTCGGCAAAGGCCCGCTCCAGCAACAGCGCCTGGACCCCGTGCGTGACCGGATCGTCGTGCTCCTCACCCACGAAGACCACGTCGGCGGCGGCCATGGCGGCAGCGATGGCGTCGATCGACGAGCGCTGCCCATCAGCCGTGTAGACCTGGAAATCGAGGCTCTCACGGGGGGGCGGCGCCGGTGCGGGCGCGGCCGGTGCGCCCGTGGGAATCGGCGCAGGAGCGGCAGGAGCGGGTGCACCCCCGCACGCCGCGAAGAGCATCGGCGTCAGCAAGGCGAGGGATGTGGTGTGACGAAAGGGGGTGGTGTAGGCCATGGTGTCTGTCGGGTCCTTTCCGCTCGAAGATCTCAGATCGTTTTCGAACGAACGCTCCCCCTCTCGGAATCGTCAAGTTCGACGAGGGTCCTGTTGGGGTGGCTCCGACCCGTTCTCGGCACGATTCACGCGCCGGCGGTGGGGGTGGTATCTGCCCGTAGGAGGTTCTGCTTGCGCTGTTCGTTTTCGCGGTTAATATGCGGCCTTGTCCAGTTGGCTCGGCTCCGTGGGCCCGGGCTGGGAAGGACGTCTTCACGGCTGGGAAGGGCGTCTTCACGCTATCGTGGGCGTCGGCCCCAGGGATCGCGTCGTGGGTAGCGACGAACAGGGCCGCCACCGGCTTCAGTCGCAGTCGAGTGCTTCCCAGGCCCGCGCCTCGATGGCCCATGGGATCTCGATATCGCGCTTCCACCGCGCGGCGCCGGGAGTCGGGAGGCGGCTGGGCGGTGCGGGCGGGAGTGGCGCCGGATTCGGGCTGCGTTCGTACGGGGCATGAACTCCAT
>CAZFRU010000021.1:0-67892 GCA_964521385.1 uncultured Gemmatimonadaceae bacterium | reverse complement strand
CTCAAGAAGCCGGGCTCTAGTTATTTTAATCTAATTATCGGACACTACACTAGCGCCCGCGCAACAACCGGGTACCCCGCCGAGGGGTCCACGTCCGGGCAGGACTGAGCCAGGCATGGCGGGGAGATCGTGAGCAGGGCCGAGATTACAAACAGTTGCATTGGGATAATGTCGAAGTGCTGGCCAACTCCATTTCTTCAGCCTGAACTTGCACCTGCTCGCTGCCTCCTCGCCAGCCTGATGGTGAGCAAGGCGATGTCGGAGGCACCGCCCCCCGCGACGAACGCCAGCTGCCGGCGCAGCGTTTCTCCCGAATCCTCGCGACCAGGGCGGCGTTGGGGCCACCGATTCAGCCGACGACGGGGAGCGAGGGGGTGAGTCTGTCGGTGGGGCTGCAGGGGCTCGATGATCTGGATCTCGGGGAGCCGGTCGAGCGGACTCCGTACTCCGATGCCATCTCGAGTGAGGAGGTGCGTGTAGATCATCGGCCGTGCGCAACCGACTCCGTCAGCTGCTTCCGGAGGGCCCCGGCCACCCGGATCCGCGCGCTGTGACCCGCGCGAAGAAGTCTTCGAGGATCCGGTAGGTCAATCCCCACACGATCTCGCCGTGTACGCGCAGGCAGGGAAACGAGCGCGCTCCATCCGGCAGGTCCATGTCCACCACCCCGCTCACGGCCGGGTCGCACAGCGTCGCGAGTGGAGTCCAATGCACTTCGGCCACTTCGGGTGACGCGACGTGCGCGAGGGTGTGGGCCGGCACACCGAAGACGAAGGGAGAGATGCGGATTCTCGGCAGACGTGCGCTCTGTGGCGCCACCAGCGGAAGCGTACCGAGGGGCCCCTCCATCGGACCCGACAACCGAACCCCCGTCTCTTCGAGGGTCTCGCGCACCGCGGTGTCGATGAGTGAGGAATCGGCTGCGTCGCGTCGACCTCCGGGCAGCGCCATGTGCCCGGACCAGGGATCACGACGGCTCCTGGCGCGCTTGATGAGCAACAGCTCGAGGTCGTCTGGCTGGCCCCGTAGTACCACCGCCACCGCTGCTTCGATGCTCGAGGTCGGGTCGGGTACGGGATCGTCGGCGTCGGAGGCGTAGGCCGCCAGGGCCTCTCGCACGGCGTACAGGCGCGGGTCGTTCATGCCCCAACCATATTGCTGACGCACCGGCGGCTTCAAGACGTGAGGGGCCGTCGGAGGGGGAAGGGGGCGCGCTCGGGGGAGGCGCGTGGCGGCTGGCGAGGGTATTCTGCCTGGGCCGAACTCGCCGACTCGCCTCGACCCGCCACCCATGTCCGACGATTTCATGACCCCTCCCGCCGAAGACACCCCCGAAAGGCGCCTTCGCCTCGCGGTTCTGCTCGTGGTCGTGGTGGCGCTGCTCACGGCGGCCATCGCCATCGTCGACTACGCGTTCATTCCTCCCGACGACGCGCTACGACACGCGGCCACCGCCGTCTCCGATCACTCCTACCAGGAGGTGGTGCTCTTCGCGGCCGATGTGCCTGCTGAGGACTCTACGCCGGGCTGGCATGCGGTGCTGCGCACCCTCCATCGCTTCGGAGGCGTCGATCGGTTCGGCTTGGTGAGCTTCTCGGTGTTCTTCTTCTTCGCGGTGTTCACCCTGACGCCTCTGTTTGCCCTGCGCCGCCCCGAAGCATGGGCGGCCGTGCTCCTGCTGGCGATCGTGATCAACCCCGGGTTGCCGGTGCGGCTTGCGCTGGGCCGCCCCTTCCTGCTTTCGAGCACCGCGGTGTTGGTGTTCGTCCTTGCGTGGGATCGGCTGGTCGCGAATCCGCGCGCGCGCGCCGCCTGGCTCATGTGCATCGTCGCGGCGGCCGTGACGACCTGGCTGCACAGCACCTGGTTCTTGTTGCTGGCGGCGCCTCTGGCGGGGTTCGTCACCGGACACCGCCGAGCCGCGGTGGCGTTGCTGGGAGCGGTGGGGGTGGGGATCGTGCTCGGGGCGCTGCTCACCCTGCAGCCGTTGACCCACCTGAGCTACCAACTGGTCCACGTCTGGAAGACCATGGGAACGACCCCCGCTCCCTTCCGCGTCTCGGAGCTGCAGCCCTTCAATGGAGACGGGCTCTACGTGGCCTTCGCCATGCTGGTCCTCCTGGCGTGGGCGAGCCTGCCCGAGCTCCGAGCGCTTTCGCTGCGGCATGTGGGCGTGACGACGGCGCTGGGCGGGTGGGTGCTCGCTTTCTCGGCCAGCCGCTTCTGGACCGACATCGGGCTACCGGCCCTGATGGCTTTGTCGGCGCTTCTGCTGCAGCGGGTGCTCGAGACGCGGATGCCCTCGCGCTCGCCCCGGCGGGGGGTCTTCGTCGCTGCGGTGGCCATGGCGCTGCACCTGTCGATCGTGGCCAACCACGGACGCAGGTGGGAGAGTTCGCCGCTGCCACGCGTGCAATGGCTGGTCGACCACCCCGACGAGGCCGAGGCCTGGCTGCCGGGCGAGGGGGGCATCGTCTACAGCCCCGAGATGCGGGTCTTCTACACCCTCTACTTCACCTACCCGGACGCGAACTGGCGCTACATCCTGGGTCCGGAACAGGGCATCATGCCTCGTGAGGACCTGGCCATTCTGCACGACATCAAGGATCGGGGATCGTGGGACGCCTATCAGCGCTGGGTCGACAAGCTGCGCCCCCAGGATCGGCTGGTGGTCGACGCGGCCGGCCGCGCTCCGCCGACCTTCGAGGGCATGGAGGTGCTGCCACTGCCGCTGGGGCTCGCCATCGTGCGCCCGACCCGGGGCGACTCGACGTCTGTGCCCAGCGGAGGCTGAGCCGTCAGCGGGTGTCGGGCAGCTGGAGCCTGAACCGCACCACCCTCTGCACATCGAGCTCGTCAGCCGTCACGGCCCAGACCTCGTCGCCTCGGATCACCGGTGTCGGGTAGGTGCGCACCTCGTCGGGGATCGGCACGCGACCCATGAACTGGCCGTGATCGTCGAATACGTCGAAGGCATAGCGCGCATGCCACCGGTCCTCGATCGACTCGGGATCGGTGGGGTCGTAGTTGGGATCGTCCCGCTCGACACCTTCGAGTTCGACCAGCACCCAGATGCGTCCGTCTTCGGCGGGGTAGATGTTCTCGTAGTACGGCTTGCGATCGGGGATCGCGGGACCGTTCCAGCGCCAGTTGGGATCGGTGGAGCGCATCGACCTGCTGGTGCTGGCCTCGGCCTCGGCACCCTCACCCCGTCCGACCCTGGCCGGCTCCACCTCCCGCTCGATGCGTAGCCAATCGCCCGGACGCAGGAGGGTGAAGGCGTAGCGGTCACTGACGCCATGTATGAAGTACCCGTCGGGATGGAGTCGAGCCACCTCATCGGGGGCAAAGGGCACCCCGGTGACGGAAACGCTCGAACCCCCGTCCATCTCGCGTCGGGCCTCGAGCATCGGAGCCTCGTATCCGGCATCGGGAATCGCGAGGGTGTCGACGATCTCGCCGCTGGGCGCGACGCGTTGCAGGCCCATGGTCCATTCCGTCACATCGACCTCGCGGTCGACCAGAACCGGTGTGGCGATGGTGTCGCCCTGCGTCCGGATCATGGGCCTTCCCGTTTGGAACCCTCCCGCGATCACCGACCAGGTGGCGACCGGCTCCCCGTCGACGCCGAACACCTGCATGCGGGCGTTGCCCGGGTCGCGCACCACCAGACGCCCGTCGGAAAGCACCACCATACCACCGTCCGGCTGCCCAAACTCGCCCGGCCCCTCGCCGCTGCGGCCCAGCGTGGTTCGATACACGCCGTCGGCGCCGAAGACGCGCACCGCGGGGACCTGCCCGTCCATGACGAAGAGGGTGCCGTCGGCCGCTACCGCTAGCGATCGGATCGATCCGAAGATCTGTTCGCTGGGGCCGTCCAGCACCCCCACGCTCATCTCGGGCACCAGGGTGGCCTCGCCTCCCCACCCGTTCCCTGCCACGGTGCGCACGATCAGGGTGTCGCCGATGGAGTCCCGTAGCACCATGGCCATGGACGAGGTGGTCTCCCCCGGAGCACAGGCCAGGGTCAGCGTGGCGGCCAGCGTGGCCGCAGACGCCATCAACGGAAGGGCGCGGAAGGAGAAGGGGTGGCGATGCATCATGGCTGGGTCTGGAAGTGGGGACTGCGAAGAGATCGGCGGCACCGTCTTGGACGGTGAACCACGCCAGGGGGTTGCGTCAGACCCCGATGCGGTCGGGGCCGTAGATCAGCTTGTGGAGCTGCAACTGGAAGCGGACCGGGAGTTGGTCCTCCAGGATCCAGCCGGCGAGCGCCTCGAGATCGAGGTTGCCCCAGACCGGCGAGATGAGGAGCGCGCCCAGCGACCCGTCGTCGACCCGGCGGTCGAGGCCGCGCGACCGGATCGTGTCGCGGGCCCATTCGTAGTCGGTCCGGTCGGCAACCACGAACTTCACCTCGTCGCGGGCTTCGAGATGATCGAGATTCGACCAGAGGTTGCGCTCGCACTCCCCCGATCCGGGACACTTCAGATCCATGATGCGCCGCACCCTGGGATCGAGGCCCGAGACGTCGAAGGCACCCGACGTCTCGATGAGCACGGTGTAGCCCCGATCGGCCAACATCGTGGTCAGGGGAACCACGTTGGGGTGGGCGAGCGGCTCACCCCCGGTGACCTCGACCAGCGGTGTGGCGATGGCATCGACCGCAGCCACGATCTCGGCCAGCGTCATCCGCTCTCCGCCGTGAAAGGCGTAGGCCGTGTCGCACCACACGCATCGCAGCGGGCATCCCGTCACCCGTACGAAGGTGCAGGGGAGCCCTGCCCAGGTCGACTCACCCTGGATCGAATGGAAGATCTCGGTGATGCGCAGGAACGGCTCAGTGCCCGCCACCACCGCCTCCGTTCTTCTGGCCGTCCTTCTTGCCGTCTTTCTTCGGCCACAGGAATCCCAGGGGCGATTCCTGGATCACCGAACCGGCGAAGAAGAGCATGTTGGCGGGGCGCTCGGCCAGGCGCCGCATGAGGTAGGGGTACCAGTGTTCGCCGAAGGGTATGTAGGTCCGCACCCGATAGCCGTCGGCCACCAGCTGTTGTTGCAGGTCCCGACGCACGCCGTGGAGCATCTGGAACTCGAAGCGATCGATCGCGTAGCCCTGCGACCGATGGAACTCGAGGGTGGCCTCGATCATGCGTTCGTCGTGAGTGGCGATGGCCGGATCGTTGCCTTCGGCCAGGAGCATGCGCATGAGCTCGACGAAGTTGCGGTCGACCTCGGAGCGTTCCTGGAAGGCCACCTCCTCGGGCTCGAGATAGGCGCCTTTGCAGAGCCGTACGCGCGCTCCCAGGGCGTTCATGTGAGCGACGTCGCCCGCGCTGCGGTGAAGATACGACTGCAAGACGACGCCGATCTCGCGTCGCCCCTCCGCCCAGAGCTTCTCGAAGGCGTCGAGGGTGCGCTGCGTGTACTCGGAGCTCTCCATGTCGAAGCATACGAAGCTGCCCACCTCGTTGGCGCGATCGAGCACCCGTCCCAGATTCTCGCGCAGGAACCGTTCGCTGATGTCCTGCCCGAGCTGCGTGAACTTGAGCGACACGTTGGCGCCCAGCTTCTGCGAGCCGATGGCTTCGAGAACGCTCAGATAGATGTCGGCAGCCTGGCGCGCGTTGGGCTCGTCGTGCACGGACTCGCCGAGATAGTTGCCGATGGCGGTGAGGCCCGCTGCGTTGGCTTCGCGGATCGCGCCCACGAGGGCCTCGACGGTCTCACCCGGTACGAAGCGTCGACTCATGGCCCGCAGGGGGGTTCGGGTCACCACCGCACGCGCCGCCGAAGAGCGACTCAGGTAGATCAGAGAATCTCTCAACATGGCGGTCTCACGCGTCGGAACTGGTGGAGGTGGCCAGAGCCTGCTCGAGCAGGGCCTGTACTTCGAGGAGTGGGGTGTCGCCCGCGGCCCTCGTGACGGATTCGCGGTCCGGGCCCGACCAGAGGGTCGGGGTCTCCAGGTGTCCGACGATGCCGAGTCCGGTGTGCGCCCAGCGGGGAAACACGAGATAGGCTTGCCAGGGCGAGCGCAGATCGGGCGTCTTCTCGACTTCGACCGACACGGTGTAGGGGTGGCCGTCGGAGCCTTCGAACGCCGGGGGGCGTTCGTGCGTGCGAAAGTACCCTCCGAGGGTGGCATCGGGCGAGCCGTTGGGGTCGGCGTCGTCGCGAGGCGCCTGGGGGGCGGCTGGGTCGGAACGGAAAGACGGATCAGAAATACTCACGCCCGGGAATGTAACGGTGGCGCCCCTCGCCCGGGATCGTCAGACTACCCCCATGAAATCGACGATGCGCGCGGCGGTGTTTCATGAGCACGGCCCTCCCGACGTGGTGGTGAACGAACTTCGCCCCCTGCCCGAGCCCGGGCCGGGCGAGGTGCGGCTCCGGGTGGGGGCCTCGGCCCTCAATCATCTCGACCTCTGGGTGCGCCGTGGGATCCCCATCGAGACCACGATGCCGCATATCGGCGGCTCCGACATTGCCGGTGAAGTCGACGCCCTGGGGCCCGGAGTCGAGCGTTCGGCGCTGGGGGCCCGGGTGGTGGTCGATCCCTCGCTCGGGTACGGGTTCTATGATCGGGTCGGCCGGGGGCCGTCGTTCTCGGACCCCCCATTGCGGCTCATCGGTGAGCACGTCGATGGTGGCCTCGCCGAGTTCGTGGTGGTGCCGGCAGCCAACCTGATGCAATTGCCCGACGACGTGTCGTTCGAGCGTGCGGCGGCGGCCTCGCTCGCGGCCGTGACGGCCTGGCGAGCGGTGTTCACGCGCGGCAGGCTACGCGCCGGCGAGTCGGTGCTGGTCACGGGAGGATCGGGCGGGGTCTCGACTCTGGCGGTGCAGTTTGCCCGACTCGGTGGGGCGCGGGTGCACGTCGTGACCTCGGGAGCCGCCAATGTGTCCCGGCTATACGATCTCGGCGCGCACCACGTCTACGACCGGACGGGTGGCGATTGGGTGGCGGAGCTGGCCGCCGCCACCGGCGGCCGCGGCGTCGACCTGGCCGTCGATTCGGTCGGCGAAGCGCTCTGGCTCTCGGTACTGAAGTCGCTCGGCGTCGGCGGACGGGTCGTCTGCTACGGCGCCACCACCGGCCCCCGGGTCTCGCTCGACCTTCGTCATCTGTTCTGGAAGCAGCTCTCGGTCGTGGGCACCACCATGGGCACGCCCGCCGAGTATCGCGCGGCCCTGACCCAGCTCTTCCAGGGTGCGGTGGAGGCCCCCATCCACGCCGTC
Source organism: uncultured Gemmatimonadaceae bacterium (assembly GCA_964521385.1). GTDB lineage: Bacteria > Gemmatimonadota > Gemmatimonadetes > Longimicrobiales > Gaopeijiaceae > Gaopeijia. The sequence continues at coordinate 60,650 of CAZFRU010000021.1, read as the reverse complement.
CTTCCGCTCGAGCAGGCGCGCCGCGCCCACGAGATGCTCGAGGCGGGAGGGGTCTTCGGAAAAGTGGTGGTGGTGCCCTGAGGGGTGCGCGCCACGGAGAAACCATGGAACTGAGTGAAGCACAGCGTCGGGTCGATGCCTGGATCGGCCAGTTCGAAGAGGGCTACTGGCCGCCTCTCGCCAACCTTGCTCGTCTGACCGAGGAGGTGGGCGAACTCGCGCGCCTCATGAACCATCGGTTCGGCCCGAAGACGAAGAAGCCCGGCGAGGAGGAACAGGACCTCGCCCTCGAACTCGCCGACGTGTTGTTCGTGCTGTTGGTCATCGCCAACGAGCAGGGCATCGATCTCGGCGCCGCGCTGCAGCGCACCCTCGAGAAGTACCGCCTGCGCGACTCCGAGCGCTGGGTGCGGAAGTCGGACGGGGAGGTGGGCACCTGACGTTGCCGCCCTTCTTCGACCGCATTCCAGGTCAGAACCCGAGGCGGAATCCCAGATTCAGGACCGGCCAGAACCGGTAGTAGTCCTCGATATCGGACTGGATCGAGAGCCGTTCCTTTTCGAGTTCGACATCGAAGCCGGGCTCGTCGACGATGGCTCCCGAGCCGGCCAGTTCGACCGTCGGGTCGCCCGTGAAGGCGAGGGCGAAGTCGGCGTACAGGTGGAACCCACGCCCCCCCAGTGCACCGAGGCCGAAGCCGAGAAAGGGCGCGGTGGCCTCACTGATGAGGCGCCCGTCGAGACGACCGGGAGCGTTGAAGACCTCGTCGCCGATTTCGACGGCACCCTCGAGGTCGCCCCCAAAGCGGGTGTCGTCGGAGCGGTACAGCAATCCGGCCATGATGCGGAAAGGCCCCAGGAGTCGAATGTCGACCGATCCCGTGGCCAGCATCGGGGGAGGCTCGACCCGGTAGGTCTGCGATCCCAGATGGACGTCGGCGTCGATGGGCAGGAACCCGACACCACCCTTCAGTGCCAACTTGGGCGCCAGCGAGAGAATCAGATCGCCCCCCACCCCGGTGCTGCCGATGCGTCCAGCCACCGAAACTCCCTGGGCGCTGGCCACGGAGGGACCAACGACGAGGGCAAGCGCCAGGAGTGCGATGGTGCGGGGCATGTCACGATCCGTCCGGGGGGAAACAGATGTTTGGATCAAGTATACATCCGGGCGAGAGTGTCGACCACCTGATCGATCTCGGCTTCGGTGTTGTAGACGTGCGGGCTGATCCGCACATGTCCGGGGCGATGGTCGACGACGATGTCCTGGGCGTCGAGGCGGGCGACGGCAGAGGCGGGGTCTGGATGTGCCACCATGACGATGGCCGAGCGCTGGGCGGGGTCACGGTGCATGCGCAGGGTGAGGCCCGCGGCGTCGCAGCCGGCCACGAGCCGTTCCGTCAGGGCATCGATTCGCTCGAAGAGCCGAGGCCAGCCCACCGACGCCAACGCCTCCTGCCCCCCGAGGGCGGTATGGACCGTGGGCAGCGCGGGAGTCCCCAGTTCGAACCTGCGGGCATCGTCCCTGAACTCGAAGTCGTCGATGCGAAAGGCGAACTGGTCTTTGGCCGCGAACCACGAGGTGACTCGGGGCGTGAGGGCGGCGATGTGCTCGTCGCGCACCATGAGGTAGGCCAGGCCGGGGCCGCCGCAGAGCCACTTGAGCGGGCCCGAGGTGTACAGGTCGACGCCCGAGTCCCTGAAGGAGACCGGCACCTGACCGGCGGCCTGGTATCCGTCGATCAGGCACCAGGCGCCGGCGGCATGGGCGATGTCGGCCAGCGCCGCGATGTCCTGGATGTAGCCGGTCGCGAAGAACACATGCGAGGTGGCGACGAAGAGCGTGCGTTCGTCGACCGCCTCGGCAAACTGCTCGGGATCGATTCGAACGCCGTCGGGGCTCTTCAGGATCACGAGTTCGATCTCGGGCTTCACCGCCCATTGATAGGCCAGCGTCGGAAAGTCGAGCTCGGTGCAGATGACCCGATTCCGGCCCCGCGTGGGGACGGCCTCGGCGACGACCGAGAGTGCGGCCGACGTCGAGGGGAGCAGCGCCACCTCGTGCGTATGCGCACCGTGGAGGTCGGCCACTCGAGTGCGCAGCAGGTCGAGACGCCCCATCCAGTGCTCGTACCAGGCCGACGCACCCATGGTGTGCCACTGGTCGAGGAACTCGCGCAGGTAGGTTTCGGCATCGGTCGACAGCGCGCCCAACGAGCACGAGTTCAGATAGGTACGGCGCTCGAGGATCGGAAAGCGCCCCCGGAGGGCATCGACTTCCTGAGCGGACATCGGGTTCATGGTCCTGGATTCCCTTCGTGGAGGGCACACATACCGCGAGCAACGGTACACGGGTGCGGGCGCGTCCAACCCCCCACACCGTCTTCAAGATCCATTCCCGCATCGACGAGAAAGCTCCATGGTCCGTACCCCCTTCCGCGCCGTATTCCTCCTCTCGGCCCTGGTGGCCCTGGCGTGCGGGGGCGGCGATGGGGCCGAGCAGCCGTTGGCCGATACCGGTCTGGACGCGCCCGACCATACCATCACCCCGACTCCGACGCCCGTCTTCACCGTGGGCGGTTTCGACGCGCCGGACTGGGCCGCCTTCGGGGCCATCGGACAGGTGGCCTTCGATGACCGGGGGCATCTGTACATTCTCGATTCCCAGACCAACATCGTGACCGAGGTCGACGCCACCGGAGCGTTCGTGCGCACCATCGGCCGTCCCGGCCAGGGGCCAGGCGAGCTGTCGAACGCCTTCGCCTTTACCGTCACCGCCGATGGGGGCGTCGCCATCTTCGACGTGTCGCACCAGGGATGGGTCGTCTACGACCGGGACGGCACCTACGTCCGTACCGCGAAGGTCGATATGTCCAAGCTCGGGATTCCGGGTCGAACCGTGGCCCCGCATCCGGCAGGTGGGGTGGTGGGCGCCGTCTCGGGGCGGATGCGCTTCGGGCCCTCGGCGGACGACGACGCTGCCGAGTCGGAGGCGCCTTCCAGGCCTGTGGCCTACTTCGCCCTCTCGGACGCCGACGAATCACGAGCGGTGTACTCGGCGTGGGACCTGCCGGAACCGCCCGCCGGCGGCGAACAGAGTCTGAGCACCAGCGGCGGCGGTCGGCTGCAACTGCGCATGTCGCGGCTCCGTGCCTTCGAGCCCGGCCTTTTCACGGGGGTGTTGAGCGACGGCCGTATCGCCGTGGTCGATTCGACGGGGTACCGGATCAAGATCGTCGACATGACGGGCTCGGTGGTCGAAGTACTCGAGCGACCGATCCTGCCGACGCCTGTGACCGCAGCCATCCAGACAAGGGAGAAGGAGCGACGCATGGCCGAGGCCGAAGCGCAGGAAGGGGGCCCGGCGGTGCTGATCGCGGTGGGGGGCAGCGGAGGCATGACCGTCGACCGCGGCGCCATGCGCGACATGATGACCTCGCGCCTCGAGACCATGATCTTCGCCGAGGAGATTCCGGTGATCGAGCGGATGGCCGTGGATCAGGACGGCCGGATCTGGGTGCAGCGCAGCTCGGGTGAACCTGGAGAGCCGGGTCCCACCGACCTGCTGACCACCGATGGTCGTTACCTGGGCTCGCTCGAAGCAGAGGGGCTCCGGATTCCCGAGGCCTTCGGTCCCGATGGGCTGATGGTGCGCATCGAAGAAGACGAATTCGACGTCCCGACGTTGATCGTCGAGCGCATGCCGGCCGAGATCGGGTAGCCTGACCCGTTGCGCAACAGCCTGCGACAGGGGAATCTGAGCCGGTCCGCACCCTCCCCTCCTCCACCGGGACGTCGCTGTGCCCCACGGCGTGAACAGTCGCCTCGTCGCCACCGGTCGCGCCCGGGTCCGGGCGCGTGTCCTGCGCCGTCTACGCGCCGCCTGGCACCACGTCGCGGCGCTCGTGCGCGAGTTTCGGGTGCCGCTGTGGGGGTTCGTGGCGACGACCCTGGGCGGGGGGATGATCTACGGCGAGCTGCACGCCTTCGCGCGGGGTAGCGCCGAGGCGATCCCCTTGTTCGATCGCCCCTACGTCATGCTCCAGCTGATGTTGCTCGAGGCGCCCGAGGGGGTTCCGTCCGAGTGGTACCTGGCCGTGTTCTGGTACCTGCTGCCGCTGACCTTCATCGTACTGGTGGGCCTCGGTGCAGCCGACTTTCTCGATCTCTTCTTCAACCGTGAGGACGACCGTGACCGGTGGTCCGAGGCGCTGGCCATGACCTTTCGACATCACGCCATCGTACTGGGCGCCGGCGGCGTCGGCGTTCGCGTCGTCCGCGATCTCCGCGACATGGGCATGGAGGTGGTGGTCGTCGACTTCAAACCCGACGACGAGGCGTCGGAGGCGTTGCGCCGCTTCGGTACGCCGGTGGTACAGGGCGACGCCCGGCTGGCGGGCCCCCTGATGCGGGCAGGCCTGCCGGGGGCCGACGTGTTTATCGCCTGCACCGGCGACGACCGCATCAACCTGGAGGCCGCCATGAAGGTGCGCGAAATCAACCCGGAGGTGCGCATCGTGGCCCGGGTCTGGGACCGGGGTATCGGGGAGCAGATGACCCGCTTCGGGCTGGCCGACGAGGTGCTCAGTGCCGCCGATCTGTCGGCTCCCGCCTTCGCCGGAGCCGCGCTGGGGATGGACATCACGCAGACCGTCGTGGTGGCCGGCGCCGAGTATTCGACCCTGCGCCTCACGGCTACGAGCGATTCGTTCCTGGTGCAGAGCCCGGTAGGGGCCATCGAGAGGGACCACGAGCTCGAGATCGTGCTGGTGGGGCATGCCGGCGCCATGACGGTCGATCCCGGACCCGAGCTCCAGATCGTGGCCGGCGACGACGTGGTGGTCTTCGCGCGGCATGATCGGATCCTCGAGCTGGTAGCCCGCAATCGGGGTGGGCGCCGCGCGTGAGCGATTCCCTGGAGTCGCTGGCCGACTTTGCGCGGGAGCGGGCTGAGGCCCTGGGCTTCTCTCTCGTGGGCATCACCGGCTCGGCACCATCGAGCCACATCCCCTTTCTACAGCGCTGGCTCGCCGACGGGCGACACGGCGAGATGGGGTACCTGGCGCGGCCCGACGCGGTGGTACGGCGCGGTGGCGTGCGGGAAAGCATGCCCGAGGCGCGCGCGGTGATCGTGGTCGGCCATGAATATGGGACCGGCGGCAGGCAGGACGACCGGGCCGAGGTCGGAATCATCGCGCGGTATGCCCGCGGCCGGGACTACCACAAGATGGTCAAGCGCGGCCTCCAGGCGCTGCTGGGTGAGCTCGACACCGAAGCGCGCCGGCGGGGGCATGAGGCTGGGGTCACCGGTCGTGTCTACGTCGATACCGGACCGATCCTCGAGCGTGAACTCGCACAGCGTGCCGGTCTGGGGTGGTTCGGCCGCAATACCATGCTGATCCATCCGCGGCGCGGGTCGTATTTCATGCTCGGAGCGCTCCTGGTCGACCTCGAACTGGACATCGACGCTCCGTTCGCGGCCGATCACTGCGGCTCGTGCCGGGCCTGTCTCGATGCCTGCCCCACCGGAGCGTTGCTGGGACGAGACGCCGATGGCGCGCCCGTGATGGATGCGACGCGGTGCATCTCGTATCTGACCATCGAACTGCGCGGGCCGATTCCCGTCGAGTTGCGGCCCGCCATGGGCAACCGCGTGTTCGGCTGCGACATCTGTCAGGAGGTCTGCCCGTGGAATGTGCGCTTCGGCAGGGAGAGCGCGGCGCGGGGGTACGCGGCGCGGGGGCCGGGGGAGCTGCCCGGGGGGGTAGAGGCGCTACCGACCGAGGGCACGCGGACAGACGCGCATCCGGGCACTGCATCACCCCCGCTGGTCGACCTCATGCGCATGACGCCGGAGGCGTGGGAGGCGTTCAGCCGCGGCAGCCCCATTCGCCGCGCCGGCTATGTGGGCTTCAGGCGCAATGTGGCGGTGGCGCTGGGGAACTGGCTGGCGGAGGTGGACGATCCGCCCGAAGAGGCCCTCACCGTGCTGCGCGACGCCCTTCACGACCCGGAGCCGCTGGTGCGGGAGCACGTGAAGTGGGCGCTGGAGCGAGCTTCCGCCCCGACGGCCTGACCCCAACCGCGTGCTCCCGCGACCAGGCTCCGTGAACGGAGACTGCCGGTCGCCCGCCCTCAGGTACGTGACCGGCCCACCCAGATGACCCCCGCGATGGCGGCGACCAGCAGTGTGAGGGTGAAGATGCTCGCCGCGTCGTGGGGAAGGCTGGCGAGGATCCCGGCGAGGCTGAGACTGCTCTGCATCGGTTCCATGACGTGCACTCCGTGTCCGAACGGAAAAGGGAAGGACCGCGACCGGACGGCCGTGGTCTTCCCGGACCACCCTCAACGGTGCAGGTGAGGGGGCCCGGGCCTGACGGTGAGATGTCAGGCCGGAGACGGAGGTGCGCGGGTGGGCGCGGAGGAACGCCCTGCTCGGGCCAGGGCAGCGTGAGTGGACGCAGAGAGGGCCGAGGTCTGGGTCGCCGGGCATGGCCCAGGTGGTGGGGACTCCGGACGGGACGACCCTCCCCTTCCATTACTTCGGGGAGGGCGGCTGCCGTCGCTCGAACGCTCGAGGTCTCGGCTGCCTTCGGCGGCTAGTCCGTGGCCGTAGCCCTGGACCGCCGAGAGCCCAGATTGGCCCGAGGGTGAAGCGTGATGGGCAGAGCCCCCGCCTGAGAGACACTCCTGGGGCTGGGCCGCCACCGATTGGGCAGCGAGTACCCCAGGGCCATGACCAGCCAAGCCGATTCCAGCAGCGAGGGCCAGAACGACGAGTCGGAAGCGCCCGACGACACGAGAGAGCAGGAAAGGGGGCACCTCGAACGCTAGCGATTCGAGGTCGGCATCGTCAATGTGGTTGGGCTGGTACCACCACCTCCCTCCCCGAAGCTGGAGCACCGCCATGTCGTTGTCCGCACATCTGACGGCCCAACTCGACGCCGAACTCGACGCCTCCCGCCGCGTCATCGAGCGCATTCCCGCGACCATCCAGGACTGGCGGCCCCACGAAAAATCGTGGAATACCAAGGACCTCGCCACCCACATCGCCAACCTGATCAGTTGGGGCGCGATGATCCTCACCACCGACGGCCTCGACTTCGCGTCGGAGGAGATGCAGAACTGGGCGCCCCCCACCGCCGCCGACATCCCCGAGGTCCTGGAACTCCTGCAACAGCACGGCGAGCAGGTACGGGCGATCCTGTCAGGAATGTCCGACGACGACCTCGCCCGTGAGTGGGTCATGCGGGCAGGCGAGCAGGTGCATTCGTCCGACCCGCGGCACTTCTCGTTCGCACGCTGGGTGCTGGCCCATCAGGCGCATCACCGGGGCGAGCTCATGGTCTACCTGCGTCTGAACGACGTACCGCTGCCGGGCATCTTCGGGCCGACGGCCGACGAACAGCAGATGTGAGGAGCGCAGCGCGCGGGCCTCGTGGCCCGATGCGAGGCGGCAGAGTGGTCGGGTCGGAAATCAGCGTCGTCAATGCGGCCCGGCCGACCCCACCGACCGGGCCGCACCCTTGACCACTTCGACCCGCAGTTCGGTCCAGCCGTCGAGCTGGTAGTGCCGGACCCGTACCTGGTGGTGCCCCGGTGCGATGGGCGCGTAGTCGACCATGGAGCCGTGGGGGTCCCAATGGTCGATCACCAACGCCCCATCGACCCACACCCTGACCCCGTCGTCGCTGATGGTGCGCAGCGAGTAGACCTCGCCTGAGGGCAGATCGACTTCGGTCTCGGCTTGCAGCGCCCACCGCTCCTGGGGGAGGCCTTCGATGGTGGGCCCATACCACTGGTAGTCGAGTCGATCTTCGGTCCGGACCAGGGCGGGCGCGCCCTCCAGGAGGGCGTCGAATGCGCCGGGTGCCTGCAGGGGATCGAGGGCGGGGTCGGTCCAGGTGAAGAAGCGCACTTGCCAATCCTGGAGCGGCTCGAAACGCTCGAAGCCGAAGGCCATGGGCTCGCCGGCCGGAATCGGCTGCCCGCGGGGCGAGACGACGGGGCCACCCGCATACTCCAACGTCACCGACCAATCCCCCCACGCGCCGTCGTCGGGCGTGACCACCAGGGTGTCATCCATCGATCCCGTCTCGGTCGAGACGCGCGCCACACCGTGGCGGTCGGTGATGCGCCACGATCCGGGGGGTCCGAGAAGCTGTAGAGGTACTTCGAGCCGCGTGGTGTCGGTGGGCCAGATCCTGGGCGAACGGCCGTCGTATGGACCCCACGCGTCGACCACGATGGCTGAACGTGGCAGGCTGGTACGAGCGCTGCGGGGCACCTCCGGGGCGATCCCCGGAAGCTGGAGAGCCAGGGAGTCGAAGGTCGCCTCACCCAGGAGCGTGCGCGGATCGCAGGCGCCCTCCGCCGATCTGGCCTGGACGGGGTTCTCACCCACGGCCACGCCCTCGGTGCGTTCCAGCCTCCATCGTTGGGCGACGTTCCTGAACACATTGCCCGCGATGACGTGGTTCCGGCTGCGCACGTCGCGGTGCTGCGAGTACCCCCAGTCCGCAGGCTGGCTGGGCCGAGCCCACAGCGACAGGGCCAGGGAATCGCTGTCGAAGACATTGCCGACGATGGTATTGTCCTGGCCGTGTTCGATGGCCACACCGTATTGGTTGCCGCCGAAGCAATTGCCCCGGATCTCGGTTTCCCACGAGTAGCCGCCCCATACGCCGTATCGGGATCCGCGCAGCCAGTTTCCCACGATCCGATTGCGGGAAAAGGTCACTTCGACCGCATTGGTGGGTGCGTACGAGAAATCGTTGTAGAAGAGCAGGTTGTCGTTGGCACCTCCTTCACCCGTCTCCATCGTCGAGTTGCCCGCCCACAGAAAGAAACCGTCGCCCGAGTGGGTGGCCGAGTTGTAGGCGATGACGTTGAAGTTGCTCTGCTCGTACAGCAGGAGTCCGGCCGAGTCCTGACCGCGTTGGTAGAAGCCCTCCGAGTAGCCCCGGACATCGTAGTCGAACCGGTTCGCCACGATGGTGTTGTGGCTGGAGCGGTAGAGGCCGATGCCCAGCCCCGAATTGTACGACCCGTCGTTGTCGTGGATCAGCATCGAATCGGTGCGTGTGAGCAGGAAGGCGTTCATGCCCTGTACGGCGCGGTTCCCCCGAATCACTCCTCCGCGCACGTCTTCGAGATAGACCGCGGCGCCGAAGCGCATCCACTGCCGTTCCTCGTTGTCATGAAACGACAACCAGTCGATGAGGCTTTCGTGGCCGACCTGGCTGAAGAGTCGTGGCTTCCAGTTGTAGGACAGGTCGTTGTCCAGCAGGTGCAGGTCGCGGGTGCCCCGCGCCAGGATCGCGAACCGGAACCCTCGTATCGTGCCCCCCTTCACCGTCACACTTTCCCCGCCGTCGATCCGGAGGGCGACACCGGTGGCCAGGTCGGGGTCTGCCTCGGGAGCGAGTCCCTCGATGCGCACGCCCGTGAGATCGAGGGTGATGGCGTTGCCACGCACCACGATGACGGCCGAATCCAGCTCTGCCGCCGCCGTCACCCGATAGGCGCCAGGGGCGATCCGCGTCGACGTCGTCACGACCATGCCGGGCACGAACGGCACCGGTTCCTGGCCAGCCACAGCGACGACACCCGCCGGCGCGAGCAGTGTGGCGCCGACCAGGGCGCGCAAGAAGGGGCCCACGGTGCGGCGGCCCGTTATCGTACGAGCAGAAGTCGGTTTCATGGCTCGACATTCCGTCGCTGTCGGGCCGAAGTCAAACGGTGGGAGCAAGGAGCATCGTGATGAAGATCTGGGTCGACGCCGACGCCGCGCCACGAGACGTCAAGGACATCGTTGCACGGGCGGCGCTGCGGCTCGAGATCCCCACCCTCCTGGTTGCCAACCAGCGCCTCCAGACGCCGGCCAACAACCCCTTCGTGACCGCCGTGCGGGTCGCCGGTGGGCCCGACGTGGCCGACGATCACATCGCCGAAGAGGCGGATCCGGGCGACCTCGCCGTCACGGCCGACATTCCGCTGGCGGCGCGGCTGGTGGAAAAGGGGGTACGCACCATCGACCCGCGCGGAACCGAATACACCCCTGAGAACATCGGCGAACGGCTGTCGATCCGTGACTTCATGGATCAGTTGCGCTCGACCGGTGTGGAGACCGGCGGACCGAGCAGCTACGGCACCAAGGACAAGCAGGCGTTTGCCGCCGCCTTCGATCGTGTGCTCACGCGCATGGCGCGCCGTGCCCGGCGTGACTCAGGTCGAGGGTAGGTCAGGCGCCACGAAGGTAGTCGATGACGTCGGCGGCCGAATACGAGGTGCGGTCACCCAGGAAGTCGGCGAGGTTCTTGACCTCGTCGCCTGCGGTGAAGAGAGTCGGCTCGACCTTGCCGTCGCCTACAGGCTGGGCGTGCCCGACATTGGCCATGAGGGCGTTGCACAGACACTTCCGCCCTTCGGTGTCGGCCAGCTCCCCCCCCTTCTTCAGGAAGGTGCCGATGGGCTCCGATGCGCAGCGGTAGGCGATGCGACCGTGCTTGTTGCGGTAGGCGGTGCGCAGGTAGCCGAGGTCACAGCAGCGTTCCCGCTCTTCGTAGACGTCGTCCGCGGCCAGCGTCCCTTCGAGTTGCACGGTCTTGAACGGAAAGCCGGTGGGCGATGCCCGTCCGTCGGTCTTCACCTCGACCTCGCCCTGTTTCGACGCTATGGCCACCTTGAGTTTGTGGTCGGCCGAGAGGCCGCTCTCGTCGCAGTACGCAAAGAGGGTACCGACCTGGATGCCGGCGGCACCCGCCGCCTGCGCCTCCTGGAGGCGGCCGGGGTGTCCCGCACCCCCGGCCAGCCAGAACGGCAGCCCGATGTCTGCGATCTTCGACAGATCGACGATATCGCGCTCCCCGTAGAGCGGTTCACCGCGTTCGTTCAACCGGCGCTCACCCCGGGGTGGCGCGTTGTGTCCTCCCGCCGTGGGAGCCTCGATGACGAAGCCATCGACTCGCCCGTTGGCCTTGCGACTGAGCATCGTCGCCAGCGAGTTCGACGCCACGATGGCGATGAACTTCGGTCGCTTGAGATCGGGCAGGGTGCCGTTCTGGATGCACGCCGGATCGAACCCGAAGGTCTCGGTCTCGCCCGACGGCAACCCGACCACGTCGAGGGTGGCTGAGACCGGCTGATGCAGCGCCAGCCGATCCAACACGCCGGGGATCTCGCGCGGAATCCCCGCCCCCATCAACACGTAGTCCACGCCAGCCAGCATGGCGCCGTAGAGCGACATCAGATTCGGAAGCTGGATCTTGGTCAGGAGGTTCACCCCCACCTGGCCGTCGTGGCCCTCGCGGGCCAGATGCACCTCGACGAAGTTGGCGAGCACGGTGAGCTGATACCGAGCCTGGTCCATCACCTGCTTGTACATGGGCAGCAGGCGGTAGGGCTCATCGGGATCCCGGCCGTCGGGTCGGAAGTACCGCTCGAGGACCGCCTCGGCCACGCCGGCGATCGGAAAGTGCTCCATGGCCCGGCGCAGGTGTCCCCCCACGTCGCCGTCCTGCAACCGTCGCGCGAAGAGCGTATCGAGCCCGGTGCCGGACACCACACCGAGTTCGCCGTACATCGAGACGGCGCGGGCGAGTCGCCAGTTCGACACGCCCACGCCCATTCCGCCCTGGATGATGGAGGGTAGTGCGATCGCCTGCGTCATGGAAACTCGGTGCTGAAAGGAATTCAGATCGCGGAGGTCGAGATTCAGGACATCCCTTGAATCAAACAGGATTGTGAGGCTTGCGCACCGTCGAGCTGCTGGACATCGGTGCGTGTTGCCTGGGAATGGTGAGCGTCCGTCACGAGATCAGGGGCGTTCGTTCGTCGAAGGGATCGATTGCGTCGAGGCCCAGTCGTGCGAGTTCACGGTTCACGGCGGCGAGATCTTCGTTCCATATCAGCTGCAAGCGGTCGGTGTAGCCGGTGAGTTCGTCGGACATGATCTGGAAGATCTCCTCCATGCCGGCGCCCGGTCGACCGTCGCCCCGCTCCGACATCGACAGCAGGTTGGCCAGTCGATTGTTGACCTTGATCGGAAAATTGAGCGGGTCCTGACCGCTGCGATTCTTCACCTGATAGATGTCGGCTTCGACCTCCGACGCATTGGAGACCAGCCGATCGGCCGCGGCCGCGAGGGCGGCGTCGGACGACGCCTCCAGACGGTCGTCCACCTGCGCCTTCATGCGGCGAATGGCGATCACGGCGCCGTTCGCCTCGGTCACCCGGGCCTGCACGCGGCGTCCGAATTCGTATTGAGCCATCATGTCGGCATCGCTGACGTCGGCAAACCACGGGTTCCGGCGCACCTCGAGTTCGGTGGTCGAGGTAAGCCCATCGGCGGTCAGTCGGACCGTGTAGCGTCCCGGTGGTACCGTCGGGGCCAATCGGCCCACGCCCCAGAGGATCATGCCCGGAAAGACGGGTGCCGGATCGGTGGTCAGATCCCAGCGGAACTCGGTGAGCCCCTGCGTCAGGGGCAAGCTCGGTCCACCCCACCGGCCCTGGGGGGCCGCGGTGTCAGCCGGCAGGAAGGTGCGCACGACCTCGCCGCGACTGTCCGTGATCTCGAGCCGGGCCGTCTCGGGTTCGGCGGCCAACCACCACGACAAGGTCGCGCCGTCGGCTGAACGTAGCGCGACCGGCGGATCGAAGAGCTTCAACGCCTGGTCGGCCAGGCCGGCTGTGGCCTGCCGGAGTGGAGCGAGGTTGTCGAGGATCCAGAATCCCCGGCCGTGCGAGGCGATGGCCAGGGCGTTTCGCTCGACGACGAGGTCGGTGATGGGCAGGTCGGGAAGGCCGGGGTTGAGTTCGGCCCACCGGGCGCCGTCGTCGTAGGAGATGTAGACGCCATGGTTCGTGGCCGCGTAGAGCAGTCCTTCACGGGTCGGGTCTTCCCGAACCGCGTTTACGTAGGCGTCGTCGCGTAGCCCGGTGACGATCGTGGTCCAGGTCGCGCCGAAGTCGTCGGTCTTGAAGGTGTAGGGCGCGAAGTCGTCGAGCAGCGGACGACGTACCGACACGTACGCGCGCCCCGAGTCGAAGGCTGACGCATCGATCTGGCTCACCCGCCCGAAGTCGGGCATGCCGGGCGGCGTGACGTCGGTCCAGGTGGCCCCGCCGTCGCGGGTGACGTGCACCAGTCCGTCGTCGGAACCGGTCCAGATCACGTCGATGTCGACCTTGCCCGGTCCCACCGAGAAGATCGTGGCGTACACCTCGGGCCCGTTCATGTCACCCGTGATGGGGCCTCCGGAGTGGCCGAGAGTCGACGGATCGGCGCGGGTGAGATCGCCGCTCAACGCGTCCCAGGTACGGCCCCCGTCGGTCGTCCGCCACAGCCGCTGCGACGAGGTGTAGAGGGTGTTGGGATCGAGCGGTGAGAAGATGATCGGGAAGGTCCACTGCCACCGCTCCACCAGCGCCGACGAGGGCTCCCCCGAATAGAACCAGGGGTAGGGATTGACCTCGCGCGACGAACCCAGTGAGCGGTCGTACCTGTCGATGTAGCGACCGTTGTTGGTGCCCGAGTAGAACACGTCGAGATCGAGCGGGTCGGGTGCGATATAGCCCGGCTCACCTCCTCCTGCCCGGTACGCGACGTCCATCGATCCGGCGGTAGCACTCCCTCCACGCCCGCTGCGGCGCTGGTTCCAGTCCGAGGGCAGGCAGAGGGTGCTGTTGTCCTGCTGCGAGCCGCACACGTGGAATGGCTCGTGGGCGGTCGCCACCACATGGTAGAACTGGGCGGTCGAAAACTCCTGATCGGTCCACTGGGCACCGGTGGTGCGACTCACGGCGCCACCGCCGTCGTTGCCGACGATCAGATGCGTCGGGTCCTGGGGGTCGATCCAGAGATCGTGGAAGTCGCCGTGGGTGCCGTTGTTGATGGTCGACGTGGTGGCACCCCCGTCGGTCGAGCGAAAGAGCGACGTGTTCTGGATGTAGACCACATCGGCATCGTGGTGGTCGGCGAAGACGTGGGTATAGTAGAAGGCGCGCTGGCGGATCGAACGATCGTCGTTGATGAGCGTCCAGGTGGCGCCTGCGTTGTCGCTTCTGAACAAGCCACCATTCTCGTGCTCGAACAGGGCGTAGACCCGATCGGAGTTGGCGCTCGACACCGCCAGGCCGATACGGCCCACGACCCCGTCCTGGGGCATGCCGGGGGCGCGGGTCAACTCGGTCCAGGTGGTGCCGCCGTCGGTGCTCTTGAACATGCCGCTGCCCGGGCCGCCCGACGACATGGTGTATTCCTTGCGAAACGCCTCCCAGAGCGAGGCATACAACACGTCGGGGTTGTTGCGGTCGAGGGCGATGTCGATGGCACCGGTCTCGTCGTCGCGATACAGCACCCGGGTCCAGCTGTCACCCCCGTCGGTGCTCTTGAACACACCGCGCTCTTCGCTCGGCGCGCTGTATTTACCGAACGACGCCACATAGACGATGTTCGGGTCGGTTGGATGGATGCGGATCTTGGAGATGCCATGCGACTGCTCGAAGCCCACGTGCTCCCAGCTCTCGCCGCCGTCGCGACTGCGGTACACGCCATCGCCCGGCAGGATGTTGCCGCGAATGCAGGTCTCGCCCGTGCCGATGAAGATCAGCGACGGGTTGGATTCACTTACCGCGACGGCACCCACCGAGGCGGAGTTGATCTGGAAATCGGTGATCGGCGCCCAGTTCTCGCCCCCGTCCGAGGTCTTCCACAGACCTCCGCCCACCGCTCCGAAATACCCCTCGAGCGGGCGACCGGGGACACCTGCGACTGCGATGGAACGGCCCCCGCGGTCGGGGCCGAGATTGCGCCAGGAATAGCCCTCGAGCAGGGCGGCGTCGAGGGGCGAGCCGGGAGTCTGGGCGGCGAGCTCGGTCGAGGAGGCGAGGTAGCCCGCCAGAGTCGCGGTCAGTACGACGCAAAGCAGAAGCGAACGGTGCATGATGGGTCATCCGGATCAGGACGGTGAGGTCGACGGACCCAATGTAGGCGTGGAGGAGAATCGTCGCAGCGTCCAGGAGCGTCCCCCCCCCTCGAGGGGGCGAGCCTCCGGATCGAGCCGAGCGCATGGGGGTCCACCTCCGAGGCCGCGAGGCGTCCCGGTGAGGCTTGCCCCGTGGGGCCTCCGGCCCCCACTGTGCCGGTGTCGAAACACCGTCGCGTCGATCCCGGAGGAGTCGTTCGTGTCTGCATTGCGTCCGTCGCTTGTTCTATTTGTCGCCCTGGTGGCCCTGATCCCATCGGTCGAGGTTGGAGCCCAGACCATCGTGCCGGAGTACGCCACGGCCACCGTGCCCCCCGAGGCGGAGCGTGATCCCGATCTCTTCGTGCTCCAGGCCCTGGGCCGGCACGGGCCGAGCTACTTTCCCCGCGTACGTCACCCGGAGGTGCAGTACGAAGCGGGCGCAGCGCTGACCTTCGATCGGTATCACACGGTCGACGTCATGTACGAGTGGCTGCGACGCTGGGCCGATCGCTACCCCGAGATCGTCGAGCTCTACCAGGTGGGTACCAGCTTCGAGGGCCGGCCGATCATGCAGGTCACGCTGACCAACAAGGCGACGGGGCCGGGTACCGAAAAGCCCGCTGCCTTCTTCGAGGGAGGGCGCCACTCGGGCGAAATCACCTCGTCGGAATCGGTGCTCTGGCTCATCCAGCACCTGGTGGAGGGATACGGTCGTGATCCCGAGATCACGTCGCTGCTGGACCGCGCAGTGATCTACGCCAAGCCCCAGAACAACCCCGATGGCTCCAACCTGTATCTGCAGACGGCGCAGACCAACCGATCCAGCGTGCGTCCGATGGACAACGACGGCGACGGGCTCACCGACGAGGACCCCGCCAACGATCTCGATGGCGACGGGATCATTCTCCAGATGCGCTGGCGGGATCCCGATGGCGACTGGCTGCAGGACGAGCGCGATCCCACCGGACGCCTCATGCGTCGTGCGGAAGAGGGTGAGCAGGGGGAGTGGTCGATGGGTCGGGAAGGCATCGACGACGACGGTGACGGCCGTACCGACGAAGACGGTGTCGGAGGGCTCGACCTGCACCGCAACTATGTCGAGAACTGGCGACCCATGCCCGGTCGTGAGCAGACGGGGCGGGGATGGACGCAGGGCGGAGCCGGCGCCTACCCCCTCTCAGAGCCCGAGACGCGTGCGGTCGTGCTCTTCGCTCTCGAAAACCCCAACATCGCTGTGGCCAACTCCATGGACACGCGGGTGCCGATGCACCTGCGGCCCCCTTCGACGTCGCGCTCCGAAGAGCGGATGTATCCCGAAGACCTGGCGCACTACGAGCACTTCGACAGCGTCGGCATGAGCATTACAGGCTATCCGTGGGCCGGCGACGTCTACCACGACTATTCGACACGCGGAAACCCCGATCGCGAGGGGAGTCCGCTCTTCGGCCATGGTCCGGACTTCGGGTATTTCTATCTGGGTGCCATCTGGTACGGCGACGAGCTGTGGGACGGGGGTAGCGTCGGCGACGTGAACGGCGACGGCGACGAAGACGACCTCGATCGTCTGATCTGGTCGGACAGCGTGGCCGCGGCGCGTGACTACGCCACGCCGTTCAAGGCGTGGACTACCTTCGAGCATCCCGAAATGGGGGAGGTCGAGCTCGGCGGATGGCATCCGAAGTTCTTCAGTCAGAACGGACCGCCCGAGGTGCTGGAGCGTTGGGCCAGCAATCAGGCGCGCTTCAACCTCTACATGGCCCAGAGCCTTCCCAACCTCAGTGCCGACGCGCCTCGGGTCCGTCAGGTACGTACCGAAGACGCGTACACGGAGTGGGAGTTGACGGTGACGGTGCGCAACGCGGGACGGCTGCCGACGGCGTTGCGCCAGGCGGACCTCGTGAAGATCGTGCGGCCCGATCGGCTGGTGTTGTCGTTCGACGGGGGTCTGCGGACCTTCGGAGATGACGCTCAGGTGCGCTTCATCAACGATGAGGGCGAGGTGGTGACGCGAGGCGGAAACTCCGTCGAGCTCGGGTATCTGCAGCCCAACCAGGAGCAGACGGCACGCATTCGCTTTCGCACCTACGAGGTCGACTCGTTTTCGGGCACCTTCGAGTTGCTGTCGACCCGTGGTGGCGTGGTGCGGGGCACCTTCGAGGGGGGATGAGCCACCTTTCGGCCGAGCAACTCGCCCACCTTTCGGCCGAGCTGGATCGCGGTCTCCAGAAGCTCGAACGGAGCATGCGGGTGACCGACGAAGCCATGAAGCCGATCGAACTCGATCAGTCCACGGTCGGGAGGCTGTCGCGGATCGACTCCCTTCAGAACCAGGGCCTGACGCGCAACCTCCAGGAGCGTGAGCAAGCGCTGCTCGGTCTCATGGTGGGGGCTCTGCGCCGGGTCGACGAAGGACGCTACGGGACGTGCACCGACTGTGGCGAGGCGATTCCATTCGAACGGCTCGCGGTGTTTCCCGAAACGCCGACCTGCGCTCGGTGCGTGCTGTAACAGTGACACGAAGGCCGTTGGCTAGTGACGTCGGCGATCGAGGTGGACCGGAGCCTTGTCGCGGGCGCGCTCCCACCAGTTCTGATAGAGGTCGACCGCGAACATCAGCAGGAGGATGAAGATCACGATCCACTGCGGGATGTAGGGGAACGCCTCTCCGTTTGCCGCCAGGTGTGCTTCGTGCCCTCCCTCGAGCACCAGGACGAAGCCGATGAGGAGGAGCACGAACAGGCCCAGGATCTCGAATTCGGGGTTGGACGACAGGAAGTCGGCGATCGGCTCGGCGAAGGCCAACATCAGCGCCACCGAGATGACGACCGAGCCCACCATGACCGCAAACACGTCGGTCATGCCGACGACGGTGAGGATCGAATCGACGCTGAAGAGAAGGTTCATGCCGACGATCAACACCACCACGTCGCGCAGGCGAGCGGCCTCCTTCACCGCTTCGCCCATTCCCCGGAGCTTGATGCGAAGCTCCTTGACCCCCTTCCAGATGAGAAACAGGCCGCCGATCACCAACACGATCGACTTGCCGTTGACCTGAGCCGTGAGGTCGACCCAGGGGAGGACCCTGCCGTCGACGCGAAACAACTCCCTACTGGCCGCGGCCAGGATCCAACTCACGGCCGCGAGAAGCATGATCCGGAAGACCATCGCCAGGATCAGCCCCAGACGGATCGCCTTGTTGCGCTCCACCCGCGGAAGCTTGTTGGCGATGATCGTGATGATGATGAGGTTGTCGGCGCCGAGCGCGATCTGGATCAGCGTGATGGCGACGAGGCTGGCCCAGATGGCCGGGTTGGTGAGCAGATCGATCATCGAGGGGGGCGGGTGGAGGGAAGGGGCGCGCCCAGGGTACGCGTCGATTCTCCGACGAGGAATCCCTTCGCATTCGGGCCCGGTTTCACCGAAGGCACCCGCGTGCAGATGCCATTCAGCTCCAACTCAGATCGGTCTTCGACAACGGCAGGGTCCGCACGCGCTTGCCGGTGGCGGCAAAGATCGCGTTGCATAGCGCGGGCACTGCGGGAGGCATCGGTGGCTCACCGAGCCCGGTCGGGCTGTTGTCGGTTTCGATGAACTCGACGTGTACGACGGGTGCTCTCCGCATCCGCAGCATCGGGTAGGCATTGAAGTTCGCCTGCACGGCCCGCCCGCCCTCGATGGTGATCTCCTGGCCGAGGGCCTGGGAGATGCCGTCGATCACTCCGCCTTGCGTGTTGTTGACCGCATTCAAGGGGTTGATGATGTGGCTGCCGATGTCACCCACCGCCCACACCTCGTCCACGGTCACTTCACCGGCCTGGCTGACGGTGACCTGCACGACCTCCGCGAAATAGCCGCGATGGCTGAAGTGAAAGGCAACTCCCATTCCGGTGCCGCGCGGCAGGCTCTTCGATCCCCACCCCGAGATGGCTGCGACGCGCTCGATCACACCACCCGCCCGGACCGGGTCGAGACCCTGATCCTCGCCGGTGTTCGACAGCAGATCGAGGCGGAACTGGACCGGGTCGATTCCTCCCGCGTGGGCCAGTTCGTCGATGAACGACTGGTAGACGAAGGCGAGGGCGTTGCTGCCCGGTGCCCGCATGGCGCCGGTCGGGATGCCGAACGGCATCAGGGTGGTGCCCATCGAGAAGTTCGGGACGAATCCCGCCGGGAACTCCGTGGGACGCACGCTGGCGCTCGACGCAAAGCGCTCACCTTCGCCGAACGAAACGAAGTGGTTCTTCCACGCCACGAGACGACCCTGAGCGTCGACGCCCCCCTCGAGCCGGTGAAAGCCCGCCGGCCGGTAGAAGTCGTGCCGCATGTCGTCTTCACGAGTCCAGAGCAGTTTGATGGGCACGCCGACCTCGCGGGCGATCCAGGCGGCTTCGACCACGTAATCGTTGGCCAGCCGTCGACCGAAACCGCCCCCCATGCGCGTCAGGTGCAGGGTGATCTCTTCTTCCGAAATCCCGAGCGTCCTCGCCACCAGTCCCCGCCCTGACTGGGGGGTCTGCGTCGGGGCCCACAGTTCGAGATGACCATTCTGGAAATGCGCCGTGCAGTTCTGCGGCTCGAGGGGTGCGTGCGAAAGGAACGGATAGTCGTACTCGGCGCTCACCGTCGCTGAAGCAGCGGCGAGGGCGCCGTCGACATCTCCGTCTTCACGGAGCGAGCGGGCAGGGGTCTGCTCGTACAGCTCCTGCGCGCGAGCGCTGAATCCGGCGCTGCTCTGGGTCGCGGTCGGTCCCTCGTCCCAGACCACTTCGAGGACTTCGTTTCGTACCCGGTTGGCCACCCACCAGTGGTCGGCGACGATGGCCACACCCGACAGCAGCCCACCGAGATCGTCGCCCCCCTCCACCACGAACGCGTGGCGGATGCCCGGCTCGGCCCGGACGGCGTCGAGATTGGCGGTGCGCACCTTGCCTCCGAAGACCGGGCACTTCTCGAAGACCGCGTAGAGCATGCCGGGCCGGGTGATGTCGATTCCGAAAAGGGGCTGTCCCGTCACGATGGCGTCGTTGTCGACATCGGGAACGGGGGTGCCGATGAGTCGGAACCCGGCCGGGTCTTTCAGCTTCACCGACTCGAGGTCGGGCACCGGCAGGGTCGCGGCGGCAGCCGTCAGCTCACCATACGAAATGCTGCGGCCTGAGGCGCGGTGGTGCGCCACCCCTGCCTCGGTCTCCACCTCCGACTCCGGCACGCTCCAGCCTTGCGCTGCAGCGGCGACCAGCACGGCCCGAGCGGCTGCGCCGACGCGGCGCATGGGCAGCCATTGACTGGGGGTCGCGTTGCTTCCGCCGGCGAACTGGCCCGAGAAATTGTCGGTGTCGAGGTCGCCCTGCTCGACCGTCACGTCGGCCCAGTCGACGTCGAGCTCTTCGGCGATGAGCATCGGCAGCATCGTCTTGATGCCCTGCCCGATCTCGGGATTCTGCCCGATGAGGGTCACCGCTCCGGTCGGAGTGATGCGAATGAAGGCGTTGGGCACGAAGGTGGTGGGTGCCTCCGCCATCGCCTCTGCAACACCGAAGAACTCGATGTAGCTGCCCACGAGAAGGCCGCCACCCGCCAACGCCGACACCTTCAGGAACTCTCGGCGGTCGACGCCGCTCGGGCGGATCACGAGGCTTCTCCGGTGCTGCTGCGCGGGGCAGCCGTCATGGTCTGGGCGGCCCGATGGATTCCTTCGCGGATGCGAATGTAGGTTCCGCACCGGCAGAGGTTCTGGTCCATCGCTCGGTCGATCTCGTCGTCCGTGGGCTGCGGCTTTTCGGCGAGCAGGCCGGCCGCCGCCATCAGTTGCCCAGCCTGGCAGTAGCCACACTGGGGTACGTCGAGGTCCCGCCAGGCTTCCTGGAGCGCGTGGGTGCCATCGGGCGACAGGCCTTCGATGGTGGTGATGTCCTTGCCTGCGACCGACTCGACCCGTGTGCGGCAACTCCGCGTCACGGCGCCATCGATGTGCACGGTACAAGCGCCGCACTGCCCGATGCCGCAGCCGAACTTGGTGCCCTTGAGGTCGAGCAAGTCGCGCAGGACCCAGAGGAGCGGCATCTCGGATGGAGCGTCGACGGTGACGGCGGCGCCGTTGACCCGGAAGGTGACGGACATGGGGTACCCTGTGGTTGCTCGAGGATTTCCAGAATGGAATAGCGTATGACCCTTCGTGTCGACCAGGCAAGGAAAATGGTCCCCGCCACGTGGTCACATCAATCGGGGTTGATCGGTTCCGGCACGGCCGAAACCGCTCGTCGCCGGGTGTCGGACTCTCGCGCGGGCCTCGTCCCGAGGCGAACGAGCCCCGCCGATTGGGGCGTCACCGTCCGTCGGCCGGCTCGGTGCTCAACCTCCTCCCCTTCCACGCCGGTCCCGACTCACCGGTTCGGAGCCGGGGGGCGCCGGGGGTCCGATCCGACCGCCGCCGTCCCGGATGCGTCTCCGTAGCGCTTCGAGGGCGGCGTCGGTCGAGCCGCGGTCTCGCATGAGGCGTCTCGCCAGCGCGGGGATCTCGAGGAGTGCGTCGTCGGCGGCTCGGCGCGACAGAGCCTCGCGTACCACCGACAGCGCATCGTCGGCCGGGATGCCCGACTCGACGAGATCTCCCAGCACCACCAGAGCGACCGGTCGGCGTTCCCCACCATCGAGACCCCGCAACGTGCTCTGCGGTACCCCACGGGTGAGGGCGTCTACGCCCGCCACCAGGAGGGGTCCGTCGGCTGTGGGCCCGAGGAGCTCGCGGGCGTTGCGGAGCCGCTGGGCAAACTGGTTCAAGGCCGGCAGGAGGCGGTCGGAGGGGACCCCCTTGGCCGCACCCTCGAGGGCCTTCGCGAAGAGAGGATCGACGGGGAGCCCTTCGGCCTCGATGTCGCGGGCCAGGTCCTCGACCGATGCGAGCACCTCGGGGGCGAGGACGACGCGGGCCCGCTCCCGATTGGGTGTCTGGCCCGCTGTGGCCGCCGGGATCGTCGCCAGCGCGCACACGATCAGACCCATCACCACACGCATCTTCATGGCTGTCCTCCCTCTTCTCTCGGAGCCACGACCACCGTGGCGTTCATTCGACCCCACTCGTCCGGCACGTTTCCGGACTGACCGTCTGGTACGTACCACTCACCATCCACACGAAAGCCGTAGTGGTGCACCCCTGTGGGCACCACGACCTCCAATACCCAGGCGCCACCTTCTCGGCGCAGCGCAGTCGGCGACCAACCGTTGAAATCGCCCAGCACCTCGACCGAACGGGCCTCGCGCGTGGGGCCGGTGTCGAGGCGGAAGCGAACGCTGGCCGTCGTCCCGTTCCAGCGAACTTCGGCCACCTCGTCGACGGACTCCTCCCCGAACCGCACGAGGTCCCAGCCTACCAACACCCCTCCCTGACCCCCGGCTTCGACGAGCGTGAGGGGGTCGGGGCCCGCTCGTCCGGTGGTCGCCGCCACAGACCCCCGTCCGCCGACGGCCACGAGCAGAGCCACTCCCCCGACCCATTCCGTGCCGAGCGGTGTGCTCCAGGCGCCCCCGTCGGCCCGCACCGCGAAGACCCTTCGGGCCACGGTGACCGAGAGGTTCGCGCGCCGAAGCGCACCGCCGCCCGTGGCCCAGCTCCCGGCCGAGAGTGCGGTGGCCCACCGTGCGCGCACGTACGACAGGCTCAGGTCGGCCCCGCGGGTCCAGAGGTCGCGTTCGGCCCGGCGCACGCGGCCATCAGCCCGATGCGCCTCGATGAGCGACGAACCGGTGCCGAATTCGCCCCGGAGTGCGGCGGTCAGCGGCCCGCGACGCCATCGGGCTGAGGGTCCCCCCCGCACGGCGCTCGTGCGATAGGTGAACGGATCCTGGATCGAGAAGCCCGTCGCCCGTGCCGCGAGGCCCACGGCGGTACCCCCGGCGGTCCACAACTCTCCGTCGAACGAGGCGGTCCCGAAGTCGGCTCCGGTGAGATGGTCGGTCGTGAGCCCGCCGTAGAGCGACGCCAGCATGGCCGACCGATCGCCCGTCCACGACAACGAGGCGCCTCCCACGCCATAGAGCGCTGCTTCGCCGACGGCGTCGGCGCCCGGTAGGGACCGTGCACCACCGACGTGGAGCGACAGCGTACCCTGGCCCGTCAGGCGAGCGGGCCCCAGGGTGGCGACCGTGGCGACGAGGGGCACGAGGGCCAGGGCCGGTCTCACGAACTCCGCTCCGGCAATGCCACGGCCAGCACCGCGTTGCGGTTGCCGAACCCGTCGTCGGTATAGCGCTCGGCGAGGGGGTCGGTCACCCAACGCTCACCATCGACCAGGAACATGTACTCGTGCACGCCGGGTTCGAGCCCGAGACGGATCGTCCAGATTCCGTCGCCGTCGGCGTCTTCCATCACCGCCTCTTCGTTCCACTGGTTGAAGTCGCCACTGATGGCTACCGAATGCGCCTCCGGAGCCTCCAACAGGAACTGCACGTAGACCACACCTGGCCGGGGTTCCGGACTGCTCATCGGGTCTGGGCCGATCAGGCTCAGTGGGATCAGCATGGCCGCCACCGCCACGGCGGCGAGGCCGGCCAGCGCCAGAGGCGAAGCCCGGTAGGTGCGCGGGCGGAGCGCCCACGCCACCAGAGTGGAGCGACGAGGTCGTCTGGCCGCGATGTCGGCCATGACCCGGCTCTCGATCCACGCCGGTGCGGGCCCCGGGACCTCACCTCTCAACGACCGGGTGAGTCGCTCCCAGAGCTCGGCTTCGTGCCGATCGTGTGAGCCGAGGGTCCGTCCGTCGGCCTCTCCGTCGAGATACCGTGTGAGATCGTCGTTCATCGGTAGGCCTCCAATAGACCTCGTAGACCATCGCGGGCCCGGTGCACCCTCATCTTGAGGGCGGGAATCGAGACCCCCAGCAACGCGGCGATCTCGTCGTACGAGCGACCGTCGACGTGCTTGAGCACGAACGCCTCGCGCTGCTCGGGATCGAGGCGATCCAGCGCGTCGTCGAGTCGGTCGCGGATTTCCGACTGCTGGAGTGCCGCGTCGGCGTGCTGGCCCGGATCCCTCAAGGGCGGGAGACCGTCGACCGACACATCGTTCCGCCGGCGGCTCTTGAGGTAGTCCCTGCACTCATTGGCCAGGATGCGAAAGAGCCATCCACCGACCCGATCCGGCTCGCGACAGCGCGAGAGGCGTTCGAACCCCTTGACCAACGCCCGCTGGACCAGATCGGCTGCCTCATCGGCGCCGCCGGCCATCCGCACCGCATGGGCGTACAGCACATCCTGGTAGCGCCGCACCAGAACGGCGTACTCGTCGGCCCGGCCCGCGAGGACGGCGTCGACCGCTTCTGCGTCGGTGAGAGTGTGCGTGGCCATGAATCCAAGATAGGTGCTCGGAGCCGACGCGACCCCCGGGCGGCTGGCAGCGCCCGGGGGTCGGTCATGCTACCGAAGGAGGTGGGCCGAGAGGACGGCCGCCTTCCAGAGGGGCATCACCCCGCGAAGGTGGCCCGCGGCGAGAGCGGCGGCACCCTGCTGATAGAACCTCTGGGCCCACGACAGAATCAACCCGCGAAGGCGGTCGTCGTCGCCGACCACCGAGGTCGCGTCGTCGAGCAGCTGGCGTGCGAGGGTCTGGACGGCTGTGGCTTCGTCGCGCGTGACGCCGCCCGGCGCGATCCATGCCTTCAGGGCGGTCCAAAAGGCCTGCTGAGCCATGCGTACGGCGAGCCCGTGGTCGCCCCGGGCGAGTGCTCCCACCGCCTGGCGATGGAACTCCTCGGCCTGGTCGAACAATGCGCGCTGACGGTCGTCGGCGCCCTCCCGTGCCAGGATCTCGGCCGCGAGATCGACGGCCGTGCCGGACATGGCGACGGCCAGACCGACCCGGTCGACCTCGGGGCGCGTGCGGTCGCGCTGGCGCTCGTCCTGTGCGGTCACGGTCATCTCGTCGTACTGCTGCTCGACCTGATCGGCCGCGACGTCCATGGCGGCTTCACTCAGGACCTGGTCATCGACCGATACGGCCACGGGGTCGCCGGCGTCCTGGCATGCGCCGAGGGTGAGAAGGCCCAGCAGGGCGAAGGTGGGGGCCCGCAGGCTCCGGGTGTGTGGGGTGGTCATGGTAAACTCCAGTTCGGTCTCGAAGGGGGCGGTCCCGGACTGCAACGGGCCGCGGCTACCGACGCTGCGTCACCGGCTAGACGACTGGTTGCCGGAAAAGGTCACTGGAGGTTTCTTCCGCACCATGCCTTCACTCGCCAAGCTCACGGCCCACCGGTACGTCCAGCCCCTTCGTGAAGGAGGGTCGTTGCCGGCCATCGTCGACACCGACGACGGTCTGTTCGTGGTGAAGTTCCGCGGGGCCGGCCAGGGGCCCCTGGCCCTGGTGGCCGAGATCGTGGTGGGAGAACTCGCGCGTCTGCTCGGGCTGCCGATTCCCGATCTCGCCCTCGTGGATGTCGACGCGGCATTCGGTGCGTCGGAGCCCGATCCGGAGATCCAGGATCTGCTCCGGGCAAGCCACGGCACCAATGTGGGGATACGCTATCTCGAGGGGGCGTTCAACTTCGATCCCGGGGCGGCCGGCGATCTCGTCTCGCCCGAGCTTGCTGCCGAAATCGTCTGGCTCGACGCCTTCGCCACCAACCCCGACCGTACCGCTCGCAATCCGAATCTGCTGATCCAGGACCGCACACCCTGGCTGATCGACCACGGTGCAGCGCTCTACCACCACCACGACTGGTCTCGAGTCGATGACGCCAGGGTGGTGGCCCCCTTCGCTCGGCTGGGGGATCACGTTCTTCTGGCGGTGGCAGGCGACCTGGCGGCGGCCGACCGGCGTCTGGCCGCTCGCATCGGCCCCGGGACCTTCGCCGGGCTGCTGGCTGCGGTCCCCGATGAGTGGATCTCGGCGGAGCACCGGCCGCGGTATGTCGACTACCTCGAGCGCCGCTTCGCAGCGCGCGCCGCCGTGGTCGATGCAGCGATGCAACTTCAGCTGGCGGTGCGTGCCCGAGTCGACACCCCCCGCTCATACCGTCGATGAGTGCCCCCCTGGTGGCCTACTCCTTCGCCTACCTGCGGGTCGTTCCCCGGGTCCACCTCGGAGCGTTCGTGAATGTGGGTGTGGTGCTGCATGCGCGCACGACCGGGTTCCTGGGACTGTTGGTCGTTACCGATCCTGCCGAGCTCTCGCGGCGCGTGCCGCACATCGACGTGCCGCTGCTCGTGCGCTATCTACACGCCCTCGAGAAGATCGCGAGGGGCGATCCGTCGGCGGGTGTGGTGGCTCTGGCACCGCCGTCGGAGCGGTTTCACTGGCTCACTGCGCCCCGATCAGACGTGCTGCAGTGTTCGCCGGTACACACCGGCGTCGCCGCCGATCCGGCGGCGGTGCTGCACGAGCTCTTCGCCCCCATCATCGCGGGCTGAACGCGCGCGGCCCCGCGGTCGATCAGGGCTCGAGGCCGTAGGTCTCGAGCAGGTGTACCTCGCCGTTGGCCAGATCGAAGACGGCGGCGACGAGGCCGAGTTTGCCTGCTTCGACGAGCTCGTCGATCAACGGGGATTCTGATCTCAACACCTGCGCCTGGTGCACGGCGTTGGCCTCCACGGCCCGCCGGGCATCGGACTCCCCAGGCCGAAGTGCTCGGTTGATGTGTTCGAGAAGGGCGGGAATCTGCCCGGGGACGGCGGCGCCTTCCCGGGCCGCCTGGACCGCTCCGCAGGAGGTGTGACCCAGCACCATCAGGAGCGGTGTGTGCAGGACGGCGGCTGAGTACTCGAGGCTACCGATCTCGGCCGTCGATGCCACATTTCCGGCTACACGCACCGCAAACAGATCACCAAATCCCTGATCGAACAGGATCTCCAGGGGGACGCGTGAGTCGGCACAGCCGAGGATGGCGGCGAAGGGGTTCTGTGTGCCCCGAAGTGATGACACTCCATCGACATCGCGGTTGAGGCCACAGGGGCATCCGGTGACGAACCGGTGGTTCCCCTCCAGAAGTGCGTTGAGGGCTGCAGCGGGGTTGAGAGAGCGTTCGGGCATGAGAAGACGGTTGATCGGCTCAGGAAGGTCGGGACTCGGGGGGAAAGGGAATAGATCGGCGTGGATCACGAAAGCTCCCACGCTGGCCCAATGGTCCATCGGTGGTGTGAGCGCATGGTATCCGAATAGCCCGGCAATCCCGAATCGTCGCTCGCCCGTTGCCAATTCGGCTCAAAGGCTTCAGACTAGGCACGTCCGCCGACGCGCCCATCCCCTCCACAGGAGACGTCCACATGACGAAGGACGAGTTCGCCGAGAAGCTGGCGAAGAGCACCGACCTTTCGAAGGCCAAGGCCAAAGAGGTCATCGAAGCCATTTTCTCAACCGATCCCCGCAACGGCATCATCGCCATCGAACTCGATGCCGGTCGGGATTTCACCATCACCGGCTTCGGGACCTTCGGAACCCGTGCCCGGAAGAAGCGTGAGGGTCGTAACCCCCGCACGGGTGAGACCATCACGATCCCTGCGATGAACGTGCCCACTTTCCGTGCAGGCCGCGGACTGAAGGATCGCGTTCGCGACTGAATGATCCCCGCAACGCGGAGTGACGCAGGGTTTTGACCTCGCGTTGCGCCTCCACCGGGTCTCGACCAGATGTGGTCGGGACCCGGTGTTCGTTGCGGGAGCCGATGTCGGCCTCCGAGCCCCTCACTCCGTCTTGAGCGCTCGAAGGGGGTCGACCCGCGACGCACGGCGAGCCGGCAGGTAGACGGCCACACCCGATACTGCGATGAGAAGCAGGGGCACGCCGATGAAGGCGACGGGATCGATCGGTTTCACGTCGTAGAGCAGCCCCTTGACCAACCGAGCAGCACCGAAGGCTCCGACCAGCCCGATCACCGTACCCACCAGCGCGAGCCGCATGCCTTCGTTCAGAACGAGGCGCAGCAGGCGTGTCCGATCGGCACCGAGCGCGACCCGAATGCCGAGTTCGTGCCGTCGCTGGGCCACCGAGTAGGCCATGACGCCATAGATGCCGACGGCGGCGAGGACGAGGCCCAGCAGGCCGAAGAGGCCGAGCAGCGATCCACCCAGACGTGCAGGTAGCAGGGCGATCCCCATGTGATCGGCCATGGTCCTGACGTCGTAGAGCGGCAGGTCGGGGTCGGCCTCACGCACGAGTCGCTGGATCGAGCGCAGGGCGCCCTGCGGGTCGGTGGCGGTCCGAGCGACGATGGTCATGTCGCTGTTGAAGCGGTCGTGCGACGAGAGGTACATGAACTCGGTCGGGGTCTCGCCGAGGCTCAGGTACTTGCCCGTTTCGACGACACCGACCACTTCGCGTTCGGCGCCCGCGGTCTCGACGACCCGCCCAAGGGCCGACTCGCCGGGCCAGAAACGTTCGGCGAAACGTTGGTTGACGACGATCACGGGAGTGCTCTCGGCGTCGTCGGAACGCAGAAGCCCGCGCCCCTCGATCATCTCGATCCCCATGGTCTCGAAGTACCCCTCCGAGACGTACGTGAAGTGCAGACTGTTGCGCTCGCCCTCGGCGAACTCATACCCAGGGACCGCGACTCCCCGGTCGCTCGAGCCGAGGCCGAGGGGGGCCGCGTGGACCAGCGCCGCGCGGCTCACCTCCGGTTGGGCCTCGAGCTGCTCGAGTAGGCGTCCGAACAGCGCCTCGGTCGCAGCGCGATCATAGCCCTGCAGCGCCGGGTCCAGCGAAGCCATGGCGAGCTGCTCCGGGGCATCGAAGCCGGGGTCGATGCGCAGAGCACCCTGGAGGCTCCTCAGGAAGAGACCCGAGCTGATCAACAAGAGAAGCGAAAGGGCCATCTGGACCACCACCAGAGCACTGCTCGCCCTCGAGCGTCCGGCCCCCCGCTCGGACGCTTCACCCTTGATCGCGGCCACGGTGCTGGCACGGGCCGACTGCAGGGCGGGCGCCATGCCGAAGATCATCCCGGCGGCGAGGGAGACGCCCAGGGTGAACCACAAGACCGAGCCGTCGATCGCCACGTCGAACGACCAGGGGCCGTCGATCGGTAGGCGAACGCTCGAGAGGAGATGTGTGGCGATGCCGGCGAGGCCGAGTCCCGCGGCGCCGGCCAGGACGCTGAAGAGCAGGCTCTCGGTCAGCAGTTGCCGCACGATACGTTCGCGGGTCGCGCCCAGACTGAGACGGAGTCCCATTTCGCGGCGCCGATCGCGGGCGCGGGCAAGGAACAGATTGGCGACGTTGACGCAGGCGATGAGGAGCAGCAGGGCGACCACCACCATCATGACCGTCGACATGCCCTTCTGGGCCACCCCGAAACTGGGGTGGATGCCTGCATCGTTGTTGAAGATCAAGCGGGTGCCGAGCTGACCCTCGTACGACTCCGGGTACGCTTCGGTGAGCTGCGCCACGATGGCGTCGATCTGCTGTTGTGCACGTTCGATCGAGACCCCGTCCCGGAGACGCCCGACCACATTGATGGAGTTGTTCCCCCGAGCCTCCAGGCGGTTGAAGCCCGGCTCGATCGTCTGCTGCATCATGAGCGGAACGTAGATCGGGATCGACGCGAAGTTCACGGGCCCGTCGAAGTCGGGGCTCGCCACCCCGACCACTTCGAAGGGGGTGCCATTCAGCAGGATCGTGGTCCCGACGACACCGGGGTCGGCACCGAAGCGGGCTTGCCAGAATCCGTTCCCCAACACGACCACCGGGTGGGCGCCGGGCCCGACGTCTTCCGAGCCCGGAATGAACACGCGGCCGAGAGCCGGTCGAGTGCCGTAGGTCTGGAAGAAGTTGGCGCTCACGATGATTCCCATCAGGCGCTCGCTGCGGTCGTCGGCTGAAAGCGACATCGGCGCAAACGACCATGAGGCGACGTCTTCGAACACGTCGCCGGTACGGTCGCGGAGGTCCTGGAAGTGGGGCACGGAGTTCGAGCCCCACTCGATGCCCGGCCACTCGCGGTACATCTGCACCAGTTCCCCAGGGTCCTCGACCCCCCCGAGGGGTCGAAAGAGGATGCCCTGGATGGCCGAGAAGGTCGCTGCGTTCAGACCGATCCCCAGCGCGAGGGTGGTCACGGCCGCGACGGTGAAGATCGGGTTCTTCCGGAGCATCCGGATGCTGTACTTCAGGTCCCTCACGAAGTCCCCCATCATCCCCCCCCAACGCACGGTCCGAGAGTCGTGTGCCATCGGGACGGACCGAGCGAAGTCCCGGAGCAGAAAGAAGAAGAGCCGAACGCTCCCGAGCACGCCCCGAAACCGGACCTCGGCGCGCCGATCGTCGAATGCTTCGAGCAAGTCGTCGGTGAACTGACGGCGAAAGCGAAGCGGGTACAGGCCGAGCAGGGCCCGGTAGACCAGGCGGAGCGGGTCTCGCGCGTCAGGCATCAGCTCAGCCGTTGTTGGGCCAGGCGGGCAGTCTGGAGCAGACGGGCCGATTCGGTCTGCAGCGCCGCGCTTCCGAGCGGGGTGATGCGGTAGTATCGTCGCCGCTTGGCGTGCAGGCCCTCGTCGCCCGGGTTGTCGGCTTCGGCGATCAGGTGGGCACTGGAGAGCCGTTGCAGCGAGCCGTAGAGCGTGCCGGGCCCCATCACGATACGACCCTCGGTCAGCTCTTCGACCTCTCGTGCGATCCCGTAGCCATGTCGCGGACCTGCGGCGAGGGCCACCAGGACATGGAAGGCGACGGGTGACAGCGGCAGCACGTCGTCGAGGTCTGCATCGAGGCTCATGGGGTGGATCCGGATCGGGCGAGGTGGCTCGGATGCATGCATCCGTCAGCGATATACGTCGTCTACGGATGCATACTCATGGAGGTTTCATGAGCCGGATCTGTCGGAGCCTGGATCCCTCACCTGAACGAACGAGGGGCGGCCCCACGCGCGGGGCCGCCCCTCATGGGTGCGAGCCGTTCACATCACGAAGACGACGTCAGACGCCCTGGGGCTCCAGGATCGCCACCAGGCGCCGGCCTTCGATGTTGTTGCTTCGCTGTTCGACCTTGGCCACATCGCCGGTGGCTTCGATCATCCGGTCGAGGGTGGCGATCCCGACTTCGGGCCTGCGGAGTTCACGTCCGCGGAACCGCAGGACGACGCGCACGAGATTGCCTTCTTCGAGAAAGCGCCGAGCTCGCTTGAGCTTGACTTCGAAATCGTGGTCGTCGGTGCGGGGCCGAAGCTGGACTTCCTTGATCTCGGTGTGGTGCTGGTTCTTGCGGGCCTCGCGAGCCTTCTTCTGCTGTTCGTACCGGTACTTGCCCCAGTCCATCACCTTGACGACGGGGGGGCGCGCACCCGGAGCGACCTCGACGAGATCGAGTTGGGCCTCGCGTGCCCGCTCCCTGGCCATGTCGAGAGACACGACCCCGACCTGTTCGCCATCTGCGTCGATGAGGCGCACAGGGCTGATCCGAATCTGGTCGTTGACGCGTGGATCGGCGGAAATAGGACGACTCCTTCTGTGGGTGTACGCGCCGGCCGCGGCCGGTCACGAAGACCCCGGGGCCTCGTGCTCCCGGGACGGGAGCGGCGCGCCCCCATTCCGCAATCTACACTCTCGGGGTCGTTCGGTGACCCCTTTGGACGCGAGGCCTTGCCTGGTTCCTGCCGCCCCAGAAGGTTTTGCCATGCTCTCGCTCCCCACCCGGTCCCCTCGGGGCCTCGCTCTCGGGGCCCTGATACTCGCTGCCTGTGGGGGGGTGAGCGACGGCCCGGACGACCCCTCGACGCCGCTCAGCGTGGCCGTGGCTGCCAACTTCGCATCGACCCTCGACGGCCTGCGTCGCGAGTTCGAAGCGCGCTCCGGAACCACGGTGGTGGCGTCGGTCGGCGCCACCGGGGCGTTCTATTCACAGATACGCAGCGGGGCGCCCTACCATGTGTTCCTGGCCGCTGACACCGAGCGGGGACCCCGTCTCGAGGCCGAGGGTCTCGCGGTGGAGGGGAGTGGGTTCGTCTACGCCGAGGGGCGTCTGGCGGTATTCGCACCGCGACTGGGCGAGGGGTGGACGGTGCCTGGTGTGTTCCGTACGCCGGGGCTGCAGGTGAGTTGGGCCAATCCGCGGACGGCACCCTACGGCGTTGCGGCCCTCGCCGCCCTCGAGGCCTGGGGTGTCACCGGTGTCGAGGGAGCCGTGGGAGAGAGCGTGGGGCAGGTCGCCCAGTTCGTGCGTGCGGGTGCCGCCGACGTGGGATTCGTGGCGTTGGCGCAGGTGGTAGGTGAGCCGCCGGAATCCTACCGGGAGGTGCCTTCCGATCTGTACCCGGCGATCCGACAGGGCGCCGTTCTGCTCGCCGCCGGCAGGGACCGCCCCGACGCCCGCGCCTTCCTGGCGTTTCTACGATCCCCGTTCGCCATCGAGCACATTCGCTCGGCGGGATACACGGTCGACGGCGGGGGGCTCGATGGGCGGTGACATGGCGGCGGTGCTGCTGACGGCCCGTCTGGCGGCTACCACCACGGTCTTGCTTCTGCTCGTGGGCACGCCTCTCGCCTGGTGGCTCGCCCATACCCGGTCGCGGACCCGTCCGGCGTTGGAGGCGATCACGGCGCTCCCCCTCGTGCTTCCGCCGACCGTCCTGGGCTTCTACCTGCTGGTGCTGCTGGCTCCCACAGGCCCGGTCGGGGGAGTCTGGGAGGCCATGGGGGGTGACCGGCTGGTGTTTTCGTTTCCGGGATTGGTGGTGGGCTCGATGATCTATTCGCTGCCCTTCGTGGTCCAGCCGCTGCAGAATGCCTTCATGGCCATCGGTGAGGGCCCGCTCGAGGCCGCAGCGACGCTGGGGGCGTCTCCGCGAGATCGCTTCCTGACCGTGGTGCTCCCGCTGGCGCGGCCCGGGTTCTTCACCGCCATGGTCCTGTCCTTCGCCCACACGGTGGGTGAATTCGGTGTGGTGCTGATGATCGGCGGCAACATTCCGGGCCGCACGCAGGTGCTCTCGACAGCTATCTACAACCACGTCGAGGCGTCGGACTTCGGGTCGGCGCACGTCCTGGCCGGAGGGCTGCTCGCCTTCTCGTTCCTGGTGCTCTGGGCCGTGTATGGTCTGGGTCGCCGCTTCGAGGCCCCGCGACTGTGAGCGCCTTCATCGAGGCCGATCTCGCGACACGACGGGGATCGTTCGCGCTCAACGCCCGGTTTTCGAGCCCTGGGGGTGCGAGTGTCGTCTTCGGCCCGTCCGGATCGGGAAAGACCACCCTGCTTCGGGCCATCGCCGGCCTCGAGCCGGGTACGTCGGGGACGCTGCGCGTGGGGGGCGAAGTGTGGTTGGGCGGGAGCGGCGGGCCGGTGCCGGCGCACCAGCGCGCGGTGGGCTTCGTCTTCCAGGACGCCCATCTCCTGCCCCACCTCACCGTGGAGGGCAATCTGGCCTATGCCGAGAAGCGTGCGCGGGACGAGGGCCCAGGGTGGGACGAGGTGGTCGGGTGGCTTTCGCTCACACCGCTGCTCGCTCGCGATGTCGGCGGTCTGTCGGGTGGGGAGCGCCAGCGGGTGGCTCTCGGTCGCGCCTTGTTGAGACGTCCGCGCGTGCTCCTGCTCGATGAGCCCCTTTCGGCGCTGGACGAGCCTGCCCGGCGAGAGATGCTCCCCCTGCTCGCTCGGCTGTCGGGGCACTTTGGGGTGCCGATGCTCTTCGTGACCCACCTGCTCGACGACGCGGTCCGACTCGCCGACCACATGGTCTGGGTGGAACAGGGGCGGGTGCGTGACTCGGGACCCCTGGCTGCCGTGACCGCACAGCCCGACTTCGTGCACTGGCGCGGTGACGACGCGGGGGTGGTGATCGAAGCACGGGTCACCGAGCACATCCCCGCCGATCACCTTTCCGAGTTGGCCGGCCCCTGGGGTCCGCTCTGGGTCCGGCTCCAGGATCGCCCGGTGGGAGCGATGGTGCGCCTCCGGGTGCTTGCCCGCGATGTGAGCCTCGCCCTGACGCGCGAGGCGGATTCGACCCTGTTGAACCAGTTCGCGATGCAGGTGGCGGGCCTCGAGCCCGATGCGCCCGGCGAGGTGAGCGTGCGGCTGTCGGGGGCTGCCTCCGAACCCGACGCCCCCGACCTCTGGGCGCGAATCACGGAGCGATCGGCGCGGCACCTCGGACTCAGCCCGGGGGCTGAGGTGTTCGCCCGCGTGAAGGCGGTGGCGGTAGTGGCCTGACGACGGCTTGACACCTCCGGCCCTCCGCCGGACCTTCAGCCATCACCGCCAGGGGTACACCGGCATCGGCCGGCGTTGAGAGAGTCCCTTGGAACCTGATCCGGCTCGGACCGGCGGAGGGAGCGCGGTGTGGGGTGGCCCCCGCACGTCGATTCCCTCGGCTCGTTCGCACCCGAGGAGACCCCATGTCCCATCGCGACGCCGCCGCCCCGACTCCTGAGTCTGCCTCCCCCGATCCCTCCTGGGCCGGCGACTACGACCTGCACTTTCCGAACTCCCGCAAGGTGTACGTCGAGGGCCGACGAGGGGTCCGGGTGCCGGCGCGTCAGATCAGCCTCTCGGGCGGCGAGCCGCCCGTCACGGTCTACGACACCAGCGGCCCTCTGGGAGCAGATGCCCATCGGGGGCTTCCGCGATTGCGGGCACCGTGGATCGAGTCACGGGGTGACGTCGAGGCGGTGGGACCGCATCGCCTGCCCGATCTCGCGCGGGACCCGCGCCATGGCGGAGCCGAGATCCCGGCCGCTCTCAACCACACGGTGATTCGCGGTACCGGCCCCGTCACCCAGATGCACTACGCCCGGCGGGGTGAGATCACGCCCGAGATGGAGTTCGTGGCCCTGCGCGAGGGCATGGACGTCGAGTTCGTGCGCAGCGAAGTGGCGCGGGGGCGCGCCATCATTCCCGCGAACATCAACCACCCCGAGCTCGAGCCCATGATCATCGGGCGCGCCTTCAAGGTGAAGGTCAACGCCAACATCGGGAACTCGGCCGTGACCTCGTCGATCGATGAAGAGGTCGACAAGCTGCGCTGGGCGACGCTCTGGGGTGCAGACACGGTCATGGATCTCTCGACGGGCAGGAACATTCACCAGACTCGGCAGTGGATATTGCGCAACTCGCCCGTGCCCATCGGCACGGTGCCCATCTACCAGGCGCTCGAAAAGGTGGGTGGGGCGCCCGAAGACCTCAGTTGGGAGGTCTACCGGGACACCCTCATCGAACAGGCCGAGCAGGGGGTCGACTACTTCACCGTCCACGCGGGGGTGCTGCTCCGCTACGTGCCCCTTACCGCGCAGCGGATGACGGGGATCGTGTCACGCGGGGGCAGCATCATCGCCAAGTGGTGTCTCGCGCATCATCGCGAGAGTTTCTTGTACACGCATTTTCGCGAGATCTGCGAGATCATGGCTGCCTATGATGTGGCGTTTTCGCTGGGCGACGGGTTGCGTCCCGGCAGCATCGCCGATGCCAACGACGAGGCACAGTTCGGAGAGCTGAAAACGCAGGGCGAGCTCACGCGCATCGCGTGGGAGTACGATGTGCAGGTCATGAACGAGGGGCCGGGTCACGTGCCCATGCACCTGATCAAGGAGAACATGGACAAGCAGCTGGAATGGTGCGACGAGGCGCCGTTCTACACCCTGGGTCCGCTCACCACCGACATCGCCCCAGGCTACGATCACATCACCAGCGCCATCGGCGCAGCCCAGATCGGCTGGTACGGTACGGCGATGCTGTGCTACGTCACCCCCAAGGAGCATCTGGGTCTGCCCAACCGCGACGATGTGAAGGCGGGGGTGATCACCTACAAGATCGCGGCCCACGCCGCCGACCTCGCCAAAGGGCATCCCGGCGCCCAGGACTGGGACGATGCCCTGTCGAAGGCGCGCTTCGACTTTCGCTGGGAAGATCAGTTCAACCTGGCCCTGGACCCGGTCACTGCGCGGGCGTACCACGACGAGACCCTCCCCGCACACGGTGCCAAGGTCGCCCACTTCTGCTCGATGTGCGGCCCGAAGTTCTGCTCGATGAAGATCACGCAGGACATCCGTGACTACGCCGCGGAGATGGGACTCGAGACGGCCGAGGCGATCGAGGCGGGAATGGCCGAGAAGTCGGAGGAGTTCAGGGAGAAGGGGGCGGAGATCTACGTGGCGGGGGACTGATTCGTCTTCGGGCTATGATCAACCGTCAGCGGGTGATTCCACTATCCTGTTGACATGAGCACAGATTGCGCGCTGGGGTAGCCATGAGCGCAGAGTGCGCGCAAGGGTCGGTGAAAGGCGCTGGTATTGTATTGTGGGGTGGTCCGATGGCCGATATTCCTAGCCGGAAACCGGAAACCGGAAACCGGAAACCGGAAACCGGAAACCGGAAACCGGAAACCGGAGGCCGAGGCTGTGGGGACGAAACTCCTGGAGGCATGCTTGGATTGAGGTAGGTGGACTCGGTGCATCCAGCCCAAGCGACTATGTGTCGCCGAGGCAATGCGGCGACATGGGCGAACGCTCCTCTCGTGCGCCCCGCATGAGCCGACCACTTTCGGCCACTTGCCCATGCAGGAAACCACCCGACATGCGAGCCATCAGCGTATCGCTTCTCGCGCTCCTCCTCCTGGGATGCGGCGATGGGAGGCGATCCCAGAACCTACCCCTCGTCGCCGACGCGACGGCGTTGCCGGGGCAGCCGTGCAACGTCGAGTCGGCCACGGAATGCCGGATTGTGGGATTCGACGAGGTCGTCTTGTCGACTCGTGAATCCGAACCTCTCCCTGTCGGCCTGCCGGCGATGGATTCCGGCGGAAGGACCTTCCTCGGAACCTATGAGAAAGGCGTCGTCGGAGTGTGGGGCCCGGACGGCACGTTCATACGACGCCTTGGCCGAGAGGGGCAGGGCCCCGGCGAGATAAGTGGCTCGCCCTCGCTATGGGTCGACTCGGGCGACACCCTCCACGCGATGGACAACGACGGTGTCTGGACCGTGTTCGGTCCCGACCTGGAGTACGTCCGAAGAGTGTCGGGCTTGTCGCTGCCGTTCTTCCGCTGGGGGACGTTTCTGGGTTCGGGACTCCTGGTGGCGGCCTACGGATCGCCCCTGTTCCGCGTTGTCGACAAGGACGGTGCGGTGGTTCGCTCCTTTGGAACCCCGACGGCCGCAGACAACGCATATCCTCGTCGAGTGGTTTCCGCCGCTCCCGATAGCGGTGTGTTCTGGGCCATTGCGCAGTACAAGATGGTGCTCGAAGAATGGTCCATTGACGGAACGCTCCTGAGGTCCATCGACGTGCAGGGGTCGATCTTCCCGGATCGGGACGTTGACTACGTGCCCCCTGAGGAGCCCATTCCCGACAACTATCCGCCGCCGACGATCGTTGATCTTCAGATTTCGGACGACGGTGTCGCCTGGGTGAGCGGGGCACTTCCAGATCCCAGGGGCTACGTCCCGATGGAGGACTTTCGCGAGGGACTCTCTGCAGAGCACCTCGATCGAACTCAGGACTTCTTCATCGAAGCGATTTCTCTCGAGACGGGCAGGGTCCTGGCGTCTCACCTTTCGGATCGGCTCGATGGTGCGGCGCTGGGCTTCGTCCGCGGTGTGAGGGGATACCGCTACGGAGACGATGGGCTGCTGCCACGCCATTCCCTGGTGCGTCTCGCGCTGCGTTCCGTGGACGGTGGCTGAGGCCACCGACAGGTGCCGTCAGTGACGATTACCTTCCCGAGCGACCGACCCTGTTCACGAAGGCAACGTCTTTGAAGAGGCGGTCGGGGTCGCCCCGGCCAGCCGTGAGGCCTCGTCTCCCAGCCGCGCCGTGAGCGCTTCGACCCTGCGGCGACTTCCACGACGAACGGCGTTCCAGATCGCACGCCCGACGCCCAGTCCCACCAGGCCTCCGGTCAGCGCCAGCGCCACGCCCGGAATCGCTCCTCCCAGCGCCTCCGCCCCCACCGCGAGTCCGGCCCCGACTCCGTAGGTCACGGGGAGCGCGTGGATGATCGTGCGAACCCGGTCGGTGAAGCGTTCCTCGACCCGCACGACCGTCTCGGCGTCGCCGGGTTGCAGGACCACCTGGCGGCTCAGGAATCGCGTCGACGACGTCCAGCGCACCGAGCCGAGTGCCTCACCCACGGTACCCTGAGCCGGCGTTTCCTCGTCGATCACCTCGACCAGCCGTCCCAGGGCCGAGCGGTCCAGGGCTGCCGGTACGGCGGCGGTCCGGCGTACGACGGGCGATTCGCCGAGCAATGCCGATCCGACGCGCGACGGTCCCCTGGTCGACAGTTCGGTAGCGGCGCGGGTGACCATGGCCGGGTCGATTCCCACCTCCGAAGCGATGCTCTGGAGGTCGGTGAGGCTGAGGCCGCGGGCGACCGCGGTCGGCGGTCCGTCCCGATCAAGATCTGCGGCCCGTTGCAGAAGCCGGGTCACCTCCTGGTCGGTGTAGCGCCGCTCACTCATGGGGGTCGTCCCTCCTGGGGGGGCTGGATCTTCGGTGCCGCGCGAGCCATAGTGGCGGGGTCGGTTCCCCTTGACGAGTCCCCTTCGACCTCGCCGCCATGATCAAGCCACTTCGAGTTGCCGCCGTTCTGGGTACGTGTTTCGCGGTCTTGTCCTTCCCCGCGTCGGCCCAGCAACTGCCCCGCACCTGGCAGGAAGTGAACAACTTCCGGGCGGGGCCCACGCCGTTCGAGCCGTTGATGGATTTCTGGTACGAGCTCGACGCCATGAGCGAGCTGGTCAGCATGCAGCCGTTGACCGAGACGCTCCTCGGCCGTGAGATGCCGCTGATCGTGATTGCCGACCCCATGATCACGA
The DNA here is from genome assembly GCA_964521385.1 of uncultured Gemmatimonadaceae bacterium. GTDB lineage: Bacteria > Gemmatimonadota > Gemmatimonadetes > Longimicrobiales > Gaopeijiaceae > Gaopeijia. The sequence continues at coordinate 21,957 of CAZFRU010000021.1, read as the reverse complement.
CGCCTCAGGACGCCCTGCGTTCGGGCAAGACCATCGTGCTCCTGGCCCCGTCGGTGCACGGCGGGGAGGTCTCACCCAAGGAAGCCATACAGCTGGTCGCCAGGGAGCTGGTGGCCGGTGACCTGAGGTCGGTGCTCGACGACGTGATCGTGGTGGCTCTCCCCCTCGTGAATCCCGATGGCGGTGAGGTCCGGCGGCGCACGAACGAGGCCGGATACGACATGAACCGGGACTATCTCAAGCTCGAGTCGCAGGAGATCCAGGCGCTGGTCACGCAGGTGCTGAACCGGTGGACGCCTGACATCCACATCGACGGGCACCACGGAGGTTCGTCTCCCTATGTGATCACCTACCAGGGGACCCTCAATCCGGCGGCCGATGCCGAACTGCGAGCCTATCCGTACGAGCATATCTTTCCCCTCGTGCGGGCGGCGGTCGAGGCTGAGGACTACCGGGCGTTCGACTACTCCGGCGTGAGTGTGCAGGACGGCGTGCGGGGGTGGGGCTCGACCTCGGTGGAGCCGCGCAAGCACCACGTCTACACGGGCCTCACCAATTCCATCGGTATTCTGCTCGAAACCCCGAGCAACTCCCACCGGGTGCGCCGCGACGGCACCGTCGAGGAGATTCCGTCGGAGGAACGGTACTTCCACCAGGTTCGGGGCGGGGTGCTGGCAACGTCGGCGATCCTGAAAGCGGCGGCCGACCAGCGTGAAGAGATCCGGGCCGTCACGTCGGGAGCTCGGGCCCGGGCGATGCAAGCGGGGATGACCGGCGGTGACCCCATCGTGCTCGACTACGAGCTCACCTCGCGCGGCACGGAGCCGGTCTGGATGCCCGACGACGAGGCGCCGCAAGGATACTCGCTCCAGAACGTGCCGGTGTACCTGAAGTGGGAGCCGACGCGTACCACGACTCGCCCCGTCGGCTATCTGCTCCCGCCGGCGATGGCCGGTATCGTGCCCCTGCTCCTGGACCACGACATCGCGGTCTATCGCTTCCTGTCGCCCGTCGCCATCCCGGCCGAGGTGTACTACGCCACCGCCCTACGTCGTGACAGCTACTTCCAGGGGCACTACCTGAAGTCGGTCGAGGTCGTGAAGGAAAACGAGACCGTCGACGCGGTCGAAGGGTGGTTCTGGATTCCCACGGCACAATCCAGGGCGCAGTTGATCAGCTACCTGATGGAGCCGGAGACGGACGACAACCTCATCACCTGGGGCTGGGTCGACCACATGCTCCAGGTGACGCCCGAGAGCGTCGAGCAGGTGCTGGCGGACATGCTGGGCGATACCGACCTCTCATCGCTTCCCGAAGAACGACTGACGCAGCTGCGCCAGCGGGCCGAGAGCCAGATGACGCGCCGGCAGCAGGTACCGATGATGCGTGTGCTCGAGTATCCGTCACTGCCGGTGATGCGGGTGGCACCGTACAACGAATATCAGCGGAATCGATTCTACCGGCCCTGGTGAGCGGAGGTCATCGCACGACCAGATCGGCGATCAGCGGGCGGTGATCCGACGCCACCGGCTCGTCGAGCACCTCATGGGCCAGGACGTAGAAACTCCGTGCCGGGCGCACCATGATGTAGTCGATCTCACGCTCCGGTCGGTGCGACGGAAAGGTGAAGCGGTCGCGGCCCTTCGAGAGCACGTTCCAGCCGTCGATGAAGCCATCGATGACGTCGGAGTCGGGCTCCGAATTGAAATCACCGACGAGGATGACGGGAGCCGTTTCGGCTTCCAGCGTCTGGACCAGCCGCTGAGCCTGGGCTGCGCGCTCGGCGTCGGTACGATAGAAATGGATCCCCACGACCACCACTTCACGCCCCGTCGTGGGAGAGCGTACCCGGACCTTGAGCGCGGTACGCGGCTCGTCGCCGTCGGGTAGCCGCTCATTGGTCACGCGTACGATGGGCCAGCGTGAGAGCACGGCCATGCCGTATTCGCCGCCATCGTAGTCCATGAAGGCGCCGAAGGCGTGGTCGAGCCCGGTGAGGGATCCCAGGGTGCGGGCCTGATCGTCACCTCCAGTGCGATCGACCCGGCGATCGATCTCCTGCAGGGCAACCACGTCGGGGTCCTGGGCGTTGATGACGTCGGCGATCCTGCGCAGATCGACGCGACCGTCGTTGCCCTGCCCGTGCTTGATGTTGTACGACATCACGCGGAGGGTGTCGGCCCGGTCGGCCGATCCCGATCCGCCCCCCGGGAGCGCCGAACACCCGGCGAGCAAGACGGCGAGCGACGACAAGATCGCGACCATGGCACGGGTCGGTCTGGTGGTGTGGGCTGGGTACATGTGGGGTTCCCGGGTCTGTGGCGTGGACGGTCGGGAAAAGGTCGGTATCGACGGGGGGGTACAGCCACCCCCCGGGACACGTATAGATTCCCCGCCCATGATCTCCGTCTCCAATCTCGGCAAGTCCTTCGGCGACCGCACCCTCTTCGGGTCGGCCTCGTTTCAGCTCGACGCGGGTCAGCGCTATGGGCTGGTGGGTGCGAACGGGTCGGGCAAGACCACCCTCCTGAGTATTCTCGCGGGCGACGAAGAGGCGACGGAAGGCACGGTCTCGGTCCCGAAAGGCGCCCGCCTCGGTGTGCTGCGCCAGGACCAGTTCCTGTACGAGGAGCGCGAGATCATCGGCGTCGCCCTCATGGGCAATCCCGACCTCTGGAACGCCATGTCCGAGAAGGAGGCCCTTCTCGCCGCCATCGCGGCCGATCCCGAGTCGGAGTTCGACGCCGAGCGGTTTTCGGTCCTCGAAGAGACGGTCCAGCTCTACGATGGCTACACGGCCGAGGCTCGAGCCGCTCGCATTCTCGAAGGCCTCGGGATCGCCACCGAGGTCCACCGCCAACCCCTCTCGACGCTCTCGGGTGGATTCAAGCTGCGTGTGCTCCTGGCCCAGGTGCTGGCGGCCGCGCCCGACGTGTTGTTGCTCGACGAGCCCACGAACCACCTCGACATCATCTCGATCCGGTGGCTCGAAACCTTTCTCCAGGAGTTCGCGGGGCCCGTGGTGGTGATCTCGCACGACCATCGGTTCCTCGACAACGTCGTCACCCGGATCCTCGACGTCGACTACGAGACGGTGGGGCTCTACAAGGGAAACTACACCGAATTCGTCGACGCCAAGCGCGAAGAACGGGAGCGGCGCGAAAAGGACATCGAGAACCGGCTCAAGGAGATCGCGCACCACCGCGAATTCGTGGACCGCTTCAAGGCCAAGGCCAGCAAGGCCCGGCAGGCGCAAAGCAAACTGCGCATGATCGAGAAGAAGGCCGACGCCCTCGAAGCGTTGCCCGAGAGCTCTCGCAGGTACCCCACCTTTCGCTTCGAACCGCGCCGGCCCAGTGGCAAGCTGGCTCTGCGGATCGAGGGAATCGCCAAGGCCTACGGCGACAACCAGGTGCTCCACGGCGTCGACCTCGAGGTCCGGAGGGGCGACCGGCTGGCCATCATCGGCCCCAACGGCATCGGCAAATCGACGCTGCTGCGGATCGCCATGGGCGAGACGGAGCCCGATGCAGGAGAGGTGGAGTGGGGGCACGAGGCCCACGTCGGGTATTTCGCGCAGGACCATCACGAGCAGCTTTCCGAGTTGGATCGCACCGCAGAGGAATGGCTCTGGGACTTCTGTCCGGGACGGGATCGCGGCTTCGTGCGGGGGCACATGGGCATGGTGCTCTTCTCGGGCGATGACGGACTCAAACGACTGAGCGCCCTCTCGGGGGGTGAAGCGGCGCGGCTGGTCTTTGCCCGGATCGCGTTGGAGCGCCCGAACGTGCTGGTCCTCGACGAGCCCACCAACCACCTCGACATGGAGTCCATCGAGGCGCTGGTCGAGGGTCTGTCTGCCTTCACGGGGACGTTGATCCTGGTGTCGCACGATCGCTGGTTCGTGAGCCGCCTGGCGACCCGGGTGGTCGAGATCCGGGCCGACGGCATTCTCGACTATCCGGGCACCTACGACGAGTACGTACACGCCTGCGGTGACGACCATCTCGACGCCGACGTCGTGCTCCAGAAGGCGAAGGACCGGCCCGAGCGCAGTGCGGGCGATTCCCGTCGGGGGGGCTCAGCCAATGCCGATGGCGTCTCAGCCGGCAAACGCGCCAGGGATCGTCGTCGGCGTGAGGAGATGCGGGACGAGGTCACGGCGCGGATCGGCGAGATCGAGACGAGGACCGAAGAGATCGATCAGATCTTCTGCCGCCCCGACTTCTTCGACCAGGCCGCGCCCGATGAGGTGACGAGGCTGGAGTCCGAGCGGTCGGCCCTGGGTGAGGAGATCGAGGAACTCATGACCCGCTGGGAGCAGTTGGAGCGGGATCTTGCAGCGCTCGACGACTCGTAGCCGACGGTAGCCCTTGCGTTCAGGGGTGTGTGGTGAGTCGTGTTCGCTCGTCCGGCCTCGGACACCAGGCGCCCACGATGCGCTCGATGTCGGGAAACCGCAGGCTTTCGTCGTGCGGATACTCGAAGTAGAGCGTCTCGACGATCTTCGATACCCACGGTCCGGTGTTCTTGCCCCGCAATGAGAGGATCCGAGCCTCGGCGCAGAAGGCTTCGGCTTCGAGTGCGATCATTCCTTCGTCGTGGAGGTAGGTACGCGCGTATTGGACGGCGCCCAGGCGTCGGCACTGATCGGCGTGGATCCGCTCGTGGATGTGGACGATCTCGTCGAGCTCCGGGTCCAATCCGTCGGCGAACTGTTGAAGGGGTCCGAGCCACGGGAGACAGAGGGTGACGCCGTCCGCACCGCGGGGGATCGGCGTCAGGATGAAGGCGGCGGGCACGACGGGAATCGCCGTCAGGGCACCCACGACGAGGATCCTCACTCCGCGGATCCACCACGCGACCCTCGATGCCCCTCGCGCCTGGTCCCCGATGGTGTGTTGCTTCGATTCTGCCCACTCCGTGTCCTCGACCCGCCGCATGCACATCTCCTCTCAGGAGCGTCGCCAGACACGGTCGGAGTGGAAGAAGCATGCCGTGGTGAGATGTGGCTCAAACCCACGCCTTCGACAGCTGGCGCGTGGGCCGGAGGGTCGAATTCTGATGCCTCGGCGCGACGCTGCGGACCCGCTGCAACACCCCGACTCGGGCCCCGCCGGGTTGCCAGCGCGGTGGCTTTGGCGGTACGTACGGGCCGCGACTGCTCTCGGCAGTCGGTGACCCACGACCTTTTTCCCACCCCGGAGACTGCAGACGTGACTTCTCCACGGCTTCTCTTCACGATCCTCGCCCTCGTTGCCCTGACCTTCGGCGCCCCGGCGGCGTCACAGCTCCAGACTCCGGCGGAGGCATCGGGCTTTTCCCGCTACACATCGTATCCGGAGATGATGGCGTACCTGACCGCCTTGCAGAAATCGAGTGCCGATATCTGGGTCGGCGTCTACGGCGAAACCCATCAGGGGCGCGAGCTGCCCTACGTGGTGTTCAGTCGCCCGGCCGTCACGCAGCCCGCCGAGGCCTGGTCGCTCGGCCGCCCCGTCGTGGTGCTCAACGCCAACGTTCACGGAGGCGAGCGCACTCTACGGGAATCGCTGTTGATCCTGATGCGAGAGATGGCGACACCCGGTAGCGAGGCCAACGCGCTGCTCGAGCATGTCGTGGTCGTGGTGGCGCCGCAGATCAATCCCGACGGCTTCGAGGCCACGGAGCGGGGGCAGCGGGGCAATTCGTGGGGCATCGACATGAATCGGGATTGGGTCAAGCGGGAGCAGCCCGCCCTGACCAGCTACGGCATGAATGTGGTCGACGCCTGGGCTCCCCATATTCTCGTCGACGGACACAACGGCGGTTCGTTTCCCTACCACATCACCTATCAGTGTGCGTCGCACGCCGACCCGGACCCCGAGCTGACCCGTGTGTGCGACGAGGGCATCTTTCGGGCGATCGATGCCCGGGTCGAAGCGAGCGACCTCAAGTCCTGGTACTACACCCGCGGGACCGCGACGCGTTGGGACGGCGGAGGGTCACAGGCCCGGATCGGCCGGAACTACAACGGCTTCGTCAACACCATCGGGATCTTGTTCGAGTCTCCGCCGTGGCAGGAGATGGACACCGGTGTGGCGTCGGGGATCCTCGCCTTCAAGGCTGTGCTCGAATACGCGCGTGACCACGCCGACGAGGTCATGTCGACGGTGGAGCGGGCGCGTATCGAGACGGTCGAGATGGGCCGAGAGGCCCGCGGCGACGTGACGGTGGAAATGGAATACGCGCCCCAGCCCCGTACCATCACCTACGAGATCGGGGTACGAGACGAGCAGACGGGCGAGATGCGAGCCGTCGAAGTCACCAACGACTCTCTCATGACGCGTCCGGTGGCGACCAGGACGCGCCCCCGCCCCTACGCCTACCTGCTCCCACGCGACGCCATCGATGCGGTGGCGATGTTGCGTAGAAACGGCATCACGGTGGAGCGCCTGACGGAGAGCGTCGAGCTCGAAGTGCAGGCCTATGTGATCGACGGCGTGCGCTTCGAGCGTGCGTACAACCACGCTGGTGCGGTACGCCTATCGCTCGCCGCCGACCCGGTCTCGAGTTCGGAGGAGTATCCCGCGGGAACCTATGTCGTGCGCACCGGCCAGATGAAGGGTCGTCTCGTCGCGCACATGCTGGAGCCGGAGACCGATGACAACGTGATCTACTGGAACACCATGGATGCGTGGTTGCCTCTCGGTGCGGTGCTGGACCCGGCCAGTGCCCGGGACGATGCCCTCCCCCTGGCGCCCATCACGAAGCTGATGGCTCCACGAGGGCTGCCGCTGCGGATCGTGCCCTGAGCAGACCGACCGCCGCGTCCGGACCCATGCGTGTCGGATCCCCGGCCGGAAGATCAGATCTTGTGCATGATCCAGCTCAATACCACGCGCACGATGCGTCGTAGGATCGTCATCATGGGGTCCTCCATGGGGAATGGGTCGTGGGGTCCTACGGGTGGAGCGGGGAGGAGGTTTCCCGGCCTTGCCCGGGCAACGCGTCGGATGGACCTTCCAGGGAGGGAAGCTGGTCGCTTCCCTCCCTCCCGCCACCGTGCGATGGGTTCGTACACAACTGTACGGGCCGAGCCGCGCAATGGACAGGAGGACTCATGCGTCGTGTTCGCGTTCTGTCGTCCGGCTTCGTGTTGGGGGCTCTCGCAGCCCTCCAGGCGTGCGCGTCCGGTCCCGGTGTCGGGTCACCGACCGACTACCAGATGTGGATCCACTTCGAAGATGCGCGGAGGATCCAATCGGCCATCGTCGCCGGCGACCTCGGCTCGGCGCGCCGGGCGGCGCGCTCGCTCGCTGCCGTGCAGGGTGTCGCCGGCATCGGCCCCGAAGGTGAGCCCTATGTGCGACGGATCGTGGATCTGGCCGGGACGATCCGCGATACGCCCACCTTCGGTGAGGCGGCGGCGGCCACGGCTGAACTCGCCGCCGCCTGTGGGGACTGCCACAGCGCGTTCGACGGCGGTCCCGTCTTCGTTCATGGACCCCCGCCCGAGGACCGCGGCTTCACCGGCCACATGATCCTGCACAGCTGGGCGGCCGACCGCATGTGGGAAGGGCTGTTGGCGCCTTCGCTCGTCATGTGGCGACGGGGAGCCGAGGTCTTTCGCGACCAGCCTCTCGACGCAGCCGTGCTGACGCCGGCGGCGATGGTCTACGCCCGCCGACTGCACGAACTCGGACGCGAGGCCGAGGGGCTGGCCGACCTGGAGCGGCGAGCCGTGCAGTATGGCCGGATTCTGGAGCAGTGCGCCGGGTGCCACGCCGAACTCGGGATCAATAGGCGCTCAGGTGAACGCCCTTCACAGCTCGTCCCGACGGGTCGTTGAGCGACTGGAGCGACGCATCCCAGGCAAGCGCCTCCGGGGTGCTGCACGCTACCGACGGTCCGCCGGGCACGCAGGCGGCGGCCGACGCCAACGGAAAGAGCTCGTCGAAGAGGGACCGGTAGAGATAGGCCTCGGGAGTGTCGGGTGGGTTGTGGGGAAAGCGCGTCGGGGCCTGGATCATCTGGGCGTCGCTCACCCGCTCCCGCGCGTGCTCCTTGAGACCGTCGATCCAGCCGTACCCCACGCCATCCGAGAACTGCTCCTTCTGACGCTTCAGCACCACCTCGGGAAGGAGGTCGGCGAAGGCGTCTCTCAACACGCGCTTCTCGAGTCCGTCGGGGCCCACCATCTTCACGGCCGGGTCCAGACCCATGGCCGTGTCGAGAAACGCCAGGTCGAGAAAGGGGACCCGCGCTTCGACGCCCCAGGCAGCCATGGCCTTGTTGGCCCTCAGGCAGTCGTACAGGTGCAGGCGCTCGAGCTTGCGCACGGTCTCGACGTGGAAGGCCCGGGCGTCGGGGGCCCGATGGAAGTACAGGTAGCCTCCGAACACCTCGTCGGCGCCCTCTCCCGAAAGAACCATCTTGATACCCATGGCGCGGATCCGGCGCGCCAGCAGATACATCGGCGTGCCGGCCCGGATCGTCGTGACATCGTACGTCTCGAGGTGATGGATCACGTCGCGCAAGGCGTCGAGACCCTCCTGGACCGAGAAGATGAATCCGTGATGTACGGTGCCGAGATGCGCGGCCACCTCGGCGGCCACCGCCAGATCGGGTGAGCCCTCGAGCCCGATGGAAAACGAGTGGAGTCGTGGCCACCACGCCTCGGAGCGATCATCGTCCTCGACCCGATGGGCAGCATAGCGTGCCGTGATTGCCGCGATGATCGACGAGTCGAGGCCGCCCGACAGCAATACGCCGTAGGGCACGTCGCTCATGAGTTGACGATGGACCGCCGCTTGGAGCGCAGCTCTGACCTCGGGGGATCCACCCGGGGCACCGGCTATCGCGTCGTAGTCGGTCCAGGGGCGTCGAACGAAAGAGACCGGTTCGGGGCCGATCCTGCTGTCGAGCAGGTGACCGGGGGGAAACTCCCGGACCGTGGCACAGACGGGGGTCAGCGCCTTCATCTCCGAAGCGACATACAGGCGCCCCGCCTCGTCCCATCCCAGATACAGCGGGATCACGCCGACCGGGTCACGGGCGACCAGATACCTCCCGCGGCCCTCGTCGGCATCGGGGTCGTGGAGCACGAAGGCGTAGATCCCATTCAAGTCCCCCAGGAAGTCGGTGCCCCGCTGAGCGTAGAGTGCGAGGATCACCTCACAGTCGGACTCGGTGGTGAAGGCGTAGGGTTCAGTCAGACCCGCGCGCAGTTGGCGGTGGTTGTAGATCTCGCCGTTCACCGCCAGCACGGCCCGCCCCTGCGGACTGCGCAAGGGCTGGGCGCCGTGGGTCACGTCGACGATCGACAGACGCTCGTGTGCCAGAATCGCCTGGTCGTCGGCATACATGCCGGACCAGTCGGGGCCCCGGTGGCGCTGGAGGCGGGAGAGACGAAGCGCGCGTTCACGCAGCTCTCCGGAGCCGGTTCCGTCGAGTTCGAGAATCGCGAGGATCGAGCACATGGCGGCGTTCGGGCGAGAGGGCAGGCTGGAAGGTGGAGCGATCGAGCGCTCAATCTTCGCGGGAGGTGTCCGCCGCAGTCGAGGGGGGCGCCGACGACAACTGGAGCGCCGTGATCCGTCCGCTCGGTCCTACCGCCCAACCTCGACCACCCCTTGTGAACGCTACGGCCCAATGACTCGTGGTGTCGGAGGTCGCCCACGACATACCGCCGTCGCCCGACCAGGCGAGACCCCCCGGCCCTACCGCGACCAGCGCAGGGGGCGAGAAACCGGGCGCGCGGGCCGCTCCGTAGAGGGCGCCCTCGGTGCCGGGTTCTCCGGCGGGCATCCAGGTGGTGCCGCCGTCGGCGCTCACCACCACGCGTGCCCCGTCGATGGGATCCCCGATGGCGCCACCGACGGCCCAGGCGAAGCCATCCGCGCCGACACCCACGGAGGTGGCGCCGGCGGCCGGGCCGGCCGTGAGAGGAAGCGGGGCCACCGACCAGGTGCGGCCGCCGTCGTACGTCGAGATCAGTCGCGGCTCGGGTCCCGCCCCGGTGGCTACCACTGCAGCGGAGTCTCCAGCGGGCGCAACACAGCTGCCGGACGCCGCGAAGCCGCCTTCACCCTCCAGCGCCGGAGGCAGGTCGTCCCGCGGGATCCGGGTCCAGGTCGATCCCCCGTCGACCGTGCCCAGCAGGTAGAGCGCCCCGGCCACCGCGTCGCCATAGGCGAAGCCCCTTTCGGAGTCGAGGAACGCCATGCAATCGAGAAACCCCGCCGAGTCGGGCATCACCCAGACCTCGTCCCACGAGGCGCCGGCATCGATGGTGCGGTAGATCCGGGACCGGTCGCCGGGACCGGCGGCCATCAGCACGGCGCGCGAGGCGTCGAAGGCCTCCACGTCACGAAACTCGAGTGCGTCGGCCCCCGGGACGACATCGGTGTGCCAGGTCGATCCTCCGTCGAGGGTTCGGCCCCAGGTGCCGTCGTGGCCGCTCACCCAGACCACTACCGAGTCGACCGGGCTGACGGCCTGTAACAGAGCGGCCGTCCCCGATGATTGAGCCGTGAGGGTGAGTGTGTTCGCTCGGCCGCCAGGCGGCGGAGGGGCGACGTCGGCGTCGTCCCGGGGCGAGCGTTCGGGTCCGCAGGCCGCAGTGCCGACGACGACGAGGGCGAGGCGGCCCAGGACTCGGAGTGATGCGGTACGGGCCAATCGAACCTCCGGTCAGGGGGGACTGCACACGACCCCCAAGGGATGGCAGGAGGAGGGCTGGGGCAAGTCGGCCCGACATCCCCTTCCCGGGGGGGAACGGGCGCGCCGTGCCGAGGTACCAGAGGCCGCCATGAATCCCCGCGTCCGAATCGTCTCGCTTTGCGCTCTGCTCGTTGTCGGCCCCCTCGCCTGCGAGCGTGCTGCGGTCGACGCGAGGCCCAGGGGTGGTGCCGTACGCCTCGAACACGCCGTCACGCTGCCCGATGCCTCACTCCAGGCGCATACCGGTGCGCCCTTCAACCTGCGAACCGATACGCACGGCACGGTGACCCTCGTCTTCTTCGGATACACCCACTGCCCCGACATCTGCCCTGTGCACATGGCCAATCTCGCGGCGGTCTTCGATGATCTGCCCCTCGAGGTGACCCGCGAAATCGACGTGCTCTTCGTCACCACCGACCCGGATCGCGATACCCCCGAGCGACTGAGCGAGTGGCTGGGTGCGCTCGATTCGCGTTTCGTCGGTCTGCGGGGATCGCGCGACGAGATCGCCCGTCTCGAGACCGCGATGGGGATCCCTCCCTCGGTGGTAGCTCCCGACCAGGAGGTGGGCGCCAGCGGATACTTCGTCGGGCACGCCGCTCAGGTACTGGCCTTCACCGCCGACGACACCGCGCGTGTAGCCTATCCCTGGGGTACGCGCCAGCGCGACTGGCTGCGTGACCTTCCTCGGCTGGTGCGCGGCGAATCGCCGTTCGCCGACCCGGAGGCTCGCTGATGCAGTGGTGGTGCGCGGCTCAGGATACCGCGTGGAGCTGGGCATGGCGGGCCTATCCGGGTGTGTGGCTGTTCGTGGCAAGCCTGGGTCTGGGCCTCGTGGCGCTCCACCGCCGGTTTCCGGAGCCCGATGGCGAGCTGACGCCAGGCTTGCGCCGTGCCCTCGCCGCATCCGGGCTGGCGCTGTTGTGGATCGCCCTCGACTGGCCCGTCGGGGCACTGGGCTCCGGCTACCTCGCCAGCGTGCACATGGTCCAGTTTCTCCTGATCGCGGTCGCCGCTCCGCCGTTGCTCCTGCTGGGAGTGCCGCGCGACGCGTGGAAGCGAGCCGTCTCGCGCCCGATGGTGGGAGGAATCGCGAGGGTGGTCGGGTATCCGATCTTCAGTATGGCGTTCTTTGCCGTGGTCATGGGGTTCACGCACTGGCCCGCCGTGGTCGATGGCCTCATGAGCAGTCAGGTCGGATCCCTCCTGCTCGACTTGATGTGGCTCGGCTCGGGTCTGATCTTCTGGTGGCCCGTCGCGGTGGCGCTCCCCGAGCGGGATTGGCTGAGAGAGCCCTTCAAGATGGGATACCTCGTCGCGGCCACCCTGGTCAACACCGGCGTCTTCGCCTTTCTCACATTTTCCGATGTGCCGTTGTATGCCACCTTCGAGCTGGCTCCTCCAGTGGGCACTCTGTCGACGCGCGACGACCAACTCGTCGCGGGACTCCTCATGAAGCTCGGGGGCGCCGTGATACTGTGGACTTCGATCACAGTCCTGTGGTTCCGCTGGTTCAACCGAAGCGAGCGCGAAGATGTGGCCGAGCGCCGAGGTCGGGCTGCGCGCACCAGCGTCATGGTCCTGCTGGTACTGATGGCGGGGTCGTGGGGCTGTGGTGCGAGTGAGTCGTCCATCGAGGGTGTAGTGGCCATCGGCGAGTCGGTGACCGGCGATCGCGCGGCGCTCTATCTCACGATCCGGGGGGGTCGCGCGGCCGACCGACTGGTGGGTCTCGAGGTCGAGGGTGTCGAACACGCCTCACTCCACGAGACCACACAGGTCGACGGCATGATGCGCATGGAAGCCGCACCCGACGGCTTCGAAATCGGGCCGGGTGAGACGCTCCGGCTTCGGCCGGGTGGTCGACACGGCATGCTCGAGGGTGTGGCCATGCCGCTCATGAGTGGGGACTCCGTCCGGGTCACCCTCCGGCTCACCTCACGCGACCTCGAGGTGTGGGCCCACGTCGTGGCCCTGGCTGATCTGGAGTCCGTGCTGGAGCGCTGAGCCGGACCGAGGGTCGGCCAAGATCGACTCAGGGTCGGCGGCCGGTCTCGGTTCGGGTCTTCGCCACGCGGGTCAGGGCGGCTTCCCAGCGATCCACATAGGGTCCGAACGAGAAGAGTGCATCCGCCCGCTTCCGGGCGGCGATGCTCATCCGCTCGCGCAAGGCCGGTTCGTGGACCACACGCTCGAGCGCGCCGGCCAGGTTGCCGGGACTGAAATCCGAGATGACACGTCCGGGGGGTGCAAACGGATCGACGCCGTCGACGAGGGTCTCGCGGGCACCGCTCACCGGGGTCGTGATGACGGGGACTCCCATGACCAACGCCTCGATCATCGCGTTGGCCATCGATTCGCGATCCGAACTCAGTACGAGCACGTCGAGAGCGGCGAGGACCGTCCAGGGGTCGTCGATGTGTCCGAGAAAGTGGATCCGATCGATCTCGCCCAGTCGTCGGGCCTGCTCCTCGAGGGGGGCGCGTAGCGGCCCGTCTCCGGCCATCACCGCGACGCATCCCGGGACGCGAGCCACGGCCTCTACAAAGCGATCGAGCCGCTTGGCAGGATCGAGACGGGCCACCGTGCCCACGACGACCGCCTGCGGATCCAGCCCCAGACGCCGCCGAGCCTCGGCACGATCGGGTGCGGTGGCGGGAGCCTCGATGCCCTTGTAGATGACTTCGATACGACCTTCCGGAAGATCGGGCAGGATCGCACGATACGCCGCCTCGACGTCGTGGGCACTCACCACCGTATGGTCGACCATGCGCCGGAACAGCCAGCGATACTTGGCGTTGCGCGGAACGTCGGTCGACGCACCGATGCGTGAGAGCACCGGTACGCGTGCCGCCTTGGCGCCGATGGCCAGGTGCAGGGTCTTGCGAAAGGTGCCGATCAGCAGCACGTCGGCGTCGAAGCCATGGAGTGCTCGCGCCACGCGGACGGCGCTGAAGAGGGACAGATCACCGCCCACGTGCAGGAGGGGGGCCTCGAGGCCGTACTCGGCCGCTCGTTCGGCCACCATCGGTCGGTTGCAGAAGAGACGCACCTGGTGCCCCCGCTCCTGAAGGGCGGCGAGCAGTCGCGAGACGGCAATCTCGGCGCCGCCCCATTCCGGAGCCCCGTTGTGGGCCGCGATGCGGAGGGTGCGGGACCGGGGCCGGCTCATCTCACCCACCCCCGACCTGGCCCAGCAACCACGCGGCCGCCAGCGCACCGTAGATGCCCAGGACATATCCGGCCACCGCCATCAGCAAGCCCACCGGCGCCAGCGCAGGATGGTACACACCGGCCACCACCGGCGCTGAAGCCGCGCCGCCGATGTTGGCCATGCTGCCGGTGGCGACGAAGAAGAGCGGCGCGCGGATCCATCGGGCCACGAGCAGCAGCAACCCCACATGGATCGAGATCCAGAGTGCGCCCGCCGCGAGATAGACGGGTGCGTCGAGCACGGCCTTGAGATCGGCCTGGGCTCCGATGGCGGCCAGCAGCAGGTAGAGGGCCGTGTAGCCCGTGGCCGAAGCTCCGACGGCTTCGAGGTCGCGGAGCCGGGTGAACGAGAGCGCGAGGCCTGCGGTGACGACCAGAAGCACAGCCCAGGTGGTGGCCGAGATGATGGTGGGGTCTCCCAGGCGCGGCAGGTGAGCGCCGAGGTTGACCGACACGACCGCCGCCGCGAGCCCGAGTCCGACCATCATCGCCATGTCGCGCATGGTGGTGGGATGCCGCCGGGTGTCCATTTCCGCGAGTCGTCGGTTGGTGTCGTCCAGCGCTTTCGAATCAGCATCGATCGCGCGGTCCCACCAGCGCTGCAGCCCACTCATCATCAGCAGCACGCCCATCCATCCGTAGCCCACCACCGTGTCGACCACGATGACGGGCCCCATCTCCGAGTCGGGGGTGCCCACACTCTCCGCGATGGCCACCATGTTGGCCGTACCCCCGATCCAGCTCCCCGACAGCGCAGCGAAACCCTTCCACGCGTCGGGTCCCAGTGCATTCTGGAAGACGAGCAGCGCGATCGGAGCCCCGATGACGATCCCCAGGGTGCCCGTGACCACCATGATCAGAGCCGTGCTCCCGAGTCGTGCGACGCTCTTGAGGTCGACCGAGACCATGAGCAGAAACAGCGCAAAGGGCAGCAGATAGCGTATCAGCCAATCGTAGGCCGGGGACGCCGACGGCGTGACCCCGGCGGTCGTCAGGAGCATGGGCACGAAATAGATGTAGATCACCGCCGGGGTGTACCGAAACGCTCGCTCCAGCGCCCCGATCCCGGAGAGCCAGAAGATGAGCGCGACGGTGCCGGCGAGGACGCCCGCCACCGACATCGGGTCCTGGACCAGGCTCTCGCTCATGTTCAGGTCTCGGCTGGTGAAGGGAGCGCGGCAAGGGCTGCTCCATCGATGCATGCGACCCATCGACGGCGTCGGCAAGGGCCGTGCAAGGGGCGGGCCGGTTGCCCGACCCCCGGTGTTCGGGCTATTTCGCCTCACGCCGCGGCGAGTATTCGACCCCGCTGCCCGCTCTGACGCTCCTCCCTACCGTGACCGCACCATGCACCCGTTGTCGCCGCCAGCCTCCGTATCGCCCCGCTACCAGGATGTGTCGGACGCAGACCTCGATACCATGATCCTGTCACGCCTCGAGCTCCTCGGAGTCGACCTTTCGGTGCTTCCCGAAGCCGACTCCGACGCGCCGGCCGATCAGTCGCGGATTCTCGCCTCGGCCCGCCGTTTCCTGCGATCCACCCCAGGGGCCATCGCCGATTTCGTGATGGATCCACAAAAGGTGCCCCCCGTCATGTACCCTGCGGCGCTTGCCAGTCGCCGCGCGGACCACCGGGGTGCCCGATGAAGCGTTCCGGGGCGGTAGGGTCGCGTCGGAACGACGCGGGTGGCGCTGAAGTGGCACCCCCCACCGACCGGGTCGTCGACCGTCGCGCGTTTCTGCAGCGCATGGGCTCGCTCACGGCCGCGGCTTCGGCCGGCGCGCTGGGCTCGACGCTGGTGCCTCCTGCGCCCGCCGCCGCGGCCTCGCTCGGCGCGTCGCGTGGGGGAGCAGACCTCCGTATGCCCGAGGCGGTCGGGCTGCAGGAAGCCGATCCGGCGTTTCTCACGCTGGCGGAGGCGGCGGCGGCCATCCGGCGCCGCGACCTGTCGGCGAGCGAGCTCGTCTCGGCGTGCCTCGACCGCATCGACCGCTTCGACGGGGCCTACCTGGCCTTCAACACCGTCCTGGGCGACGAGGCGCGCAGCGCCGCCCGCGCTGCCGACCAGGGCCCGATCCGGGGGGCGTTGCACGGCATCCCGCTGGCCATCAAGGACAACTACTACACGGCCGGGGTACGGACGACGGCCAACAGCCACATCTTCGCCGACTTCGTGCCGTCGTACGACGCCGAGGCCTGGGCACGACTGAAGGCTCGAGGCGCGATTTTGCTGGGCAAGACCCAGATGGGCCCGCTGGCCACGAGCCGGGCGACGACGCCCGACGGACAGTCCACCACCATGAACGCCTGGGCGCCCATCGATGCCTCGGTGAGCCCCGGGGGCTCGTCGAGTGGATCGGCCACCTCGGTGGCCGCGCGCATGGCCTCGTCGAGCACCGGCACGCAGACGGGCGGAAGCATCACCCAGCCGTCCGAGGCACAGGGTCTCACCGGCCTCAAGCCCACCATGGGTCGGGTCTCGCTGAGGGGGATCATTCCCCTGACCTACACGCGGGATCATCCCGGACCCCTGGCCCGTGACGCCATGGATGCCGCCATCATGCTCTCGGTCATGGCGGGCCCCGACCCGGCCGATCCCCGCACCTGGGACCAGCCGGCTCTGCCCGATCTGGTGGTCTCGGCCACGCCGGTCGAGCGGCTAGGGCGCCCGGCGCTGCGGTGGCCGACGCGGATCGGTGTGGTGCCGGGGTTTCTCGACGCTCCCTCGACCGAGGGACCGACGCTGCCGGCCGATGCCGACGACCAGGAGCGCGCCCGCTGGGAGTTTCGGCGCGCCATGCTGGCTCGCCAGGCCGACCAGGTGGAGGTGCGCAGGGCGATGCTCGACACCTTCCGGGAGCTGGGTGCCGAGATCGTCGAGGTGCCGTTGCCGCCCGATTGGGAGGTGCTCACTTCGGGCAGCTTCAACAATGTGCGGCTGCCCGAGCGATCCGAGCCGTTTCTCGAAGTGCTGCGCGACGACGTGCGCAAGTTCGGGGTCTCGCTCTCGCCCTGGATCAACGGGCTGCTCCTGCCCGGAGCCGAGTACCTGCGGGGCCAGCGCGCCAAGCTGCTCTTGCTGCGTCGGATCCTCGACGACCTGTTCGCCCGCTGCGATGTGGTGGTGCAGCCGTCGTCGGTGCCCTTCGATATGGTGGGACTCCCGCTCATCGCCTTCCCGATCGGATTCCGGAATCACGAGAGCGGCCCCCTGCCGGTGGGGGCCGTCTTCGGCGGCCAGCCCTATGCCGAAGACCGCCTCTTGTCGGTGGTGGCGGCGTATCAGAGCGTCACCACCTGGCATCGTCGTCGGCCCGCCGACCCGGTGACCGACGAGGGGGGTGAGGCCCCGGGGCTTCCGCGGAGCGAGCGCGGCCGGGTCGACGTATGGCAGGTCGACGCCTACGGCGAGTAGATCGGGCGGAGGTCCCCCCGGGGGGGACCTCTTGACCCCGAAGGGTAGGGCGCGGCACAATCGAGGAGATCGATTCTCTTTCGTTTCCTGGAGATGTCCATGGCCACCGGTAGCAAGGCCCAGCTCATTCATCGCACAGCCATCATCGAGGGTCATGCCCGTGCGGTGAAACGGCTCTTCGAAGAAGACCGCCCCACGCTCGAGATCCTGACTCAGTTGAGCGCCGTACGCGCATCGATCGATCGGCTCCAGCATCTGCTGTTCGAAGAGCACGTCGAGGAGTTGCTGCTCGACCTCGACACCCCGGAGCAGCGGTCGGCGGCGGTGGCCGACATTCGGGCCGCCATGGAGACGTTGTCGTGACGGTGCGGGTCGACGGCCACTCGCTCGATCTCGACGCGGTGGGTCGGGTCGCCCACGGCCACGGGGTCGATGTGGTCTTCGACGAGCAGGCACGTGCTCGCATGGACGCCTCCCGTGCGGTCGTCGATGCAGCGCTCGAGCGCAATGAACGGGTGTACGGCATCAGCACCGGGTTCGGCCGACTCGCCGAGGTGTACATCGGCGAGTCCCGCAGGCAGGAGCTGCAACTCAATCTGGTGCGGAGCCATTCGTCTGGGTTCGGACGCCCTCTGGCGCGCGAAGAGGTGCGGGCCATGATGCTGTTGCGGGCCAATGCGCTGGCGAGGGGCAACTCGGGGTGCCGGCCGCTGCTGGTCGAGCGACTGATCGACTTCCTGCGCCTCGACCTCACCCCCTGCGTGCCCGAGATCGGTAGCGTGGGCGCGAGCGGCGATCTGGCTCCGCTCGCACACGTCGCCTTGTGTGTGATCGGCGAGGGTGCGCTCGACGACGGTAGCGGCGCGCGCCCGACGGCCGCGGTGTTGGCCGAGCATGGCCTCGAGGGCATTCCCCTCCTGGAAAAAGAGGGATTGGCGCTGATCAACGGGACCCAGGCGACGACCGGGCTGGGGGCGCTGTCGCTGCTCCATGCCCGCGCCGCCCTCGAGACCATCGAGGTGGCCGGCGCGATGTCGCTGGAGGGCCTCAAGGGCACGCCGGCTCCCTTTCGCAGCGAGGTGCACGAGGCTCGCCCCCATCCCGGACAGCTGACGAGCGCCGAGCGACTGCGCCGCCTGCTCGGCGACTCGCAGATCAGGGAGTCGCATCGCTTCGACGACCCACGGGTCCACGACGCCTACTCGCTGCGTTGCATGCCGCAGGTGCACGGGGCTGCGCGTGAGGTGATGGGCTACGCCTGGCGCATCCTCACCACCGAGTGCAACGCGTCGACGGACAATCCCCTGGTGTTTCCCGCTTCGTCCGACGGCGAGGGGGCGGCTGCCGACACGGGCGCCGGGGTGATCGTGAGCGCGGGCAATTTTCACGCCCAGATCGTGGCCCAGGCCCTCGACTTCGTGGCCATCGCCCTGGTCGATCTGGCGTCGATCTCCGAACGGCGGGTCGAGCGCATGCTCAACCCCGACCTGTCGGGGCTTCCGGCCTTTCTGGCTCGCGACCCGGGGGTCGAATCGGGATTCATGATCGCCCAGGTGGCGGCCGTCGACCTTCTGGGTGAGATGCGGGTGCTGGCCCATCCGGCGTCGGTCGATTCGGTGAGCACCAGCGCGGCCAAGGAAGATCACGTCAGCATGGGCATGGCGGCCGCGCGCAAACTGCGTCGCGTGGTCGAGTGTCTCGAGTACGTGCTCGCCATCGAGTTGATGGTGGCTGCCCAGGCCCTCGAGTTCCATCGGCCCCTCATGCCGGGTGCGGGTGTACGAGCTGGTGTGGAGCGTGTGCGCGGGGTGGTGGCACCACTCGAGGGCGACCGTGTGCTGAGCGACGACATCGAGGCGCTACGCAGCCAGATTCGCGGGGGGGCTTTCGAGCACCTCTGGTCGACCCTGCCCGAACCACGTGAGGAGGACGCCACATGACGGACGGTACTTCGGTTGCCCGGGTGGTCCGGGCGCCCCGCGGCGCGACGCTGCGCTGTCGCGGGTGGCAACAGGAAGCGGCCCTGCGGATGCTCATGAACAACCTCGATCCCGAGGTGGCCGAACGGCCCGAAGACCTCGTGGTCTACGGCGGGACCGGCCGAGCCGCCCGCAGCTGGGAGGCCTTCGACGCCATGGTCCGCACCCTCGAGACGCTGGCGGACGACGAGACCATGCTGGTGCAGTCGGGCAAGCCCGTGGGTGTGTTCCGCACGCATGTCGATGCGCCCCGCGTGCTGATCGCCAACAGCAACCTGGTGGGACGCTGGGCGACCTGGGACCACTTTCGTGAGCTCGAGCGGGCCGGATTGATGATGTACGGTCAGATGACCGCCGGATCGTGGATCTACATCGGTACCCAGGGGATCCTCCAGGGCACGTACGAAACCTTCGGTGCGGTGGCGCAGCAGCATTTCGAGGGATCGCTCGCCGGCCGCTGGATCCTGACCGGCGGCCTCGGGGGCATGGGTGGGGCGCAGCCGCTGGCCGCCACCATGAACGGTGCGGTCTGTCTCGCCGTCGACGTCGACGAGCACCGCATCCGGCGGCGGGTCGAGACAGCGTATTGCGACCGCCTCACCCACGACCTCGACGAGGCGCTGGCCTGGGTTGCTGAAGCCACGGCGGCCCGAGTGCCGCTTTCGGTGGGGCTGGTGGGCAACTGCGCTACGGTGTTGCCCGAACTGGTGGCCCGGGGGGTGGTGCCCGACATCGTCACCGATCAGACGTCGGCCCACGATCCCCTCAACGGCTACGTGCCGGCCGACATGTCGCTGGCGGCCGCCAAGGCGCTGCGCGAGGCCGATCCCGACGAGTATCAGCGACGTTCCATGGCGTCGATGGCCGAGCACTGTCGCGCCATGGTGCGCTTCCAGGAGCAGGGCAGCGTGGTGTTCGACTATGGCAACAACCTGCGGGGTCACGCGCTCGATGCGGGATTTGCCGAGGCCTTCGCCTTTCCCGGCTTCGTGCCGGCCTACATCCGCCCCCTCTTCTGTGAGGGCAAGGGGCCGTTCCGCTGGGCCGTGCTGTCGGGCGATCCCGCCGATCTGGCGCGGACCGACGACCTGGTACTCGAGCTCTTTCCCCACGACGAACATCTCGCGCGCTGGATCCGACTCGCGCGGGAGCAGGTGAAGTTCCAGGGGCTGCCCGCCCGCATCTGCTGGCTCGGGCAGGGCGAGCGCGCCCGCTTCGGGCTGGCCATCAACGAACTCGTGGCGCGTGGCGACATCACCGCTCCCGTGGTCATCGGTCGGGATCACCTCGACACGGGCTCGGTGGCGTCCCCGTTTCGCGAGACCGAAGCGATGGCCGACGGCAGCGACGCCGTGGCCGACTGGCCGATTCTCAACGCGCTGCTCAACTGCGCATCGGGGGCCACCTGGGTGAGCTTCCATCACGGCGGAGGCGTGGGCATCGGCAACTCGCTCCATGCCGGCCAGGTGATCGTGGCCGACGGCACCCCCGCCGCGGCAGCCCGCCTCGAACGGGTGCTGACCAACGACCCGGGCATCGGCGTCGCCCGCCACGCCGACGCCGGGTACGACCGGGCGGTCGACACCGCAGCCCGCGAAGGGATTCGGCTACCGATGCGAGATTGAGGCTCATGCCCTTTCGCTCCAAAGCCCTCCTCGCGCTTCTGGATCTCGAACCCCTCGAGCACAACATCTATCGGGGGCAGAATCGTGATATCGGCACGCAGCGGATCTATGGAGGCCAGGTGCTGGCGCAGGCGCTGGTGGCTGCACAGCGCACCGTCCCCGACGACCGTCCGGTCCACTCGCTGCACGGCTACTTCATTCTCGCCGGCGACCTGTCGGTGCCGGTGGTCTACTTCGTCGATCGCCTGCGCGACGGGCGCTCGTTCACGACGCGCCGGGTCACGGCGATCCAGCATGGGCAAGCCATCTTCAACATGTCGGCGTCGTTCCATCGCCACGAAGAAGGGCTGTCGCACCAGATGGAGATGCCGCGGGTGCCTCCGCCCGAAGACCTGCGCCCGGAATTGGATCTCATCCGCGAGCGGGCCGATGAGCTTCCCGAACATCAGCGCGGGCTACTGACCCAGGGTCGTCCACTCGATGTGCGGCCCATCGACGAAGACGGGCCGTTCGAGAACGGTGTCCGACCACCGCAGCGTAAGATGTGGGTCAAGACCGTCGATCCCCTCGACGATGATCCGCTGCACCATCGGGCGGTTTTGGCCTATGCCTCCGACTACGGGCTGATCGTCACGGCGCTGCGCCCCCACGGACGCAACGTGCGGGATCCGTCGATGATGGTCGCGAGCCTCGACCATTCGATCTGGTTCCATCGCCCCTGTCGCATGGATGAGTGGCTGCTCTACGTGGTCGATGCGCCCGTCTCTTCGTCGGGGCGGGGGTTTGCACGCGGGACCTACTTCACGCGTGACGGCGAGTTGGTGGCGTCGGTGGCGCAGGAGGGGCTCATCCGCGAGCGGCACGACGCTCCAGGCTAAGGCGGGTTCAGGGTGTAGTGGGCGTCGGCCCTGGAGGTCGCGGTACGGCGTGGGCGGCGAGTATGCTTTCACCCGCAGTCGAGCGCCTCCCAGGCCCGTGCCTCGATGGCCCAGGGGATCTCGACATCGCGCTTCCACCGCG
>CAZFRU010000020.1:0-68035 GCA_964521385.1 uncultured Gemmatimonadaceae bacterium | reverse complement strand
ACGTCCGCGCAGGCGTCGTGGTGGGACTCGTCTTCGGCCTGTACCTGCTGATGTTGAGTCGGCTGGGTCGCGATCCACCAGCCTCGACCGTGGTTGTTCGCTACGAACCGCCCGAGGGCTTCTCACCGGCCGCCCTCGGGTATCTCGAGCAGAAGGGGTACGACTCGGCGCACCTCACCGCCACCCTCGTGAGCCTGGCCGTGCAGGGTGCGATCCGCATCGAGCGCGACGGAAAGAGGTGGACGCTCCACCGTACCGGAGGCGCGGTCCCGGGCCTCGCGCCCGAAGAGAGGCGGCTCCTCGACACCCTGCTCGGTACGCGCAAGAGCCTCTCGCTCTCCAGCTATTCCGGCACATTGAGAAGTGCCATCAGGGGACTCCGCACCGGGCTCAAGGGACGCATCGAACGCCGGTACTTCCAACTCAACCGCCGGTGGTTCGTGGCAGGGCTCGCGGTGAGCGTCTTCGGCCTTCTGGTGCTCATGGTGCTGGACCGATACGCCATTCACCCCGCGGCATGGTTCCTGGTGGTCTGGCTCGCCTTCTGGACCTTCTTCGCGGCCACCCTGCTCGTGCGCTGCGTCCAGGGCTGGCGGACGGCCCTGCGAGGTGGAGGTGTGGGGGCCTGGGTCACCGCCCTCGTCCTGACCGTCTTCTCTGCTCCATTCTGGATTGCCGAGATCGCGGTCGTGGGCCTGCTGCTCACTCTCGTGCCGCAGGTACTGGCGCTGGCGGCCCTCGTGCTCGGTGCCGTCAACGTCGCCTTCTACCACCTGCTGGAGCGACCCACACTGGCAGGGCGCGGCGTGTTGAACGAAGTCGCCGGGTTCAAGCGCTTTCTCACCACCGCCGAGTCGGACCGCCTCGACCGCCTCACTCCGCCCGACCAGACGCCGGAGCTGTTCGAACGATTCCTGCCCCACGCCATCGCCCTCGGTGTCGAGAATCGGTGGGCAGAGCGCTTCGAAGGCACCTTGATCCCGCAGGCGAGCGGTGCCGCAGCGGTCTCCTCGGGCGCGCTGTCGTGGTATGCGGGCGGCGGAGGGGCGGACCAGGGATTCTCGGGGCTCACCTCGTCGCTGGGACGCAGCTTCTCGAATTCACTCTCGTCCGCATCGAGTCCACCCTCCGGCGGGGGAGGTGGCGGGGGTAGCAGCTCGTCGGGCGGAGGATCATCGGGAGGAGGCGGCGGGGGCGGCGGGGGTGGAGGCTGGTAGGGGGAACTGCTCCTACCCTGTCTCGGGCCGCGTGACCCCCGGGTACCCCGCCCCGACCCGCCGCAACACCAGCAACGAAGCCACCAACCCCACCCCGGCCAGCGGCCACCCCCAGACGGGCAGGTCGGCCTCGGGACCCAGCCAGCCCATGGCCAGGGGGACCAACGCCACCGCGTTGTTGAGGGCATGCCACAGCATCGCTGGAAAGATCGAGCCCGTGAGGATCGTCACCAGCGCGAGGATGGTGCCGAGGTAGGCCGTGGGCAGGATCCGAAACAGACTCACGTGGAAGAGCCCGAAGATGGCCCCCACCACCAGGCAGAGCGCCACCGGACCCAGGCGCTTGCGCAGCCCGTGCAGGAGCAGACCCCGAAAGGCGATCTCCTCGGTGATTCCGGGGAGGACGGCCAGCAACAGCACGAGCTCGCCGATCCCCATCCCCTCGGGAAGCAGGAATTGCCCGAAGGCCTCGAGCACCTGCGGGGGCACCGGCAGGAACACGCCCGTGAGTTCGGCCAGACCGATCCCCACGATGAACCCCGAAGGCGCACCCACCAGTACCGCCGGCCACACGAGCGGATGCACGCGCCGCAAGGCCAGCGCCTCGCGCAGCGGCAGACGGTAGCGACGGATCATCAGGATCGACCCACCCAGGAACAGGCCCAGCAGGTTGGTCAGCACCTGGCCCCGAATCCCGACCCGCTCACCAAAGGCCAACGACAATCCCAGGAGCACCACCCACATCAGCCCGAACCAGCGCAACACCCGATAGGGAAACAGCGCCGGTCCTCCGACGAACTCGGCGCGATCCGCCGCCGAGTCGGCCAACAGCCGCTCGGTCGACAGGGTGTCTCGTGCCAGCAGGGCGACCCACACCGAGGTGGCCCCGGTCACCGCCATGGCCAGCGCTCCGAAGAGCAGATCGCCCCGGCCGGCGAGCACATCGCGCAGGGCGAGCGCTACATTGGCGATGGGCAACAGCACCGCAGCCGAACGCAGTTCCAAGCCCGGCAGCGCCGCCGCCGCGGACGGCACCAGGGCCAGCACGAACACCGGCAGGAAGTACAACTGGTACTCGCGGTAGGTGCGGGCCCATCCCGACACGAGCAGTAGAAGCGCCGACACCAACACCACCACGGGAAGCAGCAAGAGGAAGATGGCCACCAACCGGGGCAGGGTGACCGTGACGTCGAGGGCCGTCGGCAGCTCCACGAGGCCGAATCCGATCCAGACGCCCAGATTGACCAGGTTGAGCACCGCCATCACGAGGGCCACGACGGCGATGGCGAGTCCTTTTGCTGCCACCACCTCACCCCGCGACACCGAGGTGGTCAGGAGCGTCTCGAGCGTGCCACGCTCCTTCTCACCCGACAGGGTATCGGCTGCGACCAGCGATCCTCCGGTGAGCATCAGCATCATCAGGACCGGCAGCAGGAACATGCCGAGCAACGCCCCCGCCTCCCTCCCCGCCGCCGCCACATTGATGGTCGACAGGGGCAACACGTCCTCGGGATCGACCGCCAGCCCCCCCGCGAGGTAGAGCGAGTCGCGCATCTCGATGCGGACCCGCTCCAGGCGCTCGCGCAGACGGGTCGAGGCGGACCGCGACAGGTCGGACGAAGCGCGATAGCGCACGGCGATGCGCTCGAGGCCATGCGCGTCGGGTCCCAGCCCCTCGACGATCAGGTGCAGGCCGCCGACCCCGATGAGCGAATCGGCCGCGGGGCCCTCGACCAGCGCGAGACGGAGCGGGGCTCCCGCTTCGCTGTCGGGAATGGCCCGGGCCCGCTCCAGGAGCGCACTGGCCCGCACCGCGTCGGATCCGGTGACCCAGACACCGATCTCGGTATCACGTACCCGCTCCTGGTCGGCTCGCTCGGTGAGGCGTGAGATGGCCAGGATCGCGGGCAGAAGCACCACCGGCAACACGACCGCCAACAAGACCATGCGGGTGTCGCGGACCAGCTGCAGCAGCTCGTAGCGCAGCAGCGTCCTCAACCTTCGGCCTCCTGCACGTAGCGCACGAAGATGTCCTGGAGGTAGTGCAGGCCGGTCTCGGCCCGCAGCTCGTCGAGCGTGCCGAGGGCGAGGATCCGTCCGTGGTGGATCACGGCGATGCGGTCGCAGAGACGTTCGGCCTCGCTCATGATGTGCGACGAGTAGATCACGGTCCGTCCCTCGGCGCGGAGTTCCTCGACGACCTCGAGGAGCGAGATCGCGTTCAGTACGTCGAGCCCGACCGTCGGTTCGTCGAAGATGAGCACGGGCGGATCGTGAGCCAGCGTGCGCGCGATGGCCACCTTCTGCTTCATGCCGCTCGACAGCTTCTCGACCCGCGCATCGGCATAGTCCTCGATCCCGAAACGGTCGATGAGTGCGTCGACCCGTG
This sequence comes from uncultured Gemmatimonadaceae bacterium, assembly GCA_964521385.1. Taxonomy (GTDB): domain Bacteria; phylum Gemmatimonadota; class Gemmatimonadetes; order Longimicrobiales; family Gaopeijiaceae; genus Gaopeijia. Next base: position 64,429 of record CAZFRU010000020.1, on the reverse strand, counting down.
CCCTGACGAGGTGGGGTGCCAGGCGATTGACCCGCGCGAAGAAATCGAGCGTCTCGCGGGCCGTGAGCCGCGGGTAGAGCGCGGTCGACGCGCTGTGGAAGCCCAGGGAGCGACGCACGAGCTCGCCGTCGGTGACGACGTCGTGGCCCATGACCCGCGCCCAACCGGCGGTGGGTCGCAAGACGGTCGAGAGCATGCGCAACGTGGTGGTCTTGCCGGCTCCGTTGGCCCCGAGTAGACCGAACACCTCACCCGCGTGGCAGGTGAAGTCGATGCCGTCGACGGCGCGCACCTCACCCCGCCCCTCTTCGAGAAACGACTTGGTGAGCCCGCTCACCTCGACGGTGGGAGCACCCTCGTCGCGAACTCGCGACGAGGTCGGGGCCGAAACCTCGGGTCCGGGTTGGCTCATTGGTTCAACGCTCGAGGGGAGTCCGTAGGGGTGGGGGAACGACGTCGGCGCGCGTTCAGCCACGCCCAGATCGATCCTTCGAATGCGCCCGTGGCCACCTCTTCCCGCACCAGCAGCCCGCGTGCCGCGACCAGGCAGAAGGCCACCACGGCCAGGTTGACGAGAAGAGCCACGGCCAGCAGCGACAGGTCGGCGCGCCCCATGATGGCGTCTTTGAGCCCCAGCGCCACATTGGCGACCGGCACCCATGCGAGTGCCGGCGTGAGGCCGCGATCCGGGGAACCGGCCATGAGCATGGGGGCCAGGGCCAGATAGTACGCCGGCGTCACCATGGCCTGCCCCTCCTTGAAGGTCCGCGCGAAGGTGGCCAGCAGCATCATCAGGGCCGCAAAGAGCAGGGCCAGTACGATGGCCACCGCCCCCATCACCGGAATGGCCGCCACCGGCAACCCCATGCCGAGATCCGCCACCCGATCGCCCGCGAGAGGGGCGAGAACGCCTCCGAGCGACAGCGAGATGGCGACTACGTTGAGGATCCCGGCGAGGGCCCCCATGGTGGCCACGAAGAGGTACTTGGCCAGGACGATGCTGCCACGCGAGACCCCGGTGGTCCAGAGCGTCTCCCACGTCGCGCGCTCGCGCTCTCCCGCGGTGGTATCGACCGCCGGGACGAAACACCCCAGGGCGACCATCAGCGTCAGGAAGAGGGGCACCAGCATGGCCAGCACCATACGGCCCGCATCACGCGCCGAGGCGATATTCTCGGTCTCGATGGCGAATGCTCGCAGAGCCACCGTATCGAGTCCCAACTCGGCGGCGCTCCGTGTCAGGCGGTCGGCTCTCAGCGAATCGACCACCACGCCGATCCGATCGGCGGCCCGACGGCTCCGCGGCTCCGCTCGATCATAGAAGACGCTCAGGGCGGCGTTGTCGGGCAGGGCAGCAAGGGGATCCGCCTCGAGGCGCACGATGGCATCGATCCCTCCACCCGCCAACAGGGCGTCGAGGGAATCGACCTCCAGGGCGCGCTCGAGCCTCACATCGTCTCGCAGCGCGAGGGCCGGAACCAGCGTGGGCAACACGCTGGAGTCGGTCACGGCGATGCGTGAGACGAACCCCTCGGCCTGCCCTTCGACGAAGGTCATGGCCGTGAACATCGCCCACAGCAGGAACGGGTACATGAAGATCGGGATCAGGATCCCGTTCACGACGATGCTCCGCTCGCGCAGGGCCGAGCGGAGTTCCCGCAGGTAGAGCACCCGCAGGTCCCTGAAGAAGGCCATCAAGAGGGGGTCAGCATGTCACCCAGCACCCCCAACAGACGATCGATGTCCTCTTCGACCGACGCGATTCCCACCGACGCCCGCACCGCGCCCACCGCGACCGTGTGCCCGAGGCACTCCCGAAACCGTGCCAGCGTGAACCGTCCCCGCAGCTGTTCGAGGCAGCGGCGGGTCTCCGTGGCCGGCATGGCGAAGGCCACCTCGGCCGCACCGGGATTGCAGAAGCACCCTCCCCGTACCGACACCCCCGCCTCCCGGGCCGCCGCTTCGACCTCTTCATAGGGAACGGGCTTGCCGTCACGATCGAGGAGATTGAACGACACCGTGCCCCCACGCCTCTCGGCGGTCGCCGGTCCGTACAACGCCAGCGCGGGCTCGCCGCCGGGATGGGTGAGCCCCGCCAGCCCCTCGAGCAGGCGCGCCGTGAGCGAGCCCACCCGTCGCGCGAGTCGCTCCATCCCGACTTCGTCGAGCAGGTCGAGTCCCGGCTCGAGGGCGGCGATGCCCAGGAAGTCGAGGGTGCCGTCCTCGAACCCGCCACCGGCCGGACGCAGCTGATGGATCTCGTTCTGGATCGACACGAAATCGACCGTACCGCCGGCGTACCAGGGTCGCGACAGTTCGACCAACGCCTCGCGCCGAGCGATCAGCGCACCCAATCCCGTAGGATACCCGAACATCTTGTAGAACGAGACGCAGGCAAAATCCGGTGCCACCTCGCCCACCTGCAACGGCGTACACGGCGCGAAAGCCGCGGTGTCGAGCAGTACCCGGAACCCCCGCTCCCGCGCCGTGCGCACCAGGTCGAGGGGGTGCTTGACCCCCGAGAAATTGGACTGGGCCGGATAGGCGAACAACGAGGGGTCGGGCCCTGCCTCACCGAGGCTTTGGGCAGCGTCGACCATCCGGAGCTCGGCGTCGAGGGGCAGACACTCGCAGGTAGCGCCCGCCCGCCGGGCGTACTCCCGTATGCCGCCCACGGAGTTGTGGTTGTCGGTCGAGAGCAGGTATCGCGAGCGGGGGCCGAAGGGAAACGCCTCTCCCACGAGCTTGAGCGCGGCGGTGGCGTTGGCGGTGAAGACGAGCTCGAACTCGTCGGGATCACACTGAAAGAACTTCAGCACCCGCGCCTTGACCTGATCGACCTCGTGGGTGGCCGCCAGCGAGGCCGGATTGTCGGAGTGGGGATTGCCCAGCACCCGCGCCGCGAGCCAGTCCCGATGCCAACGGATCTGGGATTCCCCGTAGAGACCGCTACCCGTGTAGTCGAGATAGGAGTGGTGCGTGTCGTCCAGGCGTGAGAATTCACGCGCACGGAGCTCATGGAAGAACCCGACGTCGTCAACCTCGCTCACCATCTACCTCCTTGCTCCTCTGACTCGAAGTGCTGCCGTGGGCCCACCCACGGCATTCAAGATCGGCTCGTGCCCCCGGTCCACGCCAGAACCGGGCAGCGCAGCCCCGCGGCAGCGCAGTGATTCCGAAGGTGAAGGTGAATAGAAGCGTTCCTTCCCCTCGTCGTACAGCCCACCACTCGTGCCCACCCCTTCCGCCACCGGTGCCCACGCCGGCGTGCGCATTCCGGGGCCCGGCGGCCAGGGTACGACGCGATGGGTTCGTCCGCAGGTGGCGAGCGGCGCATCCACCCCACACTTTGGCCCATGCCCTTTCCCGACGCTGCCGCCCGCAGGCGCGCTGCCCTCACCTGGACGCCCCGCGAGGGTGCGCGCTGCATCACCACCATCGATGCCCACGCCGAAGGCGAGCCGCTGCGCGTGATTCTCGCCGGCGTCCCCGAGCTCGAGGCGGGCCCGGTGGCGGAGCGCCGCCTCGAGGCGGAACGCGAGCTCGACGACATGCGCCGCCTGCTCATGTGGGAGCCGAGGGGCCACGCCGACATGTACGGGTGCCTCGTACTTCCACCCGAGCGCCCCGACTCCCACGCGGCCGTCCTCTTTCTGCACAATGACGGGTGGAGCACGATGTGTGGACACGGCGTGTTGGCGGTGACCCGGGTGTTGGTCGAGACCGGGATCGTCGCCGCCGTCACACCTGAAACGCGGGTCGCCCTCGACACGCCGGCCGGGACGGTCCAGGCGACGGCCGCCGTCCACGACGGGCGCGTGACCTCGGTGCGGTTTCGCAACGTGCCGTCGTGGGTGCAGGCCCTCGACGCCCACCTGTCGGTGCCCGGGCTCGGCACCGTATCGTTCGACCTGGCGTTCGGGGGGGCGTTCTACGCCTTCGTCGACGCCACGGTGGTCGGACTCGAGCTCGTCCCGGGTAACGTGCGAACGCTGGTCGCTGCGGCCACGGCGATCAAAGCGGCGGCGGCCGAGGCGCTGCCCCCCGTGCACCCCCTCGATCCATCGCTCGCCTTCTTGTACGGGGTGATCTTCACCGGCCCGGCCCACACCGAGGGGCACCATAGCCGTCAGGTGTGCGTCTTTGCCGACGGTGAGGTCGACCGCAGCCCGACCGGAACGGGAGTGAGCGCGCGGGCGGCGATCCTCCACGCTCGCGGGGAGCTCGCAGCAGGACACACCCGGGTGATCGAGAGCATCATCGGGAGCCGCTTCTCGGTGTGCATCCGCGAGACGATGCGGTGGGGCGGGCGCGACGCCGTCGTGCCCGAAGTCGGTGGACGGGTCGCCGTCACCGGACGCAGCGAGTGGTTCGTCGAGCCCGACGATCCGTTCCAGGGTGGGTTCCTGGTGCGGTAGAGCGGTGGTTGCACACCGAAGTGCGGGGGTCGCGAGCTACCGCCGCACTCTTCGGTGATCACCACCGACCGCTGGCCCCCGTGGGGGCCGCCCCCTACCTTCCGGCCGGTTCGGCGCGCCCCGGATCGGTTGTGGGCCGCGGGCGCCTTGCCACAGGGTTTCGTCGGATTGCATGATCGAAACAGGAGAGGACCGGAGTGAAGCTCCATACGAAGATCGCCATTGGGCTCGGACTGGGCGCGCTCGCAGGCGGAATGGCCAATGCACTCTTTCCCGATGCGGGATGGGTGACATTTCTCTCCGACAACATCGCGTTTCCGGTGGGCCAGATCTTCCTGCGTCTGCTCTTCATGACGGTGGTGCCCATCGTCTTCACCTCCATCACCCTGGGGGTGGCCGGCATCGGCGACATGAAGACCCTGGGGCGACTGGGTGGGCGCACCTTCATGTACTTCCTGCTGTCGACGCTGATCGCAGCCACCATCGGCCTCACCCTCGTCAACACCATCCGCCCCGGCGGAGGGCTCCCGCCCGAGACCCGTGACGAGTTGATGGCCCAGTTCTCGGGCAGCGCCGACGATCTGGCCGCCGCCGGTGCCACCGACTTCGGCGTGTCGACCTTCGTCAACATCGTGCCCCGCAACCCCGTGGCGGCCGCAGCCGACATGGACATGCTCGCCCTGATCTTCTTCTCGCTGATCTTCGGGGCGGCCCTCACGATGATCCCGCGAGAGAAGGCCCAACCGGTCATCGACGTGCTCGAGGGGATCGGAGACGCCATCATCCGCATCATCGACATGGCCATGCACCTGGCACCCTACGGGGTGTTCGGCCTGATCTTCGTGATCACGTCGCAATTCGGCTGGGCGATCCTGGCGCAGCTCAGCATGTACGTCCTGGTGGTGATGCTGGGGTTGGTGCTCCATGCCGCCTTCGGCATTTCCGCACTGGTCCGCATCTTCGGGCGCATGAGTCCGTTGCGGTTCTGGAAGGCCGTCACGGCCCCCATCATCACCGCCTTCTCGACCAGCTCGTCGATGGCCACGCTGCCGACGTCGATCGCCACCGCCGAGAGCGAGCTCGACGTGCAGCCGAAGGTGGCCGGGTTCGTGCTCCCGCTCGGAGCCACGATGAACATGAACGGCACCTCGCTCTTCGAAGGGGTGACCGTGCTCTTCCTCGCTCAGGTGTTCGGCGTCGAACTCGGCCTCGGCCAACAGATCGTCGTCGTGATCCTGGCCGTGCTCACGGCAGTCGGTGCGGCCGGGGTGCCGGGAGGATCGCTGCCGCTCATGATGCTGGTCATGGCCACGGTCGGTGTTCCACCCGAAGGCATCGCGATCATTCTCGGGGTCGACCGCATTCTCGACATGTCACGGACGACGCTCAATGTCTGCGGCGACATCTCAGCGGCGGTCTACGTCGATCGAATCGACCGCGAGATGCAAGGGCTGCCGGAGGCCCAGCCAGGTCGGGCCTCCGGATAGCCGCGAGGGCGCGATCAGACGTCCCGCAGACTCTGCACCGGGTCGGTCCGTATCGCCCTGAGCGCAGCCAGGAGGCAGGCCGCAAAGGCCGCCGCGCCGAGAATCACCAGCGTCGCCACGAGGCTCACGGGGTCCCGAGCCGGTACGTCGTGCAGAAGACCTCGAAACGATCCCCCGGCGAGCAGGATCACGCTCAGCCCGGCGCCGAGTCCCATGACGACAGGCGTCATCGCCTGGACCAGCAGGTCACGCACGACGCGTTGGGGTGGCGCCCCCATGGCGATCCGCACTCCCATCTCCCGACGCCGCCGTGACAGTGCGTATGCCAGCGTCCCGTACGTTCCCACCGTGGCTAGCGTGACCGCCATGCCCGAGAACACCGCCAACAGGAGTGCGAGGAACCGAGCCGGGGCGACATCGGTCGACAGTGAGGCCCGCAGGGTGCCGACTTCGGGCTCGGGGATCCCAGCGCCCAACGCCGGGATCTCGTTGCGAACGACCCGCGCGAAGGCGGCAGCATCCCCGCGCGTCCGTGCGACCAGGGTAGCCGCGGATTGCGGTCGTTGGAAGAGATCGAGAATGAGGGTGCCTCGCGCTTCGGCGGTGAGACTTTGCTGGCGCACGTCGGCCACCACGCCCACGACCTCGAACCAGCGGGGCTCGGCCTCTCGATCCACGACCCACCCGATGCGGCGCCCCACGGCCGGGCTGCCTCCCCACAGCGTATTCGCCAATTGCGCGGTCACCACCGCGACCAGAGGTCCGTCGCGGTCTGCGGGCGTGAACGACCGGCCAGCCAGGAGGGGAATCTCCATTGTCTCGAAGTACCCTTCCGAGACGAGCTGGAGATCTGCGAGGGGGGCCTCACCCGGAGGCGCCGGGGGGAGCCCGTCGAGGGCCACCTCATAGTTGATCCGGGCCTCATCGAGCGGCTCGAGCAGCGCCAGTCCAGCCGCCTCGATGCCGGGCTCGGCCCGGATCCGGTCCAACGCCCTGCGCAGGAGATCCGCACGGGAGGCAGCGTCCGAGTACCCGGCCTCCGGAAGCTGAATGCGCGCCATCGAGATGTCGTCGATCCGATAGCCGGGATCGACCCGCGTCAACGAGACGAAGCTCCGGACCAGAAGCCCGGCTGTACCGAGCAGGACCGTCGCGAGGCCGACCTGCACGCCGACCGTGAGGAACCGGCCGCGGCGAGCACCCCTGCGCCCCACCGTTCCGCGCCCTCCCCCGCTGAGGCTCGTTGCCGGGGCCTCCCGGAGCGCGCGCGCCGAGGTGACGCCTGCGGTGGTCAGGCCGACGCCAAGGGCTCCCGCGATCCCGACCAGCAGGACCCAACCGTCGAGTACCAACTCGGACGAGCGTGGCAGCTCCGCTGGACCATACGCAAGAATACCGGCCAGGAGCCACCGGGCCAGCACCACCCCCGCGCCCGTTGCGACCAGAGCGAGTGCCATCCCCTCCAGCATCAACGGCCCCGCCACCTGGCCTCGATTCGCGCCCAACGAGGCGCGCAGTGCCAGTTCCGCTCCCCGCGTGCGTCCTCGTGCGAGCATGAGCCCACCGGCGTTCACGGCAGCAATCACCAGCAGGAGTCCGGCAGCCGCGAGCAGGATCAGGAGCGGCCCACGTGACTCGGCGACGAGGTGGGATCGCAAAGGCAGGACCGCCACTCCCGCATCGAGAATCACATCGGGAAAGGACTCCCGCAGCGACTCCCACACACCGTCGGCCTCGGCCCTCGCGGTGACGAGGACCGCACCCTCGGCAAGCCGCGCCACACCACCCAGCCAGATCAGGTCGCGGGCGACGAAGGCACCGGATTCGTGAAGGGGGGCAACGACTCTGGGAGAGCCAGCCAGGGGAATCTCCAGCTGTGGGGGCAGCACGCCCACGATCTGGGTGGGCGCGCCATCGACGAGAGTCGTGCGCCCCACCCACGACGGATCCTCGCCGAAGGCGTCCCGCCAGAGACCATACGACAGCAGCACCACTGGAGGGGCGCCCGCGAGCATGTCCGCAGGGGCAAGATCCCGCCCCAGGTACGGACGCACTCCCAGCACCCCCAGCATGTCCGACGACACCTGAACGGCCTCGGCGGGCCGGACCCGGCCCCCCTCCCCTTCCTCCAGCACCACCTGGCCACGGGTGAACAGGTAGAGACCCTCGAAGGCCTCGACCCCATTGCGCAGATCGAGTCCATTCGGGCCCGAAAGATTGGTGGTCTCACCGTCCTGCGTCATCCAGACGGCGACGAGTCGCTCGGGCTCGGGCAACGCAAGGGGCTCGAGGAGCACGCCGTAGGCCGCCGAGGCTACCGCGGTTGCCGCGCCGAAGCCCAGTGCCAGGGTGCCCACGACAGCCATCGAATAGCCAGGACGCCGCACCAGAGTGCGAATCGTGCGGCCCCACTCGCGCATCGTTCCCCGTATCCTTCCTGCCCCCCGATCCGACGCCAGCCGTCTGAGCCGGTCTCTCCAGACGGCCGCGATCGAGGCCAGCGCTTGGCGTGTGTACCACCCGCGGGCCGCCCTCACGCCCACCCGCTCTCGCTGTAGACGAAAACGCTCGTCGAGGTCACCCGCCACCACATCGCGAGCCTCACCCCACAGCAGCAGGCCCACGAGCGCACGAGCCCACCAGGAAGGCCCCGAGCACGGAGGATCCGACGGGGGGCTCACCCCTCGGCTCCCTCTCTCAGGGCGCGTAGCCGGGTGACCTGGCCCTCGGCCATCGCCGCCAGGTGGGACCAGGATTGGTCGAGTGAAGCCAGGGCCGAGGCTTCGAGCCGATAGAATTTTCTGGGGCGCCCCGCCCGACCCGCACCCCCGACTTCGCGGCGCGATCGCACCAGGCCCCGATCTTCGAGCCGCCCAAGGGCGGTATAGATCGCTCCCGGCGAGACATCGCGACCGGTGCGCTGCTCGATCTCGGTCGCGATTCCCACACCGTAGGCCTGATCCCCCAACCGAAGCACCGCCCACATGATCAACTGTTCGAACTCACCGAGCACACTCAACCGCCCACCTCCCGAAAGACTACACTGTAGTGTTTGCCGAGTATAGCTACACTGTAGGGGATGACGCCAGACCCTCCCTCCGCGTACTCTGGCTGACCGCAATCATGCTCGTACTGAATGCCCGACGGCGAGGAAAATGGGTATGTCGACTCCGCGTGTTCACGCCACCACCGTCCTCCTGGGCTCGCTCGTGCTCGGAGCCTGCGGTCTCTTTGGAGCCGGGTCACCGCCCGCCCCGACGTCGACGGCCGACACCTCGTCCAGCCGCCCACCGGCCCGTGAAGGCGATGGCCCGCGGCCCTACCGCGAGGTGATCACCGCCGAAGCGGTCTCCGACTCCGGCCTCTTCGTCGTGCACCATGTGGGTGACGACTGGCTCTTCGAGATCTCCGAAGACCTCCTGGGACGCGACCTCCTGTTCATCACGCGCATCGCAGGCGTCCCCCAGGGGCTGGGCGGCTTTCTCGCTGCCGGCGCGAGCCTGGACGAACAGGTGATGCGTTTCGAACGGCGTGGCGGCCGACTCCTGTTGCGCAAGCAATCGTTCCAGCAGGTGGCCGAGGACTCGCTACCGATCTCCATCTCGGTGGTCCAGAACAATCTCCCGCCCGTGATCGGCTCGTTCGAGATCGAGGCGGTGGGCGCCGATTCCCTGGCGCCGTCGCTGGTGATCGACGTGACCGACTTCTTCGAGGGAGACACCCCGGCCCTCAGCGGCATGCGCTCGACCATGCGCCGCGACTACCAGGTGCGACGTCTCGACCCCGCCCGCAGCTTCATCAGCCGCATCAGCAGCTACCCCGAAAACGTCGAGGTCCGCCACACCCAGACCTTCGAAGCCGGCGCGGCACCGACCGATGCCGACACCAACACCATCACCATCGAGATGAGCCAGTCGGTCGTGCTGCTGCCGCGCCGGCCCATGCGGCCGCGCTATGCCGATCCCCGCGTGGGGTACTTCTCGATCAACCGCGTCAACTACGGGCTGGATGTGCAGAAGGCCGGCGAGGAGACATTCATTCGCCGGTGGCGTCTCGAACCGTCCGACTCGGCCGCCTATTTCAGGGGCGAGCTGGTCACACCCCTCGAGCCCATCACCTACTACATCGACCCGGCCACCCCCGAGCGGTGGCGGCGCTACGTCAAGCAGGGTGTCGAGGACTGGCGCGTGGCCTTCGAAGCGGCGGGCTTTCGCGACGCGATCCGCGCCCTCGACCCGCCCTCACCCTCCGAGGACCCTGAATGGGATCCCGAAGACGTACGCTACTCCGTGGTGCGCTGGGCGGCGTCGCTCACGCGCAACGCCCAGGGGCCCTCGACCTCGGATCCGCGCACCGGAGAGATCATCGAGAGCGACATCGTCTGGTACCACAACCACATGCGCTCGTACCGCAACTGGCTGATGGTCCAGACCGGTGCGGCCATGCCCGAAGCACGCTCGCTCGAGATTCCCGAGCGCGTGATGGGCGAAGCCATGCGCCAGGTGATCGCCCACGAGATCGGGCACGCCCTGGGCCTTCCGCACAACATGATCTCGTCGTCGGCCTATGCCACCGACTCGCTCCGCAACCCCGGTTTCGCCGCACGCATGGGCGTCGCCCCTTCGGTGATGGACTACGCCCGCCAGAACTACATCGCGCAGCCCGGTGACGGCCTCGACGCCCTCGCCTTTCTGCGCAAGATCGGACCCTACGATCTCTATTCGATCAACTGGGGATACCGTGTGATCAACACCCCACGCCCCGCCGACGAACGCCCCATCCTGAACGGGTGGATCACCGCCAGGGCCGGTGATCCCATCTACCGCTACCAGGAGGGGTTCGGGGGAATCGACCCTCGCGCCCAGACCGAAGACCTCGGTGACGATCCGGTGAAGTCGAGCGAATACGGCATCGAGAATCTGAAGAAGATCGTTCCCAACCTGCGGGCATGGACCGCGACCCGTGGCGAGGACTACACCGATCTCGCCGAGCTCTACGGCGAAGCACTGGGCCAGTATTCACGCTATATGGGGCACGTGGTGACCTTGATCGGCGGGGCCTATGTCGATCTCAAGAGCACCGAGCAGGACGGGGTGGTCTTCGAGGGGGTGCCACGCGAGCGGCAGCGGGCCGCGTTGCGCTTCCTGCGCACCCATGCCTTCAACGCCCCCACCTGGCTGAACGATCGCGAGATCCTGGATCGCATCGGTCCGCTGGGACGGTTCGAAGGACTCCAGGCTCGACAGATCTCGGTGTTGAACAGCGTCCTGGACGCGCGGCGCCTCACACGGCTGGCCGAGATGGAGGTGCTGCAGCCGGAGGACGCCTATCGCCTGACCGAGTTCTTCGACGACATGCAGGCCGGTGTCTGGGGAGAGATGGAGAGCGCACGCAGCGTGGCCCCCTATCGGCGCGCCCTTCAGCGTGCCTACGTCGAGCGCATGGCGAGCCTCTTGACCGCTGAACCGCCGACGGGCGGTGGCGGGCGGAGCGCCCCTCCCGCACTCGACCGCTCCGACATTCGCCCCCTGGTGCGTGCCCAGCTACGGCGTCTCGACGCCGCGGCCGAAGCCGCCCTGCTGCGCATTCGCGACCGGGTCACGCGGGCCCACCTCGAAGATATCCGCGCGCGGATCGCCGTGACGCTCGACCCGAAGGTGCCGGCGAGCGGCGACCCACGGGCGCCCACGAGCCCGCGGTGAGTGTCCCGAAGAAGGCGTCGATCGACTGGGTGACGTAACGGGCTACGGTCAACCGCCGTAGATTTCGATGCGGTCCTGCGCAGCGAACGATCCGAGACGCGCCTGGTCGGCGGCAGCGATCAGCGCTTCGGTGCTCGACAGATTCGGAGCGAAGCAGGCGATCCCGCATCCCAGGCGAAGACCCGCCACCTCCTGCCACGACTCCAATCCCTGCAGCACCCGGTCGGCGAAGATCAGGGCCCCCTGCCGATTGCAATCGACCAGCAGGATCTCGAACTGCCCCTCTCGGGGCATGGCCACCCGATCGGTCTTGCGGCAGAGATAGGCCACCGCAACTCGTAGGCGGTCGAGCCCGGGGCCCGGCGGCACGACGTCGTCCCCGGCGGGACCGAGTCGGACGACGGCCAACGGCAATCCGCGGTCGGCGATGCCGATGGCGAAGTCGAGGATCAAGCGAAAATCGTGGGGCGAACAGAGATCAGCCATGGGTCGCATCTCGTTGGGCGCCGGAGGTGTGAACTTGTGCAATGGAATCGTCGCGCAACGGATCAGCAAGGGCCCGCGTCGCCGCGGCTGGTCGCCAGCCCCGGCGGTCTCTAGCTTCGACGCCATGAATGCCACCACGATCCTGCCTTGACCGCCCTCGCCGTCGCCCTGGGAGGAGCGCTGGGCGCCCTGGGCCGCTGGAGCGCAACGTCGTGGATCCAGACCCGCACCGGGCTCGCCTTTCCCTGGGGCACGCTGGCGGTCAACGTCGTCGGCGCGCTGCTCCTGGGAGTCGCCTACGGGGCCTTCGAACAGCTGCGTCTGCCACCCGAGTTGCGAGCCTTCCTCACCGTCGGCTTTCTCGGTGCCTTCACCACCTTCAGTACCTTCAGCTACGAGACCGTGCTGCTGATGCAGGGCGGCCACACGGCGCGGGCGGTCGGCTACGTCGCCGGAAGCGTGATCGCGGGAATCGTATTCGCCCTCGTGGGATTGGCTCTCGGACGAGGGATCGGTGCGGGTTGAGGGCCTACCCCTTCCTCGTTCATCGGTCGGCCACTCCCCTCCCGACGCCCTCGCCTTTAGGTTGGCGCCCAGACGCCGGATCGCCCGGCCGCCGCCTCCCGACCCCGCCCCTTCCGTGAGCACCGACCGCGTTTCCGTGGTGCAGGAGAATCTGGACCGTCTCCTGGCCACCGCCCGCCCTTCGCCCCGATCGCTTCGCCCCGACGAACCCATCGCGTCGGGTTCGACGCTCACCGCGGGTCGGGCCCTCGAGATCTTCGAAGACCAGCTTCTGTCGCGCGCCGTCGACGTCGAGGCGCGCCGCCTGAAGGCCGACGGCCGCAGCTTCTACACCATCTCGTCGGCCGGCCACGAACAGAACGCCGTGCTGGGCACCCTGCTCCGCACTACCGACCCCAGCTTTCTGCACTACCGGTCCGGCGCCTTCATGATCGCGCGCGGTCGGCGCGGCCAGCGAGAGGGAGTGCCCGGTGACGCCGTGCTCGACACCATGCTCTCGATCTGCGCGTCGTCCGATGACCCGATCTCGCGGGGACGCCACAAGGTGTGGGGAAGCCGACCGCTCTGGGTACCGCCCCAGACGAGCACCATCGCGTCACATCTCCCGAAAGCCGTGGGAGCCGCCTTTGCCCTCGGGCGCGCTCGGCGCATGGGCGTCGGTCCGAGGGTCCCGGCCGACAGCATCGTAGCCTGTACCTTCGGCGACGCGTCGGCCAACCACGCTTCGGCCTTGACCGGCATCTCGGCCGCCCGCTACGGCAGCCGTCGAGGCAACCCGATGCCGATCCTGTTCGTGTGCGAAGACAACGGCATCGGCATCAGCGTCGAGACCCCCCGCCGGTGGATTCGCGACACCTTCGGCTCGTTTCCGCACCTGCGCTATTTCGAAGCAGATGGCTCGCTCGATCACATCTGGCAGGTCACGCACGAGGCCATCGACACCTGTCGTTCGCTGCGAATGCCCGTCTTCCTGCGCCTGGTCACCGTGCGCCTCTGGGGTCACGCGGGGAGCGACATCGAGACCGCCTATCGCAGCCGGGTCGATATCCAGGATGCCGAAGCCGCCGACCCCCTGCTCGACAACGCGAGCCTGTTGATCCGGAGCGGCGCGGCGCATCCCGACACGCTGCGCGATCTGGTGGCCCGCACGCGGGACCGGGCACGCGCCGCCGCGGAAGAGGCCGCAGACCGTCCCCACCTCGAGACGGTGGCCGAGGTCGTCGCACCACTCGCCCCGTACGACGAGCGCGCGGTGCGGGCCGACGCCGCGGGCGTGCTCGACCCACGACGTCGCCGTGAGTTCTGGGAGGGCGAGTTGCCCGAAGAGGCCACGGTTCCGGTCAAGCGCACCCTTGCCGCGCATCTGAGCTCGGCGATGGCCGACGAGATGCTCAGGCGCGCCGAGATGCTGGTGTTCGGTGAAGATGTCGGCAAGAAGGGCGGCGTCTACTACGTGACCGCGGGACTTCAGAAGCGGTTCGGTCTCACCCGGGTGATCGACACCCACCTCGACGAGACGAGCATCCTGGGTCTGGCCCAGGGGGCCGGGCTGCTGGGCTTGCTGCCGGTCCCCGAGATCCAGTACCTGGCCTACGTGCACAATGCGGTCGACCAGCTGCGCGGTGAGGCGGCGTCGCTCTCCTTCTTCAGCGACGGGCAGTTCCACAACCCGATGGTGGTGCGGATCGCGTCGTGGGCGTACCAGAAGGGGTTCGGCGGGCACTTCCACAACGACAACAGCATCGGCGGACTGCGTGACATTCCGGGGCTGATCCTGGCCACACCTTCCCGTGGTGACGATGCGGTCCAGATGCTGCGGGGGTGCCTGGCCATGGCACGGGTGTGCGGCCGGGTGGTGGTCCTGCTCGAGCCCATCGCCCTCTACCACGAGAAAGACCTCCACGAGCCCGGTGACGGAGGATGGTTGTCGGACTACCCTGCCCCGGGCGCCGTGCTGCTGCCGGGCGAGGTCGGGCTGCACGGGGAGGGAGACATCTTGATCGTGACCTACGCGAACGGGGTGCGCATGTCACTCCAGGCCCAACGCACGCTGCAGCGTGAGCACGGGATCCGCACGCGCGTGCTCGACGCACGCTGGCTCAACCCCCTGCCCTTCGACGCCATCGAACGGGAGGCCGAACGGGCACGGGCCGTGCTGATCGTCGACGAAGCGCGTGCGACGGGAGGCGGGATCGCCGATGCCGTGATCGCCCACCTCGCCGAACGCGGCTACACGGGGCCCCTGGCGTCGGTCCGCGCGCACGACTCGTTCATACCCCTGGGGGCGGCCGCCAACCTGGTGCTGGTCCAGACCGCCGACATCGTGGCGGCGGCCCGGACACTCGACCGCAGACGATAGGGCAGGCGCGAGGGGACGGACAGCGCACGCGGCACTGCCCGTCCCCTGACCTCAGCGCCCGCCGCCGTAGCGCGCGCGCATCTCGGCTTGCAGCGCTTCGTCGGCGAAGATGGCGACCTCGACCCGCCGATTCTCCTGGCGGCCCGCGTCGGTTTCGTTGTCGGCTACCGGCTCCATCTCACCCATGCCGAGCGCTTCGACCCGATCCGGGCTCAGCCCCTGGGACAAGAGGTAGGCTCTCGCCGCTCCGGCACGCCGCTCCGAGAGGGCCTGGTTGTACGAGTCCGTGCCTCGGCTGTCGGTGTGTCCCACGACGAGGACACTCGTGCCCGCATACTCCTGCAGACTGGCGGCCAGATCGGCCAGGTTGGCTCGCGCTTCAGAACGAAGTTGAGCCGAGTCGAAATCGAAGAGAATCCCCGAATCGAAGGTCACCTGGATGCCCTCTCCGACCCGCTCGACCTCGGCCCCCGGCAGTTCATCTTCGAGTTCATCGGCTTGCTTGTCCATGCGGCTGCCGATGGCGGCGCCGGCAGCGCCTCCGAGGACGGCGCCGAGAATCGCGCCTTTCGCCGTCGAGCCCCCGGTGGCATCGGCGATCACCCCGCCCAGCACCGCTCCGGTCGAGGCTCCCCCCACCGCACCCTTCTCGGTGTTGCTGAGGCCAGAACATGCGGTGCTCCCCAGTAGGGAGAGGGTCAGGACTCCGGTGGCGAAACGGTGTCGGATCGGTCGTTGACTGGTCATATCGTGCATTCCGGCTGAGAGATTCATCAGGACGCCCACACACTCTTGCAAAGCTGGTGCCACGGCAACGCCCACCCGGCGACATCGTCACCGTCCTTGACCCTGGCACCGCAACTCGCTCATTTTTAGGTTCACCTAAAACTCTTGGACAGTCGGCATGATCGACCCCGGACTCGCGCTCATCTGGTTCGCCCTCGGCCTCGCACTGCTCGCCGCGCTCTTCTGGCCCGTGCGAGGGGTGGTCCCCCGTGTCCTCAGGCGCCGACGCACCGGCGATCGTGAGGCGCTCGAAGACGCGCTGAAGCACCTCTACAAGAGTGAACGGCGCGGCAGCGCCCCCTCGCTCGAGAGCCTCGCGGGAGCGCTCGGCATGCCTCTGGCGCGGGCCGCTCAGGTGGTCGAGGCGCTGGCCTCGCACGACCTCCTGCGCCTCGACGGCCCCCTCGCGCTCACCGATGAGGGCCGCGCCTACGCGCTTCAGGTGATCCGCACCCATCGCCTGTGGGAACGATACCTGGCCGACCGTACGGGGGTGGGCGCCACCGAATGGCACGACCAGGCCGAGGCACGGGAGCACGAAATCTCGCCGGCCCAGGCCGACCGGATCTCGGCCAGCCTCGGCCACCCTCGTTATGATCCCCACGGCGACCCGATCCCCACCTCAGCGGGCGAGATCCCTCCGCCGACCGGCGTGCCCCTCCCCTACCTCCCGGTCGGCACCGTGGCGACGATCCTCCATCTCGAAGACGAGCCGCCGGCGCTGTACGATCGTCTCGTGGCCGGTGGACTGTCGCCCGGTGCGACGTTGACGGTACGAGAAGCCCGCGACGGACGCATGCAGGTCGAGAGCGACGGCCGCACCGTCGAGCTCGATCTGGCCACGGCGGGCAACGTGACGGTGCGGCGTGAAGACGGCGCGTCGGCCCTCGTGGAGGCCCACACCACGACCCTCGAACAGCTGCGCCCGGGCCAGGTGGGCGAAGTCGTCGGTCTCGCCCCCGCTTGCCAGGGTGTGCAGCGCCGACGCCTGCTCGACCTGGGGGTCGTGCCCGGCACGCGTATTCGCGCCGAACTGGTGAGCTATTCGGGTGATCCGACCGCCTACGACATCCGAGGCGCCCTCATCGCCCTGCGTCGAAAGCAGCAACGCTGGGTCCGGATCCGGATCCGCGACGAGGCCGCCTGATGGGCATGGCACTCCCCACTCTGTCGACGTCCTCGGGCGTCGCCCCCCACCGGGCGCACAACCTCGAACGGCTGGGACTCGCACCCGATGGTTGGGACTATCTGGTCGCCCTGGCCGGCAACCCCAACACGGGCAAGAGCACGGTCTTCAACGGACTCACCGGCCTACGTCAGCACACCGGCAACTGGCCGGGGAAGACGGTGGTGCGGGCCGAGGGCATGTATGGGTACGAGGGCAGACAGGTGAAGGTGGTCGATCTGCCCGGCACCTATTCGCTGCAGGCGGGCAGCACCGACGAAGAGGTGGCGCGCGACTTCATCTTGTTCGGACGCCCCGACGTCACCGTGGTGGTCGTCGACGCCACCCGGCTGGAGCGCAATCTCAACCTCACCCTCCAGGTGCTCGCGATCACCGATCGGGTGGTGGTGTGCCTGAACCTCATGGACGAGGCCAGGCGTCACGGCCTGGTGATCGATGTCGGCCGCCTGGAGCGAGAGCTCGGCGTGCCGGTGGTGCCGGCGGTGGCTCGCTCGGGCGACGGCCTCGACCGCCTCGTTCGCACCATCGACGAGGTCGCGACGGGAGCACGGGTGGGCGATCCCGTACGCATCGAGCACTTCGACGGTCCAGTCGAGGCCGCGATCGAAGAACTCACCCCGGTGATCGAGCTCGCCTTTCCCTCGCTTCCCAACGCACGCTGGGTCGCGCTGCGTCTTCTCAACGCCGACTCGCGAGTGGAAGAGGCGGTCCGTAGCGGCGAAATCGGCCAGTTGGAGCGAAACGCGGCGCCACCCCCGGTCACCGGGCGCACCGTGGTGGGCACGATCGACGATCAACCGCCCCGCGACCCGAGCGTCGAGACCATCGATCCCGCCCGAGGGCAGCAGGTGCTCGAGACCGTATCCGACCTGCGCTGGCGGCTGCCCGCCGACTTCCACGACAGCATCGTGGCGGTCATCTATCGCAAGGCCGAAGCCATCGCAGCGGCTGCGGGCGGCACCGCTCTGGCCCGCACCAAGCGCACTCTGGACCGAACCCTCGACCGGCTGCTCACCGGGCCCTGGACCGGGTTTCCGGTCATGTTGTTGATCCTCACCGTCGTCTTCTGGCTCACCATCGCCGGCGCCAACGTACCGTCGGCGCTGCTGGCGTCGCTGCTGGTCGACACCGTGCACCCCTGGCTGGTACAGACCGGGACGAGCTTCGGCATGCCCTGGTGGCTCAGCGGATTCCTCTTCGACGGCGTCTACCTCGCTACCGCCTGGGTCATCTCGGTCATGCTGCCCCCCATGGCCATCTTCTTTCCGCTCTTCACCCTGCTGGAAGACTTCGGCTATCTACCGCGGGTGGCGTTCAACCTCGACGCCGTCTTCCGCCGCGTCGGAGCCCACGGCAAGCAGGCTCTCACCATGTCGATGGGTTTTGGGTGCAACGCGGCAGGAGTGATCGCGACTCGGATCATCGATTCCCCGCGAGAGCGACTGATCGCGATCCTGACCAACAACTTCTCGCTCTGCAACGGCCGCTGGCCCACGCAGATCCTCCTGGCCAGCATCTTCATCGGCGCATTGGCTCCCGCACGTCTGGCCGGGTTCGTATCCGCCTCGGCGGTCGTGGGCATCGCCCTGCTGGGTGTGGTGGTCATGCTGTTCAGCTCGTGGCTGCTGACGCACACGGTTCTGAAGGGTGAGGCCACGACCTTTTCGCTCGAGCTCCCACCCTACCGCCCCCCCCAGGTGCTGCGCACGCTGTACACGTCGCTCATCGACCGCACCTTGATCGTGCTGTGGCGAGCGGTGGTGTTCGCCGTCCCGGCGGGAGCGGTGATCTGGTTGAGCGCCAACCTTCAGGTCGGTGGGATGAGCGTGGCCGAGCACGTCATGGGCTGGCTCGATCCCTTCGGCCTGCTGGTGGGGCTCAATGGAGTGATCCTGCTGGCCTACGTCGTCGCGATCCCCGCCAACGAAATCGTGATCCCCACCATCCTGATGCTCACCGTGCTGGCCTCGCAGGACCCGTCGTTGGGTCAGGGCGCGGGGGTGATGTTCGAAGGCAGCATCACCGACGTGGGCATCTTGCTGAAGGACAACGGCTGGACCCTGTTGACCGCCGTCAACGTGATGCTGTTCTCGCTCCTCCACAATCCGTGTTCGACCACCCTCTATACCATCTACCGCGAAACGCGCAGCTGGAAGTGGACCACGGTGTCGGCGCTGATGCCGCTGGCCATGGGCTTCGGGCTCACCTTCGTCCTGACCCAGGTCGTTCGGCTCCTGACCGGCGGGTGAGGTTCAGCGACACCGCTCAGAAGCCGCCCGTGCGCCGCGCCAGCCCGTCGCGCACCGTCTCGGCCACCACGCGATTGATCGTGGGAACGGCAGCCAACTCGTCGACGCTCGCCTGCCGGAGCTGCCAGAGTGAGGGATAGTGGTCGGCGAGACGCTCCCGCCGCTTCGGGCCCACTCCCCGCAGGTCCAGGCGTTCCAGGGTGGCCAGGATATGGGCACGCTCGAGGCGCAGTCCCAGAGCCGCAGTGTCGGAGACGTCGTATCCGTCGGCTCCGAGGCGCCCCATCAGGCGATGCCAATCCTGGTGGTCCCAGCCGTGGATGTGTTCGGCGACGAAGTCCTTCAATTCGGCGTCCAGCGCGTCGATCTTGGTTCCCTTGGACATACTTCGACTCCCTGCAGTGCGAGAACGATCGAGGATCGGGGCTTCCGCCGCGGCTCCTCTCTCCTGAATAATGTAGATTCCCTCTCTTCTTTCACATCCCCCCGTGGTAGCGACTCCATGACCTTCGCCGAAGGCAAGATCCCCTTTCTGCCCGCACGCCTCGTCGGCCTCGCCGATGTCGCCCTCAACCTCGCCTGGCGCTGGAGCCGTACCTCACGGGCCATGCTCCGCGCCATCGACCCGGTTCTCTGGTCGCTCACCCGGCACAATCCGGTCGAGATGCTGCGTCTCGTCGACCCGGCTCGCCTGGCCGAATGCGCCGCCGACGACCGCTTTCTCGAGCTCTACGACCGGGCCATGGGCGAGTTGGACGACGCGCGCGTCGCGCAGGACACCTGGTACCAGCGCACCTTCCCCGATGCGGGCACCGGACGAGTCGCATACTTCTGCGCCGAATTCGGGCTCCACAACTCGATCCCGATCTACTCCGGAGGTCTCGGCGTGCTGGCCGGAGACCACTGCAAGGCGGCCTCCGATCTCGGAGTGCCGCTGATCGGTGTCGGCCTGCTCTATTCGAAGGGCTACTTCGACCAGAAGATCAACCTCGAGGGGTGGCAGGAAGACTCCGACGAGCCCTTCGATCTGTCGATCATGCCCCTCACCCGACTGAAGGGGCCCACCGGCAACGCCACCATCACCACTCTGGCGGGGTGGGGACGGCAGATCGAGGTCGGAGCCTGGCGGTTGCGTGCCGGTCGGGTCGATCTGATCCTCCTCGACACCGACCTGCCCGGCAACGACGAGGCCGACCGCGAACTGACCCGCAAGCTCTACGGTGGGGGCCAGGAGTACCGCCTCCGCCAGGAGTGGGTGCTGGGGGTCGGAGGGGTGCGGGTGCTCCGGGCGCTCGACATCGAAGCCTCGGCCTTTCACGCCAACGAAGGTCATGCGGCGTTCATGCTGCTCGAGCGAGTGGCCGAACTCACCCGCGGCGGCACGCCCATCGAAGAAGCGATCCGAACGATCCGCTCACACAGCGTGTTCACCACGCACACACCCGTCCCGGCGGGGCACGACGTCTTCACGGCCGAGATGATCGACGCGGTCGTGGACGGGGCGTGGGACGAGTTCGGAGTCGACCGCGAGGCCTTCCACGCCTTCGGTCACCATCCGGAGCTCGACCATGGCAGCTTCCACATGACGGCGCTGGCGATTCGTCTGTCGCGCCGGGTGAACGGTGTGGCCCGCGTACACGGTGAAGTCACACGGGGACTCTGGACCTCGCTGTGGCCCGGTCGTGAGCCCTCGGTGCTGCCCATCGGGCACGTCACCAACGGCGTCCACCTCGGCAGCTGGATGGCCCATCGGGTGATGGAGCGCATGGACGAGGAACTGGGTGTGGAGTGGGAGGATGACGTCGACAACCCGGAGCTCTGGAACCGGGTGCTCGAGTTCGACGACGACGCACTCTGGGGTGCCCACATCAAGCTCAAGTACGCCCTCTTGAACTACGTTCGGGAGCAGGCCCGGCAACGGTGGCGCTCCCACCAGTGGGACGCGACCCACCTCGTCGGTTCGGGCACCCTGTTGAGCCCGCACCCCCTCACCCTCGGATTCGCGCGCCGGTTCGCCACCTACAAGAGGGCCGGGCTGCTCTTCCGCGACCCCGATCGACTGCAGCGCCTGCTCACCAACGAGCAACGACCCGTCCAGATCGTCTTCGCGGGCAAGGCCCATCCGGCCGACGACCAGGCGAAGAGCATTTTGCAGGAGATCTTCCGGGCCACGCGCGATCCTCGCTTCCAGGGGCGGGTGGCGTTCATCGAGGACTACGACCTCCATGTGGCCCACCGGCTGGTGCAGGGAGTCGACCTCTGGTTGAATCTGCCGCGAGCACCCCTCGAGGCGTCGGGCACCAGCGGGATGAAGGCGGCGCTCAACGGCGTGCCCCAGCTGTCGACCCTCGACGGCTGGTGGGCCGAAGGCTACACGGGCAAGAACGGATGGACCTTGCCCCTCATCCTGGGCGACGACGAGACGGTCGACGCCGCAGATCACGAGCAGGTGTTCGGGCTGCTCGAGCGTGACATCGTACCCCGCTACTACCGTCGAGACGAGCGCGACCTGCCCCTCGAGTGGATCGCCACCATGAAACACGCGATCCGTGAAGCGGGGCGGCACTTCACGACCCGCAGAATGGTCCAGGATTACACCCGCGACTACTACGTCCCCGCGCTGCGTGGAGACACCGAGGGCGACGACCCACCCACCGGATAGGCGGGGCGGGCCCACCCACGGCCCCGGCGCTCGGCTACCCGGATAGGCGGGGGCCCCACCCACGGCCCCGGAGCGCGGCTACCGGCGTCGCGCCGGGCGTTGGGGCCGGACCGTGGCAGCAAGCGGATCCTTGCGGAACACGCGCAGGGTGAGCCCCGGCAGATCCATGACCAGGCGGTGATCCCGACCGGAGAGCGGTTCGCTGCGGCTCGCGACCCCCTCGGGCAACGGATGCCGTCCCAGCCCCCCGAAGCGATCCTCGTCGGAATCGAGCACCATGCGATAGTGTCCGGCAAAGGGGGCGGGCACGGCGAAGTCGGGACGATCGACCGGGGTGAAATTGGCCACCACCAATACGAAGTCGGCCCAGTTCTCGTCCCATCGCAACCAGCTGAAGACCGAGCGGGCGCGGTCGGCGCAGTCGAGCCACTCGAACCCCGCGCTCTCGAAGTCCAGGCGGTGGAGCGAGGGCTGCTCACGGTACAGCTCGTTCAGCGCCCGGACCCAGCGTTGCACACCCCGATGCGCCGGAATGTCGAGCAGGGTCCAGTCGAGTTCGCCGCCCACCTTCCATTCGGACCACTGTCCGAATTCGCTGCCCATGAAGAGCAGCTTCTTGCCGGGCTGCGTCCACTGGTAGCCGAAGAGCATCCGGAGATGTGCGAAGCGCTCGGCGTAGGTGCCCGGCATGCGTCCCAGCAGCGAACGCTTGCCGTGTACGACCTCATCGTGCGAGAAGGGCAGGAGAAAGCGCTCCGAGAAGGCGTACACGAGCGAAAAGGTGATGCGCTCGTGCAGTCCGGATCGATAGAGCGGGTCGGCCGAGAAATATTCGAGGGTATCGTGCATCCACCCCATGTTCCACTTCTGATCGAAGCCCAGTCCCCCTCGGTCGGTTCCGTGTGAAACCCGGGGCCAGGCCGTCGATTCCTCGGCCACCACCAGCGTCCCCGGCACCGCCCCGTGCAGCGCGTCGTTCAGCCCACGGAAGAACTCCACCGCATCGTGGTTCTCCTTGCCCCCCTCCGGATTGGGCAGCCACTGCCCCTGCTCCCGCGAATAGTCCAGATACAGCATGCTGGCCACCGCATCGACCCGTAGCCCGTCGGCGTGGTAGTCTTCGATCCAATGGAGCGCCGACGAGACGAGAAACGCCCTCACCTCGGGCCGGCCCACATCGAAGACGTAGGTGCCCCAATCCGGGTGGTAACCGCGACGGGGATCGGGATGCTCGTAGATGGCAGTACCGTCGAAGCGGCCGAGCCCGTGCGCGTCGGTGGGAAAGTGCGCGGGCACCCAGTCGAGGATCACGCCCAGCCCCAACTGGTGCGCGCGATCGACGAAGGCCCGGAGGTCGTCCGGGCGACCGAAGCGCGAGGTGGGTGCGAAATACCCCACGGCCTGGTATCCCCAGCTCTCGTCCAGCGGATGCTCCATGACCGGGAGCAGCTCGACATGGGTGAACCCGAGATCCTTCACGTAGGGCAGAAGGGTCTCGGCGAGTTCGCGATACCCGAGCCATCCCCCGCTGCCGGTACGCCGCCACGACCCGAGGTGCACCTCGTAGATGGACATCGGCGCCCGACCCGCCTGCGCCTCGACACGGCCGGCGATCCACCCGGCGTCGGACCACTCGAAGGTGTCCCTCCCCGCCACCACCGACGCCGTGGCCGGGCGCAGCTCCATCTGAAAGCCCACCGGGTCGGCCTTGATCCGCGGCCGTCCCGCAGAGGGAGCGATGTGGTACTTGTAGATCGCGCCGGGGCCCACCTCGGGCAGGAACAGCTCCCACACCCCCGTGGCACCGCGCGACCGCATCGGGTGCAGGCGCGGATCCCAGCCGTTGTGCGAACCCACCACGCTCACCGCCCGAGCGTGGGGTGCCCAGACCGCGAAACGCGTCCCCTGGACCCCCTCGAGCACATACGGATGGGCCCCGAGGACCTCGTGCAGCCGGATCTCGTCTCCGGCCAGGAATCGCTCCACCCGGGTCTCGTCGAGGGTGGGAGGAAAGCGATACGGGTCATCCCAGACCACGGTGCGCCCCGTGGGGTCGTCGGCCGCCAGCCGATACCCGAAGGGAGCGGTGGCGTCGGAAAACACCGCTTCGTACAGCCCGTCCCCGGCGGCGACCATGGGCACCGAGCTCCCTCCGACGACCCGTACCTGTGGGTTGCGGGCCCACGGCAGGAAGGCGCGCACGAGCCACCCGGCACCCTCGTCGTCCACGACCCGGGGGTGGATCCCCAAGACGGAAAAGGGGGCGGAACACCTTGCTTCGGCGAGGGCCTTCGCTGCCTGGGGCTCCAATCATCGCTCCACGAGAGGGTCGTCACGCGGACCGCCGATCACTCGACCCGCTCCTGAGAGCTTGCACCCGGGCGGCCCTCGCGTCTACCCTCACTGATCCGATACCCACACTCCCCGGTCCTGAACCCGTGGCCTCTCCCACCGAACCACCCGCCCCGTCCGGGACACTCCCCGTCGTCCATCTCTGCGCCGAGTACTGGCCCTTCGCGCGTACGGGCGGGCTCGCCGAAGCCGTGCGTGGAATCGCCACCTACCAGGCGGCGAGTGGGCGACCGACGAGCGTGGTCATGCCCTTCTTCCGCTCGGTACGTGAGCGCTTCGCCGGCATTCGGGACACCGGAATCCGCAGGACGGTTCGCCTCGGGCCCAGACTCGAAGAGGGGGCCCTCTACGAATGGCCGGTGGCAGACGGCCAGGTCAGGGTGTTTTTCGTCGAGCACGAAGACTACTTCGAACGCGGTGGTATCTACGGCGAGTCGGGCGCGGACTATCCCGACAACTTTCGCCGCTTCGGCTTCTTCTCGCGATTCGTGGCCGAAATCCTGCCCGAGCTGGGCGCGGGTCCCACGGTGCTCCACGCCCACGACTGGCACACGGCGCTGGCTCTCGTCTACCTGCGGACGGTCCTCGCCGACACCGCCATCGCCCGGCGCACCGCCACCGTGCTCACCGTCCACAACGCGGGCTATCAGGGCCACTTCGGCCGAGAGGTGCTGAGGGAGCTGGGCCTGCCGGACGGACTCTACGATTGGCGGTTGATGGAGTGGTACGACCGGGTGAACGTGCTCAAGGGGGGGCTGGCCTTTTCGGATATGGTCACGACGGTCAGCCCCACCCACGCGCGCGAGCTGTGTACACCCGACGGGGGATTCGGACTGCATGGATCGTTCGCCGACCTCGGTGAACGGCTCGTCGGGGTACTGAACGGCATCGACCAGGAAGTCTGGAACCCCACCTCCGACCCCCAGATCGCCGCTCCCTTCAGCGCCGACGACCTCTCGGGCAAGGCAGAGTGCAAGGCGTGGCTCCAGGAGGCGCTCCATCTGCCGGTGGATCCCGATCTGCCTCTCTTCGGCATGGCGGCGCGTATCGTCGAGCAGAAGGGCTTCGACATCATCCTGCGTTCGAAGGTCATGGGCCGCCTGCCCGCGCAGTTCCTGTTCGTGGGTGAGGGTGACCCCCGCTATCAGAACGCCCTGGCTCGCATGGCCGCACAATTCCGGTCCCGGATCGCCACCCGCTTCGACTTCACCGAGCGCCGCGAGCACCGCATGATCGCGGGCTCCGACCTCCTGCTCATGCCCTCTCAGTACGAGCCCTGCGGCCTGACGCAGATGCGCTCGCAACGATATGGGACTCTTCCCGTGGTTCGTCGGGTGGGTGGACTCGCCGACACCGTCGACGACGAGATCACCGGTTTCGTCTTCGACGGCTTTACCTCGGAGGCGTTCGATGCCACGCTGGTGCGTGCGGTCGAGCGCTACGCCGAGCGGGACCGCTGGCAGACGATGGTGACCAACGCCATGGCGCACGACTTCGCCTGGCCTCGACGGGTACGCGAGTACGACGCGGTCTACCGGTCGGCTGCGCGACGGAGCGGCCTCATCGCATGACCCTGCAGTCGGCGGCGGCAGCCTCCCTGTCGTTCGTGCTTCACGCACACCTCTACCAGCCACCGCGCGAGGACCCGTGGCTGGGCGCGGTCCCGTGCGAGGCGTCGGCCGCACCGTTCCACGACTGGAACGCTCGCATCCACCAGGAGTGCTACGGGCCCCTCACCGCGGCGCGGCTGTCCGACGACGAGGGCCGGGTACGCGCCTTTCTCAACACCCTGGCGTGGACGAGCTTCGACGCGGCACCCACCTTGATGCGCTGGCTCGAGCGCGAACAACCTCGCACCTATCGCGCCTTTCTGGCCGCCGATCGCCACAGCCGCTCCCGTCTGGGCCATGGCAACGCCATCGCCACCCCCTATCATCACCTGATCCTGCCGCTGGCCTCACCCCGGGATCGCCGCAGCGAGATCCAGTGGGGGCTGGCCGATTTTCGCGCGCGCTTCGGACGCGAATCCGCCGGCTTCTGGTTGCCCGAAGCGGCGGTCGACCGAGCTACCCTGCAGGACCTCGCCGACGCCGGGATCGGCTTCACCATCGTCGGCTCCCACCAGGTTGCAGGCGCACCCGCCGAAGGGCACGCCGGCCGAGTCGAACTCGACGGCGGCAAGAGCATCGCGGTCTTCGCCTATGACGGGGCCCTGGCGCATGGGGTGTCGTTCGGGGGGCTGCTGCGCGACGCCGCCGCCTGGGCCGACGAAGTCCGCGCCCGCGGGCGGACCGACACCGACGTGTTGGTGAGCCTGGCCACCGACGGCGAGACCTTCGGTCACCACCACACCTTCGGAGAGATGGGGCTGGCCCGGGTGTTGCGCCTGCTGGCGGACGACCCCTCGGTGCGGGTGGAGAACTACGCGTCGCACCTCGCCCGCATGGGCACGCGGGGGCCGGTGGAGATCGTCTCGCCCAGCGCCTGGAGCTGTGCCCACGGCGTCGGCCGCTGGTCGCGCGATTGCG
Organism: uncultured Gemmatimonadaceae bacterium; assembly: GCA_964521385.1. Lineage (GTDB taxonomy): Bacteria > Gemmatimonadota > Gemmatimonadetes > Longimicrobiales > Gaopeijiaceae > Gaopeijia. The sequence continues at coordinate 37,689 of CAZFRU010000020.1, read as the reverse complement.
GCTGTCGGGTAGGCAGCGAGGTGACGTCGCAAGCTTGGCGCACGCCGCTCCGGCAGGGGCTCGATGCGCTGGCAACGGCGCTGCACGAGCGCTTCGAGACCGAGATGGTCGGGCTGGGGATCACCGATCCGTGGGGCCTCAGGGATCGCTTCGGGGCCGTGGTCGATGCGGGGCTGCGCGCCCGGCGCACGGTCGTGGCCCAGGCCCCGGGTGACGCGGACGGGGCCTCACCCGACCGTGTGCGGCGTCTGCTCGAGTTGCTCGAGATGCAACGGGAGTCGCTCGCCATGTTCACCTCGTGCGCCTGGTTCTTCGACGACGTGGCGGGGCTCGAGACCCTCAACGTCCTGCGCTCGGCGGCGCGGGCCCTCGATCTGGCGGGCCCCGGCGCCGAACCCATCGAGAGGGCTCTGCGCGCGACGCTGGCGGAGGCGGTGAGCCACGATCCGGAGCGGGGCGACGGCGCCCGACTCTGGGACCACGAGGTGCGTACCCATCCGCCTGCCGCCTGGCGTGCCGCCGCCGTCGCGGGGTATCGCAGCGAGCTGGGGGCGCACGCCCCCGAGGCGACGGCAGGCGCGTTCCGGGTGGCGTACGGCGACGGCGTGCGCATCGAGGACCAACGAACGGGACGGGTCGACGGGGCCGAGGTCGAGCTGGTACCCGACGACGACCACAACCGTATCGTCCACCTGGTCCCCACGACCGACGGGCCCGGCTCTGCGACGGGTTCCGGCAGGCCCGGCAACCCGGTGGTGGTGACGCCGCCCGATCTGCCCTGGCCCTACGATCGCGACGTCACCGCGCTGTTGCGGGCACGGCTCCTGGCCCGCTGGACCCGTCCCGCCGAGCGGGCGATCCTGTTGACCGGGGTCGACCTGCACGAAGCCGGGCTCACCGGCGCCCTCGTACGCCTGCTCGAGACCGGCGACCTGGATCGGGTCGAGGTCATCGGCGATGCCGCCTCGCTCGTGGCCTGGCTCATCGACGACGTCGGTGAGGTCCCGGCGGCGGCGCAGGCCGCGCTCGGGGCCGCACGACGCCGGTGGGGCCCCGCCCTCGATCCCCTTCTGACCGCCTCAGGATTGGTTCCTCCCCCTCTCCCTTCCGCACCGCCATGACGCCCCCACCGCTCCGCTTCGTGTTCGGTCTGCATCTGCATCAGCCGGTCGGCAACTTCGACTGGGTGTTCGAAGAGCACACCGATGCCGTCTACCTGCCGCTCCTGCGCTTCTTCGACGAGCGGGACCTCGGGCCGGTGTTGTTGCACATCTCGGGACCGCTCCTCGACTGGCTCGAGGCTCGCGCGCATCCCCTGGTCGATCTCGTCTCCCGTATGGCCGATCGCGGAGCGGTGGAACTCCTCGCCGCCGGCTACTACGAGCCCGTGCTCGCCGCGCTCGACCCACAGGACCGGGTCCATCAGGTGGCGCGGCTGCGCGAGCACCTGCGCATGCGTTTCGGGCAGGATGCCCGCACCCTCTGGCTCACCGAGCGCGTCTGGGAGCCCTCGCTGCCCCCCGACCTGGCTCGCGCCGGCATCGACACCGTGCTGGTCGACGACCGGCATCTGCACGCAGCGGGGCTCGGTGAGGACGCCGCCTTTCGGAGTTGGCGCACCGAGGACCAGGGCGAAGGCGTATGGGTCGTCGGCATCGACGAGGGCCTGCGCTACTCGGTCCCCTTTCGTCCGGCCGAAGACGTCGCCGGACGCCTCCGGTACCTGCACGACCAGGGTCACCGCATGGCGGTGCTGGCCGATGACGGAGAAAAGTTCGGGGGCTGGCCGGACACACACGAGTGGGTGTGGGAACAGGGGTGGATGACCCGGTTCGGCGACGTGCTCGAACGCCTGCGCGACGAGAATGTGGCCGTCCTCTCGACCATGGCCGAGGCCCACGCCGTGGCGCCCCGGGGCGGTCCGGTCTACCTGCCCACGGGAAGCTACCGGGAGATGGAGGGATGGACGCTACCCCCGCTCCACGAAGCGGCTCGTAGCGCGGCCGAAGCCCGGCTCCGTGCGGCGGGAGCCCCCGAAGAGGAGCTGCGCTGGGTGCGAGGTGGGCATTGGCGCAACTTCCTGGCCCGGTACCCGGAATCCAACCGCATGCACAAGAAGTGCGCGGCGCTGTCCCGGCGGGTACGCGAGCGGGGAGACCCGCCGGCGGCCCGCACGGCCGTGTCGCGGGCCCAGTGCAACGATGCCTACTGGCATGGCGTGTTCGGCGGGCTCTATCTGCCCCACCTGCGGCACGCCGTCTGGGCCGAACTCGCCCAGGCCGAGAGCATTCTGCGCCGGGGCGAACCGTACAAGTCCGAGGAACTCGACCTCGACGGCGACGGCGAGCTCGAAAGCTGGGTCCACTCGTCGTTCCTCTCTGCCGTGATCGCTCCCCACCGCGGAGGCGCTCTCGAAGAGCTGACCTTCCTGGCTTCGGGTCGCAATCTGGCCGACGTGCTCACCCGCCGCCGCGAGGCCTATCACCTGCGCTCCGCCGCAGAGGGGGGGTCGGCAGCGACCGCCGACGCGGTACCGCCCACCGAACGCACACTCGACGAACACGCACTCTCCGACCACGCGCCCTCCGACCACGCGCCCTCCGACCACGCATCCACCGAAGAGGGCACGGCTTCGATCCATCACCGTGAAGCGGCCCTCACCCTCGACGGGATGCCGACGATCGATGCCCGTGACCTCACCCTCTTCCGGGAACGGATCGTGCGGGGTGAGGGGGGTGCCGACGCCGACGAAGTGGCGTCGTGGGCCGACACCTTGTTCGTTGCCCGCACCGCGCGCAGCACCCGCGAAGGAGGGTTCAGCCTGATTCTCGAGGTAGCGGGCGGGGGGCCCTGGCTCACCAAGCGCTTTCACTTCGGTCCGGGCGCACGCCTCGAGGTCGAGCTCGCCTGGGACGGCCGCGCCCACAACCTGGGGAGTCGCTTCGAGACCGTCCTCGCTCTGGCCTGGCCGGCGCGGGTCACCTGCACGCCCCCGGCGATCGCCGAGACCCGCAACGAGATCGTCACCCTCTCGCGCACCGAACAGGGGTGGGAGTCGTGTGTGCAGGGTGAGACCCTCGTGCTCAGCTGGCCGGTCGCGACCGATCGGGTGCGGGTCGTGATCGAAGAAGCCGCGGACGACTGACCCGTGGCCACGGCCCTGCGTCGTCTCGTCGGGGTGGGCGTCGTGACGCTGGCGAGCGTGCCCCTCTTTCGCCTGCTCCGGGTGGATCGTACCGGCCCCTGGGGCGAGGGCACGGTGGCCGAGGCGGCCCGGGCCTGGGAGATCGGCCTCTGGGGTTCGGTGGTGGTGGTCGGACTCGCCGCGGTGGCGGGGATCTGGGCTCGCCAGCGCGCTCGCGCCACGGCGCCCATGTCCGCCCTCGCAGCGGGCCCGGTGCCTGCGCCCGCGCCGGCGGTGTCGGCCGAAGCGCCGGAGCCCGCACGCCACCGGGCATGGTTGTGGCTCGAGCGCATTCCCTCCGGGCGGTTCGCCCTGGCGTGTGGCGCAGCCTCCTGCGGGCTCGCGGCGCTCGTCGCCCAGCGGGTGTATCTGCGACTGTTGACCAACGTCGACGAAATGACCTCGGTGATCCACGCTCGCTACCTGGCGGCGGGCCTCTGGGGTGGCCCGGTGGGAGATGCCGCCGAAGCGTGGCTGATCCCAAACATGCTGGTCAGCGACGTCGGATGGGTCTCGCAGTATCCGCCCGGCCACCTCCTGCTCCTGGCTGCAGCCGAGCGCGCGGGCGCCGGCTGGCTGCTGGGGCCCGTCCTGCTGGGCTCGATGGTGGCGTTTGCCTGTCTCGCCGCCGATCGTCTGCTGGTGACCGCACGACTGGAGGCGCGCATCGGGGGCGTCCTGCTCGCCGTCAGCCCCTTCATGCTCCTGTTGGGTGCCGGTGCGCTCAGCCACCTCTCGGCCGGAGCCGCCATCTCTGCGGCCGTGTATTGTTCGCTTCGCGCCCGCGACGGAAGCGCCGGGTGGGCCGTCCCCGCTGGACTCGCCACAGGGCTCGCGGTGGTGTCCCGTCCCTGGACCGGACTCGTCCTCGCGGGCGGGCTCACCCTGGGGCTCTGGGTGCATCGCTTCCTGATCACGTCCGCACCGGCCGAGCGACGAGAAGGAGGGGTGGCGCTGACGCAACGCAGCGCACTCTGGGTGCTGGGCGGGCTGCCCTTTGCGATCCTCCTGGCGTGGTACAACCTGAGGGTGTTCAGCAACCCGTTCGAGCTCGGCTACGAAGTGCTCTACGGGCCTGCCCACAACCTGGGGCTGCACCTGGACCCGTGGGGCTATCCCTACGGTCTGCGCGAAGCGCTCGCCTACACCTCGGCCGACCTGGTGCGATTCGGCGGTGCACTCCTGGAGACCCCGATTCCGATCACCCTCGTGGTCGGGGCGACGCTGCTCCTGTCCGCGCGCCTCCCTCGGGGAGCGGGACTGCTGGCGTTCTGGGCACTCGCCCCGGTGGTGGCCAACGCGCTGTATTGGTTCCATCAGCCGCGTATGCTCTTCGAGTCCTCACCCGGATGGATCCTGCTGGCGGTGATCGGTGTGACGGCCGCGCTCCGGCACCCGAGGATGGACGTCCGGTGGGCCACCGCGGCCATGGTGGTGACCTCGCTGGTGGTGGGGGCCTGGGGATTCGTGCCGGTACGGCTGGCGGGGCATACCTGGTCGGAAGAGACGTTGTCTCGCATTCGGGTGGCACCCCCCGGCGAGGGCCCGGCGCTCGTCTTCGTGCACACGTCGTGGAACGAACGGGTGGCCGGACGCTTTCAGGCATCGGGCATGCGCAACGACTCGCTGCAGGCGCTGATTCGCCGCAACGACATGTGTGCGCTCGACCGCTACGCGCGGGTGCGGCGAGGGGTTGGGTCCATCACTCCGACACCACTCGATCGCACTCTCGACCAGAGGCAGACCTCGAACCCCCGGCCCGCTCTGACGTCGGTGGTGACAGCTGGCGGGGTGCGGGTCGGGCGGCTCGAAGACGTCGCCTGGACCTCGGCCTGCCAACGTGAGCTCACCGCCGATCGCTTCGGCGCGGTGTCACTGGCTCCGCTGCTGTGGCAGGGAGCGCTGCCGGGCCTCGAGGGCGACGCCAGCGGTGCGCACGCCGCCGGGGGTGCACACGCCGCCGGGGGTACGCGCGCCGCCATGTTCGTGCGTGACTACGGCCCCGAGGCGAACCGAAAGCTGCTCGAGCGGTTTCCCGACCGAGCGCCGTGGGTGTTCTCACCGACCGCAGCCGACGGCCCTCCCCGCCTGCTCCCCTACGACGAGGCGATGGCCTTGCTGTGGGGCGGGGCAGGCGCATAGGCTTACATCATGCGCCAGGGCTCGAGAAGGCGCACGGACGTCTGGTGAGGACCGACCCATGACACGGCTGCGGGACCGAATCTACCGGAGCGCCCCGGCGCGGATGGGGGTGGCAGCCCTCGGCTTCGTGCTCATCGGGGCGCCGACGGCAGGACCGGCCTCGGTTCGTTCCTCGTCGGGAGAGGGACCTGCCCTGCGTTGCAGCAAGCGGCCCTTCCCAATGCCCAAGGGAGACCAGACCAGCTTCTTCGTCGGGACCATCACGACCGACTCCCTGCACGTCGGGCCCGGTGCGATCGAGGTGAACGGAAGTGGAGCGGGGCACAGCCCGGCCCGCACCAGGGAGTCCCGCTACATGGGCCTGGTCGTCTCGGTCGAGCGCGGCCACTCGCGCCACCCCGCCTTTCCGGCCGATGGCGGCTCGCTCGTGCTCGTCCCGTGGGACTACGACGCCGCCTGCCGCACTCTGCCCTGGCGGGGCCCGGCCCAGTTTCTTCCGCCCGGCCACCGTGGCTTCTTCGAGGTCTCACTGAGAGACCGAGCGCATTGGGTGGAGGGTCGTCCCACGGCCGATGTCTTCAACGTGGGCGTAGCGGGGTATCCCGGCCCAGGGAGAACCGGCGCCGTACTCGCCGTCGACCCAGGCGGGGACGATCCACTCACCCCCGATCAGCTCCTCGCGATCTACGAGGCGGCACCCTGGCGCTCCGATGTGGAAGAGCGTGGGCCGGAGGCCCTCGGGCCGATCCGGTCGTGGGCGGAGCACGCCGATAGCGCGGTCGCTACCTCCGTGACCGTAACCCTGATGGTGCGTTCGATCCGCCGCGCGGCTGATTCCTGGGAAGTCCGCAGGATCCAGCCCGAGATGGCGGGCACCTGGCGCCTCGATGTCGTACTCCCCTCCGGGCAGCGCATCGAGCATTTCATCCGGACCGGCGACACGCCCTCGTCACCCACGGCCGTGACCCATCGGCTGCCACCCCTGCAGGGGCCCGGCGGGGACAGGCCTACACCGGTCTCGGCGATCGACTGGCTCGATGCGACCAGCACGGGATTCACCCTTCCATTCTGGCACGCGGCGACCGTGACGGCGCTGAGGAGCGACAGCTCTTCCGGGAGCCGGGAAGACGCCGCGATGTGGGGGTTCGACATTGCCCGGGAAGGCCAGATGGTGAATGGCGAGCGGGTATGGATCGCGCATGTGGAGGCGCGGGAGTGGTCCCGCATCCTCGATCACCCCGAGTTGATCCAGTTCGCCGATGACTTCCGCGCCGGGTACCGCGCCGCCCGGGAGGCCGGCGAGATCGACGGTGCCGAAACCCGCTTCATCCTCTCGGCGGACGGGGGGTTTCGCATGGAAGGTCGGTGGCGAGCGGGCGGCGACACCCTTCGGGTCTTCGGCGAACGCGTCTCCGAAGCCTCGATTCCGGTGCGTCACTGACCGCCCAGGCCGGTCGCCCGTTCCCCTCCGCCCCGCGCGCCGGCGCCGTCTTCAACCGTCGCCAGCGGGCTCCACGAGTTCGATCCGGTCGGGTGCGTTGGGCACGACACAGAGAAACTCGAACGGCTCGTCGCCCTCGGCCCGATACCAATGGGGCACCCCGGCGGGAATGAAGACCACATCGTCGGCGGACAGCGTATGCGTTTCGTCACCGATGCCGACGGTGGCTCGACCCCGGAGCACGTACTGTTCGTGCTCGACCGCATTGGTGTGTGGGGGCATACCCCCACCGGGCTGCATGATGAAGCGTCGCAGTGCGAAGTTGGGACCCGTCTCGGGCCCGATGAGCACCTGGCGTTCCGTGCCCGTACCGGCAGCAACGAGATCGCGGGCAATGTCGGCAGCGTGACGGACAGTCATGGTTGGACCGCGGTGAGGGGAGTCTCGAAGGGGCGTCGCAAGCTGTTTCGCACTCAGTCCCGCGTCAACCGATGGATCAACACCGCCGCCCGCTGAGCCGCCCGCTCGATCGAGGGCAGGTTCACGGTTTCAGCGACCGTGTGCGATCCGCTGCCCTCGGGGCCCAGGCCGTCGAGGCCGGCATCGATCACCGAGGCCACGAACGAGATATCGGCCGCGCCGCGCCGTCCAGGGTCGAAGGCTGCCACCGATCCCATGCCCAACGCCTGGCTCACCGCACTCAACTGCGCCAGCAGCTCCCGATTGGCCGCGGTGGGCGGCATGGACGGATACCCGTCGCTGAAGCCAATCTCGGCCTGGGTGTGCGGCAGGGAGCGCGCCACGATCTGACGCATCTTCTCACGGGTGCGCTGAAGCTGGTCGTCGGTGATGGTCCGGATGTCGCCGGTCACGATGGCCGTAGGGGGCACCACATTGGTCTTGCCGAAGGCGGTGCCGCGAGCCGTCTCGTCGTCCCAGCTCGCCTCGGTGCCTCCTACGATGGTGGCGGCGTTGAAGGTGAGGTTCTCCTCGCCCCGGATTTCGCTGTAGAAATCCTCCAGGATCCGCGCGGCCTCGTAGATTGCACCGGCTCCGACCCCGTCGTTGAACACCCCCGACGAGTGCGCCGTCCGGGCCGTCACGTCCAGGCGCCACGAACTTGAGCTGCGCCGGGCGATGACCCCCATCCCTTCGGTGCCCCCTTCGAACCCGAGGGCGATGTCGGCCGCCTCGCCGGCCTCGACCAGTGCCCTGCGGGCCTCGGCCACCGGCTCACCGGGACGCTCCTCGTCGCCGGTCATGACGATGGTGATCGAGGTGTCGTCGAGCGCCCCGGCCGCGTCGAGCGCCTGGAGCGCCGACCAGATCACGACGTCACCCCCCTTCATGTCGCCGGCGCCCGGGCCCCGCGCGACGCTGTCGTTGAGCAGCTCCCATCTCTGGAACGGGCTGTCTTCTTCGAACACCGTGTCGAGGTGGCCGATCAACAACACGTGCTGACCGCGCGTGCCGCTGCGCGTCGCCACGAGATGGCCTCCCCGGTTCTCGACGTCGGGCACCACGTAGCGCACCGTAAATCCCAGCGCCTCGAAGCGGGGTGCCAACACGTCGTAGACGGCTCTCTGCCCACGAGCGTTGAGGGTCCCGCTGTTGATGTCGACGATCTGCTGCAGGAGCGCCACGGCGTCGGCCTGGTTGGCCTGGACCGCCTCCACGACGCGGGCCTCGTCCGATGACAGCGTCTGAGCGGAGAGCACGCTGGTGGACCACGCGAAGCCGAAGACGAACAGCGGGACGATGAACGAGCGAGACACGGCGAACCACCGACGATCGAGGAATACGGGTCGACGCCTGAGGCTACCGCCGAGCGTGCGCAGGCTCAACCCTTGGGCCACACCCCTTCGTGGAGCTTGCCCTGGGCCGTCTCGACGGCCACCCTCGACAGCATGTCGATCCCAACCGCACCCGAGCCCGTCCCCGTGGTCGCCGCCGTCGTCCTGCGCCACGGGCGGTACTTCGTCGGGCGCCGGCCCGATCACAAGCGACATGGGGGGCTGTGGGAATTTCCCGGCGGAAAGCTCGATCCGGGAGAGACCTGGCGTGACGCGGCTGCTCGCGAACTCGACGAGGAGCTGGGTCTCCAGCTCGTCCGTCTGGGGAGCACCCTCTTCGAGGTGCGGGATCCGAACAGCGTCTTCGTGATCCGGTTCGTCGAGGCAGAGGTCGCGGGCACCGCCGTGCCCCGCGAACACTCCGCCGTGGGCTGGTTCACCCCCGTCGAACTCTCCACCATGCCGTTGGCCCCCTCCGATGCGGCATTCGTCGCGACGGTTCTCAACGCTGCCACACCCTCCACATAGCCGGCCACAGAAGCCCGGTCGGGCCCGCAGCCACGCTGGGGCGATGATCCCCACCACCGGCCATGAGCCTGATCGGGCCCGAGGCCACGCTGCGGCGATGATCCCTCGTCGGGCGAGCCTGCGCGATATGAAGCAGCCCCCATGCTCTCATCCCAGGATCCCGAGGCCGTTCATGTCGAGTACCGCTCGCCTGCTCAAGCCAACGCTCGCAATCATTGTCGCAAGTCTCGCGGCCGGGTGTGGAGGGGATTCGTCGACCACACCGCCGGAACCCGATCCGGTGGCCACCGTGGTGGTGGCACCCACGGCCGACACGATCCTGGTGGGCGAGGGCACCACGCTCCAGGCCACGGCGCGGACGCAGGCGGGCGCCGTCGTCCAGGGGGTGAGCATCGCCTGGACCAGCGGCAACGACCTCGTGGCCACCGTCGACGCCCAAGGGCGCGTCGACGGCGTCTCGCCCGGTTCGGTGACGATCACGGCTCGCGCCGACGGTCGATCGGGTACCGCGACCATCGTGGTGCAGCCGCGGCCGGTGACACTGGTCACCATCGCGCCCACGCTCGACACGCTGCGCGTCGGCGACATCGTCACCCTCGTCGCAACCCGCTTCGACGACCGGGGCGACGAATCGAGCGCAGCCGTGGAGTGGTCGAGCGACGACCCGACCATCGCCACGGCCGAGAACGCCTCGGCCGTGGGCCCGGGTGTCGCCCCGGGCTTCGCCGCTGGCAGCTCTGCCGCGCTGGTGGTGTCGAGTCCCGGGATCGTGACGGGCGTCTCTCCGGGTACCGCGACCATACGCGCTTCGGTCGGCGCGGTCTCCGGAATCGCGACGGTGGTGGTCGAGCCCCAGCCCGTGGCCGTGGTCGACGTGTCACCGCCGGCGACCACGTTGCGGGTCGGCCGCACGGTGCAGCTCGCTGCGGTACCACGCACGGCGACGGGGGCCGAGGTGACGGGGTGTGCAATCGGTTGGCTCGCCACCGACGGAGCCGTCGCCGACGTGTCGGGCGCAGGCTTTGCAACAGCCCTGGGCGCCGGCACCACCACGGTGACCGCCACCGCCGACTGCGGCGCTGCGGGCACAGCCCAGGGCATTGCCGATCTCAGCGTCGACCCGTCGCGGATCGTGGCGGTCGGAACCGGGCGCACCTTCAGCTGCGCGCTGGTCGAAGACGCCCGTCTCGACGCACTGGACCAGGGCGCCGCCTACTGCTGGGGTGCCAACCACAATGGGCAGGTGGGTGACGGCACGACCTTCGATCGCTCCTCACCCACGCGGGTGCCCTTTCCGGGCGTCTTCGGCGGTAGTCCCGACGGCTCGAACCCCAGCCGCCGCGCGAGCGAGCTGCTGGTGGTGGGCGATGAGCACGCCTGCGCCCTGACCCCCGACGGTGCGGCCTGGTGTTGGGGCGACAACTTCTTCGGCCAGCTCGGCGACGGCACCTTCGTCGATCGCTTTACTCCAGTGCCGGTACAGGGGGGGCACGACTTCGTCGCCCTCACCGCTGGCGAGGAATACACCTGTGGCCTCGACACCGCAGGCCTCGCCTGGTGCTGGGGGCAGGGGTCCGACGGCCAGATCGGTGACGGTGACCTCGACAACGAGACCACGCCCGTGCCGGTGTCGGGCGGCCACACCTGGACGTTCCTGCGAGCCGGCGAAGACAACGTGTGCGGAATCACCACGGCCGGCGCCACCTGGTGCTGGGGTGACAACAGCGAGGGCACCGTCGGCGACGGCACCAGCGGCGTGGATCGTAGAGTGCCCACCCTGGTCCAGGGCCCCACTGCCGGGGCGCCGCCCCTCGACTTCAGCTGGCTGGGCGTCGGCAACGAGTTCGTGTGCGGACTGGAGTCGAGCACGGGCACGGCCTGGTGCTGGGGGAGCAACAACCGAGGGCAGCTGGGAATCGGAACGACGGGGGGAATCCGCACCCGTCCCACACCCGTCATCGGCCCGAACAACGTCTTCCGCACCCTCTTCGACTCCGGCGACGACGACGTGTTCACCGCGTGTGGCATCGCGGCGTCGGCGGCGGACTTCGGAGGCCAGGCCTACTGCTGGGGCGCGAACAACCTCGGGCAACTGGGAGACGGCACCATCGTCGACCGCCCCGCACCCACTCCCCTGGCCTCGACCGAGAGCTTTCTCCTCATCTCACCCGCCGAGTTCCATGCCTGCGGCCTCACCACCGAGTGGCGGCTCATGTGCTGGGGAAGCGACAGCCGCGGCCAGTTGGGCAACGGCCCGCCGCTCACGGGCACTCCGACCCCGACCTTCGTACCCTTCCCTGCCGGAGCACCCCTCCCGGCAGGGAGTGGGGGGTCGTGAGCCGAGTGTAGCCGAACTCTCCGGTTCTGCGGCTCACATCACGGTGTGAGCCGTCAGGTAACGTTCCAACCATCTGGCCTGCTCCTGGTCGAGAAAGATGCGATGCCGGGGTTCGGCGATCCCGTGTCCCTCACGCGGAAACCGGATGAACTCCACCGGCTTGCCCATCTTCTTCAGCGTGCGGTAGTACTTCTCACCCTGGGTGATGGGCACGCGCCGATCTTCTTCGCCATGGGTAATGAGAAGGGGGGTCACCACCTGCTCGGCATACCGCACCGGCGACCACTTCTCATACGTCTCCCTGGAGCGCCAGGGCAGGCCGTCGAAGCCGTATTCCAGCAGGTTCGGAATGTCGGTCTCGCCATAGAAGGCGTACCAATCCGAAATCGCCGCGTGGCCGATGGCCGCCTTGAAGCGATCGGTCTGGGTAATGGCCCAGAAGGTCATGAACCCTCCATAGCTCCCTCCCATCACCGCCAGCTGGTCGGGGTCGGCGACGCCCATGGCGATGACGTGATCGACTCCCTTCATGAGGTCTTCAAAGTCCTTGCCGCCCCAGTCCCCCTGGTTCGCCGCGCCGAACTCGAGCGTCCGCCCCGAACTGCCCCGCGGGTTGCCCTGCAACACGGCATACCCCCGCGCGGCCCAGATCTGGGCGCTGGTGTTGTAGGTGTGCTGGAAACGTCCGAAGGGTCCGCCATGCACCTGCAGGATCATCGGATAGCGACGACCCGCCACGTAGTCGAGTGGGTAGGTGAGCACCCCGTCGATGCTCCAGCCGTCGGCCCCTTCCCAACTCAGTGTCTCGGCCGCCGCGACCCGAAACGCGCGGTCGTCGTTCTCGGTGAAGAGGCGCTCGAGCGAGCCGCCGCCATCACGCGAGATGAACACCGAACCGGCGTCGGCCAGGCTCACCCCGGTGACGATCCAGACCGATCCGTCCTGTGATCGATCCACCACCTGGTATCGATACCCGTCGTCGGGAAACACCTCGACGGGTGCGTCGCTGCCGTCGGCCCGCACACGATAGGTGGGGGTGCGCAGGCCATGCCCCGCCTCGAAGTAGAGGTATCGGCCGTCGGGAGACCAGGTGATTCCGCTGATCGAATAGTCGAAGTCGGCGGTCAGATTGAGGGGCTCCCCGCCGCCGAGTGCCAGCACCTTGAGGTCGGTCTGGTCGGCCGAGTGGTTCTCGCGGTCGCTCGAGCCGTAGGCGATGAAGCGGCTGTCGGGTGAAAAGACGGCGCCCCCGTCGGGCCCCACGCTGGTGGTGAGTCGCCGTTCCGTCCCACCCGCCGCCGGCACGACGAACACATCGCTGTTGTTGCTCCGCGCCGGGTCACCCATACGGGTACCGGTTCGGTTCGACGAAAAGGCCACCCATGCTCCGTCGGGCGACCAGGTGGCACCTCCATTGTCGGACTCACCTTGCGTGAGCATGGTCGAATCCCCGGTCGCGATGTCGTAGACCCGCACATGGGTCCAGGTGAGCTTCTGCTCGGCATAGTAGGCGTCGTCCTTCTTCTCGACCCGGGCCTTCCACTCGGCTTCGTCCGCGCGCTCGGTCTCTTCGGTGAAGAGGATTCGCGTGAAGTCGTCGGACAGGGTGCCGTCTGGCGCGGTATCATCGTCGATGAACCGCATCGCTTCGCCCCCGGTGGGCGAGATCACCCAGAGTCGTGCCTTCTCGTCGCGCTTGGAGCGAAAGAGCAGCCGGCCGTCGTCGAGCCAGCGCGGTGAGGTCTCACCGTCTTCGGAGTTGGTGAGTTGCCACGACCGTCCCGAGGCGATGTCATAGATCCAGACGTGGGAGGTCGCCTCGAACTCCGTGGTATCCCGCACGCTCTTCGTGTAAGCGATCGACCGGGTATCGGGTGAGAGGCGATAGCTCCCCCACGACGGCAGCAGCAGCGACGCGCGCATGGTCATGACCTCGGCCACACCCTGCGCCGCGAGAGCGGGCGCACAGGCAGCCAGGGTCAAACCGGCCGCAAGAAAAGCACCCACACTGCGGGTGCGGACGAAGGACGAGCGCATGATCCGGTTCAACGGGGGCCTCGATGATCGGGGTGAAACGTCGGCGCAAACGCCACGGTATCGCCTGCCGAGGCACCACGCCAACAGGACATCGCGCCGAACGGAAAGACTCAGCGCCCCGTTTCGAACGACTTGAGCCGGAACTCGAGACTCTGGAGCAAGGGCAGCTTCGAGCGCAGCATCACCAGAAACCGGTAGGAATCGTCGGTCAGGTAGAGCTCGGCCTCGCCGCCCTGGCCGAACAGCCCCCTGGTCTGGATGGTGGGCCGCACGACGATGGTCTGGAACTCGCCTGCCGGGACGCGGATCGTCTCCCGTCGCACCACGTCGAGCACCACCGGGTTGCCCGATTCCTTGAAGTAGTCGTTCAGTACGTAGCGCTGTCCTACCTCCAGGGGCAGGGCGCGCAGGTAGTAGATGAACGACACGTCGTCGAGCGGATAGGCGGACGACAGACGGCCTTGCTCGGCACCGTCGCTGCGACGCCACTCCCCCTCGGCGGGAAAGAAGTCGTAGCGCTCGTGGGTCTTCGTGCGCGGCTCGTCCTGCTGCTTCTCGAACCGAAGCGAGCTCAGTGTGCGGGGGTCGACCCACGACTGAAACAGATCGTCGAGCTTCACCGTGCCGAACAACGCCGACGCGTGGAGTTCCAGGCGGGTGTTGTACACCGCGATACCACGCACCGAATCGGGGCGGATCTCGAGGATGGCCTCACCGACTCCGCCGAGAATCCCTACGTGCGCATCGTAGACCAGGCGCTCGCCAGGCCGAAAGGCGTGGTACATGCCTTCGCGAGGAGGCAGCTCAGCCGCTGCGCGAGCCGATCCTCCGTTCGAGCCGCTGGCCTGGGCTGCCGCAAGTCCCCCGGAAGACGAAGCGCCGATCACGAGGAGCGCGGCAAGGGATGGCAAGAAGCGTCGAGGGCGCATCGGGTTCGTCGGCTCGGGAGGGGACTCGAGTCACCACGGGGCGACCAGAGGGTCAGTCCTCGAACACCGTCCCCACCCGGAGCGTTCCTCGGTTGACTAGCCCCGCCGGTCAGCCGCCCGGGCGCGTCCGGATGATGATAGCGGCCTCTACGTGCTGCCCCGAGGTGATACCTGGAAGTGTTGCCGAGGCCCGCTGACCATCCATGTATTCGATCGAATAGGCGAGTTCGGGCGACATCTGCTTGAGCGACTCGACGTTGCCGAGATGCATGTCATTCTGGAAGACGACGATGGACGTTTCCATGTTGATGCTTCTCGTACCCCGCACGACGAGCCAGCGCGGGCGGAGCCGCTGGATCACGTCGTAGAGGTTGGTGACCTCTGCGCCCATGATCTCGTCCCGCGTGAGACGATCACTGCGCCGGGACTCGCCTGTGGTCCCGCCGGTACTCGCGCAGGCCGTCGTGAACACCATGGCGAGCACCGCGAGAAGTACGGAAATACGTCGCAGGGAATTCATCGCTTGGACTCCGGTGGTAGTGGACGTAGACGGAAACAGTGGATCACCAGGAGGGAATCCGTAGGGAGATCCCGGCCGTGACACCCTTGGGCTGGGTCTCGTACCCGAACTGGGTGGTCAGGTGCGCGTTGAGGCGAAGCATGAACCCGCCCATGACATTGACGCGTGTTTCGTCGAACCCGGGGTCGGCCACCCAGATGGCATAGCCGAGCTCGCCGATGATCTGCTCGTAGAGCTTGTAGTTCTCACCCCACGCCACCCCTCCACCGGCGTACACCATCAAACCGGTGGTCAGGGGCCGCAAGACGGCCACGTTCAGGCTCTTGAAGCTGAACTCCTGGTTCAAGAACCGGGCGCCCGAGAACTCGGGGCTCGTCCGCATGTCTTCGGCATCGATATCGGTCCGAAAGGCGATGTCCTTGTTGGGGCTGTCGATATCGAACTTGGCGTCGACGTACAGCCCCAGCCCACCCAGGACCGGCCACAGCGCGTAGGCCGACGCTCCGGCGACGGCATCGGGCGCGTTGGCAACGTAACCCACCCCGAACTGGGGGCGAGTCACGACCTGAGCCTCGAGCCCTGCAGCCCACACCAAGGCGGAGAGAGCCAGAATGGCGGCCATGGCCTGGCGGGTAGGGCGCACGCGTAGGAAACTCGATGGCATTCAGGCCTCGGAATCGTAAAGATGAAACGTCCTGTCTCACACCCGTATCGTACGTCGACAATCTCGTGAGCTTACCCGACAGTGTAAAGGATTCGCGCGATTGACAGCCCCGTGGCGGGTGGGTAAGGTGCCTGTCATGACACCCCGGTTCACCACGTCCCCCCGTCCGACGCGCAGGCTCGAGCGAGCCTTGGGCGCTATCCTGTTCTCGGCCATGGTCTTCGGCGGAACAGGCTGTGGCGATTCCACCGGCCCGCTGATCACTGCCTGGAAGGCCACCCTGGTGGCCGTGCGACCCTACGAGGTGCGAGGTCGGGCGGCAGCCCTCACCCAGGCCGGCCGCACCCAGGCCACCATCTCGATCGAGGGGGCTGATTCCGGAGTGCCCCACGCCTGGCGCATCGAGCGCGGCACCTGCGCCGCACCCGGCGAGCTGCAGGGAGGACCGGCCTCGTACCCGGTGCTCCTTCCCGGCGGAAGTGGGTCGGCCTCGGCCGAGGCATCGATCGCCAACCTGTTCCACTCCGGGCAGTCGTTCATCGTGCGCGTCCTCCGCTCCCCCGAGGGCGAGACTCCACAGACCGCGGCCTGCGCCGCCTTCGTGGAGACCGCACCCTGACCGGACGGGCTCGACACGGTGAACCCTTCGCCTCGTTGTGGGTATCGTTATATTGTGGGTGCGAGAGCATCCGCTCGTCTGGTCCTGGTCGCTGGAGGTGCATGATGAAGTGGATTCGGCTGTTTGCGTTGTTGGCCACCTTTTCGATCGTCGGCTGCAAGAGCGCGACGGCACCGCGCCTTCCGGACTCCGACGAAGATCCGGAAAAGCCCGACGGCCCGGATGATCCCAAGAACGGTATGGTGTATCCGGCTCCGGTGGTGTTCCTGGCCTGAGCCCCAGCGGTTCAGCAGGAAGAGAGAGGGGGGTGTCCAATCGGACACCCCCCTCTCTTTTTCTGCACCCTGCCAACGGCAACGGGTGGGGGGCGCGTGGCGCCCCCCACCCGAATGCCGTCTAACCGGCCACCTCGCCGCTGTTGCTCAGCGAGACTCGTCCGGGTAGGCGTAGGTGCTGACCGGGGCGCTGAACTCGCCACCCGGTCCGCCAAACGAGTTGCAGGGCAGCATCTGCAGCACCTGCAGCTCCTGACAGGGCACGGGGAACTGCAACGGGGTGTCCTTGAAGAGGTCGCCCCATCCACGCCCATCGAACCACCAGTTGCCCATGGCGGGACCCGTCCAGACGGTCTCCATGCGCTTCTCCCACTTGAGCATCTCCCAGAGATCGCCACACGATCCGTTGGGCAGCTTCGGCACGCAGCTGGTGTTGGTGCCGGCAGCGTCGGTGGGATTCAGCCCCGCGGCCACCCGCGTGACGTTGATGAGGTCGGCCGCGCCGGCCTTGTTGTTGGCACGGAACATGGCTTCGGCCTTGAGCAGACGCATTTCGTCATACGTGATCTCCGGCTGCATCTGCTTCGGGCCACCCCAGTAGTCCCACCCGGCGGGCTTGGACTTGTACCAGCTCCAGCGCCAGGTGCCCCGATCGGGGCGCTTCCAGGTGCCACCCGCCTCTGCGGGTGTCACGATCGAGAACTTCGAGCCCTGGGTCGCCCGCTGTGCGTCGACCGACGTCCCCTGAGGGAAGCGGGTGTCGGGGGTGACGATCAGCACCGGCTCTCCACCCGAGAACTCGTAGCTCTTCTCGGTCAGCGAGAGCTGCAGCCAGCGCTGGTAGTCTCCTTCCTGGTCGGCCATGCCGTAGACCCAGTAGGCAATCTGGCTCCAACCGGTGTCGGTGCTGTAATCCAGCGCCGAGAAGTACCAGCCGTTGTCCCAGTCGAACAGCATCTCGAAATCCTGCGTGATGCCGGCATCGATGTCGGCCACCACCTTGGTCCAATCGACCGCCGCCCGCTCGGCGGGCGTGCGGGCGTTCAGCGCGCGGAACCGCGCCTTGTACGAATGGGCGATCCGAGCCAACTCGCTGTTGGTGACCTCGACGCTCATCCACCCCGCGGGCAGGATGAAGGTGCTGCTCGAGAGCTGGATGGCCTCGTCGAACTGGCCCAGCGCCACCTCCATCAGCGCGTTGTAGTCCAGCATCTCCTGCGCCTGGGTCAGGTCGGTCGTTTCGTCGACCACGAATCCCCGATCGTGGAACAGCGCGAGGGTGGCGTGGCTCAACGCCTGTACGAACTTGCCGTAGGCCTTGGCCCGGGCCACCTGCTCGGGCTCGAGATCAGCCGCCACGGCCGGATCGTTGAGCGCCTTCAGGCCGTCGGCCAGCGCCGCGATGGCCCGGTAGGGCCGGTACCACGGGCGAACCATATAACTGTAGTTGCTGTCGGACACGTCGTTCTGGATGCCGTTGCGCGGAATCCGGCCGTAGAACTCCATACCGAAGTTGGCCCACGGCGCGTTGTGCTGAAACGACTGGTTGCTGAGAACTGGTCCGGGCCCACCGTTGGAGTGCCCATAGAGGAACCAGGTGTTGAAGGCGCCCGAGATGAGCGACTCCACGTCGCCCGCCGACGCCAACGCACGGCTCGCGTCAGGCGCATTCGGGTTCGAAACGTCCAGGTCGACACACGCGGTGCTCCCGAAAAGGAGCAACGAGCCGACCACGAGAGTCTTGAGGGTTCTCATGTGTGCAGCTCTCCTTAGAAGATGAACTCGAGAGACGCCGTAAACGTGCGGAAGGCCGGGTAGTTGTACCCGTCCACGCGCGCTACCGCGGCCGAGCCGGTGTCACCACCGCTCTCGCCGAGGTCCGGGTCGTAGCCCCGGTAGTCAGTCCAGGTGAACAGGTTGCGACCCGTGATATTCAGTCCGATGCTGCTGAACCGGTTCAGGCCGGGCAGACTGGCGAGCACGTCGTCACCGAAGCGATACGCCAGCGTCACTTCACGCAACTTGGTGAACGAACCGTCTTCGACGAAGATGCTGCTGGGTGCCAGGCCGCTGACGCCGTACCAGGCATCGTAGTAGCCGAGAGGCTTGCGCTCGGCCTCCGGCACGCCGGTCTGGTCGAAGATGCCCGTGAAGCGCTTGAAGGTGCCCCACTGCAGCGGCTGATTGTAGATGTCGAAGTTGGCCGTGCGCTGCAGGAGCGCATACAGGTTGAGGCCCTTGTAGGTGAGGTTGGTCGACAGCCCCACGTTGTAGTCGGGCATGCTGTTGCCCAGTGGGCAGAACTGCGTCTCTTCACCGGTCGACCGGTCGATGCAGCTACCCTTGAAGGGCGTGCCCCACTTGACGCCGGCGCCGCCGACGGCGGGGCCACCCGCACCCCACTGGGGATTGGACAGGCTACCGCCCTCACCGACCCAGACGAGGAACCCGTCCGAATTGGTGGTGAAGCCGTCGCAGGTCACGTCGGCCGGAAGATCGGCACAGGTCTCGGCGTACTGCGTGCCGTAGAACGTCCCGACCTCTTCGTCCGGACGAGCGTAGAACACCGAGCCGAGCCCCTGGCCACCGACGCCATAGGTAAAGGCCGGCACGTTCAATGCGGTGATCTCGGAGCGCGTGCGATCGTACAGCAGCTTCGCGCTCCAGCGGAAGTCGGCGGACTCCTTCAGGCGCAGATCGAGCGTCGCTTCCCAGGTGGTGCTCTGGAGCGTGCCGGCGTTCCGCCACTGGCTCTGATAGCCCGTGTAGGCAGGCTGCGGCACCTGGAGGATCTGGTCTTCGGTGGTGGTGTTGGCGTAGGTCCCCGACAAGACGGCCTTGTAGTCGAACAGGCCCAGGTCGAAGCCTACTTCATGCTCGATCGAGAACTCGGGCTTGAGGTTCTTGTTGCCCAGGTTCACCGGAGAGATACGTCCACCCGACACGCTGTAGGTCTCGTACTGGGCGGAGTAGCGCGGACGGCCACCGGCCGTACCGAGCGAGTACCGGAACTTCAGCTCGTCGATGGCGTCGACGTTGAAGAAGTCCTCCTGGCTCAGACGCCAGGCACCGGCCACACGATAATACCACTGCCGCCGCTGGTCGGAGCCGAACAACGAACTGCCGTCGTTCCGGATCAGGGCGTCGAGCACGTACTTGTCGTACATGTCGAAGTTGGTGATCAGGAAGTACCCGTCGGCCCGCACCGTCTCTTGCGACGAGCCACTCCCGATCGTGGTCTGATCGAGGTTGTCGAGCGAGGGCACGCCGGCCACGGCAAACGAGTTACCACCCGTATTGAAGCCTTCGTAGTCTTCGCTTTCCAGCAGGTAGCGCATCTGCGTGGTGTTGCGAATCTGGTCGGACACCTGCCACGGGAAGGTGAAGGTGAGGCTGGCGTTGAGCGCCTCGGTCCGGCTGGTATTCTTGGACAGCGTTCCGTTGTTGGTCGTGGGCGACGGGTTGACCGTGCGATAGCCCTTTTCACGGAAGGTGTAGCTGTTGCTGTCGAAGCGGTCGAAGCTGACGTTGCCGTCGATGTTCATCCACTCGACCGGCGTCCACCGCAGCGTCGTGGCCCCGAGGAACCGGCCCCGGGTCGACTTGCTGTCGGTGTTCTTCATGGTATAGAGCGGGTTCGGGCTCTCGGGGTCGGTCGGATTGACGTTGAGCACGATCTGGCCGGGCTCGAACGGATCTTCGGCCTCGAGATCGACCCCCGCAGGCATGCGGGTGAGGTCGAAGAGGTTGCCCTGCGAGTTGCCCGCGGTCGAACGGCTGTAGAAGACACTCGACTGCAGCGTCAGGTTGTCGGAGACCGACTGGTCGACGTTGACGCGGAAATTGCTGCGCTTGAAGCCCGGCTGATAGCGAATGACACCCTGTTCGAAGGTGTTGCTGGCCGACACGTGAAAGTTCGTGCGACCCGAACGACCCTCGGCCGAGATGTTGTTGACCATGTAGTCGCCACCCTCGAAGAACCGCTGGACCTGGTCGTAGGTCTGACCGGGCCACCGGTTGGTCTGGAAGGTGTTCCAGGCGTCTGGGTTGGCACCGTTTGCCGCCTGCCCCGCGAGTTGGGGCGAGTCGCACGTCAGCCACTGGCAGGGTGTGCCGTCGACATCGACGAAGGCGCTGCCGTCGGGCGTGAGCTCGTACTCGTGCACCTCGGTGAGGAGCAGGTCGGGCGTCTCGCGCAGCTTGCTCTGGCCGTACTCCGAACGGAAGGTGTAGCGCACCTGGTCGTCGGCCATCTCTGCACCACGCTTGGTGCGGATCTGGATGACCCCGTTGGCGGCCCGTGATCCGTACAGCGACGCCGCAGCGGCACCCTTCACGACCTCGATGGTCTGGATGTCGAGGGCGTCGATGTCGACCATCGACGCACCGAGAATCACACCGTCGACGATGTACAGCGGCTCCTGACTACGGCCGCTGGCGTCGAGGCTGGTCACACCGCGCAGAAGGATCGACGGCGCCGAACCGGGCCGCGAGCTGCCCTGCACGACCTGGGCACCGGCGACCTTGCCGGCGATGGCCTGAGCGGCGTTGACCGACGGAATCGGAAGATCCGCCACCCGCACCTGGGCCACATCGAAGGGAAGCTTCGTACGCTGCGTGGCGCCCGCCACACCCGTGACGACGATCTCACTCAGCGAAATCGCCTGGGGAGTCAGCGTCAGATTCACCATCGTGGGCGTGCCGGCAACCACTTCGATGGCCTGGGTCTCCACGCTGAAGCCCAGCAACTGAGCCCGCAGCACATACGACCCGAGGGGGACGTTGGGCAGAAGGAAG
Source organism: uncultured Gemmatimonadaceae bacterium (assembly GCA_964521385.1). Classification (GTDB taxonomy): domain Bacteria; phylum Gemmatimonadota; class Gemmatimonadetes; order Longimicrobiales; family Gaopeijiaceae; genus Gaopeijia. Next base: position 16,422 of record CAZFRU010000020.1, on the reverse strand, counting down.
CGTCCGTTGGCCTGGGTGATGCCACCGAACTGGGTGGCTCCGCCCGCAGGCGTCTCGAGGCTGACCTGGACGGCATCCAGGGGTTGCCCGGACGATCCGTCCGTCATGGTACCCGTGACCGACCCGGTCTGTGCGGCAGCGGGCGCTGCGACGCACAGCCCGACGGTCAGGGCGAGGAGTGGAACAATCTTACCCCAGAGTTTCATTTCGTGCCTCCTGAAGCAGGGCTCCTGAGGGGTGGGGACATACACACGCGACAAGACTCCCGTCCGCCTGGTCGAAGCCGAATGATTCGGGCAGCGGGGGGAGGCCACCTGGGCCGACGACCCAACTGCGCCCCAGCTCTGGCTGGGGCGACGGCGGGCACGGCGATCCATTTGGGGGGGCAAAAGAAGGTGGTGTCAACTCGTCTCCGTGTGTGGGGACTGCACGAGTGCGCCCGGGCACATGACGGCCCTGAGAGCACTCTTACATGGATGTGAGTTAGAGGCGAGCCCGGGATTTGTCAAGGAAATTCGTGCGGGGCTCGTGAAGGCGCGACCCGCACGGTCAGCGCTGCGCCACGCCCCCGCGTCGCGTCCAGACCGCGATGACACCACACTCGGCGTCGGGCGTCAGGAATTCGGGAGGCACCGTGCTCAGCCCCCGGTAGATCTCGATCCCCTCGACCGACTGCGGGGTCACGAAGTCGTCGAGGCGGGCGTTGGCCTCACCCACGGACCAGGGATTCATGAGCAGGCCGTCGACGAAGATCTGCGTGTAACAGCGCATTCCCGAACTGCGCCCGAACGAGACCGAGGGCCGCAGGCTGTTGCCCGATCCGTTCACTTGCAGGCCGGGCACGGTACGAAGCATATCCGAGACGAAGCTGGGATTGCGCGCCTCGATCTGCTCACGGGTGATGTAGATGCCCATGCCGTTTCTGAGGCGACGCCGGAAGTTGTCCAGAAACGGACTCGGGTCGACCTCCGACCAGACGATCACCTCGAGAGGCGCCAACAGGAGGGCGTCCGCGTCGAGGCGAATCTCGATCTGGAAGTACTTCTTGTCGTCGAAGTAGAGCACCGGCGTGACATTGGTCTGGTAGCCCAGCATCTCGACCCGCAGCTCGACCCCCCGCACCCGGCTGACCTGGAACTCGAAACGGCCGAGCGAATCGGCCTGGAGACTCCGCACGAACTGGCCCGAGGGGCGCCGCACTGTGATATCGGCGAACGCCAGCGGGCGCTGGCTGTGTTCGTCCACTACCCGCCCTTCGACATGCACCAACTGCTGCCCAGCCGTCGGCACCGCGAGCGCCGCCAGGGCGAGGACAGGAAGAAGCAGAGCTGTGCGCATGGGCACCTTGGGGGAGGGCGCGGCCCCGGGTGGGTGCCGGTCGAAATTCGGCAGCCTGGCCGGTTGAATCAGTATACGCGACCCCGCAACGAGTGTTTCACCCGCTTCAGAACCGGTTGTTGACCACGTTGTTGAAGATCGAGCCGAACTCGAAGCTGAGCCCGATGGTCAGCTCGTACCGAAAGTCGGTGGGTCGGTCGAAGCGCCCCAGGAAGATGTCTTCGTCGCTGAGCCCCTCGGCCGAGATGAAGAGCTGGTCTTCGATCCACTGGATCTCGCCGTCGACTTCGAGCGAGAGTCCCCTCAGGATCCGAAACTCGAGGCCTCCCTCGATGGCCACGTTGGTCAGTGACAGATCGTGGAGGTACTGGCTCCCCCGTAGTTCGAACTGCGACTCTCCCCAGGGCTGTCGCTGGAAATATTCCAGAGCGAGTACGTGCTGAGGGCGCGTCTCCCGGGTCACGCGAAAGATCGTCTCGTCCTCCCAGTCGAAATACCGCACCCCCACGTCGTACCGGGCCGTGAACGAACGGCGGGGGGCCTCCGGATACGGTAGAAAGCTGTATTCGAGGGCCGCGAAGATCTCGGCCCCCAGATCCTGGTTCTGACGGGTGGAGGCGCTGGCACCCGCCAATCCGCCGATCGACCAGCGCGCCGCAAGGGCGTGGACGGCGAAGACGTCGGCGTTCCAACTGGTCCGCTCATCCAGGCGAACCGTGCCGTCGGTGCGCTCGATCTCGTTGCGGGTCAGATTGCCACGGGCCTCGAATTCGAGTTTCCAGGTATCGGTCGTGCGACGTGCCTCAGCCGATCCCCGGTAGCTCTGCTGGGTCTCGGTCTCCTCGCCTTCGAGGTCGACACTCCCGCCGATCTCGAACACCCAGAAGTGCCACGGATCATCGACCTCCGACGCCGACACGAGCCGGTCCACGAAGCCCGCGTCCTGCTCTGCCGCGGTAATGCGCAGACTTCCTGCCCCACCCACCAACGCGGCATACCGGGCCAGCCCGGCCGCCATGACCCGCGTCAGCCCCTCGAGTGTTTCGGCCTCGGTGTCGGTCGAGTTCGAGGTATAGGTCAGTTGGTCGTCCGTCGAGTCGAGGGTGCCCAGTCCGATGAAATCGAAGGTGAAGAGCTGTCCTCCCCCACCCGTGCCGACCCCCGCGACGATGAGGTGCACCTGAGCCAGCGTCCGGTCCCGAGCCCAGTTGACGAAGGTGATCTCGGTCCGGAAGTACTCGGAGTCGCATCCGTGTGCGTTGCAGTCGAGAAAGACACGCAACGCGCCCTCCCGCACGCCGTCCTGCGCACGCAACGAGAAAGGCGCCAGGACGACCAGGACGAGAAGCAACCGAAGTGCGAAGGGCATGAGACGAGGGAGTCGAAGGCGGGTGGTGGCGCGCGCGCGCGAAAGGGTCGGCTGGGAAGGCGAACCTACCGTCCTCGGACCGCAGTCCACCGCGTGTGTCTTTTCATGGTTCGCAGTACGGTCCATACCACGACTCCGACCCCGCGAACCATATCCAGGGCAGGTCGAGTTGCAGGCGCCCATTCGACTCCCAGCCACGAGTGGTCTCCAGAAGTGTCAGAAGCAGTACGACCGCGAAGGCTCCATTGTATTCCCGCCGCAGCACATTTCGGAGCGAGAACGGCAGGTCCGGGGCCACATACCCGCGGAGTCGTGGCACGAAGGCCGGCGTGCGTCTCGCCCATTCCTCGAAAGCGGTCCCGAAGCGGGAACGGAGAAAGGCCTCCTCCGCCAACATGATGCGCTCGTAGTAGAGCCAGAAGGCCAAGCCGTAGATGACCACGAGCCACCACGTCATCGGAAACAGCACCACGCCGAGGGCCATCAGGAAGTTGCCGAGGTAGAGGGGGTGTCGCACCGTCGAGTAGATCCCCGTCGTGTTGAGCGACTCCGCAACCTGCCGCCGCGTGTTGCGACCCGAAGTCGAGGCCGGCGTGCGGCCGACGGTGAGGGCACCGAAAGAGCCAGCGGCCGGAGTCCTCCATCCGTTCCACAAGCATGTCAGCGCTCCCTGACGTCAGAAGGCGGTAGCGACACCGACCCAACGTCGCGCCCGCAACCTCACACCTCGATTACACGCTAAAAGCACCCTGCAAGGAGTGCGACACTATCTTCTGCCGAGTCGCACCATGCCGCCTACATGACGAGCGAAGCATGAAGGTACTCCTGATCGAAGACGACCCGGGGCTGCTCGAAGTTCTGGCGGGCGGCCTGGAAGACGAGGACATTCGCGTGAAGGCGGTGTCGACCTTCGCGCAGGGCATGCTCGAGGCCGGCCTCGGTACCCACGACGTGATCGTGCTCGACGTTCTCCTCCCGGGGGGCTCGGGGGTCGATCTCTGCAGGCGCCTGCGATCGGAGGGGAACCACACGCCGGTCCTCTTCTTGACCGCCCTGGGCGCGGAAGACGATCGTATCGACGGCTTCCGGGCCGGAGGCGACGACTACCTCACGAAGCCCTTCTCCTTCCGGGAACTGGTGGCGCGCATCCGCGCGTTGGCTCGGCGCCCTCCGGACATGCTACACACGGTCCGACGCTTCGCCGACCTCGAAGTCGATCTGGATGCGCACACCGCGATCCGGGCAGGTCGGGTGCTCTCCCTCACCGCCCAGGAATGGGCGCTCCTCGAGTTCTTCGTCCGCCACGAGAACACCGTGCTTACGCGCACGGAAATCACGGGATACGTCTGGGACGGCAACCACGACCCGTTCACCAACCTTCTCGAAGTCCTCGTGTGGCGCCTGCGCAAGAAGATCGACGACGGATTCGATCCCAGGTTGATCCACACGATCCGGGGCGCCGGATATCGGTTCGGCGCGTGAATACGTTCCGTCGCATCCGGAGGCGGCTCACCGCGTGGTACGTGGGCGTTTCGGCTTCGATCCTGTTGCTCTTCGGGTTCGCCGTCTATTTCGCGATCACCGTGCAGGTGGCCTCTGCTCTGAACCGGCGCCTGGTGAGCGACGTCGATGCGTTCGGGACGGCGCTTTCGGTCCGGACGGGGGCTGGGCCCGACCTCGCGGCGGCACTTGCCGCGATCGACGATGCCGTGGGGGACCTGTACCTGATCGACGCCAGCGGGCAGGCCCCGGGACAACCCACACCCCCTCCGTTCATTTCGGAACTCGCGACGGTCGCGCTCCGGGATGGGGAGGCGAGGGGTCGGCCCGAGACCGACGATGAAATCAGCTGGCAGGTCTATGGGCGGGCGATCATGTTCGATGGCCAGCGCCATGCGCTCGTCGCCAGCGCCCGGGCCATCGAGATCGAAGACGAGTTCCCCGGTCTGATCGCGTCGTTCTTGACCGCCGCCCTGGCGGCTCTCGTCCTGGTTGGGCTCGGTGGAGCGGCGCTCGCCCGCAAGTCGCTCGTGCCGGTCGAGCAATCGGTCGAGCGTATGCGTCGATTCGTCGCCGATGCGTCGCATGAACTGCGAACGCCCACGGCCGCGCTCCGGACACGGGCCGAAGTTGCACTACAACGCCCCCGTGGCGTCGACGAGTACGTGGCCACCCTCGAAAAGCTGGCCGCCGAAGCCGATGGTCTGGGCCGCACGGTCGAGGGCCTTCTCCTCCTGGCCCTGGCCGACGAGAACCGTCTCCCGGTGCATCGCTCGCCCGTGTTTCTGGACGACCTTCTCGTGGAGGCCTCGGAGATCATCGCTCCGATCGCGGCCGCCGCCGGAGTCGAGCTCCGGCTGGCCGAGTTCGAACAGGCTCCGGTGACCGCCGACCCGGGCCTGATCCGGCAGGTGTTGTTGATCCTGCTGGAGAATGCGGTGAAGCACGGGGGGCGCTCGAGTACGGTCCACGCCTCGGTCACCGCCGATCCGAGGTGGTGTCGCGTGACGATCCGCGACACCGGTCCCGGGATTCCCGAAGCAGTGCTCCCCCACGTGTTCGAGCGCTTCTACCGCGCCGACTCCGCACGCACCAGAGGTCGCAGCACGGGCCTGGGCCTTTCGATCGCCCGACGGATCGCCGAAGCGCACGGCGCGCGCCTCACCCTGGAGTCGACCCCGGGGGAGGGCACGACGGCGTGGTTCTCCCTGGCTCGCAGCGCCCCCGGCAAGTCACAACCCCGGTAGGTGATCCGCGTGCGGACGGCAACCTCGTCCGCACCCCGAATCAGTGCGCTTCGCGGGCCGCCCGCTGCGGGAGCAGTACGATGCACCCGGCGATGAAGCCGAGCAGCACCGCCGACGCCGTGAAGCGGCTCAGCGCCAACCCACCCGCGTCGACCGGTTTGTCGAGGAAGTCGCCCACGACGGCCCCGAGCGGACGCGTCAGGATGAACGCGGCCCAGAACAGAGCCGTCCTCGGGATCGCGGTCCAGAAGTAGGCGACCAGGACGACGCCCAGGAGCGCCGCGAAGATCAGCGCCGCCCCACCGTACCCGAGACCGGCCGTATCGGCGGCCCAATCGCCCGTCGCCGTACCCAGCGTCTGCGACAACATGATCGTCACCCAGTAGAAGGCCTCTTCCCGGGGTGTGGCGATGCGCGTCACCGATACGGAGCCGAGCGTGCGGTGCCAGGTGAACAAGGAGGTCGCCAGGAGAAGCAGCAGAATCGCGCTGCCGCCGGCGTACCCTATGCCGAGCGACCGATCGGCGAAGTCGGCCAGGGTCGTTCCGACGGTCGTCGTCGCGATGATCGTGGTCCAGTACAACCAGGGATGGAAGCGCTTCGCCCGGATCTGCGCGTACACGGCTACGCCGAAGAAGACCGCGAAGATCAGCGTCCCCCACAAGTACCCCAGGTTCAGGGACATCGACACGGCGTCACCGCCTGTCTCGCCCAGCGTGGTTGCCGCAATCTTGATGACCCAGAACAGCAGTGCCACTTCGGGCACCTTGCTGCGGGACTCGCCGGATTCCGTCACGTCGGAGCCTCCGACCTGGAGACCCCGTCGATCACCGCGATTTCAGCCCCCTCCCTGTCATCGTTGTCGCCGTCGCCACCCTCGTCGTCTTGCTCTTCGGCGGCCTCGTCGTCGTCGGTCTCATGATCTTCGGAGACGATCTGCCCGGTCGTGGCGTCGACGAGGATTTCCGTCACGCCCGATTCGCCTTCGACCCGAATGTCGAACGAGTAGACCAGAAGTCCGTCTTCTTCCTCCAGCTCGGCGGACTTCACGATGCCCCCGGGGACCCTCGCCAGGGCGGTGGCGCGCGCGGTTCCGCCGTCGATGCCGGCCCGGGCCACCAGTTCGGGCGTCAGTTCGATTTCGGGGTTGTCGGCGCCTTCGCCGCACGCGGCAGTAGACGCCAGGAGGAGGGCCGTGATCAGGCGGGGTCGGTGCCGCATCGTGACTCCCTGGGAGGGTGAAGGTCGTCGGAACGCACGGAGTCTGGTCATCGGCACCTCTCAGCACGATTACAGCTGCCCTGCCCCGTCCCGTAATCCGCGTGAAAGGCGAGCGCCGCCATCCTCCGGGGCGACGTCGGCCACCGGCCACCGGCCACCAGTCCACCAGTCCACGCGCCCACCAGCCCACCGGCTTGCCGACCTCGACGCCCGAGCCGTACGATCCGCACCGGTTCCCCTCCAGCGTGTGAGACACCCATGCACTCACCCATGCGGCTTCGCGTAGGCCGGCTCCTCGTGTTCATCGCGGCGAGCGGATGCGGGTCGGAGTCCGCGCCGGAGCCGGCTCCGGCCCACCTCGACAACCCCACCCCCGAGGCGAGTCTCACGACGGTTCACCTCACACCCCGCGCGGCGGAGCGGATCGGGATCGAGGTCGCCACCATCGAGCGTCGGTCGGTGCCGTCGCGGCGCACCTTCGGAGGTGAACTCGTCGCGCCCTCCGGCGCCGCTGCCCTCCTGTCGGCCCCTCGCGCCGCAACCGTCCTCCCTCCTCGCGGCGGTCGCCTCCCCGTGGCCGGTGATCGCGTGAGCGCCGGTCAGGACCTGGTACATCTGGCCACCCTTCCCCCCGACCTGGGGCGTGCACGAGAGGAGGCCGCCGCCGCGGAGGCACGCGAGGTGAACGCCGAGACGAAGGCGTCCCGCGCCCGACGACTCGTCGAACAGGGAATCGCGAGCCGCTCGCAACTCGAAGACGCCGAAGCGGAGTGGGCCACGGCCCGATCGGCGGCCGACGCAGCCCGGGCACGGCTCGCTCTGATGGAGTCGGGGACGATCCCCGAGGACGACTCCTCGCTCTCTCCCGTGGTGCTCCATGCTCCGGCCGCGGGCGTCGTTCGGCGCGTCGAGGTCGCACCCGGACAAACGGTGTCGGACGGGGCGATCCTCATGGAGATCGTGAAGGTCGATCCCCTCTGGATTCGGGTGCCCGTCTACGGGGGGGATCGCCCGAGCGTGCTGCGGGAACCGGATGCTGTGGCCCTCGTGCATCGCGGAGCCGACGGGGGTGTCGGCATTGCGGCCACACCGATCGCGGGGCCACCCACCGCCGACGCCGCAGCCGCCTCGGTCGATCTGTTCTACAGCCTGCCCAATCCCGAGCACACCTTTCGACCCGGAGAGCGGGTGAGCGTCTCCGTAGCCCTCGTGTCGCGGAGCGAGGGACTCACGGTGCCGTGGGCGGCCGTGGTCATCGACATCAACGGAGGGACGTGGGTCTACGTGGCGACCGGGGAGCAGGCCTATACCCGCACGCGCGTCGAGGTGTCGGAGGTGGTCGAAGGTATGGCGATCCTGACCCGCGGCCCGGCCGAGGGGAGCACCGTGGTCACGGTGGGCGCTGCCGAGCTGTTCAGCACCGAATTCGGCACGAGTCATTGAGGGAGCGCCGATGAGCACTCTCGTTCGCCTCGCCCTTCGCCTTCGGTTCATCGTCATGACCCTCGCAGTGGTGCTCGTCGTCGCGGGCCCCCGACTGCTGCAGAACGCACCGTTCGACGTATTTCCGGAATTCGCCCCGCCCAAGGTCGAGATCCAGACCGAGGCCCCCGGCCTCTCGGCCGAGGATGTCGAAGCCCTCGTCACCGTACCGCTCGAAAACGCGCTGATCGGAACCGCCTGGGTCGAGACGATCCGGTCCAAGACCGTGCTCGGCCTGAGTTCGGTCGTGCTCTACTTCGAGCGGGGCACCGATCTCATGCAGGCACGACAGCTGGTGCAGGAGCGGGTCGGCGGGGTAGCGGCGCAGCTACCCGCATTGGCGCAGGCACCGGTGATCCTCTCGCCGCTGTCGTCGACGTCGCGGGTCATGAAGATCGGCCTCAGTTCGGACTCCCTCGACCTGACCGAGCTGACCACGCTCGCACTCTGGACGATCCGGCCCCGCCTCATGGCCGTGTCGGGTGTCGCCAACGTGGCCATCTGGGGCCAGCGCGACCGGCAGCTCCAGGTGCTGGTCGATCCCGACCGACTGCGGGCGAGCGGCGTCACCCTGGGAGAGGTGGAGCGGGCCGGGCGCGCCGCCGTGTCGGTGGGTTCGGGGGGCTTCATCGACACCCCCAATCAACGGTTGGCCGTGACGCACCGCGCCGACCTGTCGACCCCCGCGGCGCTATCCGACATCGTGGTGAAGCACACGCGGGGTGCCTCCGTGACGCTGGGCGACGTGACCGAGGTGCGCGAAGGCAACCCACCGGCGATCGGGAGCGCCATCATCAACGACGGCCCCGGCCTGCTGCTCATCGTGGAGAAGCAGCCGTGGGGGAACACGCTCAGCGTCACCCGCGGTGTCGAGTCCGCTCTCGAGGCGCTCGCTCCCGGCCTGACCGGCGTCGAGGTCGATCCCACGATCTTTCGACCGGCCACCTTCATCGAGATGTCGCTCCGCAATCTGAATCAGGCCCTGTTGATCGGATGTGTGCTCGTCATCCTGCTGCTCGGCTTCTTTCTGTACGATTGGCGCACGGCACTCATCAGCCTCACCGCCATACCGCTGTCGTTGCTGGCGGCCGCGATCGCACTGCGGTATCAGGGGGGCACCCTCGACACCATGGTGCTCGCGGGGCTCGTGATCGCCCTCGGCGAGGTGGTCGACGACGCCATCATCGACGTCGAGAACATCATGAGACGATTGCGTCTCAACGCTCGCAAGGAGAGCCCCCGTCCCGCGTTTTCGGTGGTGTTCGACGCATCGATGGAGGTGAGGAGCGCCGTCGTCTACGGGAGCCTCATCGTCGTGCTGGTCTTCGTTCCCGTTTTCTTTCTACCGGGTCTGGCGGGCACCTTCTTCCGGCCGCTGGCGCTGGCCTACATCCTGGCGATCGCCGCGTCGCTTCTGGTGGCGCTGACGTTGACGCCGGCCCTCTCCCTGATGCTGCTGCCCCAGAGGGCCCGGGTGCGCCAGATCGACTCACCCGTGGTATCGTGGCTCAAGATTCGATACCGCCGCGTGCTGCCCCGGCTCCTCCATCGCCCTCGGCGGGCCATGGGCATCATCGCCGGCTCCGTGGCCGTCGCGGCCCTCATCGTGCCGTTCCTGGGCGAGGAGTTTCTCCCCGACTTCCAGGAGTACGACTTTCTGATGCACTGGGTGGAGAAGCCCGGCACCTCTCTCGAAGCCATGGACCGGATCACCCTTCAGGTGAGCCGGGAGCTGCGGGCGATTCCGGGCGTACGAAACTTCGGATCGCATACGGGGCGAGCCGAAGTGGCCGACGAGGTGGTGGGTCCGAACTTCACCGAACTGTGGATCAGCGTTGAGCCCGACGTGGACTATCGAGAGACGGTAGCCACCATCCAGGGAGTCGTCGACGGATACCCCGGCCTGTACCGCGACGTCCTCACCTACCTGCGCGAACGCATCAAGGAAGTGCTCACCGGGGCGAGTGCAACGGTCGTCGTTCGCATCTCGGGGCCCGACCTCGACACCCTCCAATCCCGTGCACAGGGGGTGGCCGCGGCGTTGGGGGCGATCGATGGCGTCATCGACCTGCACGTGCAACAACAGGTTCTCGTGCCCCAGTTGGACGTGCGTTTCCGACCCGACGCCGGACGTCGTTTCGGCCTGACGCCGCAGGACGTACAACGCGCCGTGACCATCCTCGTGCGGGGCGAGAAGCTGGGCGAGTTCTACGAGGACCAGAAGGTGTTCGACATCGTGATGTGGGGCACCGAAGCCGTGCGGGCCGACCCGATCGTGCTGCGTCAGCTCATGATCGATACGCCCGGGGGCGGACAGGTGCCGCTCGACGCGGTGGCCGACATCGAGATCGTTCCGGCCCGCAACGAGATCACCCGCGAAGGGGCCTCTCGGAAAATCGACGTCACCTGCAACGTCGCGGGGCGCGATCTCGGTCGGGTGGCCCGTGACATCGAGGCCGCCGTCGCCGGTGTATCGTTCGGCGTCGGCTATCACCCCGAGGTGCTGGGCGAGTACGCGGCAAGCCGCGAATCCCGCAACCTCCTCCTGATGCTGGCCACGCTGTCGGTGCTGGGGATCTTCCTGATTCTCCAGGCCGACTTCGACTCGACCCGGTTGGCGCTGCTGGTCTTCCTCACCCTTCCCTTCCCGCTGCTCGGTGGCGTCGTCGGTATCGTCCTGACAGGAGGGGTGTTGTCGCTGGGCGCACTGGTGGGGTTCGTGACGGTGCTCGGCATCGCCGCCCGCAACGCCATCATGCTGGTGAGCCACTACATGCACCTCGAGCGCGAAGAGGGCGTGCCGTTCGGGGCCGAACTCGTCACCCGGGGCAGCGAAGAGAGGCTCGCCCCCATCCTGATGACCGCACTCGCCACGGGGCTGGCGCTCCTTCCCATCGTGGCGGGAGGCACCCGTCCGGGCCACGAGATCGAGCATCCCCTCGCGGTCGTGATCACGGGAGGACTCATCACCTCGACGGTCATGAACATGCTCCTGATTCCGGCGCTCTACCTGCGGTACGGCAAGCCTCGGGACGTCGAGGAGGCGGCATGAAGGGGCCTGGCCGTGCGGCTATCGGCTGGCGTCTGACGACGAGGGTGACGATGAGCGTGGTATTGCTCCTTCCATGCGCACTTACCGCGCAGCAGGACAGCCTTCGCCTCGACCTCGCGGCAGTCCGTCGCCACGTGGTCGAAACGAGTCCCATCGTGGCCGAAGCACGAGCCGCCCTCGCTGCAGCGCTGGGGGCACAGCGGCAGGCCCGCGGATACGCCTTCAACCCGCAACTCGAACTCAAGGTGCCCTCGCTCCTGGATCCAGGCGATTCGGCTCCCTTCGAGGGACTGGTCACGCAGGAACTCGAATGGGCAGGCCAATGGGGACTGCGGCGCACCGCGGCCGCCCGGCGAGAGGCGGCGGCAGAAGCCGGCTTTCGAAATGCCGTGCGCCAGGCGACGCTGGCGGGGGAATTGGCCTTCCTCGAGGCTGCGGCCGCGCGCCGGCGCCATGAGGTGCTGGCCCGAGGCGCCGATCTCGCCGAGGGGCTCCGCGCGGCCGTCACGGGCCGTTTTGCCGAAGGGGAGGTCAGCCAGATGGATCTCAACCTCGCCCGCATCTCGGCCGGACGCGCCCGGGCCGAGGAGCGGCGCGCCCGTTTCACCCTCCAGTCGGCCTCGCTCGAGCTGGCCCGGATCCTGGGCCTGCCCACCGATCCACCTCTCGCGATCGACGTGGCCGACGCCCCCGACTCGCGACTCGGCCAGCAGTCCCTTGCCGAACTCGTCGAACGCGCCCTCGCCGCACGTCCCGACCTGCGCGGATCCCAGGCGAATCTGGAAGCCGCGACGAGCCTGCGCCGCCTCGCGACGCGACAGGGCATTCCCAACATCCGGATCGCCGCCGTGGCCACCCGCTCGATCGCTGGAGACGCGATCCGTTGGGGATTGCGGTTCGGCATACCGCTACCCCTGTGGAATCGCGGCGGCGGACTACGGCAACAGGCGGTCGGCGAGGAAGACATGGCCCGAGCGGTCCTCTCGGGTGCCGAGCTCGACGTCAGGACCGACGTGACCGCCGCATTCGAACGCTACACGACGGCGCAGGAGGAGTTGGCACTCTATGCCGAAGAGGTGCTCGCGCCGGCGCAACAGAACGAGGAGCTCCTCCGCACGGCCTACGACGAAGGGGAGACCGACCTCGCCACGACGCTCCTGCTTCAGGTCGAACTCCTCCAGGCCGAACTGGGCTACTGGGACGCCTGGCTCATGGAGCGATCGGCCAGGGCGCACCTGGAGGCAGCCGTCGGGGGCGCCTGGAACTGACGGCTGGCCGCGACTTGACCAGGGGCGTGGCCGAACGCGGCGGCCGACGCCCGGACCTCCGAGCTACTCCTCCGGCCCCGACACCACCTTTCTCAGCCATTTGCGCTGCCCTCCGGGTACATGGTCCTTGAGGCGCCCGTCCCGCACGAATCCCCATCCGACCACATGCGCTCCCGTGGGCGTCTGCAATCCCAGGGCGACGTAGCCCCGCTCGATCCCGGGCAGGTGGGTCTCGCGCCCGTCGAGCACGTCGCGCCACATCTCCGGCGACAGATCGACTCGATGGCGGGTGATATGCGCATCGAGCCACTGCAGAAGGTCGTTGGTGGGACGCGGAGGTCCGTCGCCGCTCAAATCGGCGGCCCGGAGCCCGATCGCCACCGGGCGCCAGTGTCCGCCCGGGGACCATGCGTCCAGGGGCCAGAGCTCGCACCCGTGCAGCCAGAGGTTACGGCCCCGCCGCACCCAGGCCAGCCCCTCGAAGGCCTCGGCGGCTACGCCGTAGTACCCCACCAGCACCTCCAGCAGCCGGTCGACGTCGTCCTGGACGACACCCTCGACGCCCTCGTCCGGAAAGACATCGGCAACCGGGGTCCAACCGACGGGTGTGGACATGGGGCCACTCCCCTCGCCCGGCTCGCCCTCACCGTCCGCCCCGGGGTCGGAGGCTCCCTCCGGCTCGGTTGCGCCGCCCGCCTTGCGCAGCCGACAGAGAAACAATCCCCCGGAATCGAGGTGGTGCGGGTATAGTCGCACGGCTCCCGCCAGGCGCGCATCGAACTCCCGCTTGCCGTACTGGAGCACGCCCGGGGCATGGGGCATCGGCGGCTCCATGGCCTCGACGTCGACGGGCGCGTCGGCGAGCACTCGCGAGACCACCGCTTCGTTCTCGTCGGGACCGAAGGTGCAGGTCACATACAAGACCACTCCGCCGGGGCGCGTCAGCTCGATGGCCCGCCGCAGCAGAGCCTCCTGTGCCCGCGTGATCTTCTTCATGAAGCGGTTGGAGCGAGCCGGCAGACGCCCTGCCTTCTTGCGGATCGTGCCCTGGGCCGAGCAGGGCACATCGACGAGGACACGGTCGAAGAGGGCCCCGTCGGGCAGATCGCGGCCGTCGCCCGAGATGACGAGCACGTTGGGGGTGCCCAGGCGGTAGAGGTTGCCCAGCAGCGCCCGGATGCGACCCTCGTTGACCTCACACGCCACCACGGTGCCCCGCCCTTCCATCATCTCGGCCAGATGTCCGGTCTTGCCGCCGGGGGCGGCGCACAGATCCAGCACCCGTTCCCCCGGGCGCGCACCCAGCAGTTCGGCCGCGACTCCGGTGGAGGCCTGCTGGATGTAGAACCAGCCGGCCCAATGTCCATAGGTGTCGGCCACATTGCGGGGCCCTTCGATCACGCGCAGGAACCAGGGTTGCCCCTCGACCTCTCCCAGCACGAATCCCTCGGACTCGAGCGCGCGCCGCACCGCCGCGACATCGGTCCTGAGACGATTCACCCGCAGGGTGGTGGGCTCGGGCCGCCCGAGTGCCGCCACGAAGGCGGGCCAGTCGTCGATGATCTCCCGATAGCGCTCGAGATCGGCGAGGCTCATCCCGCCCAGCCCGGAAAGAGCTCCGAGAGTCCGGCGGCCACGAACTCGACGGCCACCGCGGCGAGAATCAGCCCCATGAAGCGGGTGGCCACATTCATCCCCGTCTGCCCCAGGAACCGCGAAATCGGCCCGGCGGCCCGCAGGATCACCCAGATGGTGAGCGCTACGGAGAAGGCCGCCAGAACGGATCCGACATGGTCGAGGACGCTCTCGGTGCGCGTCGCGGCCAGGATCATCACGCTGATCGAGCCCGGACCGGCGAGCAACGGCATGGCCAGGGGCACGACGGCGATGTTGTGCCGCTCGGGCGCCTCTTCCCCCTCTTCGGGGCGATACTTGGTGCCCGACATCTTCGCGTGGAGCATGCTCCAGGCCATGCCAAAGATGAGCATGCCGCCCGCGATCCGGAGCGACGCGATGCGAATGTTGAAGAACCCCAGCATGCCCTCGCCGGCCAGATAGGCCACGGAGAGGATCAGGAAGGCGGAGAGCGCGGTGATGCGGGGCAGGCGCCGGCGCACGGGCGCGGGCAGGTCGCCGGTCATGCTCACGTACACGGGCAGGGCGGCGAACGGATTGACGATCGAGAAGAGCGAGACCGTCAGGGCGATGAATTCCGACACGGAACCAGGGGTGGGATCATGGAGGGTGGGCCGGGACGACCCCGGACGCTGGGAAGCTCGCAGCGGCCCCACCCGGCGAGAACCCCTGACGCGGTTGCGGGGGTAGCAGGCCCCTCACCCCGCCCCGGGTGCGGCCCTGCCGTACAGCCGTCCGGGTCGGCTCCTACCCTACCCTTCTTCCCTCCCTGCCTCCCATGATGCGACAACTTGCCATCACCGCGTTGATGCTCACCGCCGTAGCCGCGTGTAGCTCCGACGCCGATACCGAAGCCGAGATCGACGCCGAGATCGACGCCGCCTCGGCCGAACTCCCCGCGTCCACCATGCTGGCCACCGTCGAGATCACGGCGCCAGCCGACGGAGCGACGGTCGACGGACCGGCCGTCACCGTACGCCTCCAGGCCAGTGGGGTGAGGATCGTCCAGGCCGGCGACACGACCAGCGGCACCGGCCATCACCACGTCTTTCTCGACGATGACGTGTCCCCGGCAGACCAACCGATTCCGACCGTCCCCGGGCGTATCATCCACATGGGAGACGGCTCGTCGGAGCTGGTGCTCGACGACGTGCCCGAGGGGCGGCATCGCCTCATCGCGGTCGTGGCCGACGGCGTGCACGTGCCGCTGCAGCCCTGGGTGAGCGACACCGTGTTCTTCACCGTGCGCCGCTGAGGGACAGCGGTCGCACGAGGCGGGGTTTGGCCCTTCAGGCACCCACGCCGGGCTGGCTCACCACGCGACTGGCCGCCTCGAGCAGCTCTTCGGTGTTGAAGGGCTTCGAGAGAAAGCCGTCGCCGGGCCGGCGCCGCACCCGTCGGTCCAGGGCATAGCCCGACACGAAGAGGATCGGCAGGTCGCGGCGCAGCATGCGGAGTCGTTCGGCGAGCTCTTCGCCTCCCATCTCGGGCATCCGCAGGTCGGTGACGACCAGGTCGACCCGCCCCCTGAGGTCACTCCACATCAGGAGCGCGTCGGAGCCGTGGCGGGCATCGTGGACTCCGGCACCCGCTCCCTCGAAGGCGGCCCGCACCGAGCGGCGGATCGACACCTCGTCGTCGACCACGAGCACGGTCAAACCACGCAGGACCTGGGCCGACGGCTCGGGGGTGCCACGCCGTCGTGCCGGGCGCGACAGAAAGGCGCCCGCCGAGCGGTCCCGCACCGACGACGCCGCGAGGGAGCCCGGCGAAGGAATGGCGGCGAGCCGCTGGGCGGCTCCCCGCTCGGCGGGTTTCAGCTTCAGGGTGAGGTCGCGGGCCCGTTGCACATTGGCCGAGATGTCGGCGAGTTCGTCGTGTGCGGGATGCCCGTCGGGAAGATCGAGCCGCGCCAGCTCACAACCGGCGAGCAACGCAGTCACCACATTCGAGAGTTCGTGGGCCAGTTCGCCGAGATCGTGGCCGCCGCCTGCGTCGCGGCGCTCGAGGCCCGGAGGTACCGGTTCGACGCGACGCAACGCCACGGTGAACGCGTCACTGGTGTCGGATTGATCGGGCTCGACGCCGACCCGCCCGACCCGAACCCGCGTGGTGAGCGTCGACCCATCGTCACGGGTCACGTCGAGTGTGGGCGGTTCGTCGGCGACACCCGTCGGCACCGCCGCCCAGTCGGGCACGAAGTCGGCCAGCGGCCGACCCGTCACCGCGTCGGGGCCCAGCAACTGCAAGGCCGCCGCGTTGGTGCGGACGATGCGGCCCTCCGCGTCGGTGACCACCAGCGCGTCCCAG